>JADCFN010000024.1 GCA_020249505.1 Roseomonas sp. | reverse complement strand
GTGAAGGTCAGGCTAGTGTTTGCGTCAATCGTATAGGCGAAGGCGAATTCCGCGCTGGAACCATTATCCGCCTGCGTCAGCAGCGTGGTGTTTTCAAAGCGCGTGGTGACCTGGCCGGTAACCAGCGAAACGCCGGGGTCAATACCCTCAAGCTTGCGATCCGCGCGAATGGTGCGGACCATTTCCAGGTTGTTATTGAAGTTCAGCCGCGCGCCAGTCACCTGCGCCAAAGCCGAACCAGCACGGCTGATGCTGCCCTGGTGCTTGCTGAAGCGCGTATAGGCAGCGCTGGTTGGCACGCCGGCGGCAGTTGCGCCCGCGCGGCTGCTGCCTTGTCCCATCAGGCCAATCGTGGCCTGGGCCGGGCCAGTAGGGCTGAGATCAATATCAAGGCTGCCCGCCCGGACGCCCGTGCAAATCTCGAAGGAAGGCACATCAGGATGCGCGATTTCGATGGCCTGGGATGGCAAGCTGGCCGCGCCGGAAGCAAAAGTGTGGATGAAGTTCGGGTTGCTGCCTGTGGTGGTCGGCGCGCCGAACAGCATGCGCAGCCAGTGGCCGATATTGATCACGTCAATCGGCACCACGGCATTGCCCTGCACCGTCACTGTGTCTTGAAACGGCGCTGCGGAATCGCGGCTATTGCCTACCGCCAGCACGTCAGATTGGATCAGGGGCTGTTCGGCGCCCAGGTCAATAGACATGAACGGCATGCGCAGCCAGTTACCACCTGGCGCGGTGCCATACGTACTTTCTTTGATCATGTGAATGCGCCCATTGGCGCCAATGGCACGCGGCATGGCAGTATCCTTCCGGTCAGGAAAGCGGCGTTGCAGCCGCGGTGAATTGCAGGGTTACGGAAAAGCGCGCGGCACGCAGCGCGGCGGCGCCTTCAAATTCAATGTCTTCCAGATCGGCGGTGCCGACCTCGGCAAATTCCACCGCACCGCCAAGCGTGCGATTGGCGGACACGCCAGCGGACAAAGCCACCAGCAAAGCATCAATCGCCGCGGCGCGGGCGGCGGCAGTATTGCCGGCGACCACCACCTCCACCTCAGCGGCATGTTCGATGTGGTAGCGCAGCGGAGACATGATGGCTTCAGAAACCACCACTTCCCCATCCCGCACCACCACCAGGCCGCCAGCGGGCAGGCTTTGCGGGTAGGGTTCATTGCGCAGCACCACGGGCTTGGGCGCGGGCCGGGCGGCGGCGGATGCGGTAATCTGCGCCACCAGCGCGGCGATGGCCGTTTCACGTGCGGACATTTGCGCGGACCTCCTTATCCCATTCGGCGACAAAGCGGCCCGGGATGCGCGCGGCGGCTTGTTCGGCTGGCTTGCGAATGTCCAGGCGCTTGGGCAGTTTCACCGCGGGCAGCAGCAGGAACATGGGGACCATGCCTTGCGCCAGCAGGCCGCGCGCCCAGGCTTCACGGCCCTTGCGATTGCCTGTGCCGACTTCAGCCACACCGCCCGCCATCAGCCGCGTGCGGCGCTGCTTGCCGGTATTTTCGCCACGCTTCAAAGGCAGGCACCAGACAAAGCCCTTGCCGGATTTGAAAGGCCGCATGAAGGCTTGCTTGCTGGCCACCATTTGCGCCGGTGTCACGCGCATGCCGCCATTGCCCCGACCACGGCGCCCGCGATCCGCGTTGAAGCCAGTGGGAATCGCCAGAAACTTCTTCCCACCCTTGGGCCGAATCATCGCGCCTTTTTCGAAGGCATCCACAATGGCCGGCACTTTGGACCAAACCAGCCCCGCCGCGCCCAAGCTTGGCCTGCTACGCGGAAAAGTTTGGGCACGCCACGCATTGCCAATGCTGCGCCCCTTCAGGCCGAAAGCCGCGCTGACCTGGCTGCGCAAATCCAGTTGCAGCCGGCGCGTTTCTTCACCCATCACGCGGGAAGCCGCGCGCGCGCCGCCTTCCGCTTCCAGCTTCATGTATTCCGCGATATTGCCCTTGACCTGCGCCACAAACTTCATCTGCGGCACATCACCTGCCATGCGGTTTGCGTGACATCACGCATGGGCTGAGACACCACAGTCAATTCCACCTCATCCGCCAAGATGAAGACATCACCGATGGCCACGGCCGGCAGGTCAGCCACGGCCACAGAAAGCACGTCAGTCGCCTGCACAATGCCGGTGCCGAAGGCTTGCTCCGCCGCATCTGGTGCGGTGCGGATGGCGCGCAGGGCCACACCTGGCCCGCTGCCACCCGCGTAATACGTCACCGCTGCCGCCATGTTTGCATCCGCGACAAGCGCGGCCATGGCGGTAGCGAAGGCGTTCATGATCAGGCAGCCAGCGCGTTCGGCTGACCGAGCTTCACCAGAATGTCAGTATTGTCGGCGCCCGCATTGGCAGCAAGGCCCACATGCCAACCGATGCAGCGGTTGCTGGTGGCGGTAGTGGTGACGCGCTTTGCCGTGTCATCCCAGAATACGCGGACGCCAGCATTGATGGTGCCAGTGGCCTTGCGCAGCGTGAACACGCCTTCGGTATAAAGCACCGCAGGCGCACCGGAAGCCGCATCGGCTGCCACCACACCAAAGATATCGCCCAGCAACAGGCCTTGGCCAGCGGTGAGGGCGGCAGGGGCGGTGATGTCAATAGCATCGCCCGCCTGAACATAGGTCTTCATTTGTACAGATCCTTCACAGGAAAAAGGGGAAGCCCCGGGCGCCCCATGCGCCCAGGGCCATCAAAATCAGGCCGGCGCAGCGCCCGCGTTGAAGAAGCCGCCGCGGAAATCCATGGCGCCAACCGCGAAGTCATGCACCACTTCAACCACCGTGCCATCCACACCCATCGGCTGGCCCACGCGCACTTGCGGCACTTCATTGTCGCCGACATAGCCATACACATAGACCGGCGCGGCGGCGGGGTCGGCAAACAGATACCAGCGGTTGTTCGGGATATTGGCATCCGACACCACTTCAAAGCGGTTCGCGAAGACGTTCACATTGCCAGGCGCGGAAGGAACCACCGTGGAAGACGCGAACTGCGCCGCCACAAATTCCTGAATGGGCGAACACACCAGATAGCGCGGCTGGATATTCAACTTCAGGCCATCCAGGCTGGACTGCGCCTTGATGGCATTGAAACCAAGGCCGAGCGCTACCGCAGTGACGGCGCTGGCGGTGCCTGCCTTATTGTTGCGCGTGCCGCCAGCGGCAAACACCGCAGCGCTGCCTTCGGCCAAAGTCGGACCGTCACCAGAAGCGGTATTCACCACGCCATAGGCCGTGGCGTTTTCCCAATCCGCAATGCGGCGGCCAATCATGGTGCCGAAGTCAGTAAAGGCGCCAAGATCATCATTCACCAGCATCTGGCGCGTAACCGCCACGCCACGCGCATAAGTGGCCGGCGTGATCTGTTCGCGCTTTTCGCTGACAGTGCCGCGCTTGATTTCGCCACCTTCACCCAAAGCCTGCAGGGACGGGAAATCACCCGCCGTCAGGAAGGAATGCGCCTTGAAATCGTTGAAGCGGCGGCGGGCAAAGAACGCCCGATAAGAAGGGGACGCCAGCGCATAGCCCGCTTCCAGCATTTTATTGCCGGCATTGGCCAGCAGCAGCGGGAAATCAGACGAAGTGTGGAAAGCACGGGCAATCAGCCTTTCACGGTCACGGGAAGAAACCCGTTCACCACGCGCCTGCGCCAATTCGATCAGCATATCGGAAGGGCGAAGGCCCACGAAGTTGCGCCACTGGCCTTCACCCGCCTTGCTGGCCACCGCCGGCATGTGGCGGGCAGCAATGGCAGTCGCCATGGCGTCAACGATATTCGCGGGATCTTCATAGGAACGGCCGAATTGGCTCACCGCACCAGGCTTCAGGGCCGGGCGGGCTTCATCAGCGGCCACAATAGCGCCGAACAATTCCGCGCGCAGCCAGGCCGCATCATGGTCGCCGTTGATGGCACGCGCCTTCAGTGCGTTGACCTGGGTTTCATCCAGCCCTTGGGAACGCGCCAGACGGGCGGGTTCTTCCAGGCTTTCAATGCGCGCGCGTTCCTGCGTGCGCACTGCATTGGCATCAACCGCCGCGGCGGCAGATGCCACATTGTTGTCGCGCGCCTGCTCGGCGGCGGGGACCGTAGTATCGGCCATGCTCTCTCCTTCGCGCCTAGGCGCGTTATTGCCTTCTGCCGCAGAAGCGGCACCGGCCGCACGCACCTGCGCGCTGGCATCGGCCGGGATAGGGACAAGCGAAATCTCGAACGGGGTCCATTTTTTGGCGGTGCGGACCAGCACATCATCCGGCCCACGCGATTCCTGCCAATCTTCAGAAGCAACCTGGTAGCCGACCGACACATTGCGCAGGATGCCATCGCGCACATCATTCAAGATGGGCTGGACTTCATCGCGCGCAGAAAAGCGCACCTGGGCGCGGCCTTCGCCATTCATGATCCAGGCGCGTTCAACTACGCCGATCACATCACGCAGATCATACTGGCCATGTGTATTCAACAGCGGCGCGCCACCATTCAGCCTGGCCAAATCCACCGCTTCTTCAGTCATGGCCAGCTCTTCAATGAAAGGCTGGCCACTGCGCCAATCGGTACGGCGCACGCGGGCGCCCGTACTCCACACCAGTTCCACCGTGCGCGTATCCGCGTTAAACGTGCTGGGCGCAAAGCGCGCTTCAAGCCGCGGCGCTTCCGCAGTTTGCATTTCAGTCATTCGATTTTCCTTTAGGCTTGCGCGGCGTCATCTGCCGCAAGCTGCACCGCCGCGTTTTGCTTGGCATCCTGCGCGCCACCGGATTTGGCGACATAGCGCGGGTCAGTATCCAGAATGACGCCAAGTTCCTTGGCTTTTTTGTTTGCCTTGGCGATCTTCGCCATGACGTCATCGAAGTTCGAACCAAACATGCCAACCGCTTCATCCTGGCTGATAAAGCCAGCGCGCACCTGTGCGATCAGCGCGGCGGTATCCTTGCTGGGGTCCACCATTTCCGGCGCTGGCGGCACATGGAAAGGCGCCAAATAATCGGATGGGAACAGGCCCAAAAGCGCGCCCTGTGCATGAAAGCGCCGCGCCACGCGGCTGATCAGCATGGGGACCAGCATGGTATATTGGACCTGCTCCAACAGCCGGCGGAATTCGATCTTGCCAGCGCGCAAGCTGGAATAATTTGCCTGTGACAGGTCGCCCGAAACCTGGTCATAAGTCAGGCCGGCGCCGACAGAAATGGCTTCCAAATGGCGCCTGGCGTACCCCGCATGATCCCCGCCGCCCGATGGGTTCACCGTTTCAATGGTCCCGCCGCCGCGCCGATATAAAATCTGCTGAGGTTCCAGATATTCAACCTTGTTCCCAGCCGCGTCTTGCAACACTTCGCCAGAAACTGATTCTTCGTCATCACCCGTCACCACCAGGGCAAGGCAGGCTTCCACAAACGCCTTTTTCAGCAGGGCCGATTCGTATTCGCTTAAATCGCGCAACTGCCACAAGATGGGCGCCAACCAGGACACATCGCGCAACTGGCCAGGGCGCCGGCGGCGATAAAGGTGGATCAGGTCTTCGGCGGGCACGCGGATGCGCTTGGCATGGGCGCGGCGCAGCAGCGGGAAATCATCATCATCTTCGCGCAGGTGGAAGGCAACCTTGCGGCCCCTTTGGTTGACCTCCACGCCCTGGATAATCCGATTTCCATTCGGCGCCATGCCGGTGTGGTGCCAATCCAGCCGATCCGCTTCCAGCACCTGCAACGCCAAGCCCACGGGGTTATCGGCGGAAGGGCGCACGCTGCGCATCCAAATCAGGCTTTCGCCGCTTTCCACAACCGCGCGAAAGGCCAGCGCCTGCAGGCCCGCCCAATCCAATTCGCCTTCCACATCGCAGCCGGGGCCAGCCGCCCAATTCGCCCAGGCAGCGGCTTCAGGCGCCGCGCCGGAATTTGAACCTTCCGGCACTTTCCAGGTGGTGGTGATGCCGGTGCCGACCGCATTGGCAACCCACAAATCAACAATGCGGCTGGCATAGGCATTGTTCC
This sequence comes from Roseomonas sp., assembly GCA_020249505.1. Lineage (GTDB taxonomy): Bacteria > Pseudomonadota > Alphaproteobacteria > Acetobacterales > Acetobacteraceae > Neoroseomonas. Next base: position 11,066 of record JADCFN010000024.1, on the reverse strand, counting down.
GCACCGCATCCCGCGACCGATCAGCAATGGTGCGGATCGCGCCATCCATCGCCTTGCGCGCGGACCCGGTTGGCGCATTCCAATTTGCGCGGCCCGCCGGCTGGCGCGCTGCGGCAAAAGCCGCCGACCTGCCAGAAAGAGTTTTGCGCAGCCGATCAAGCAAGCCCATCAGGAACCACCACCAATGACGGCAATAGTACGCGCCGGGCGCCGATGCGTGGCGCTGACGCTGGCGGCGTAAAGGGCGCTCAGCGCGCGTTCCATTTCAGCCAGCGTTGCGTATTCCACAGTGCGGTTTTCGAATGTCACCTTGCGCGTGCCGCTGGTATAGGCATCTGCCAGCACGCGCGCGCGCGTCCCGGCAACCTGAGCCAGAGCCCAGGCGAGCGTATCAGCAAACATGCGGTTTATCCTTTACCAGGCGCCACCAGCAGCCCCACCCCAGCCACGCGGGCGGAAGGCAGGGCGCGGCGGCGGTGCGGCACGGGCCGGCACGGTAGCGGGTTCATCAACCGGCGTTTCATCCGGCTGAGTTTCTTCAAGCGGCGCTTCTTCTTCAGCATCAAGCGCCAAATGCGTCTGCAGCGCGCGGCGGGCGGGCTGCATCAGGGCCAGTTGTAATTCAGCCCGAGCCCATTCCGCTTCCTGCCAGCGTTCAATCCCAAGCAGCGCGGCGGCGGCACGGGCATAAACGCGGCAATCCAGCGCTTCGTTTCTTTCTCGGGTCTTCACCCATTCCTGCCGGAACACCCCGGCGCGGATTTTATGGCGGCGGATTTCTTCCGAAACCAATTGCCGGCACACTTCTTCGCCGGCCAAATGCTCTGGCAGAAACACATACCCCGGCGGATAGCCTGCCGCGCTTTCAGAAGTGGGTTTCTCCAACCGCAACTGCCCGTAGAATTCCCCCTTGAGGTAGGATGACCCCACCAACCAAGGCTTCAACTGGCCAACTCGCTTGCCGCTGCGCCGCACATCAACCTTGCCGCCTGGCGCGATGGCCTGTGGCTGAGCATCGCGGCCCTTCACGGCGATGGCGCGGCGCTGCCCGACTTTTCGAACGAAGGCATAGACCTCCGCCGTGGTGGTGCCATCGCCGCTATCCACTGCGGAAAGGCTGATCGGCAACGCGCCGCCTGCCTCATGCGGGTAGATGGTTTCAAGCGCAGCCGCCACCTGTTCCCAGGTGGCCCAGGCGAAGGGGCTGCCAGCAATGATGATGTGATCCACCAGCCAGCTTTGCCGAAGGCGTCCCCAAGCCCAGATGAACAACTCGATCCGATTGCGCTGAACGTCAATCCCGGCGGTCAGGACCAGCCCGCCCTTCGGGACAGTACCAGGCGCCCAGCTTTCGCGGCGGTCATAAAGCCGCTGAAATTCCGGTGCTTCACCAGCAATGCGCCAGGCGCGGCCCAGCTTTTGCTGCGTGAAGGTTTTCAGGCCTTCGGGATCATCTTTGACTTCTTCGAATTCGGCAGCCAAATCCGCCCAGGAAATGGTTGGGCTATACAGCGCATTGATCGCAAAGCCCGCATGTTCTGTCAGCAATTCCGGCTTTGCATGCACCCATTCGCCCTGCGCCAGCATCGCCGGGCGATGGATCGGATCAATCCCCGTACCGCATTCGCTGCAATGGTACTGCGCGGCTTGCGGCTGTCCCTTCGGCCAGCGCAGGCTTTCCCATTCCAGCGTCTGCTTCGTTTGGCAATGCGGGCAGGGCACAAAAAACTTGCCCTGGCTTGAAGCCTCATAAGCTGCAGTGACGCGGCAGGAATCTTCTTCCGCCGGCGTGCTGACCTTCAGGATTTTCTCGCGGCCCGCATAGATGATGGCGCGGGCTTCAAGCTGGCGAACCGGATCACCGCGGCCATCAGCATCCATCGGATAGTCAGATACTTCTTCCATCAGCAGCACTCGCGCAGATCGCATCTGCAAGTTGGCCGATGAATTGGCGGTCAGAAGCTGCAGATACCCGCCCGGAAACCGCTTGAAAGTGGCGGTGCTTTCCTCACCAGACCGCGCCACCACTTCTTCCACGCGCGCCGCCAAGGCCGGGCTGGCGCTGATCATGGGATCAAGCTTCAGGCGGTTATAGCCGCGCATCATGTCAATCGAAGGCAACATCACCAGCACGGGGGCTGGCGTTTCGGCCATCACCTGGCCGATAAGGTTCAGCGCAGCCTCAGACCCGCCGATCTGCGCGGATTTCAGGAAGGTCACACGCCTGGCCGGATGGCTGAGCGTCATCACTTCCATGATCTGGCGCAGATAGGGCACCCGATCAGTCTTCCAGCGACCAGGCCAAGGGCTGCCCGATTCGGCCGCCACAATGCGTTCCGCTTCCGCCCATTCCGCCACATTGCGCGGGGGAGCCACGCGGCAAGCAAAGGCTACTGCATTCAGCAGCAGTGCCTCAGCATCACGCGGCGGAGCGGTTGGCAGCATCCTCCATGAATTCCTTGTGTAGCCCCGCCATCACGCGGCGCTGTTCATCAGCCAGGCGGTCAGCAATGGCGGCGGGGTCGGTCATGGGTGCCAGCACCACGGCCAGTTCCACCCAAGCTTCTGAAAACTTAGCCATGGCCCGCCCAAAAACACTGGTCGCGGCCTGCGCTACCGCATCGGCCTTCAGGACTTCGCGCTGCTTTTCCTGCAGCTTCATTTCAGCCAGCGTGGCCTCGGCGGCTTCGCGGCGGGCGCGTTCTTCGGCGAAGTTCGGGGTGCCGGCAGATGGGGCAGAAAACAGCGATTCGGCGTCAGCGCTGGATGGCTTGCCGACCGTCAGGTCCGCTAGGATAAAATTCACTCTGCCATCAGCCATCAAGGCCGGTGCATCCAGCTTCTTTTCGCGGATCAGCTTGGACACATACGCGCGGGAACAGCCCCGATGCGCGGCATATTCAGCCTTGGTGCCGACCGTCAATTTACCGTCAGCGGCCATCGTGAACCCCAGTGAACCGTTTCAATGAACCCCCACACTAGAAAACTCGAGCGCGTCAGCCTCCCGCGTACAGTTTGGGCCGGGAAGGACCCGCGATGCTGGGCGCGCGATGGATGTGGTGCAGGGGTGCAGGGCATGAAAAAGCCCAGATGGTGGGGCTATCCGGGCGCAGAATCGCCTACTAGTGGATTCATGCACCGAAACGTGGCAGCGTGTCAACAGCATTCTTCCGCCGCGGCATTGGGCCAGCCGCGCAGCCCCGCGTAATGGCTCAAGCTGCGCCTCAGCAGGCGCTCCGCACGGCGCTGGTCAATCCCAATATCATTCGCGACTTGCCTCAGCCCCTTGCCATGGAACACCGGCCCGCGCGTCAGGCATTCAAGCGTCGCACCTTTCGTGACTGGATACCGCCGAGCATACCGCCGCCACGGATCATAGGCGATCCGCACCAATTCTTCCGTCGCGATCAGTTCGCCAGTGCCATCCCCACCCGAGGGCAGCCTTTCCCGCAATTGAGACCGCACCAGCGGCATGCGACCGCCTTCCGCATATTCAACCACGAGCCGCATCTCCAAAGCCGCCCGCCACTCGCATGGGTCAATCCTGCCCCGTTCCGCCAACTGCGCCAGCTTGTCAGACATCAGCCGCCGCGCGGCCCTGCGCTGCGCCCCTTCCGCTGCCCGCACAGCCGCTTCAGGGTCATATTGCACCGGCGCCCTGAAAAACGGCGCCGCGTGGCACTGAGCCGCCACGGCGCGGGCTTGCTCGGCCATCGCACGCGCATGGGCCGATTCAATCACGCGCTGAGCCATCCCGTCCCCGGTCACCCATGCACCCCCCGGTTGGACAACACCAACCCCCAAAGTGATCCCCTTGATCGCCCGATGTTCCGCCATATCGCCGCCCCTTTCGCTGAATTGTCCCGCCCAACCAGAAACTGTCCCGCCCTTTGTCCCTTATCTATCTATCTATCTATCTGATTTAATTTATTATTATACATACCGGGACAAGCGGGACATGCGGGACACACCTATTTCCTAAATGCGCGCACATGCGACGCGCGCACACACATGAGGAAGTGCCCTGTCCCGCTTGTCCCGCTGTCCCGCATCTAAGCTTTTCAATGACTTGCCCGCTTCATGCGGGACAAATCGGCCTATCAGCGGGACACTTAGCGGGACAGTTCAATCCATCCCAAGCCCCTTTGCCGCGCCCGAAGGCAGCAATTCAGGCGCCAGCCACACAGCCTGCGCCCTGTCATTCTCCCCAGAAAACCGCACGCGGGTCTTGATCGGCTGCGCGCGTATCTCAGCATCCGCCACCCTGGCCCGCAGCTGCGCCAGCACCGTGCCCCAGCGCCCGCCTTGCCATTCCGTTTGCTGATACAGCCTGGCCAGCGATGGCCTTCGCCCGGCTGCCACATACAGCCCAACCCGCGCCGTATCCCCACCATCTATGGGGTACGGGGCCAGTCGCAGGCCTATCTCAGCCAGCAGCTTCGCCGCCGGCGCATCCGGTTCGCGCAAGGTGCGCTCCACCAATACCGCCACGGTTTCCGAATGGCCGGGCCCGGTCAGTACGGGGCATGACATCAGATGCTGAAGGCAGCGCGCAGCCGTGGTGTCTTCCGCCTGTTCGGCTTCTGTCACCACCCAGCCCCACGCCCACTGCAAGGCTTCCTCCGCCTGCGCTTCGGTCAAGGGCAGATCAGCCACCATGGCTTCGCGCGCGCCGATCAGCCAGCCCAGCATATCCGCGTATCGCGGCGAACAGCCCGCACGGTTCAGCACCAGGCGCATCATGGCAGCATTGGCGTGGATGCGCGGCCAGGCGGCGATGGCGCGGCCCCACAAGGCCGGCGCTTCCTTCTGGCACCAGGATAGCAAGGCGGATTTTTCCAGGCTTGGCACACCAGGGGCGCGGGGCCAGAGCATCAGGCGCAGGATGCGCGTGGTTTCAGCGCTATTCGCCAAAGGCGCGCCGATCGCGCCCATCACCGCCGTGCCCACCACCTCTGTCACCACAGCGGTCTGGCTGCCCTGCCCTCGGAAGGACCGGCTACCTTCCCCGGTGACAATGCGCCGGAGCATGGCCAGCACGCGGAGCAATTCCTCACCTTCAAATTCATCCAGGATCATCGGCGCCGCGCGCTGATTCATGCGCTGGCGCAGGCCCGCTTCCGTGGTGTCATTCGTCATTTCACCAGCCGGGCAAAGCGCCGCCAGAATTTCCAACAGCGTGGATTTCCCCGCACCTTCCTGCCCATCAATCATCGCCAGAGGGCGCATGGGCGCCAGCGCGCCGAGGTTCGCGATCACCCACCAGCCCAGCAGCATCCGATCTGACGCGCCGTTTTCCCAATTCCACTGCCGGAACATCGCTTCAGCTTCTTCCGCCAGCGCGGCACTGCCCGCTTCTGGCCGGCCATCCTGCCCATCATGCGGCTGCGCAATGGCGCGCGCCGCGATATAGGCAATGCCGTCCTTGATAAAGCTTGGCTTACGCGCCCCATCAGCAAATAAAACATTGGCGCCGGCATGCACCACGGGCTTGCCCTGATGCAGCCAAACTCCAGGCCCGCGGCGCGGCGTGGTGGGGTCAAACAGCCCCACTACCGTCATTTGTTCCGCAAGCGCCTTGTGCAGCTTGCGCGGGCTATAATCCCCGGTCTTCATGCCTTCCTTGTCAAATTCCGGGAAGTGGCGCGCAGCCCAGCCCGTGGCATCCCCACCCAACAGCGCATTCAAGGCGCCGCGCGCGGAAAGCTTGCCCGCCTGGATCGCGATGATCTGCCGATACGCATCCACAAACCACCAGGTCTCCCCATTCACGCCCAAACATTCGACCGGCGCGGCGGACCAATCCAAATCTTCCGGCGGCGGCGATTCGGGCGGCGGAGCATCACCGCCCCCACCCTTGCGCTTGCCCTTGCCGCCTTCCACCACCTTCAACTGGCGGGCGGCATCGGAAAGCGTCTTGTCAAACCCATCATCGAAGGTCGCCGACACGTGGAACCCCCCTATAGCCATTTGCCCGGCACAAGCGCCGCGCGGCTTCAAATGCTGATACTGCCCAGATGTATTGGCCCAAGCTGACAAAGCTGCGCCCCCGCGCACCATGCGACCCGGTGATCCAGTCACCAGAGACAGTGCATATCCAAACATCATGCCGATCAGGCGCATCCATGGCGGATGCCATGAGCAGCACCGGCCATTCCAGCATTGTAGGGCGCGGGTTATGCACCTGTGGCATGCGCGCTTCATACCAAAGCGGCGTGCCGCAGCGCGGCGCTGTCATCAGCCGCCGCGTGAGGCCAAGCGCCACCATCGCGCGCGCCATATGGCCTTCATCCTGCTTCGTAAGATGTTCCGGGAACGCCCACGCAATTTGCTCACCGGCTTTGGTGCCGCGCTTGGGCAACGGCGCGAAAATGCCGGTGTCCAGGCCATGCGGCTTGCGGTTATCCCACGCGGATGCGATTCTGGCGTGAACGTCAGGGGCGAGGGCGGCTGCGTTCACCGCACCGCCCCGATCTTGTAACCAACAGGCATCTCATTCCACTCACGCCCATCAAGTTCTCGGCCATTGGATTTTGGCCGAATGCCGCCCCATTGTTTGAAGAAGAACGGCACATTCTGCGCGATGCACTGATCCCGAATGTCGCGCACCCAATCTGGGTGCATCGGGCGCGCGCCAGGGCCGCTTTCGCCGCCGACAATGACCCAATGAATGCCAAATAGATTCAGTGCGCCAAGCGGACCAATAAGCGGTTCGATTGACAAAAAGCGCACCCGCGCAGGAATCTCACAAAGAACGTCAATACGGCGCTTCACCTTGGCGTCTTCCACAGAAACACCAAGCCATACATGGTCGGGCAGATTGCGGAATCGATCCATCAGATAAGAACGCATACGGCTACTGCGCTTAGTCAGCACCTGGAAATTGTGCCAATCCGCCCGCTCCATCACATCAAACACCCGATCAATAAAGCTGGCCGGCACATCCTTATGGAACAGGTCAGACATGGAATTGACGAAGATGCGCCTGGGCTTCTTCCAGCGCAGCGGCTGTTCAAGCCGATCAGGCCGCAAGGTCAGGTCAAAGCCTGCTTCAAACGGATGCCCGGGCGTGCCGCGCCAGCGTTCAGCAAAGCGCGCAGCGTAGCAGTTATCGCACCCCGCACTGATCTTCGTGCAGCCGGTCACCGGGTTCCAGGTGGCGTCAGTCCATTCAATGGCGCTTTTGTCACCCATGGGCTGGCACACCTTCCAACAATTCGCGCATCTCCGCATGGCAGCGCGCGACTTCTTCATGCCCCTGCTTCTGCCGCCAAATCTCTGCATTCTTCATCAGGCTAAGCAAATCCGTGGGCGCATCCGGAAAGCAATTCAGAAATTCCCGCATGCTTGAATGCGCGAGCGCCAAATCATCATGAGCCCGCATCTTCAGCCACACTTCCGCAAGCGTCAGAAGCGTCAATAGCTTTGCCGCCATATTCGGGCTCATGCGTGGCCCTCAATCGGCGCGGCGGCGAAGGCGGCAGTCTGGCGCGCCGTTGCGGCCAGGATGTAGCCATAAACCAGATCGAGCGTATCTTTGCCCGCTTCTGGCCATTGATCCTGCCGCCGCCCGGCGATGGTTTTCTGCGCCATCAGCGCAGCCAGCACCTTCTTTTCCTGCGCGGGCGTCAGCCCATGCCGCGCCAACACTTCGCGCACTTCTTTGCCTGCGGCACCAAGCCGCGCGAATTCCACACCGTCACACATAGGCCGGGAACCTTCCGCGTGCGGGCGGGCCTTGCCATGCGCGATTCTTTGGCTTTTCCCGCACTTCATCTTTCGCAGCCCCGCGCTTGGTGAAGCAGCGCGCGTGATGCGCTGGGCAATAGGCACTATCCTGCCGCCCTTCTTCATTCCGCCGCGCTGGCGCATCGCAAAAGCGCGGTTCTTCCCCCAGCAGCCTTTGTTTGTCGCCCCACATCGGAAACTGACAGCCCCGCACCGGAAAAAGCTGCGGCCGAGGCTTTGAAGACCCAGCCGCAGAGTTCACCAAAGGGAGGAAAGGCAAATGCGCGGTAGCAGCCGCCGCGCGCGGCCCGGGCTGGGCCGAAGCCTCAGCCAAGTTGTGGTGGGCGACGGTCGCCATTTGGAACCCCCCAACGACCGTCGCCCTAAGCCGCGCTGGAACGAGCAAACGACGCGGCTTATTCTTCACACCTTCAAGCGCCACCGGCAGAGGCCGGGGCGGCAAATCCAACCGATGCACCTTGCCAACCACGGAGCCCTTGGAAACACCGAGGGCATCCGCGATTTCAGTGTAGCTATCGCCGCGCGCATGCAATTCGCGCAGCCGCTCAATCATGCCGGGTTCACCCCATGGGCCAGGATTGGCGCTCATGACCGAAGGCACCGATCATCAACGATTCGCTTCGCGCGCCGCGCCGCCCGATCCCCCAGACGGCAGAACCATTCACCAGGCGCCCACAACACGCCGGCCAATGCGCGCCATAAGGACGCACGAATGAGCGCTCCATATTGACCCTTCATTTCTTCACCCCCTCCAAAATCGCCGCCGCTTCTGTGGCGACGGCGACCAAATCCAACATCTTCTGCCGCAGATCGGCGCGTTCAGCTTCCGTGATCACGCCATCCGAAACCGCGCGCACGAAGGCCGCGAAAACATCACTGGAATTCTGCCCGACCGAAGCTATGGCGCTGATGGCGCAGCCGCCGATGGGTTCCACATGCACCAGCGCCAGGCCATGCATGGCAGCCAACAGCTTCGTCACAACCGGCTGCCCCGCCGCGCGTTCCAAATCCGCCACAACATCCAGCGCAGGGAAGCGATCTTTCGCTTCCTGATCATAGCTTGCGGCCAGATGAGTCTTGCTGAGGCGTGAAGCCGCCGCCGCCGCTTCCAGCCCGCCCGAATGCTGCACCAGCACCCGAAACCCGGTTTTCAGCGCGCGACGTTCTTCATCCGTAGTCAGGTGCATGGGCGCGCCCCCATCGCGGAACCATTCCGCATGACAAACGCGCAAGCCTTCGCCATATTCCGGCAGAGAAGGAGAATGGCCCGATGCTGAAACCAATCACCGCCGCCGCCCTGGGGCTGACCCTGATGGGGTGCCATTCCATTGACACCACAATGGCGATCGGCATGGGCACGTTGCGGGTTGAACCGCACCCGATTCACGAAGACAGCGTGCGCGTTACCACCGTTCACAACGCGCCGCTGTACTTCGACACACTGGGTAGGGGCCGCGGCACCAGCGAAGCGCAGCGCAACACGGTTGACGCGCTTTTCGGCGGTAAATGCCGGGGCGCGCCGATCATTCAGGAAGGCACGGTGCAGTTGATGAGCCTGCGCCAGGACGCAGTTTTGCGCGTGATCTGCCCAGCTGCGCGCGGAACGCCGTAACCCATGGCCGGCGAAACGCTCTTTGCGCTGATCCTGCTGATCGGCCTTCTGGCGCTGTTCTACATCAACGCGCGCACTTGGCGCCGCGAAGAACCGCGCAACACGGCACCGGATGAACCCTTTGCCGATGAACCGCCCAAGCGCTCGCCGCGGCGCACCCTGCCGCCCGCCAAGCCCATCGCAACGCTTGAAATCGAATACGCCGACGCGCACGGGGAAGTCACCGAACGCCGCATTTCCATCATCCAGATTGACGCGGAGGTTGATGAGGAAGGCGCCTTCCACCCCGAAAGCATGCGCGCCTACTGCCACATGCGGAAGGGTAACCGAACCTTTATGGTCGGACGCATCGAAAGGCTTTACCCGCCGGGCGAGACAACGCCGATCCGCCGCCGCGCGGAGATTTACGCTTGGTTTGCGGAACTTTGCCGCCAGGTGGCGGAAGCCGATAACAGCCAGGTCACGCGCAGATGACATCAGGCGGCGACCTTTGGCGGCTCAGATGGGCGCCACATCACGGCTTCGCGGGTCACCTGGGCCAGCCCGTCAGCCTGGGCAGCATCCAAAATCGGCACCCAATACCGTGATGGCACCCCCTTCACGCGCCAGTGATAAACTGCGGTGCGGCCCGCGCCGAAGCGGCGGGCCATCTCAGCCGGGCCGCCGAAAGCGGCAATTACGGTTTCAGCATCCATGACCGCGAGACTGTCAGAAATCCTCACAGACTGCAAGCCTATTTCGCGCCTGAACGACAGAAAAAATGACATTACTGTCAGAACGCATCAGGGGCATAAAGCGCGCATGTCCAAAACGCGCAGCGAATTGCACCACGCCGAGATTGCCAAGCGCCTTCAGGCCGTCAGACTTGAACTGGGCCTTTCAAAGCGCGCTCTGGCTGACAGACTTGGGATCAGCCGCACGCGCTACCTACATTGGGAAACCAGCGCCAAAAGCGCGAATTTCCCCGCTGAAGAATCAATGATTGAACTTTGCGAAATGCTGCCCGGCCTGACAATGGACTTCATATATCGGGGCGTGCTGGATGCGGTGCCGCACGCGCTGGCGATCCGCCTTTCTGCCTTTATGGAAGACATAGACCCCGACACACCGGCTTAGGCGCTGGGACGGGCCTTTCTACCGGAACCTTCGGCGGCTTGACCACATCATAAGGTGTAGGCCAGACGAACCCGCGCATCACCGCACCTCCCTGCGAATGAGAACATATAAAGAACCTTAACAGGCACCGCCGATTATGGAAGTGCCCGGCGCCAGATTTTTTTTCATGCAATGTCAGTTTTTCTCATTGCAAAGTGAAAGAATATCTGACAGTCTCCGCCCCGTCAAACCCAGACGGAGGCCCAAGTGACCACGCAACCCGCCCCACTTCCCGCACCCGGCACCACGCATTCCCCGGCGCCGTGGCGCGTACACGGCCAATCCGAAACTGGCCGCTACATCACCGTGAAGGCCGCGAATGGCCGCACCGTGGCGCGCGTGCCCTGGAACGTCGCAAACACCCCACTGGCGGAATGCACTGATGCGCGTGACGCGCTGACCATTGCCCTGGCGCCGGAACTACTGGCCGCGCTGGAAGACATGGTGGCCCTCGTTCAGGAACGCTTTGAAGCAGCCGCGCTTTCCGAAGATGAAGGCGACGACCTAACCCGGCGCTTTGATAGGGCAAAAAACCTTATCGCCGAGGCGC
>JADCFN010000023.1 GCA_020249505.1 Roseomonas sp. | reverse complement strand
CTGGCGAGGGTCCTCAAGCGCAGAAAAATGATCCAGGAGTGACGCAGAAGACATGGAGAAACCTCATCAAATCGAGGTAACCCATGAATCACATTACGCCGCAATCAGGAATCCCGACCAATCTCAAGCGATTGCCCTGGCATATATGCGCCAATGCTTTGGCCGCTTGGTGAAGGCCACCAGCGGCCAAGGCTTGTATCCGATCACTGATGATGTGCGCGCCTGGGTTGCGCGGCAGGGAATTTCGAACGGCTTGCTGACGCTGTGGTGCCGCCATACCTCGGCATCCTTGCTGGTGCAGGCGAATGCCGATCCGGAAGTGCTGGCAGACCTTGAAGCGTTTTTCGTCCGTTTGGTGCCGGAAGGGCGCGGGCTTTATCGGCATGAGGATGAGGCGCTGGATAATATGCCCGCACATATCCGCGCGGCGCTAATGCAAACCAGCATCAGTATTCCGGTGCAGAACGCGGCCCCGATGCTTGGCGAGTTTCAGGAGATATACTTGTTTGAACATCGCCGAGGCGCGCCGGAGCGCAGCCTCGATTTGCATTTGATCGGCGAGGCGTGATCGGAGGGCCTGTCCAAACCAAGTATGACGGAGCGATCAATAGCCTATCGCGAGCAATTTCCTGCGCAACGTTTGCGGCGATACCGAGATAAAAAATGCCCGCAACAATTCCATTGGATCACCAGGCGCGGGGTTTGATCTTACGCGTTAACGTCTACTGCGCCTATTCACGAAGAACCCCGCCAGTACCAGTGCTGCTACCAGCGCCGCACCGAAGTTGAAGATGCTGCCAAAGGCCGCGCGAAACGCCTCCATCCCCGCCAGCCCGCGCGCGACACCGGCGACCTCAAGCGCGGCAAACACGGTACTCAGCAGTGAAGCAGCGGTGACCACGCCAAGCGTGCGCGATACCTGCGAAAGACTGCCCGCGACACCGCGATCCTCACGCGGCATGCGTTCCAGCAATAGATCGGTCACACTCACCTGAAACAGGCCAAGCCCAATCCCTTGCAGCGCCAGCGCCGCCACCAGCAGGAAAAGCGCGCCCCCTGCGGCGCCAATCGTGCCAATCAGCCAAAGCCCGAGCGCAGTCATGACAGACCCGATCAGCGCCAGACGCGCCGCGCTGATGCGCGCCAGCAAAAACCCCGCAAAAGGCGATGCCGCCATCGCCGCCAAATGTCCAATCGCCAGCACCAGCCCGCCCCAGCCCGCCAGCAAGCCAACGCCATGCAACAGCAGATACGGCATGAACAGCAGCACCGCGAAACAGGCGAAATTCACTACAGCGGTGGCGATACAGGCAAAAAGAAAATCAGCATCACGAAAATACTTCAGCGCAATCACTGGCCGCGCAATGCGCCCCGCATGCCTCCCATACCACCAGCCCAATACCAAAAACCCAAAGGCCAGCGCCAAGGATAGCGGATTGCCCGCCGCAATATCCGGCGCGCGATTAATGCCCAGCAGCAGGCAGCACATCATGCCTGTGATGAGCACCGCGCCGGTCAGATCAAAACTCTCACGCTCAGCCGCGCCGGGTGGCGCGCGCAAAAATACGCTCAAGGCCAGCGCAAAAGCCGCGAGTGGCGCGCGATACCAATAAACCGCGGACCAGCCGAAATGCTCCACCAGTACGCCGCCAATCAACGGCCCCAACCCACCACCTGCGGCAAAGCCAAAGGCGTAAAAGCCCAGAATGCGCGGGCGTAAATCCTCGGTGAAATGGCTGGTGGCCAGCGCAGGCCCGCACCCAATCACCAGCGCCGCACCAATGCCCTGCATCACACGTGCGGCCAAAAGCCAGGCGTAGTTTTCCGCCGTGGCGCAAAGGATGAAGGCCAGAATGCTCCAGGCGAGGCCCAAGCGAAACACGCGCAAATAGCCGAAGATATCGCCAAGCCGGCCAATGCCCAGCATCAGGCTGCCATAGGTCAGCACATAGCAGATCACCACCCATTGAATGCCGGTGCGCCCAAGCTCAAACCGCGCCGTGATCGCCGGAAAGGCTATATTCACGGATGTATCCAGCGGCACAATCAACGTCCCGATGGCGATGATGACCAACACCAGAATGCCCGGTGCACCAATACGGGAAAGTGTCGCCTCAGCGCGCAAGATACCAGGCTTCAAACGCGCCGAGCCCGGCCATGGCGCCAACCCCAATCAGGATCGCCGCCGCCAGGCTGCGCGAGGCATACTGCACCGCCACCACCGCCACTGCCGCTACCCAACCCTTCCAGCCATGCGCCGCGAGCGCCGGCATGGCATAGGCCATGAAAATCGGCCCCGGCAGATGCTGCAAGACCACTTCCACATAACGCGGCGGGCGCAGCGCACGAAACAGCGCATAGCCGCCAGCGCGGCACAGATAAGTCGCGAGCGCCATGCCGATAATGGCGAGCAGCACATCAGGGCGGAGCGTCATTCGCGGCGCAGCTCCAACCACGCCCCCAGCGCCGCGCCGGCAAAGGCGCCGATCAGCAAGGGCCAGGGCGGCCCAAGCCCTGCCTTCCAGGCCAGCACTGCCAAGACGCCGGCCAGCAACCAAGGCCAGAAATCTCGCCGTACGCCGCGCCAGAGCGGCACGAGTATCGCCACAAAAGTCGCAATGGCCGCGAAATACAGCGGATGCCCCGCCGGAAATCGCACCGCCGAGCCCATAATATGCCCAAGACCGACCGAGATGTTCCAAAAGCACCAAAGCGTCACACCAATGCCCAGCAGAAACCCGGCATCGCGCCCGCCGCGCCGTTGCTCGGCGGCGGAAAGGGCGAAGGCATGATCCACCATGAAGGCCAGGGTGCCCCAAAGCTTCACGCCGCGCAGCTTGTCCAACCAGGGCGCCAAGGCAGCACCCATCGGCGCCATGCGGATATTCACCACAAGCGCGGCAATGGTCGCGGCCATGATCGGCGCCGGTTCAGACCACAGCTCCAAGGCCAGCAATTGTGATGAGCCTGCAAATAGCAGTGCCGCCATCAGCACCGTTTCCAGCCAGGATAGCCCCTTCTGATCCGAAATCACTCCCACTACTAGACCGAAGGGGAAGGTGCCAATCACCAAGGGCAAGGCGGTGCGCATGCCATGCGCCACGCCATGCCGGGTGAAGACCACCGGCCCTTTGATCTCAGTCTGGTCACTCATTCGCGCCGGCCCGCCAGCAGCATTTCCTCGGCCTGGTCTGGCTCCATCGCCAAGGCGCGGCGCGCGAGGCCCTGGGCAAAGCCGCCGCGCGCGAGGGCGGCCAAAGCCTTCATGCGCGCCGGCGCATCCGGCGCCACACGCGCGAAGGGCCCAATCCGGCGGCGACGGCAAAAGGCGATGGCGGCCAAAAGCTCAGCCTCCTCCCCCTCAGGCAAGGCAGCGGCGGCGGTGTCACTCTCGATCCCCTTGGCAGCAAGATGCGCGGCAATGGCACGGCGGGAATGGCCGGAACGCGCCAGGCGCCGGGCTCGGCTTTCGGCAAAGGCGGCATCATTCACCGCGCCCGCGGCGACCAGGCTTTGCGCAATGCCGGCAATCTCCGCCGTTAGCGCGGCGGCGCTGGCGGCAATGGCCTCCCGCTGCTGGCCCTCAGCCTCGGCAGCGCGGGCCCAGCGCGCCACACGGCGTTCCAGGACGCGCCTGAGCCCTGCCTCGGTCGCCGCGAAGCGCGCCAGATGGGCGAGCGCCGCTTCCCGCAGCCGCGCTGCATTGGGCGGCGGGCCGGCGGCGCGGCGGGGGCGGCTCTGGACATCGGACATGCTCGCTTTCTGGCATGGACAGGCCGCGCCGTACAAACCGCTTCAAAGTGCTGATTTCCGCGCTATGCTCCGGGTCAAAGGTGCCCGCAAGGCGCCAAAGGAGGAACCCATGACTGTCACCATCACCCCCGCCAATCCGGCGCGGCCCGATTTTGTCGGCGTGGTTGCCGGCATTGATCTAAGAAACCCGGTCAGCAGCGCCGATGCCGCCGCTATTGATGCCGGCATGGATCGCTTTGGCGTGCTGGTCTTTCACGGCCAGGACATCAATGACGAACAGCAATTGGCCTTCAGCCGCAACTTCGGCCCGCTTGAAACCGCGACCGGCGATATCGCCAAGGTCGCTGACCGGCGCCTTGCCATGGAGGTGAATGACATCTCCAACCTCGACAAAAATTCCAATGTGCTGGCGCGCGATGATCGGCGGCGCCTGTTCAGCCTGGGCAATATGCTCTGGCACAGCGATTCATCCTTCAAGGCGACGCCGGCGAAATATTCCCTGCTTTCAGCGCGGGTGATCCCGGGTGAGGGCGGTAATACGGAATTCGCCGATATGCGCGCTGCCTGGGATGCGCTTGACCCGGCGATGAAATCAGAAATTCGAGAGATGATCACGGATCACAGCCAGATCTTCTCGCGCGGCATTCTGGGCTTCACGGATTTCACGGAAGAAGAACGCCAAAGATGGGCGCCGGTGCCGCAGCGCCTGGTGCGACGCCATCCCAAGACCGGGCGGCTTTCGCTGTTTCTTTCAGCCCATGCCGGGCAGATCCATGGCATGCCGGTGCCCGAAGCCCGCGCCATGCTGCGTGATCTGACGGAACACGCAACCCAGCGCGAATTCGTGCATGCCCATGTCTGGCGCGCGCATGATCTGGTGATGTGGGACAACCGCGTGACCATGCATCGCGCGCGGCGCTACCCGGCCGATAAGCCGCGCGATCTGCATCGGACAACAGTGGCGGATAGCGCGCCGACACTCGCGCAGGCAGCGTGATGGCGTTCTGACGGAATCATTCCACGGCAAAATGCCGTAACGCCGTCGCATCCCATTCAAGCCCAAGCCCTGGCGCATCGGATACCAGCGCCATGCCATCCCGCACTGCCAAGGGCTGGCGCAACAGGGGTGCGGCGATATCCAGATGTTCCAAATAATGCGCCGTGGGGGTTGCTTGCAGCAAATGCGCGCTGACTTCGACAAAGATATGTGACGACATGGGCACACGATGCGCTGCCGCCATGGCCGCGGCACGTAGCCAGCCTGTCACACCGCCAATCTTCATCGCATCCGGCATGCAGAAATCGTAGGCGCCAGCCGCCAAGGCGCGCTGCATGCCGGCCGGTCCCCACCAATTCTCGCCCCCCTGGATGGGGATTTCGAGCCGCGCGGCAAGGGCCGCCATGCCCGCATCATCCTGGACCGGCAGCGGTTCTTCCAGCCAGCGCACATCCAGCGCTTGCAGCGCGCGTCCGCGCCGTTCAGCTTCAGGCAGCGTCAGCGCCTGATTGTAATCCACGAAAATCGCGACATCATCACCGACCACGCCACGCACTGCGCGCACCGTCGCCAGATCATCTTCAAGCTTGTGATGGCCCAGTTTGAATTTCACCGCCCGCGCGCCAAGCCGCGCCACAGCCTGCCCAGCTTCTTCCGCCAGCATCGCCGGCCCCCATCCGCGAAGCGAGGCATAAATCGGCATGGGCCGCGCTTCCGCCCCCAGCATGGCGTAAAGCGGTAGGCCAGCGCGACGCGCCAGCGCATCCCAAAGCGCCATATCCAGCAGCGACAGCGCAATCTGCACCAAGCCTTCGCTGCCCAGAATGCGAAACCCATCATGCAATTCGCGCCAGAGCGATGTCGGCGCCAATGGCCGCCCGATCAGCCCTTCCCCAATCGAACGTGCGAGTGACGCAGTCGGCCCAAGTGCCGCACGGGTATAGGGAAAGACATAGGCCGTGCCCGTCGCGCCATCCTTGGTGGTGACTTCCGCAATCACCAAGGGCGCGCGGGGAATGACATTCAGGCTATTGCGCAGCGGTGGATCAATCGGCGCATCCACACAGTGAATGGTGATGGCGCTGATGGTGGTTTGGGTCATGCGGGGCCTCCGCGCCGATTCTGGCCCGGCGGCGCGCCGCTGTCACCACGCCCCGGCTTGCGTCGCCAGCGCGACATTCAATTCGGCACCCAGCAGCACGACATAAACGCTGACATAGAACCACATCAGCAAGCCCACCGTGGCACCAAGCGGCCCATACATGGCGTCATAGGTTGCGAAGTCGGCGACATAAAGGCTGAAGGCCGCGGACCCCAAAGCCCATAGTAGCGTTGCCATGAAAACGCCTGGCAGGATGCGGCGGATCGGCAGGCGGCGTGATGCCGGCCCCAGCCGATACACGGCCAGCAGCGAAAACCCAATCAGCAGCAACAGCGTCAGCAGCGAAAGTCCGCGCAGCGAAAGTGCTTGCAGCGCGGGCAAGCCGATCAATGCAAAAATGCCTGGCAAGGCGACCAGCGCCGCAATTGCAATCACAGCGGCCAAGGTTGCCGCTAGAGTCAGCCCAATGGCCAAAGCGTGATAGCGAAAGAAGGGCCGTGTTTCTTCCACATGATGCGCCATGTTCAGCGCGCCTATGGTCGCACGCGTGCCGGCCGAGGCACTCCAGATCGCGATGGCGGCACTCAGGATCGCGCTCCATTCAAGGCGCGGGCGGGGCGCTTCCACCAGATCATGCACGCGGGTTGCGATCATTTCAAAAGTGTCTTCGGGGACCAATTCGCGCAGCACTTCAAGCTGCGGTTCCACCGCCGCCGCGTCGAACACCATGCCGTAGAGCGAGATCAGCAAGAAAATGCCAGGAAACAGCGCCAGCATGGCATAAAAGGCGCAGCCCGCGCTGGTCAGGGCAATGCGATCGGAAGCGGAAGCCCGCAGCACGCGCATGATGATGGCGGTAGCGCCGAATTGGGCGATCTTGGCTTGCGACATGACCCCCTTATAGGATCAGGCCGGCGGGATGCGGAAGAATCAGACTTTTGAGCGTTCCGGCACCTGATAGGCTCGCTTCGCGGAAGCCCTCAGCTCCAGCGGAGAAATTCGGCCGTCTTGGTCCGTATCCATCCGCTGGAGCATGGCAGCGAGCGTGTTGCCCGTGGGTGTCCCCGGACCGGCAGTTCTTGCCGGGTTTTGCCGCAATTCTTGCAGCATGGGCGCGAATTCTTTTCGCCCCCCTGCGACGTCAAGCCGAGCCGCGTCTTGCGTGCTCTGCATGCGGCGGGCCCGGATCTCCTGAGGAGCTGTCAGAGACTTTTCCGGAACCACCAACATCGTCGCAACCCCGTTTTGGTTGGCGCCGGCGCTTTGGCCGGCGGCACCATTTTGGTACATCAGGGCTATTGCAGAAGCCGTGCCAGCTTTGGCGCGCGGCCCCGAAAAATTCAGGGCATCAGGCGCGCGAAGGTCACTTCATGCTTGTTATGGGCGGCGTGAAACAGGATAGATCCTTGAATTTGCTGAAATTCTGTGATGATGGCGTGGTCGGTTTCGCCTTGGAATTTGATCGTGCAAAAGATGTTTTGGGCCTTTTCCGCCTCAATCCAGCGCCGCACCAGGCCTAAAAGCCGCGCCGGGTAACAGATGATGTCACTGAACAGCCAGTTGACCGGCGATTCTTGCCGGGGGTCCAGGGCAAAAGCGCTCTCCGGGCGGAAATTAACGCCGGGGAGGGCAGCAATGGCCGGGTCGAGCGGCGCCTTATCCACCGCCGTCACCTG
The DNA here is from genome assembly GCA_020249505.1 of Roseomonas sp. Lineage (GTDB taxonomy): Bacteria > Pseudomonadota > Alphaproteobacteria > Acetobacterales > Acetobacteraceae > Neoroseomonas. The sequence continues at coordinate 173,372 of JADCFN010000023.1, read as the reverse complement.
GGCACCGAGCCGCGCAATCACCCAGGTCCAGCCGCCGGGGGAGGCGCCGAGATCAAGGCAGCGGTCACCAGGGCCGGGATGGCGGCCAAGTCGGGTCAGCCCTTCCCATAGTTTAAGATAGGCGCGGGATGGCGGGCCGGATTTGTCCTCCACGAAGCGGGGTTCGCCATTCACGAAGGGGCTGGTCTTGCTGGGGCTGACCAGCAGCCGATCCGGCGCAAGCAGCGTCCAGGCACCCAAGGGGGCGGTGGGCGCGGGTTCCGGGAAGACCAAAGGGCGGGCTTTCACGGGCGGCAGGCGTTCGGCGATCAGCGTGCTGCGCCGATGATGCAGCAGGGGCAGATGGGACCAATTGCGTTGGATGGCGCGCAGCGCGTCAGCGGCGGCCTTCACCGATGGGGCGGGCAATTCGCGCGGGTCGGTCCAGATATCCAAGGCCCAGATTGCCGGTGCAGGCGGATCGGGCGAAAGGGCCAGGCGACCATGCCGGGCAGCCACACGCCGACCACTCAGGCGGAGTTCTTCGGCCAATTCCGCCTCAAACCCCTCGGCGGCCAGATAGGCAGCGCGGATCACCGCCGTGCCGCCGCGAGCGCCAGCAAGGCCCAACCCAGCATCAGCAGCATCCCACCCGAAGGCGCGATGGGGCCAAGCGATTGGCCGGTCAGCGCGCTGAGCCAGACCGCGCCGCAGAACAGGACCATCCCGGCCAGAAAGGCAGCGGCGGCGAAATGGGCGAGGCGCCTCCCGCGTTCAGCCATCAGCCCGGCAATCAATAAGGCCAGCGCATGCCACCCTTGCATTGTCAGCGCATTCTGCACCGCGGCCATGCGCGAGGGTTCCAGCCGTGCCGGCAGCCCATGTGCTGCCCAGGCGGAAAGCCCAACCGCGATAAGCCCGGCCAGGCCGCCGGTGATAAGCCAAAGACGATGCATGGCAGGCCCTTACGCCGACCCTGCGCGGGTGGCCAGAGCGCGACCTAACCCCTCAGCCTGAACCGTGTGGCAAAATGCCGCATGCGCGTCAGCATCCGCACTTCCATGGCTTCCAGCTTGCCCACCATTTCGGGCCAGCGCCCCGCCACCCAGGCCCAGCGGCGCGCGGCCCAGATATGCTGGTCCCGCAGCGTGAAAACACCATAGGCCAGGAACAGGAAGCCCTGCAGGAAGGGCAGCACCAAGCCGAGCACGCCAAGTGCGAGCATGGCCCAGCCCATGGCTTTGCGGGGGAAAGATGGACGCAAAATGACCATGGCGTTTATGTGGCGCGGTGATCCGGCTGCGACAAGTCCGGGCAATTTATTGTAACATAACGCGTTTTTGGCGCGCTTGCCTTCCGCTTCCCTTCCTATACAAACCTTGCATCACTTTTTTCATAGAGCGGTTGATGCCCCCCCTCCATCAATTCTTGCGCCTGGCCCTGCTGCTTTTGGCGCTATTCAGCCTTACCCCTGCGGCCCTGGCGCAATCTTCCACGTCCCAAGGTGTTTCTGTCGCAGATCGGGCGCGGGAATTGGCCGATGCGCGGCCCTGGGCCGGCATGGCCTTCGTCGGGTCTTCGGTAGCAGACGGCAAGCTTCGCGATATCATCGTGGCACCCTGGACTGGGTCCTGGGGGGATGACACGCTGCTTGGCGGGGCCGCCAGCTATCGCCTGGCCCGCTTCTGGCGCTTTTTCATGCTGGATGCGGAATTGGGCGGAGCTTACCGTTTTGGCGATACGGAAGGCGGAGAATTCTGGGCGGCTGCCTATGTGCGGTATGATGGCTTCCCCTGGACCAATTACCTTTACACCACTTTCGGGCTTTCCATGGGCCCGAATTACGTCACGCGCCTGCCGCAGGTGGAACGCGGTACTGATGCGCAGCCGGAAACAAACACATCGAAATTCCTGAATTTCTTCTCGCCCGAACTTACTTTCGCCCTGCCAAGCCGGCCAGACCGCGAAATCGCCATCCGCTACATGCACCGCAGCGGTATCTTCGGCACCTTCAACGGTGTTTGGGAAGGCGCCAATTCCCTCACCGTCGGCTTCCGCATGCGCTTCTGAGGTAGGCGGGGATATGGTGGGCGCACGTGGGATCGAACCACGGACCTCCTGCGTGTCAAGCAGGCGCTCATACCACTGAGCTATGCGCCCTTACCGACTGAGCGTTCCATAAACGCCCGGCCCCGTGGGCGCAAGCCTCAGCCGCCATCGCCCACGCTGAAGTGATATTGCTGAAGAGCGACATCGAGCAGCCTTTCCAGCACCTCTGGCTCCTGCGCGCCGGCAATGGCTTGCTGCCCCGCGATGATGAAGCAGGGCACGCCATTGATCCCAAGCCGATGGGCGCGAAGGTTTTCGGTATGCACAGCCTCGGCTTCTTCGATTGACCGAAGGAAGGCAAGCGTCGCTTCCGGGTCCAGCCCAACGCGCCCTGCCAGCATGGCCAGTCGGGTAGGATCACCAATATCAACACCATCGGCGAAATAGGCGTAGAACAGCGCTTCCACCATCATCTCGCCCAGGCCTTCCCGCACGGCATAGCGCACCAGGCGATGCGCGGTGATGCTGGAGGGCACGCGCCCCATCAGGTCAAAGCGAAAATTGATCCCCTCGGCTCGGCCAAGTTCGGTCAGCGCAATCTGCAGGCGCCGTGCGCGGTCCTCACCGCCAAATTTGCGCGCGACGAATTCCGCGCGGGAAACACCGCCTGGGGGAATATCTGGGTTGAGCAAAAAGGGCCGCCAGACCAGTTCTGGAATGATGTCCGGCCGGGCCCGCAAGGCACGACGCAGCCGCCTGACACCCAGATAGCACCAGGGGCAGATCAGGTCGAAGGCGACATCAATTTCCAGCCGCGGCTGGAGGGGAGCCAGGATATTCACACACGTAGTTTAGCGCAGCCGCGCCGCGCGGGCAGCCCCTTTTTCTTTGATGACGCTATTCCGCCACCAGCTTTAGCCGTTGGATCAGCGGCGCCCAGCGTTCACCATCACGCTTGGCGCGGGCGGCGAAATCCTCGGGCGAGGCGGGATCAGCCGGATCGGCGCCGACGCGCTTATAGGCGGCGCGCACCTTCTCATCCGCCAGTGCTTCCCGCAGCGCGGTATTGAGCCTGACCACAATCTCCCGCGGGGTTTGGGAAGGCACGGCAAGGCCGAAATAGCTTGAGCCCTCAAAGCCCGGAATCGTCTGGCCCATGGTGGGCACGCCGGGCCATTCGGGGCGCGGTTCCACGGTGGTCACCGCCACGGGGCGCACGCTTTGCACCTGGCGCAGCGGTTCGCCTTCCGGCAGGCCAAGGCAGCGCGCATGCACGCGCCCGGCGATCAGATCCGTCATGGCATTGGTGGTCTGGCGATAGGGGACATGCACCATATCCAAGCCTAGCCTTGCCCCCATATCTTCCATGATCAGGTGGGTAATGGCGCCAACGCCAGCGGAAGCGAAAGTGAATTTGCCGGGATTGGCCTTGATCCAGGCCACCACTTCATTGAAGTCCCGCCCGGGGATGGAATTATGCACCACCAGCAGGTTTGACGTTGTGCAGAACATCCCAACCGGCGCGAAATCGCGCTGCGAATCATAGCCCACGGATTTGTAGAGCAGCGCATTCAGTCCGCTATTCGTGCCCATTGTCGCGACCAGCACGGTATAGCCATCAGCCGGCGCGCGGGCGACCGCCTCCGCGGCCAGATTGCCTGCCCCGCCCGGGCGATTATCGGCCAGCACGGTCTGACCAAGCCGCTGCTGCAAGGCTTCCGCGGTGACGCGGGAAACGATGTCCGTTTGCCCGCCGCCGCCAAAGGGAATCACGAGGCGGATCGGACGTTCCGGATAGGCGCTGGCGCGCGCCTGCCTTGGTGTCGCGAGTGCCGCCAGCCCCGCCAAAAGAATCGGACGACGCGTAAGGTTGTTTCCCGACATGCTTTCCCCCTGACTGGCGCGGCGCTGCTCGGCCGGCTATGAAGCAGAAGAAAGAACAGCATGATTTGCGCCGGCGTCAAAGCGGCTGATCTGGAAAGGAAGGAAGCGCATGTTGCACCGCCGTAGCCTTTTGGCCGCGCCTGCCCTGCTTGCTGGCGCACCCCTTGCCGCGCAGGGCGTGTGGAATCCGCAGCGCCCGATTCGCATCCTGGTTGGTTTCGCGCCCGGCGGCGGGACCGACATCACCACACGCACGCTGACGAACAAGCTGCAAGCGCTGTTGGGCCAGCCCATCATTGTGGAAAACCGGCCGGGCGCCGGCGGCAACCTGGCGTCCGAAGCCACGGTGAATTCGCCATCCGATGGGCATACGCTGATGATGGGTACCATCGCATCGCTGGTGCTGAACCCGATCATGGCGCGCTTGCCCTTTGATGTCATGACGGATCTGACACCGATTTCACGTTCCGTTGAGGTCACCAATATCCTGGTGGTTCCCGTGGATCGCCCCTGGCGCAGCCTGCCGGAATTGATCGCGGCAGCGCGCGCGCGGCCGGATCAATTGACCTATGGGTCATCGGGTGTCGGCAGCGCGGGGCATTTGGGCGGCGCCTTGCTTGATGCCATGGCCAAGATCAGCACGGTGCATGTACCCTATCGCGGTGGCGGGCAATTGATCACTGATTTGATCTCGGGGAAGGTGGATTTCTCGGTGGCCACTGCGGCGACCGTGCTGCCGCAGATTGAAGCGGGCAAGCTGCGCGCCTTGGCGGTGCCCCTGCCGCAGCGCAGCCGGCTTTTGCCCGATACACCCACCATTGCCGAAGCCGGGCCTTTGCCGGGTTATGAGGTAGCCAATTGGTATGCGCTGATGGGTCCGCGCAACCTGCCCCGGCCCATTGTGACAAGGGTCAATGAAGCGCTGGTCGAATCGCTGCGCGACCCCGAAATCGTCGCGCATCTTGCGCGCCATGGGCTGGAAGCGGCCCCTAGCACGCCTGAGGAATTGGCCGGCTTTATGCGCGCGGAGACCACGAAATGGACGCCGATTGTCAGGGCCTCGGGCGCTTCCATCAATTGATGAAACGCGGGATTTTCCGCGGAATTCAAGGCTTCCTGTGACGCCAGGATGGGGCTTTCGGAGTCTTTCGGCTGGCGCTTTGGAATTTTCTTGTCAAGGACGCAAAAAAATCCTTTGCACCTGCTGACAAGCCCCGAATCCTCGGCTATTCCAAGCCATCCTTAAGGGAGAATCGAACAATGTCGAAAAAGTTCCTCACTGACGTGATCGCCAAATCCGGTGATATGTCCGCGGTTGCGGCGGGCAAGCTTGCCGCCGATATCATTGACGCGATCAAGACTGAAATCGTCAGCTCCGGCCGTTTCACCATTCCTGATTTCGGTGCTTTCGCGGTGCGCGAAACCCCGAAGCGCACTGGCTTGAACCCCAAGACCGGTGAGAAGGTGCAGATCAAGGCCGGCGCCACTGTCCGCTTCAAGGCGAGCCCGGCGCTGAAGGGCGCTGCGCTGGCTGGCGTGAAGAAGGGCAAGCGTAAGGCGAAGGCCTGAGTTTTCGCTTTTCAGCAAAGGCGGTGTTCCGATGGGACACCGCCTTTTTTTATGCCGTTCTTCTGGGCTGCCTTATTCGTCAATCGCCCCGCCGCGGAGCCGCTTGACAGCACTGCGGCGTGTTTTCGATTCAAGGCGCCGCGCTTTTGAACCAGCGGTTGGTTTGGTGGCCTTGCGGGGTGGCATCAAGATTTTTTGGCGCGCTTCTAGAGCAACGGCTACAGAGCGCGCATTGACCTACCTCGATACGCAGAATTGCGGATCACGGACGAGAAACCAAGCATAAACCCAAAGGCGGTCCGATCGTTCGATTAAAGAGTCCTCTACCACCGGCAATGCCGCCGAGAGTTCAACAGCAACTCGGCTTCATCACGAATATCATGGAGACCGCCTCGATGTTTCATGAGGAATGACACCGCAGCACGCCGCTGCAACGGTCGGCCCAAAAGCCGGTTCGACAGTACTGCTGGGGCTACAGTTGCCGCCGGTGATTGCAGACACTGATGCAGGGCGCTGCGCCGAGCATACGCCTGTCTCGGGCAGAACGAGTTCAACACGCCGGGCGGCTGCAAGGTCACCAGCAAGGTATGATGAGATGCTACGCACTTGCTCGTAGCCTGTTGCCAGCAAAAAGGTCGGCGCGCGGCCATATGCCTTCATGCCCGCAACATAGAAGCCCGGCTCATCCGGGTGCCGAAGCTCGGCCTCGCCATGCGGACGCACCGTCCCGCAGGAGTGGAGGTTGGGATCGATTAGGGGTGCCAGCGCGGGTGTCGCCTGCACGGCGGGATCAAGCGTAAGACGCACCTCCCCAAGCCATGACAGATCAGGTCGGAAGCCGGTAGCGACGATGATGCGGTCAGTCAGCACCGTATCGGCGTTGCCGCCTCGGTCGCCATGGACCAGCAGCCGGTCACCTTCGCGCTCGATCCGATGGACCAGAAAGGGCGCCAGCGCCTGTACCTGTTGGGACTCGATCAGCGCGTTGGCCTTCGCGCCAAGCGCACCGCGAGCCGCCAGAGCGTCTGCATCGCCGCCGCCGAAGTTCACGTCAGCCAGCGGGCGGCGGAATGCCCACATGATGCGCGTATTCGGTGATTGCCTGGCTAAGCTGACGAGATCCAGCACCGCGTTCATCGCGGAATGGCCGCCGCCGAGCACGAGCGTCGTCGCACCCGCATAGGTGCTTCTACTGATGCCGAGCACGTCGGGGATGCCATAGGCAATTCGGTCGGCATTCGCGACCTCACCGGGCGCCGGAAGGCCATGCGCGCCGGCCGGGTTCGGACTGGCCCATGTGCCAGAGCAGTCGATGATCGCGCTCGCCTCAACCACCTGTATGCTACCGTCAGGGGCGGCTACGTGCAGCACGAAGGGAGCGGTATCACGCCCGCGACCAGCGGCGCGCTGCCCTTCACGCAGGCGATCGTGGTGACGACGAGAGACGCCAACTACTTTCGCATTATAGCGGAGGTCAGCACCCGCCTTTGCGAGCGTAGCGGCCAATGGTGCGAGGTAGAGGGCTACAAGAGCGGCGCCTGTGGGAAAGGCGTCCGTGTCCGGGGCTTTCCAACCCTTGGCTTCAAGGAGCCTGCGGGCCGCAGCATCCACATTGAACTGCCACGGCGAGAACATGCGCACATGGCGCCATTCACGAACGGCGGCGCCGGGTTCGGACCCGGCTTCAAAGACGCACGGGCGCAGACCGCGTTCAATGAGGTGAGCGGCGGCGGCGAGGCCTACCGGGCCACCCCCAATGATGGCGACCGGCAAGGAGCGATCAAGGCGGACGGCATCGGGCATCGTCAAGTCTCCGGAGATTCAGGTAGTGGGCAATAGAGCGCAGCAGCGGGTGCCAGTGCGGCGTCGAGAAGAGGCGCGCAGACCTCTGGGCGTCCCTTGCAGCAGTCTTGGAGCAAGAAGGCGATCAGCCTCCGTAGCCCAGCGTAGTCGGCGGCGTAGATCATCGACCGGCCGTCACGCCGCGAGGTGACAAGCCTGGCGCGGGCAAGGATGGCGAGGTTAGTTGACATTGTGTTCTGTGGCGTCCCGAAGTGACGCGCAATGTCCCCGGCAGGGACACCCTCGGCCCCAGCCTCAATCAGGAGGCGCAGCACCGCGAGGCGGGTCTCCTGCGAGAGAGCGCTGAAGGCTTCGGCTGCATGTATTGTATCCATATGTCTGGATATATTGATATAACTTGTGGTGTCAAGGGCTGGTTCACCTCTCAGGGCATGGCACGCAAGGCCGACGAAGCGAGGCTACCGCACCGACCGTTGGGGATGCTGGTAGTTACTGCCGCTGTCGCTCAGTCCATATCGGGTCGTCCGCGGCCGCGCTTGATGGTCGAACGCAGCGACTTGCCCTGAAGCCTACGAACCTTTGAGGCAAGAGTGGGTCGCGTCTTTTTACGAGGCGGGGGCGGTGGGCGCGCTGCCTCTTTGATCAATTCGAGCAGGCGGGCCAGCGCATCTTCCCGGTTCCGATGCTGCGTCCGGTGCTGCTGAGCGGTGATGACGATGACGCCTTCCCGCGTTCCCCGGTGACCTGCCAAGCGAAGAAGGCGGGCCTTCACCGCGTCGGGAAGGTTCGGACTGTTCGCGGCATCGAAGCGAAGTTGAACGGCAGTCTCAACCTTCTGTACGTTCTGCCCGCCCGCACCGCTCGATCGAAGAAAATCCTCGTGGAGTTCCGCCTCGTCGATACTGATCGACTCCGTAACGCGGATCATGGACTTGGCTCGAACATGTTCACATTCTGCCCAACTGGGCTCGAGGCGCGCAAAAAGGCTTCCTTCAGCTCCTGTTCGGCAATGGCGATGGCGGGGGTGATGCGGATCATGCGGTTTCATAGAACATCCGGGCCCGCCCTGTCTTGCCATGAAGGCCCGGGCGCAGGATGTTGGGGCCATGAAGGAACGGGAAAACCATGGACCAGCACGCGATTGACAAGGCGCCCGACGCCGCGGCCGAATGGCCGGATCAGATTTATTCCCTGCTCAAGACCCACAACATCACGCAAGTGGCCTTGGTGCCGGATGCCGGGCATTCCCGGCTGATCCGCCGCTGCCTGGCCGATAATGAAATGAAGGTGGTGACATTAGCCACCGAAGAAGAAGGCATTGCGCTTTTGCAAGGCGCTTGGCTTGGTGGCGCAAAGGGCGTGCTGCTGATGCAATCTTCCGGCGTTGGCAATTGCATCAATATGCTTTCGCTTTCCATCATGCATCGCTGCCCATTGCCGATGCTGGTGACGATGCGTGGCGATTTTGGCGAATTCAATCCGGCGCAGGTGCCCATGGGCAATGCAACACAAGCCGTGCTGGAAGCCATGGGCACGCTGGTGCGCCGCGCCGATACGCCGGAAGATATCGCACCCACGGTGAATGCCACCATTCGCCTGGCCTTCAATACCTTCCGCCCCACCGCAACCCTGATTGGCCAGCGCGTGCTTGGCGCCAAGACTTTCGGGAAGGACTGAGAAAATGCTTGCTGCTTCCGGAAAACTCGATCGCCGAGAATTGACCCGCGCGCTGCTTGCGGATCGTGGCGAAATGCTGGTGATTGCCGGGCTTGGTGCGCCGGCCTGGGACATCACAGCGATTGGTGATTGCGCGGAAAACCTGCCGCTTTGGGGCGGCATGGGGGGTGCGGCCATGATCGGGCTTGGTCTGGCTTTGGCTCAGCCAAAGCGCAAGGTGTTGGTGATTACCGGCGATGGCGAAATGCTGATGGGCATTGGCGCGCTGGCGACGATTGCGGTGCAAAAGCCGGCCAATCTTTCCATCGTAGTGCAAGACAATGAGCATTACGGCGAAACCGGCATGCAGGAAACCGCGACACGCCATGGCGTTGATCTGGTGATGATGGCGAAGGGGGCGGGCATCACGCATACAATGTTCGTCACCAAGCCCGATGAAGTGCCGGCGCTGCATAAGGCGATCCATGCCGGCAAAGGCCCCTTCTTCGCGGTGGCGAAGATTGACGCTGCCAGCAAGCCCTTGGTGCTGCCGCCGCGCGAAGGCGCGATCTTGCAAGCGCGCATGCGTGAAGCGGTGCTGGGGCCGGCCGCGCATCATCAATTGTGAATAACAGGCGCCAGCCGGCGAAGACAGGCGGTGTCCAATCAAAGGGAGGAAACAATGCAAAGACGGCAAATTCTGGCGGGGCTTGCGGCGGTGGCGGCCAGCCCCGCGCTGGCCCAGGCGCAATGGAGCCCCGATCGCCCCATCCGCGTGATTGTTCCCTTCGCGCCAGGCGGCAGCACGGATATCACCGCACGCCTGGTTGCTGAGGCGATTTCGCCCCGGCTTGGCCAACCTGTCGTGATTGAAAACCGCCCCGGTGCCGCCGGGAATATCGGGAGTGAGGCTGTCGCGCGTGCGGCACCTGATGGCTACACGCTGGTGATGGCGACAAGCTCCACGCATGCAACAAATGGCGCGCTCTATCGCAACATGCCCTTCGATGCGCAGCGGGATTTCGCGCCGATCAGCCAAACCACTTTCATTCCGAATTTGCTGGTGGTGCATCCGGATGTGCCGGCGCGCGATTTCGCTGGGCTGGTGGCGGAAGCCAAGGCGAAGCCGGGCGTGCTCAATTTTGGCAATGCGGGGTCGGGCACCTCGCAACACCTCTCCGCCGCGCTGATCGCGGCGCGCACGGGGATTGAGGTCACGCATGTATCCTATCGCGGGGGTACGCCGGCAGTGACAGATCTGATCGGCGGGAAAATCCAGGCCATGGCGGCACCTTTGGTGGAAGTGATTGCGCATGTGCAGTCAGGGCGGCTGCGCGCCATTGCCGTGACGACCGCGCGGCGTTCCGCGTTGCTGCCCGATGTGCCGACCATTGCGGAAACCCTGCCCGGTTTCGAAGTGGCACTCTGGAATGGCTATATGGCGCCGGCCGCCACACCGGCGCCGATCGTCAACCGCATCGCCGCTGAAATCCGTGCCGTGATGCGCACCGATGATATGCGTGCGAAACTTGCCCAGCAGGGCAGCGAGCCGGTTGGCTCGACGCCCGAAGAATTCCGCGCTTTTCTCGCTTCCGAGATTCCGAAATGGGCGGAATTGGTCCGCATTTCCGGCGCCAAGGTAGAATAGGAAACAGCATGCCCCATATCGTTTGCCTGAGACCGCTGCACCCCGATGCCATGGCAAGGCTGCATGCGGAACCCGATTTCAAGGTTACGATGTTGACCGAGGTAAATGCGGATACGCTGCGGGAACCGATGAAAACCGCGGAAGCCATCATCGTCCGCGCAACGCCGATCAATCGTGACTTCCTGGCAAACGCCCCGATGCTTGCCATCTGCGCGCGCCATGGCGTCGGTTATGATGCGGTGGATGTGAAGGCACTGACCGAACGCGGCATTCCGCTGACCGTGACGCCTGATGCCAATGCGCTGTCAGTCGCCGAACACGCGATGATGCTGATGCTGTCCACATCACGGCGTACGCTGGATTACGACAAGAACCTGCGTGCACTGGATTGGGGTTCCAAGCCTTCGCTGAAGACCTGGGATTTGTCTGGGCGGAAGGTGCTGATCATCGGCTTCGGGCGCATTGGTGGGCGCGTGGCGCGGCTATGTGCTGCCTTCGGGATGGAGGTGCTGGTGCATGACCCCTATATTCCGCAAAACACTATCAAGGGCGCGGGCTTCCGCCCGGTGAAGGTGCTGCATGAAGGCCTGGCGGAAGCCGATATCGTCACCACCCATTGCCCAAGCAATGAAGAAACGCGCGGGATGGTGAATGGCACTTTCCTGGCCGCCATGAAGCCCGGCGGCACCTACATCAATACCGCGCGCGGCACTTTGGTGGATGAAGCGGCGCTGACGGCGGCGTTGAAAACCGGGCATCTTGCGACCGCTGGGCTTGATGTATTCTGGGAAGAACCCGTCACCACGCGCCTGCCACTGCTTGATCTGCCGAATATTGTTGTATCCCCCCATTCCGCCGCCGCGACGGAACAGGGCATGCGCCGGATGGGGCTTTCCTGTGCGGAGAGCATCATCAGCCATTTCAAGGGTCAGCTCGACCCCGATGTTGTGATCAATAAGGAGGTGCTGCGCGGCAACGCGTAGCAGCGACAAACATGGAAAACCCCTTACTCATTCTGGCGGATCACGCCGCTTCATGGCGCAGCCGCGCGGTTGATGCCGAGGTTGCGCATCACGCGCGGCGCGCTTTGGTGGATTGGTTCGCTGCCCTGCTGCCCGGTGCGTCACGCGCACCCGCTACCTTCATGTCCGCCGCATTGGAAGATGAAACGCGCGGCGGTGGCGGTGCGGTATGTTACGTGAGCGGCCGTCAGGTGCCGCTCCGCCACGCGGCGCTGTTGAATGGCACGGCATCCCATACCGTGGAATTCGACGATATCTATCGCTACGCTGTCTATCATCCGGGCTGCCCCACCATTGCGGCAGCGCTGGCAGCGGCGCAGTCACGCGGCGCGGATATGGATTTGCTGCTGCGCGCAATGATTGCGGGGTATGAGGTTTCCTGCCGTATTGGTGTGGCGGTGCAGCCTTCTCACTACGATTTCTGGCATACCACCGGTACGGTCGGCACTTTTGGTGCGGCGGCGGCGGTGGCCGTTGCGCTGAATTGTGATGCGGAACGCACCGCGCATGCCATTGCAACCTGCGCCACCATGGCAAGCGGCCTGCAACAGGCTTTTCGTGGCGAGGGCATGTCGAAGCCTTTGCATCCGGGCCATGCGGCAGAAGCCGGCGCTATGGCGGCGATGGCAGCGGCGCGCGGCATGACCGGCGCTCTGGATGTCCTGCATGGTCCGGCAGGCTTCGCAGCCGCCACCAGCGAAGATATCGGCAAATGGGAAAAGCCGCTGGCCAATATCGGCAAGCCCTATGCCATCACGGATATGACGTTCAAGAATCACGGCTGCTGCGGGCATATCTTCGCCGCGCTTGATGCGGTGCGCGATTTGCAGCGCGAAGCGGGTTTCAGCGCGGGTGATGTACTTGGCGTGCATGTCGGCGGCTATAAGGCGACCAAGGATGTCTGTGATCGCCCGACCGCGGCGACAGAACAGGATTGCCGCTTCTCCACGCAATTCACCGTCGCGACCATGTTGCTTTATGGCGGTGTGCGTCTGGCAGCGTTTGAACCAGAACGCCTGACCGATCCCACCATTCGCGCGCTGATGCCGAAGGTAACGGTGGCGCTTGATCCCGAATGCGCTGCCGCCTTCCCATCCAAGCGTTCAGCCAAGGTGGAAATCAAGCTGCGCGATGGGCGCGTGCTGAACCGCCATCAGCACACGCGCAAGGGTGATCCGGATGCGCCGCTTTCGGATGCTGATCTGTCCGATAAATTCCTGGAACTGACGGCAGATACCATTGGTGCGCAGGAAGCCAAGGCGCTGCTGGAAGCGTTGTGGAAAGGCAATGCCCTTCCCGGCATTGTGAAGCTGCGCAGCCAAACGGCGCTACGCGCGGCGGAGTAAAACCATCGGGCGCGGGTTGATGCTCGCGCCCGTGCTTGCCTTTCCCGCCAGTACATCGCCATGGGCCTTGTTGCTGCGATTGCCGCCGCTGGCACCGACATGAAAAGTAGCTTGGGAGAAATCCCTCCTCATGCCGCTCGTATTCTGTTGTGGGTCTGTGGCATGGGCCAAGACTCTTCAGATAACACCAATCGCTTTGGAGCATGTTGCGTTCACTTGGGTTCACGCAACACGCTTTACATTGTTGTTTTTCGAGTATCTTCACACGTTCAGATGATTCCATCTGAACGTGATTTGCTCTAGTGGGGGGATGAGAACGTCACCTGATGCGCTGATGGTACTTACAATATGCCAAGGACCAGAGAAACAGGCTTGCCTTGCAGCGCTGCGTAACCCTAATGAAAGCCAAAGAAATCCTGAAGGAGGACCCCATGATCTCTCGTCGTCACCTTGCCTTGCTTGCCGCGCCGGCGCTGCTGCCAACGGCTGTACGCGCGCAAGATGCCTGGCCAAGCCGCCCTGTCACGCTGGTGGTGCCCTGGGCCGCGGGCGGTTCCACGGATGCTGTGGCGCGCATTCTGGCGCAGAAGCTTTCCACCGATACAGGCCGCAGCTTTGTGGTGGATAATCGCACCGGCGCCAATGGCACAATCGGCTTCAATAGCGTCGCGCGTGCGCGGCCTGATGGCTATACCATGCTGGTCAGCACCGTCAGCACCTATGCCATGGCGCCGCATCTGATGCCGCTGCCTTACGACAATGAAAAGGATTTTGTCGGTATCGGGCTGATTGCTTCAATGCCCATTATCATGGTGGTCAATCCAAGCTTCCCCGCGCGCACCCTTGCAGAATGTATTGAGATCGCACGCCGGCCGAATAGCAACCTGACCTATGCCAATTCCGGCACGGGGTCTTCCACGCATCTGGCGACTGAGCTTTTCCTGCAGGAAGCGCGGCTGACCATTCAGGATGTCGGTTATCGTGGTGGCGCGCCGGCGGTGCAGGCAGTGCTCGCCAATGAAACGCCGATGGTTTTCCAGGCTGCATCAGGCATTTTGCCGCATATCCGGTCTGGCTCCCTGCGCGCGCTCGCCGTGGCGACCAAGGAAAGAAGCCCGCTGACGCCCGAAATCCCAACCTTTGCCGAACAGGGCTTTCCGGGCGTGGAGGTGGTGGAACATATCGCCCTGCAAGCGCCAACGGGCGTGCCTGCCGATATCCTGGCGCGCATGCATGCACTTACCAAGGCCGCGATGGAAGCGCCCGATACGCGCGAACGCCTCAGCGCGTTGGCCGTGGTGCCAACGATTGGCAGCACCGCCGAATGGCCGGCCTATTTCGCGGCAGAAAATGCCAAGTGGCGCAACATGATCCAGGCGCGCAATATTAAGCTGCAATAGGGGCGGATTTAGGCCGAGGCCGGCTTGCCAATGCCAGCCGCGCCTGGCCGCCCATAAAGATGCAGCGCGCGTCTTTCAAAGGCGCGCACCATCAAGCGCACTGCTTCATTGAACACCACGCCAATCGCCACTTGCAGAATACGGCTGCGGAATTCGAAATCCACGAAAAAATCCACTTCCGTCCCGCCAGCCACCGGCGTGAAGCGCCAGTGATTGTTCAAATAGCGGAAAGGCCCGTTTTCATAGGTCACATGGATATGGCCAGGCTTGTTCAAGCCCACGCGGGATCGGAATGTTTCGCGAAACATGCGAAAGCCGATAGTCAAATCCGCGACCAGCAATTGTTCATCGCGGCTGAGCACCCGCGCGCCGACGCACCAGGGCAGGAATTCGGGATAGCGCGCCACATCCGCGACCATGTCGAAAAGCTGCTCCTGCGAATAACGGAGCACCTTCTTTTCCGCATGTGTTGGCATATCAGCCTTGCGCGGCCAGTTGCGCGTTGCGCGCGGCACTCAGCGCCGCAAAGTCGCGATCCGCGTGATAGGAAGAACGCGTCAAAGGTGTTGCGGAGACCAGCAAAAATCCCTTGCCGCGTGCTGCCTTGGCGTAATCCTCAAACTCATCCGGGGTAACAAAGCGATCCACTGCCGCATGCTTCATCGATGGCTGCAGGTATTGGCCGATGGTGAGGAAATCCACCTCCGCACTGCGCAGATCATCCATCACCTGCAGCACTTCGATGCGCTTTTCGCCAAGCCCCACCATGATGCCGGATTTGGTGAAGATGGAAGGATCAAGCTGCTTCACGCGATCCAGCAGGCGCAGCGAATGATAATACCGCGCACCGGGCCTAATGGAGGGGTAAAGCGCCGGCACGGTTTCCAGATTATGATTGAACACATCCGGCCGCGCCGCCACCACCACTTCCAGAGCGCCATCCTTGCGCAGGAAATCGGGCGTTAGTACCTCAATCGTCGTACCAGGGGCGGCGGCGCGAATGGCGCGAATGGTTTCGGCAAAATGCGCCGCACCGCCATCAGCCAGATCATCGCGGTCCACGCTGGTAATCACCACATGGCGAAGCCCAAGCGAGGCCACGGCTTCCGCCACGCGGCGCGGTTCATCCGTATCCAGTGGCTTTGGAATGCCGGTTGCGACATTGCAGAAGGAACAGGCGCGCGTGCAGGTCTCACCCATGATCATCATGGTGGCGTGGCGTTGAGACCAGCATTCGCCGATATTCGGGCAGGCCGCTTCCTCACATACCGTGACCAGCTTTTTCTCCCGCATCAGGGCGCGGGTTTCCAGATAAACCGGATGCGTAGGCGCCTTTACCCGGATCCAGGCGGGTTTGCGCTGGATGGGGTTGTCCGGGCGATGCGCCTTTTCTGGATGCCTTTCGGCACCCGTTTTGGAGGCGCGATGGTCAATTTCGATGCGAGTCGGCGACATGATAGGGTTAGATGTGGATCACCCGGCCGTAAGCATCAAGCACGCTTTCATGCATGGCCTCCGAAACCGTGGGGTGCGGGAAGACTGTATGCATCAATTCAACCTCGGTTGTCTCCAAAGTGCGGGCAATGCCGTAGCCCTGGATCATTTCCGTGACCTCCGGCCCCACCATATGGGCGCCGAGCAAAGCGCCGGTCTTGGCGTCAAACACGGTCTTCACAAAGCCTTCCGGCTCACCCATCGCAATCGCCTTGCCATTGCCGATGAAGGGGAAGCGCCCAACCTTCACCTCATACCCCTTGGCCTTGGCTGCGGCTTCCGTAAGCCCGACCGAGGCCACCTGAGGCCGGCAATAGGTGCAGCCCGGAATATTCAGCGTATCCATGGCATGCGGATGCAACCCGGCAATGGCTTCAACGCAAATGATGCCTTCATGTGATGCCTTATGCGCCAGCCAGGGCGGGCCGGTCAGATCACCAATGGCATAGATGCCGGGCTCTCCGGTGCGGCCAAAGGCATCGGTCAGGATATGGGTGCGGTCCACCTGAATCTTTGTGCCCTCAAGGCCCAAATCTTCGACATTGCCGACAATGCCAACCGCGCTGATCAACCGATCTGCCTTGATCTCGGTTACCTTGCCGCCGGCTTCCACAATCGCGGCCACGGCGTCGCCTTCCTTGCGCACGCCTTGCAGCTTGGCGCCCACCAGCACCTTCATGCCCTGCTTTTCAAAAGCCTTGTGGACAAAGGCAGAAACCTCCGCGTCCTCGACCGGCAGAATGCGATCCATCGCTTCAATCAGCGTCACTTCGGACCCCATATTGCGATAGAAGGATGCGAATTCAGACCCAATGGCGCCCGACCCAATCACGATAAGGCGCTTCGGCAAAGCCGGCGCGGTCATGGCTTCGCGGTAGGACCAGATCAGCTTGCCATCGGGTTCAATCCCCGGCAGCACCCGCGCCCGCGCGCCGGTTGCCAGAATGATGTGCTTCGCCACCAATTCGGCCACCGGCTTGCCATCCTTGCTCACCGCAACCTTGCCGGCGCCCGCAAGCTTGCCGTGGCCATCAAACACCGTGACCTTGTTCTTGCGCAGCAAATGCTTGACGCCGCCCGAAAGCTGCCCTGCTACGCTACGTGAGCGCTTCACCACCTTGGCAAAATCAAAGCGGATATTGTCAGCGGCGAAGCCATAGGCGTCCAGGCTATGCAGCAAATGATTTATTTCGGAAGCACGCAGCAGGGCCTTGGTCGGGATGCAGCCCCAATTCAGGCAAATGCCGCCCAGATTCTCGCGCTCCACCAGCGCGACCTTCATCTTCAATTGGCTCGCACGAATGGCCGCGACATAGCCACCAGGCCCGCCACCCACCACCACCAGGTCAAATGCCTCAGCCATGTCTCAGGCTCCTTCCTCTATTCGGCCAGGCGATCAAGCGCCGCGCCGTCAACACGTTGCATGGTCCATTGATCAAGCCCGCGCGCACCCATGGCGCGATAGGCGCCAATCGCGGGCTCATTCCAATCCAGCACATTCCATTCCAGCCTGGCGCCGCCTTCATCCTTCACTTGCCGCGCCAGACGCCGGAAGATGGCGCGCGCAATGCCACGGCCGCGATAGGCGGGCTCCACAAAAATATCTTCCACCCAAATGCCATGCCGTGCAGTGAAGGTGGAGAAGGTACGATACCAGATGCAAAGCCCCACCGCCTTGCCATCCGCTTCCGCGATAATGGCCGCAGCCCGAGGTGTTGCGCCAAAAAGTGCTGTGGCAAAGTCAGACTCGGTCCCCTTCGCCTCATGCAGCAGCTTTTCATATTCGGCCAAGGCGCGGACGAAATGCACCACCACCGGCACATCGGCCGGCGTCGCATCGCGCAGCGTAAAGCCCTTACCCATCAGAGCATCAGGCTCAGCGGATCCTCGATATTGCGCTTCAGCGCTTGCAGGAATTCCGCTGCCAAGGCGCCATCAATCACGCGATGATCCACGGAGAGTGTCAGCGTCATCACCGTTGCGATGGCCAGCGCACCATTCTTCACCACCGGGCGCTGTTCACCGGCCGATACTGCCAGAATACCGGCCTGAGGCGGGTTGATGATGGCGGCGAAATCCTTCACGCCATACATCCCCATGTTGGAGATGGAAAAACCACCGCCCTGGAATTCCTCGGGCTTCAGCTTGCCGGTTTTGGCGCGCGCGGCGAGGTCCTTCATTTCATTGCTGATGGCAGCCAGGCCCTTGATATCGGCGCCCCTCACAATCGGCGTGATCAGCCCATCCGGAATGGAGACCGCGACCGAGATATCCACATCATGCAATTGCAGAATGGCATCTTCGGTCCACATCGCGTTTACATTGGGGTAGCGGCGCAAAGTCACTGCCGTTGCCTTGATCACCAGATCATTGACCGAAAGTTTGTAGGCGCCAGGGCCATCCTTGGGGCTGCGCGCATTCAGATCAGCGCGGATTTTCAGCAGCGCATCAATTTCCACATCGGTGCTGACATAGAAATGCGGGATGGTCGCCTTGGATTCGGCGAGGCGCCGCGCAATCACCTTGCGGATGCTGCTATTCGGCACAGCGGTATGCGGCGCGGTGATCGCGACTGGCGCTGCGGGGCGCGGTGCCGCGACAGGCGCGGGCGCAGCAACGGGCGCGGCGGCAGCCACAGGCGCTGGACCACGCGACAACGCCGCATCCACATCCGCCTTTACAATCCGCCCATTGGGGCCGGAACCGGCGATTTTGCCGATATCCAAACCAGCTTGCGCGGCCATGCGGCGCGCGAGCGGGCTCGCGAAAACGCGATCACCAGAAGCAGCGGCGGGTGCTGGCGCAGCAGCGACGGGCGCGGCTGGTACAGGCGAGGCAGCAGGTGTCGCTTGCGGTGCGGCGCCGGCAGCGGGCACGGCTTCGCCCGCTTCCACCAGCACGGCGATCACATCATTCACCTTCACGCCTTGCGTACCGGCGGGCACCAGGATGCGGCCCAGAATGCCCTCATCCACGGCTTCCACTTCCATCGTCGCCTTATCGGTTTCGATTTCGGCGATCACATCGCCGGCCTTGATGCGGTCACCTTCCTGCTTCAGCCAACGGGCCAGATTGCCTTCCGTCATCGTCGGAGACAAAGCCGGCATCAGAATATTTGTGGCCATGATCTTTCCCCTTACCGCCGATAGGTGACGCTACGCGCCGCTTCCACCACCTGTTCCAGGCGCGGCAGCGCAAGCTTTTCCAGATTGGCCGCATAGGGCATGGGCACATCCACACCCGTCACGCGCACCGGCGGCGCATCCAAATGATCGAAGGCGGTTTCCATGATTTGCATGGCAACTTCCGCGCCGATGCCGGCGAAGGGCCAGCCTTCTTCCAAAGTCACCAGGCGATTGGTCTTGCGCACGGAAGCCGCGATGGTTTCCGTATCCAAGGGCCGGATGGAACGCAGATTGATCACCTCGGCGCTGATGCCCTGTTCCGCGAGCTTTTCCGCCGCCTGCATCGCCATGCCGACCATGATGGAGAAAGCGACGATGGTGACATCACTGCCTTCGCGTTCCACCTTCGCCTTGCCAATCGGCAGCACGAAATCATCCGCCGTTGGGCATTCGAAGCTTTGCCCATAGAGAATTTCATTTTCGAGCACGATCACCGGATTGGGATCACGAATGGCGGCACGCAACAGCCCCTTCGCATCCGCCGCCGACCAAGGCGATACCACCTTCAGCCCCGGGCAATGCGCATACCAGGATGCGTAGCATTGCGAATGCTGCGCCGCGACGCGTGAAGCCGCACCATTCGGGCCGCGGAAGACAATGGGGCAGCCCAATTGCCCGCCCGACATATAAAGCGTCTTGGCGGCAGAATTGATGATCTGGTCAATCGCCTGCATGGAGAAGTTGAAGGTCATGAACTCCACGATGGGCTTCAGGCCGGTAAAAGCCGCGCCCACTGCCATGCCGGTAAAGCCATGCTCCGTGATCGGCATATCCATCACGCGGCGCGGGCCGAATTCTTCCAGCAAGCCTTGGCTGATTTTATAGGCGCCCTGATATTGCGCCACTTCCTCACCAATCAGGAATATATCCGCATCAGCGCGCATCTCCGCCGCCATGGCATCGCGCAAGGCTTCACGCACCGTAATGGTCTTGGTCGGGCCCCAATCCTTCTCGGGCGTAGCGGCGCGTGGCGCGGCGGGTACGGAAGCCGGGGCAGGCGCGGCAGCCAAAGGGGCAGGCGCCGCCACGGGCGCGGCCTTCGCACCACCAGTACCGCCATCCAATTCGGCAATCGCCGTATTCACCGCGACATTTTCCGCGCCTTCCGGCACCAGAATGGCAGTCAACACGCCTTCATCCACCGCTTCCACTTCCATGGTCGCCTTATCGGTTTCAATCTCGGCAATCACCTCACCGGATTTCACCTTATCGCCGGCCTTTTTCAGCCAGCGGGCCAGCTTGCCTTCCGTCATGGTGGGGGAAAGCGCGGGCATCAGAATAACGGCACCCATTTCAATTCGCCTCCACCAGGATATCGGTTATCAATTCGGATTCCGGCGGCTCCGGGCTCTCCTGCGCGAAATCGGCGCTGTCCTGGACAATCGCCTTCACCTCATCATCAATTACCTTCAGATCGGCCTCCGTCACGCCGAAATCATCCAGCAGCGCCTTGCGCGCTGTCTCGATGCAATCCGATGTTTCGCGCATTTTCTGCACTTCTTCGCGCGTGCGATACTTCGCGGGGTCCGACATGGAATGGCCGCGATAACGATAGGTCTTCATTTCCAGCAAATACGGCCCCTTGCCGGCGCGGCAATGCGCGACAGCACGTTCACCCGCTTCGCGCACGGCTGCCACATCCATGCCATTCACCTGCTCACCGGGGATGCCCCAGGGCGCGCCATTCTGCGACAGGTCGCGGGAGGCAGAGGCACGATCAACGCTGGTGCCCATGCCGTATTTGTTGTTTTCGATGATGAAAATGCAGGGTAGCTTGAAAAGCGCGGCCAGGTTCAGGCTTTCAAACACCTGCCCCTGGTTGGATGCGCCTTCGCCAAAATAGGTCAGCGCGACCCGACCATCCTGCCGATACCAATTCGCGAAGGCGAGCCCATTGCCCAGTGACGCCTGCGCGCCAACAATCCCATGCCCGCCGTAGAATCCCTTCTCCCGGCTGAACATATGCATGGACCCGCCCTTGCCCTTGGAATAGCCGCCAATGCGCCCGGTGAGTTCCGCCATCACGCCGCGGGCTTCCATGCCGGTGGCCAGCATATGCCCGTGGTCGCGGTAGGAGGTGATAACCTGATCCCCTGGCTTCAGGCACATTTGCATGCCGACAACCACCGCTTCCTGGCCGATGTAAAGGTGGCAAAAGCCGCCAATCAGACCCATGCCGTAAAGCTGGCCGGCCTTTTCCTCAAAACGGCGGATCAGCAGCATGTCGCGATAAGCGCGCAGCATTTCTTCCCGCGAAAGGGATGGCGTTTTGGCTTTGCCGCGCCGCTTGCTGGCGGCTTCTGTGGCTTGGGGCATGATATTGGACCTCCAGAACTTAGCTTCCAAGCGCACTTAGCGCCGAGCAATTCCGGATTTCAAGCCTTGAAAGACTAAAAAACCGTGTTTTTGCAATGCAATAATGCAATTAACCATAATTCAGTTAAGTGTTTGTTTCGCCATGCTGAGGCCTTCGCACGATCATTGTCTGCCGCATAAGCGGGGCGCAGTAAGGCTTGAAATATCACGGAAAACTGGCCGTTGCGCCCGCTGGTCAATACAGTCGGCGTTCCGGCCCATAGGGCACAATCACCTCATCCCGCCCAACCATATTGAGCAGCGACCGGGCGCGTTCTTCCAACTGGTCACGATCCAGCCGGTCACCACGCAGCCCGGCGACACGGCGTTCCATGGCGTCACGCTCTGCCTCCGCATGGGCAAGCTGGGCGCGCGCGGCGACGATATCCGCTTGGCGTTTGTCGCGCGCCATCAGCCCGCGTTCGCCATGCACCGCATGCCACGCGAAATACCCGGACACGGCCAGGAAGCCGGCTGGTACCAGAACCCCTTTCAGGATCCGCTTGAAGCTGGAAAGCAGCGCCATCGGCGCAATAACCCCGCGACTTGAAGTAATCTCTAAAGAATCAACTCTTGCGTCACTTGTCCAGAGCGAAATGCCGGAAGCCTGTGAAATCGTGCGAAATTCCGACCAAACCCCGCTTTGCTTGACATTCATCATGTCGGGGAGCCCAGATGCCGGCGAATAAAGACGCCGAAACCCCAAGCCGGAACCTGATGCAGCGCGTAGCCCCCGAAATCAGCATCCTGATGGCCGCCCATGGCCTGCGCGCGGAAATCGCGGCGGCGGTTGCCTCAATTTTCGTCCATGCTGAAGGTGCGGCGGTTGAGGTGATTATCGCTTCCGATGACGGTACGGATTACCGCGAATGCCTGCCCCCCGACCCCAGGCTGGTTTTCGCTGCCATCGGCCCCATTGCCTCCGGTGCGCCGGCCGCGCGCAACCGGGCGCTTGCCCTCGCGCGCGGCCATTTCATCACCATGCTGGATGCCGATGATGCCTATGAAGGCGAAGCCCATGGCCTGGCAGAGGCGCTTGCCCTGGCCCGCGCCCGGGGTGCCGCCGTGATCCCGACCATCATCCGCACGCCGGATGGTGCCGAGCTTCGCCGCGTGCCACCGGCCGGCACGCAAAGCCTGGGCTTGCGCGCATGGCGAGAGGTCTTTGCTTCACTGCATGTGCTAAGGCCGCGCGCCAAGGCCGCGCCCTTTCACCCTTTTCGGCTGATTGATGATGTCTGGTCGGATTTGCGGGCCTTGGCTGAGGCGGGCGGCAGGGCACCGGTCTGCTCGGCGCTGGCCTACCGCTATCAGCTCCGCCCCGGGCAGCTCACGGAAACGCGCGCCGCGAGCTTTGATGCGGATTACGCGGAAGCGCTGGCGATGCTGCGCGATGATCCCGAGGCTTTTGGCGCCGCCACGGCAGAAGTGGCGCGCATTCTATGGCGCTGGCGCGCCATGAACCGCTGGGCGGAACGGGCCACCAAGGGCAACACGCGTCAGCTTGGCCATTATCATCGCCATGTGGCGGCCTATATGGCAGGCCGCAGCAGCGCTTAACGGCGCAGCACACCCCGCCCGGCATAACGCGCCGCCGGGCCAAGCCCTTGTTCAATCCGGATCAATTGATTGTACTTCGCAAGCCGGTCGGACCGCGACAGCGACCCGGTCTTGATCTGCCCGCAATTGGTCGCAACCGCCAAATCGGCGATGGTCGCATCCTCGCTCTCACCGGAACGGTGGCTCATTACAGCGCGATAGCCGGCGCGATGGGCCATCTCCACCGCCTCCAGCGTCTCGGTCAGCGTGCCGATCTGGTTGACCTTCACCAGAATGGCATTCGCGGTGGCCTTTTCGATGCCTTGGCGCAGGCGTTCGGGGTTGGTCACGAAAAGATCGTCGCCCACCAACTGCACCTTGGCGCCGATGCGGTCCGTCAGCAGCTTCCAGCCAGCCCAATCATCTTCCGAGCAGCCATCTTCAATGGAGACAATCGGCCATTTCGCCGTCAGTGCCGCGAGGTATTCCACCATGCCGGCGGGATCGAGCTTCTTGCCCTCACCTTCCAGGGCATAGACGCCATCATGGAAAAACTCGGTCGCAGCGCAATCAAGGGCGAAGACCACGTCCTCTCCAGGGCGATGGCCGGCCGCTTCGCAGGCCTTGGTGATGAAGGCCAAAGCCTCATCCGCGCTTTTCAGATTGGGGGCGAAGCCGCCTTCATCACCCACATTGGTGGAATGCCCGGCGTCATGTAGCGCCTTTTTCAGCGCCATGAAAACTTCCGAGCCAATGCGCACCGCATCCGCGATGGTGCCGGCGGCGACCGGCATGATCATGAATTCCTGGATATCAATCGGGTTATCGGCATGCTTGCCGCCATTGACGATATTCATCATCGGCACCGGCAGGGTGCGCGCGAAAACGCCACCGACATGGCGATAAAGCGGGATGTTCAAATCCGCCGCCGCCGCTTTGGCAACCGCGAGCGAGACGGCCAGCATCGCATTGGCCCCCAGCCGCGCCTTATTCGGCGTGCCGTCCAATTCGATCATCGTCTCGTCAATTTTGATCTGATCGAGCGGGTCGAGGCCGGAGATCGCATCAAAGATTTCGCCCTCGACGCTCGCCACCGCCTTCAGCACGCCCTTGCCGCCATAGCGGGCCTTGTCGCCATCACGCAGTTCCACCGCTTCATGCGCGCCGGTGGAAGCGCCGGATGGCACAATGGCATGGCCGCGGGCGCCGGTATCCAGCACCACCTCGGCCTCCACGGTCGGGTTGCCGCGGGAATCGAGCACTTCGCGGGCGATGATATCGGCAATGGCGGCCATGGCAGGTTATCCAGTTGCAGGGGTTCCGGTCGGTTGGCTACACCGGCCTGCACGGGGCGCCAAGACCCCGTTCCCTAAGGGACGCCCAGGCGCTATGCCTTCCCCGAATTCGAGAAAGGACCCCCTCCATGCTGGATCGCCCGCACCCCACCCCGGCCGCCCCTTCGGCAGACCCCTTCGCGCTGGCCAAGGCGCTGTCCGGCTTGCACTTCATCGGTGGCGCCTATGTCCCGGCACGCAGCGGCAAGAGCTTCGCGGTGGTGAATCCGGCCACGGGCGTTGAGGTGGCGCGCGCGGCGGAAGGCGATGCGGCGGATGTGGATGCGGCGGTGACCAATGCCGCCAAGGCGCAAAAGGAATGGGCCAAGCTGCCGGCGCGCAAGCGCGGCGCGTTGGTGCATCAATGCGCTGCGCTGCTGAAGGAACATGTGGATGAATTGGGCCGGCTGATCGCGCTTGAAACCGGCAAGGCATTGCGCACGGAAAGCCGCGTGGAAGCCAATGTTGTCGCCGATGTCTTCGAATTCTTCGGCGGGCTTGGCAGTGAATTGAAGGGCGAAAGCGTGCCCTTCGCCCCCAATGTACTTTCCGTGACCGTGCGCGAGCCGCTGGGCGTGGTGGGCGCCATCATTCCCTGGAATGTGCCGATGCTGCTGATGGCGCTGAAGGTCGCGCCGGCGCTGGTGGCGGGCAATGCGGTTGTGGTGAAAAGCGCGGAAGAAGCGCCGCTGGCAGTGCTCCGCATTTGCGAAATCATGAACCGCGTGCTGCCGCCAGGCGTATTCAATATGGTGAGCGGCTTCGGCCCGGAATGCGGCGCGCCGCTGGTGACGCACCCGCTGGTGAAGAAGGTGACCTTCACCGGGTCGGTTGAGACCGGCAAGATTGTCTATCGTGCTGCCGCCGATAAGCTGATCCCCGTCACGCTGGAACTGGGCGGCAAAAGCCCGATGATCGTCTTTGCCGATTGCGATTTCGACAAGACGGTCTCTGGCGCGCTGACCTCCATGCGCTTCACGCGCCAGGGGCAAAGCTGCACCGCGGCATCGCGCATTTATGTGGAACGCCCGATCTTTGATCGCTTCGTCACCGCCATGAAGGATGCGGTAAACAATATGGTGATGGGCGATCCCTTGGATGAGAAGACCGATATCGGCACCATCATCAGCCAGGGCCAATTCGATAAGGTGAAGGGTTTCATCGCGGAGGGCACGGCCACCGCCGGCGCCACCGCGCATGTTTGCAGCCGCATGCCGGAAGACCCCGCGCTGAAGAAGGGCTTGTTCCTGCAGCCGGTGATCTTCACGGGCCTGACGCGCGAAAGCCGCTTGGTCCAGGAAGAAATCTTTGGCCCGGTGACGGTGATCCAGCCCTTTGATGACCCGGAAGCAGTGCTGGCTGAGGCGAATGATTCCGTCTACGGCCTGGCCGCCAGCCTTTGGACGAATAATCTGAAGGTCGGGCTTGACCTGGCGCATCGGCTGGAAGCGGGCTTGGTGCAGATCAACCAGAATCTGGTGGTGCAGGCCAATCTTTCCTATGGTGGCGTGAAGCAATCCGGCCTGGGCAAGGAAGCATCCCTGGAAGCCATGCTGGAACACTTCACCCATAAGAAGACCATTATGGTGAATATGGGCTGAGGGGGCGGGTCATGCGGCGGTGGTTGGTGGCGGCGGTATTCTTGGCGGGATTGGCGGGCTGCGCGCCGCAAGCACCTCAACCCGCACCGCAGCCCATCCCCGAACCGCCCGGCCCCGGCTTGGTTGGCTGGCGTTCCATTGGTTTCAATAATGAAATGTTCGAAAGCGGCTACGTACAGGAACGCGAATTAAATATCTCAGGTCCCGTGCGGCGCGCCTGGATCATGCTCAATTTGCGCGAATCCATCCCCATTCCGGAAACGGGTGGGCGGGCGCTTTCGGTGCGGTTTATTGGGGAGTATCGCTGTGCGGATCGGCAATGGCGCCCGCTGGAAGGGGCGTGGTTCGCACGGCGCAACGCTCAACAGCCCGTGCATGCGGTACGCCCGCGGCGCGGCGGCTTCCGAGAGGCTGCGCCTGGGACGCTGGACGGGGCGTTCTTGGATGCGGCTTGTGGGTTGTGATTGCTGGCGATTTGTCGTGGGTGAGCCTGATTGGGCTGATTGGCTTTCGTCAGTATCGGGAGAAAAGGGTTGGACAATTTCTCCAAGCGGCTGAAGGCGCTACCCGGAAAAGTCTCGGGGTTTCTCCATTCAAGAGGAAGGAAGGCGGCACCTCCACTGAATGCCCAGGCGATAAAATGGGCCTTTCGTTTTTTCCTTGGGCGTGAACCGCGCAACCGCAAGGAAATTGCGAAGCATGCTCATCATGCGGATATTGAGAGCCTGCGCCGTTCTTTTGTTGATACTGTGGAATTCAGGACCTTTCTCTCGTCACAAAGGCCTTGGGCGGCGCCGCTATTTCTGCTGGCTCGACCCGTGAACTCGGCTATTCCCTTTATGTTTAGCCCACCAAGCCTTGCTACACCGACTTCCCAAATGTGTACCGAAGCGCAGTTTCATGAGGAAGCTCATCGTAAGATTTGCAACGCCCTGGCAATTGACCCCGCCCATATCCATCGCAAAACCTGGGAGTTTGTCTGGATCATTGCGGGATTGCGCCGGGCCGGGCTTCTCAGGCCTGGCATACGCGCACTTGGCTTTGGCGTTGGCAATGAACCACTGCCTGCCTTTTTTGCCCGGCTCGGGATGGAAGTTTTGGCAACCGATGCACCGCAAGAAGCCATCGCAGGCCAGGGTTGGGATACAACCGGCCAGCACGCCGCTGGCCTTGAACAGCTCTGGCACCCGAAGATCGTCGGGCGTGAACATTTCGATAAACATGTATCCTTCGCGCAGGTGGATATGAACGCCATCCCCGCTAATCTCGGCGGATTTGATTTCTGCTGGTCTTCCTGCTGCTTTGAACATCTGGGATCCATCGAAAAGGGTTTGGATTTTGTCTGCAATAGCCTCAGTACGGTGAAGCCTGGCGGCCTTGTTCTGCACACGACCGAATTCAACCTGACTTCAAACGATGAAACCTTCGAAGACCAAACACTCTCCCTGTTCAGACGGCGTGACATCGAAGCGCTCTATGCACGCTTGATCGAGGAAGGCCATAAGCCTTGGCCGATCAATTTCTATCCCGGCATGGGCGAAATGGATGCCCATGTGGACCTGCCACCCTTCGCCACTCCTCACCTCAAGATTCAGCTTGGTAAATATGTCAGCACCTCCATCGGTTTGGCGGTACAGAAGGCTGCTTCCTAGGACACGCGCATTCCGGGAAAGATCGTCCTGTGGTCATCAAGCTGCGACACATCCGTTTCAGACAATCTGTTCGCCAAACAATTTCACCTGTACGCGGCGCATTGTTTCGACCGAAGCGCCAAGGGCTTCAAGCCGCCGATAGGCGGCAACGGCGGGCTTTATCTGCTTGGCTTCACGATACGCGTCACACAAGGCCTCCCAGGCGGGTGCATTTTCGGGATGCTTTTCTGCCAGAGCGGCAAGGATCGCGACGGCTTCCTCAATAGCGCCCTTGCCGGTTAACGCGATGCCAAATCGCAGCAGGAGCTCCGGCTCGTCGGGTGCGTCACTGCGCAGGCCTTCAAGCAGGCTGCTAGCCTCATCCCATTTCTGGTGGGTCAATAGGCCGGATATCAGCGCAATCTGAACAGGAAGCGCCTTGGTTTCGACGCCCAGGACAGTGGCGATATCTGCCGCGATCGTTTCCTGGTCCCTGTTATCTTGCAGCAAAATCTCGGCAAGCAGGGCGCCGAATTCAGGTGCAGCAGGATGGACCAGCATGGCACGGCGCGCGGTATCCGCCGCTTCGACAAATTCCCCCTGCTTTATCAGGCAGCGGATCAGCGTTTCCCAGATACCGCGCGGCATTTCAGCCAAGCCAATGGCGCGCCGATAGAGAGGCACAATGGCTTCTTCCTGGAAGACAGCCGGCGCCAAACGCGCGACTTGTCGAAGCAAAAAGACCTCCGTGGGGAAGCGCTCGAGCGCTGCCTGAAGCATACGGAAGCTTTCATTGTAACGATCCTGGCGCCAGAGCGCATCTACCAGCACCCAATGGGCCCGCGTACTGGTGGGGTCGAGTTCAATCGCCTCCCGCGCAACGGTGGCGGCTTCGCGGGCACGATTTTCAGCAAAAAGAAAATTCGCCAAATGCAGCCTGATTCCCGCTGATTGTGGCATGAATTGCACTGCACGCGCGGCCATTTTGCTGCCCACCGCGTAACGCTGCGTCTGCCACAGCGCGGAAAGCAGCGAATTATGCAGCACCTCTCGTTCCGGGGCTAAATCTGCGGCAATCTGCAAGGCCTCTACCGCCTCGGCATAATCCTGGGCCAGCATGGCCTGCCGGCCACGCCTTGCCTGCAGCGGAACGCTTGCTGGAAAGGCGAGGCACGCATCACGCAGGATCGCCCGCGCCTCCTCGGCGCGTTCCTGGCGGATCACGGCATCTGCCAGTGCGATCCAAACTTCCTCGACAAGGTCAGGCTGCACATTATCGGCCAGAAAGCTGCGCGCGGCTTCCTCCGCCTTGGCAAGATCACCGGCCGCAAGCAGAAAATTCACAAGGCCAGCGCCAAAGCGCGGTTCCGTCGGAAAGTGCGCCAGAGCCGTTTTAGCGACTTCAGCACCTTCCCGAAAGCGCCGTTCTTGCCAAAGCCGGTTAAGTACAGCGCTGGCACGTTCGGGCCCTGTAGGCTGGTCTGAGGGCAAAGCCCTTTCCGGTTCTGTCGGATTTTCCGATGTCACAATTCGCCCTGCCTATTCGCCAGTAAGCTTAACATATAACTCTTAAACCACATTGCTTGCCATAAGCTGAAGGCCCTCAAGCACCCTTCCCGCGCCCACCGGAAAACGCCACCAGCAATATCGCCACGAAGGATGCCGCAGTGAACAGCCCAAAGCCATTCACATAACCAATCATCGCCGCCTGGCGCGCAACCTCATTGCTCAGCTTCGCCAATTCCGGCACGGTTTCCATGCCAAACCCCCCCATGGACCCCGGCAATTGTAGCGTGCGATTATAGGGCGAGATCATTTCCGTCATGCGGCTGTAATTCATGGCACCAGAGCGGATGATCTCAGCCACACTCAGTGAAATGAACAGGCTTGATCCGATATTGCGCAGCAAATGGAACATCGCCATGGCTTCCGGCAGATGCTCCCGATCCAGTGTCTTGAAGGTCAGCACTGTCAGTGGCACCCAGATGATGCCAACGGAGATGCCTTGCAGCACGGCATTCCACAGCAGCGCTTCTTCGCTGACATTCAAATCGAAGTGCATCAGCCACACGCCGGCTGCCACCATGGCCGCGAAGCCTATAGCCATGCCGATGCGCGGGTCCCAGCGGCCGATCAGAAAGGTCAGTGCAAAGCCAATCGTGCCGCCAATGCCGCGAAAGCCGACGATTTCACCAATGACGCTATCGGGATAGCCGGCATATTGCTGCAGCAGTGACGGCAGCAGCACAATCGGCGTGAAATTAACCATGCCATAGATAAACACCAGCAAAAGCCCGATGGCGTAATTGCGGTCCAACAACAGGCGCAAATTCAAAAAAGGCTGCTTCGCTGTCAGGCTATGCGCGACAAAGATATAAAACGCCAAGGCAGCAATAATGGTTTCGATAATGATCTCATTCGATTCATACCAATCGAGCCGCTGCCCGCGGGATAGGATCAATTGCACGCAGGAAATCGCGACGGTCAGCGCCAGAAAGCCGGTCCAATCCAGCGGCACGGGCTTGCCTGGTTCATCTTCCGGCAGCGTCGCCCAAAGCGCGAAGCTTGCCAGCACGCCCGCCGGCACAATCATGTAAAAGGCCCAACGCCAGCCATAAGCCTCAGCCAATTGCCCGCCAAAGACCGGGCCGATCACCGGCCCCAGCACCACCGTCATGCCGAAGATGGAGCTCACCAACCCTGCCTGCTTACGCGGGAAACTATCCAGCACAATCGCATTCGCCAAAGGTATCACCGGCGCGCCAATGCCGCCCTGCACAATGCGCCACAGCACCACGGTTTCCAGCGATTCCGCCTGCCCCACCAGATAGGTCGCGACGGTGAAGCCCACCACGCAGAACAGCATCACCCGCCGCCGACCGCTGCGCGCCACCAGCCAGCCGGTCATGGGCGTCACGATTGCGGTGGCGAGGATATTGAAGGTGGTGGTCCAGGCGATTTCATCCGCTGTCGCGGCCAGGCTGCCCTGCATTTGCGGCAGCAGCGTTGAAGCCACCAGCAGCGTGGTGGCGTAAAGCGTTGCCCCCATCACCACCGCCGCCAGGATCAGGCAGCGGCGCGTCAACGACAATTCCAATATCGGGTTGGTTTCCGACATCAGAGCGGTTTTCGCCGATAAATGTCCCGCAAGCCTATGGCGGACATGGCCTTTTCCTGCCAAGCTGAGGGTGATGAGGGAACGAATACTGCCAAGTCTTGGCGCCGGTGGCGAGCCTATCTTAAGCCCCCCCGATACGCCCAGGGGCTATTGACCATGCAGGGCCGGCTTCTGCGCCTTGTGCTGCTGGTGGGCGTGCCCACCCTGGCGCTGCTGGTGGCGATTGGCTTTTGGCTGACCGGCGGGCGCTACATCACCACCGAAAACGCCTATGTCCGCGCCGATATCGTGCAGATTGCCCCGGAAGTCGCCGGCCGCGTGACCGAAGTGCTGGTGCGCGACCATGCGCGCGTTACTGCCGGCGCTGTGCTGCTGCGGCTGGACCCCACGCCCCTTCGCCTGGCACTGGAAAAGGCCGAGGCTGAGTTGGATACCGCCCGCACACAGGTAGAACTTTCCCGCGCCACCTATCAGGAAACCCAGGGCGAAATGGCGGAGCTGGAAAAGCGCGTCGCTTTCCTGCTGCGCCAGGCCCGTCGGCAGGAAGAATTGGCAAGCCGCGGCATCGCCCCCACCGCGCGCATGGAAGAAACCCAACATGATGCGCAGGTAGCGCAGGACAGGATAAATGTGCTGCGCCAACGGCTTGTGCGCCTATTGACCACGCTGAAGGGCGACCCGGATTTGCCGGTGGATGACCACCCACAAGTGCGGGAGAAAATGGCCGAACGCGACCGCGCCGCGCTTGATTTGGCGCGCACCGAAATCAAGGCACCAACCGGCGGCACGGTGGTGAATTTGCGCCTGCAAGTGGGCGAGCAATTGCGCGCCTCGACCCCCATTTTCGCGCTGGTGTCAGATACCCGCCCCTGGGTGGATGCGAATTTGAAGGAAACCACGCTGACGCATGTGGCCGTGGGCCAGCGCGTGGATGTGGTGCTGGATATCTACCCGAATGTGACCTGGAAGGGCGTGGTGGAAAGCATCAGCCCCGCGACGGGGGCGGAGTTTGCGATTCTGCCGCCGCAAAATGCCTCAGGCAATTGGGTGAAGGTGGTGCAGCGCCTGCCGGTGCGCATCCGCCTTGAGCCGCATGCGGGCGAGCCCCCCTTGCGCGCCGGCGTCACCGCGACGGTTTCGATTGATACCGGGCGCGGGCGGAGTATTGCGGATGTGGTGAGCGGGTTCTTTGATTTGTTCAGAGGCGGCGCTTCGCGTGAGCATGCGGCAAGGACGCCTTGAAGCAATCCTGACCCTGTTCGGTGACGAGGTACGAGGTTCCTATTGAATTGAGGATGCGTGGGGCAAGGCGAAGCCGGCTGGGGCTGCCGTTGTTGGCCGTATGACGGGGAAGCGCGCATACTCTTTAGCCACGCCAGCGAATAAACTTCGGAGAGGGTGGGATTCGAACCCACGGTACAGTTGCCCGTACTTCGGTTTTCGAGACCGACCCGTTCGACCGCTCCGGCACCTCTCCAGCGAAACGGGGAAGCTGGCCTCCCCGCGAACGACGGCTCCCTATAATTGCCTCGGCCTCTTGGTGCAATCTCTGGCGTTGACGGGCCGGACCCGCCCGTCTATATGCGCGCTCTTTCCGGCCCGGCGTTCTGCGCCTGGGGCGGCTGGCTTTTGCCCTGGGGCAAGGGTCGGGCAGTCACGCTTTAGAAAGAGTTTCGGGGCATCCCCATGACCTATGCAGTAATCCGCACCGGCGGGAAACAATATCGCGTCACGCCAGACGCCGTGCTCACCGTTGAACGGCTTGATGCCGAACCGGGTGCGACGGTGACATTGCATGATGTGCTCGCCATCGCGACCGAAGCGGGGCTTGCCATTGGCGCGCCGACCGTGCCTGGCGCCAGCGTGACGGCGACAGTGGTGGAACAGAATCGCGGCGACCGCATCCTGATCTTTAAGAAGCGCCGCCGGCAGAATAGCCGTCGGAAGAATGGCCATCGCCAGCACCAGACCGTGCTGCGCATTGCCTCCATCAACGCAGCCTGATCGGAAAGGAACCAAGCCATGGCACATAAGAAAGCAGGCGGTTCATCGCGCAATGGTCGCGATTCCGCGGGTAAGCGCCTCGGCGTTAAGCTGTTTGGTGGGCAGACCGTGAATGCCGGTTCCATCATTGTGACCCAGCGCGGCACCAAGATGATCCCGGGTGCGAATGTCTATGCCGGCCGCCAGCACAGCCTGCATGCTTCCGTGGATGGCCGCGTGGTGTTCGAACGCAAGTCCGAAGGCCGCGTTCATGTCACGGTTCAGGCCCTGCCGCAGGCAGCCGAATAACCCACCCTTTAAGGTATCCTTTGGAACGAGGGTCCCTTGGGGGCCCTCGTTTTGTTTTGGGGCCATGCTGCCCCACGGATCGGCCATGAAATTCCTTGATGAGGCAAAAATCTGGGTGAAAGCCGGCGATGGCGGCGATGGCGTCATTGCCTTTCGGCGCGAGAAATTCATCGAATTCGGCGGCCCGGATGGCGGGAATGGCGGCAAGGGCGGCAATGTCATCGCCGAAGCCGTGGCTGGCCTGAATACGCTGATTGATTACCGCTATGCGCAGCATTTCAAGGCGCGCAAGGGCGGCAATGGCGCGGGGTCTGACCGCACCGGGGCAGGCAGCGAAGATGTCGTGCTGAAATTGCCCGTAGGCACACAGATTTTCGCCGAAGACCGCGAAACCATGATTGCGGACCTTGATCAACTCGGCAAACGCGTGGTGCTGGCGCAGGGTGGCGATGGCGGCTTTGGCAATGCGAATTACAAAACCTCGACTAATCGCGCGCCGCGCCGGGCCGATAAGGGCTGGCCGGGGGAAGAACGTTGGCTTTGGCTGCGGCTGAAGCTGATTGCCGATGCCGGGCTGGTCGGCCTGCCCAATGCCGGCAAATCCACCTTCCTGGCTGCGGTTTCCGCCGCGCGCCCCAAGATTGCGGATTACCCCTTCACCACGCTGCATCCGCAGCTTGGCGTGGTCCGCCTGAACGCGACCGAGGAATTTGTGCTGGCTGACCTGCCCGGGCTGATTGAAGGCGCGGCAGAGGGTGCAGGGCTCGGCACGCGATTTCTGGGCCATGTGGAACGCTGCAAGGTGCTGCTCCATTTGGTGGATGGCTCGGCCGCCGACCCCGCGCGGGCCTATCGCACCATTCGCCGCGAATTGGCCGAATATGGCCATGGTCTGGAAGATCGCCCGGAATTAGTGGCGCTCAACAAGGCCGATGCCATGACGCCCCAGGCCCGTGCTTCCCGCGTGAAGGCGCTGTCCCGCGCGGCGGGCAAGCCTGTCATGCTGATCAGTGGTGCGAGTGGTGAGGGCCTGCCCGAATTGCTCCGCGCGCTGGCCGATATGATTGCGGCGGCGCGCTGACAGGCTGGGCTTTCGCGTGGTAAGCGCCAATCCATGATCAACCCGGCTGAGCCCCGCTTCAAGGATGCCAAGCGCATTGTCGTGAAGATCGGCTCTGCGCTGGTGGTGGATAACGCCACCGCCGCGCCACGGGCTGCTTGGCTTGCTTCGGTGGCTGCCGATATCGCGGCACTGCGCGCGCGCGGGGCTGAGGTTGTGGTGGTGTCTTCCGGTGCGATTGCATTGGCACGGAAGGCGCTTGGGCTGACACGGCGGCGGCTTCGGCTCGAAGAAAAGCAGGCGGCGGCGGCGGTGGGGCAGATTCGCCTGGCGGGCGCCTGGCAGGAAGCCCTCGCCGCGCATGGGCTGAATGCCGCGCAATTGCTGCTGACCTTGGAAGATTCGGAAGATCGTCGGCGTTATCTGAATGCGCGCGCCACACTCGCGACACTGCTTGGTCTCGGCTGCGTGCCGGTGATCAATGAAAACGACACGGTGGCCACGGCAGAAATCCGCTTCGGCGATAATGATCGCTTGGCAGCCCGTGTGGCCGAGATGATCCAAGCCGATGCGCTGCTGCTGCTTTCAGACATTGATGGGCTTTACACGGCCGACCCGCGCAAGGACCCGAATGCGCAGCATTTGCCCGTGGTGGAACGCCTGACCGAGGAAATCATGGCGATGGGTGGCGAACCGCCACCTGGCTATTCCTCGGGCGGTATGCGCACAAAACTGATCGCCGCGCGCATCGCAACCGGTGCCGGTACCGCCATGGCGATAGCGCTTGGCCAGCGCGACCATCCGCTGCGTGCTTTGGAAGAAGGGGCGCGCTGCACCTGGTTTCTGCCGCTGCCGGAAGGCCGCAGCGCGCGCAAGCGCTGGATTGCGGGCAGCCTTGCGCCGCTTGGTGTGCTGGTGGTGGATGCGGGTGCGGCACGCGCACTCAAGCGCGGTTCATCACTGCTGCCGGCTGGCGTGCGCGCGGTGGAGGGCGAGTTTTCGCGCGGCGATCCCGTGAGTGTGCGGGATGCTGAGGGCGTTGAAGTGGCGCGCGGGCTTAGCGCTTATGATGCGGATGCGGCGCGGCTGATTGCCGGGCATCGCAGCGAAGCTTTGGAAGAAATCCTCGGCTGGCGCGGGCGGGATGAAATCATCCACCGCGACGATATGGTGCTGCTGTAACAGCCACCTGGAGCGCTATACGCGCCGCATGCTTCATGGCAGCCTTGGTCCTAAGCGCGGCGTAAGCCCCGCCGATAAAGGGCAGGAAACGGCATGAAGGAAATACGCCTTCTCTCGACCAGTGCGATTCTGGGTTACGGCTTCCCGGAAGCGAGCCTGCAGGCAGGCATGGCGCGCGCGCCCCATGTGATTGGCGTTGATGGCGGCAGTGTTGACCCCGGCCCCTATTACCTTGGCGCCGGCGTGCCGTTTTGTTCCATCATGGCGATCCGGCGCGATTTGCGCCTGATGCTGCGCGCGGCGATTGCGGCGCGCATACCGTTGATGATCGGCACCTCGGGCGGTGCGGGTGGCGCGCCGCATCTGGAACTGACCGCGCGGCTGGTGCGCGAAATCGCCGCCGAGGAAGGCTTGCATTTCCGCCTGGCGCTGATTGAAGCGGAACCGCCGCGCGCGGAATTGCAGCGCCGCTTGGCGGCAGGGCGCATCCGCCCGCTTGGCAAGCAAACCCCTTTGACCGCCGAGGCTTTGGATCGCGCGAGCCGGGTGGTCGGCATGATGGGGCCCGAGCCCTTCATGGAGGCTTTGGACAACGGCGCGCAGGTGATCCTGGCCGGGCGCGCGAGTGATCCCGCGCCCTGGGCCGCCGCTGCCATCCGCGCGCAATTGCCGCCCGCCCCCGCCTGGTATGCCGGCAAGATGCTGGAATGCGGCGCTACGCCATCCATCCCCAAGGGCCATGATTGCCTGCTGGTGACCGTGCGCGAAGATGGCGTGGAATGCGAACCGATGAACCCCATCCGCCGCTGCACGCCGCTTTCGATCGCCAATCATTCCCTGCATGAAAACAGCAGCCCCATTCATCACATTGAACCAGGCGGCATGCTGGATACATCTAATTGCCGCTTTGATGCACTGAGCGACCGTGCCGTGCGCATCAGCGGCATGCGCTGGACGCCGGCTTCACAGTACACAGTCAAGCTGGAAGGTGTGGAATTTGCAGGCCACCGCTGCATTTCCATTTGCGGTACGCGCGACCCGCTGCTGATTGCGCGCCTGCCTTTGTTCCTGGAAGAGGTGCGCGGCATTGTGCGCGAAAAGGCCGCTGCCTTTGGCGCGGCGCCGGAAAGCTATTCGCTCATCATCCGTACCTATGGGCTGGATGGCGTGATGGGCGCGCGCGAACCCGTGCAGCAGGTGGCGGGCCATGAGGTTGGCTTCGTCATTGAAGTCATCGCTGAAACGCCGGAAATCGCCGCAGCCGTTTTGGGCATTGCGCGCACCAATATGCTCCATACGGATTTCCCGGGCAGGCTCTGCCGCGAAGGCAATATGGCCTTCCCCTTCTCGCCATCCGATATCCCAGTCGGGCCCGTCTATCGCTTCAGCATCCATCACGTGCTGGAACTGGATAATCCCTGTGAGATTTTCCCGATCACCTATGAAGAAATCTGAGGGCAATCATGCCAAGCATCCGTGAATTGGCGCGAATCTGCAAAAGCAAGAATGCCGGGCCGTTTGATCTGACGATTGATATCGTGTTTGACGATCCAGCGCTCTATCAAAAGGTGCGCGCTTCCGGAGTGATTACCGAAGCCTTGTTTGCCCGGCTTTACGGTGTGGCGGCGGAAGATGTGCTGCTCACACCCTATGATGCCGCCATGGCGATCAAGGCGACATTCCCACGCCTGGTGCCGGCAGGGGGCATTGGCGATACCGATGTCTATGGCTGCCAGCAGCATGCGCCTTTGCTCGATGTTGAAATCCCCGTTTGATCTGAAGGGTTTTGTCGGATGCCGAATACCAATCGCCAAATGACCATGGTCGCCTTTCTGCAGGCGCAGAATTGCTCAAACCTGCCAGGTTCCTGGCGGCATCCCGCTTCCATGAGTGACTTTCTGACGCCCGATTACTACCAGCGCATCGCGCGCATTCTGGAAGATGGCAAATTCCATATGGCGTTCTTCGATGATCGGCTGGCGATGCCCGATATCTATGCCGATGATTTCCGCAATACGGTGGCGCATGGCGTACGCGCGGTGAAGCTTGATCCGCTGACCATTGTGATGATGATGGCCGCTGCCACCAAGCGCATTGGCCTTGGGGCTACTTATTCCACCACCTATTATGAACCCTATCACGTCGCACGGCTTTTCGCGACGGCGGATCTGATGACGCGCGGGCGTGTGGCGTGGAATATCGTGACGTCATTGAACAATAGTGAAGCGCTGAATTTCGGCCATAGCGAACATCTGGAACATGATCTGCGTTACGATCGCGCTGATGAATTCATGGAAGTGGTGATGGGCCATTGGGGCGCCTGGGAAGACGATGCGCTGATTGTGGATAAGGAATCTGGCGCCTTCGCCAAGCCCGATGGCGTGCGGCGGCTTGATCATCAGGGCAAGTATTTCAAATCGCGCGGACCGTTCACCGTGCCGCGGTCACCGCAGGGGCACCCTGTTTTGTTGCAGGCCGGGCAAAGCGGCCGAGGCCGCAGCTTTGCCGCGCGTTGGGGTGAGGCTGTTTTCGTAATCTATCCCAATCTGGAAAATGGCAAGAAACAATATCGCGAATTCCGCGCGGCGGTCGCCGCTGAAGGGCGCGATCCGGACAGTGTGAAAATCCTGCCCGCCTGCTACGCCATTCCTGCCGAAAGCGCCGATATGGCCGCCGAGAAAAAGGCAGTGATTGAAGCGACCGCTAGGCCCATTGATGGGCTCACGCTGCTGTCAGAAGTGCTGAATTGGGATTTGGGCAGCAAGCCCTATGATGAACCACTGACGGATGAAGAATTGGCGGGGCTTTCCTGGCATGGTTTTCGTGATCGCGTGATCATGCTGTCGGGCAAGAAGAACCCAAGCGTGAGGGATTTTGTGGAAGTTTCTGGCCGCGGCACCATCCATGAACATCACGCTTTTGTCGGCACGCCAAAGCAGGTCGCGGATCAGATGGAAGAATGGTTCCATGGCGGCGCCTGCGACGGCTTTGTCATGGCCGCCACGCATATCCCCGGCGCTTATGAGGATTTCGTGCGCCTGGTCGTGCCGGAATTGCAGCGCCGAGGCGTGTTTCAGAAGGATTATCCGGGCAGCACTTTGCGCGACATCATGGGCCTGAAGCGCCCGAGCGCCGCGGAATGTCGCGCCGCGGGCCAACCAAAAGGGGACATAAGCGCCTCTCGCGTTTCAGCCACGCTGTAGCTGGTTGATCATCGCCAGGGCCTCGGCTGGAAGCGGCCCTTGATTGATCGCGGCCACAGCATGGTCCAGCTCCGCGATACTCGCCGTGCCCACCAATACCGTGCTGATCTCGCGCGGCATGGCGGAAAAGCGTAGCGCCAATTCAACCAAATCCTTTGCATAACCGGCCTGGATCAGCGGCAGCAGGCGCCGCGCCGCTTGCACATCCGTCGCATAACTGGCGCCGGAGGCAATCGGTTCGACTTTCGGCACGCCAAGGGGGCTGCGATCTTCCGAACCACTCAGGGCACCACCCGCAAGGATGCGAATTGCCATCACACCCACACCCGCCATGCCAGCATGATGAATAACCCCACCCAGATCCGGCATGGCGGACGCGGTGGGCAAGGGCATCACACCGCTGGGATTGAGGATGTTGTAGGGCATTTGCGCCGTGGCGAAGCCGCCTTCATCCAAAACACGGCGCAGCATGGGCGCATCGCCAAGCCCTGTAATGCCATAGAAACGAATCTTGCCCTGGTCGCGCAGTTTGCGGAGTGCCGGCACAGCCTCCTGCAAAATCTGCTCAGCGGTAAAATCTGGCGCCTCGCCTGATTGGGTGATGGGTTCGTGAAGGTGAAAGATATCCACGCTATCGCGGCCAAGCCGGGCAAGACTGGAATCAATGGATTGCGCGATGGTGCCCGCAATATCCGTGCGTTGCGGCCCACGGATGCGAACCTTGGTGCCCATAATCACCTCTGCGCCAAGTGCCTTCAGCGCGCGGCCCAGATTGCTTTCGGAAACACCATCGCCGTAAGCGGATGCCGTATCGAAATACGTAATGCCTTGGTCAATGGCGCGGCCAATGGCGCGGTCCTGTTCAGCCGCGGTGCCTTTCACCATCAAGCCGCCGATGGCACCACAACCATAACCCAAAACGGAAACACTGAGGCCGGTCTTGCCTAGGGGGCGCTGTTCCATCGGTAACTCTCCTATCACTTCGGTGCGGGACTCTGCGGCAGGGATGCCATCACCGCAAGCCATGCTTGCCCTTCCTGCGCGACAATGCGAGCCTGCCATCCAGCGCGCATAGACGCGATATTGGAGGAAACGCACATGATTTCACGTCGCCTACTATTGGGCGCGGCGGCGCCGCTGGCTGCGGCTTCCATCATCCGCAGCGCCATGGCCTATCCGGACCGACCCATCCGCATGATCGTGCCCTTCGCCGCTGGCGGAAATACGGATATCCTGGCCCGCCTGGTTGCGGGTCCGATGGCAGAACGCCTGGGAAGGCCAATCGTCATCG
This sequence comes from Roseomonas sp., assembly GCA_020249505.1. Taxonomy (GTDB): domain Bacteria; phylum Pseudomonadota; class Alphaproteobacteria; order Acetobacterales; family Acetobacteraceae; genus Neoroseomonas. The sequence continues at coordinate 133,731 of JADCFN010000023.1, read as the reverse complement.
AAAATCGCGCCGGCGCCGGTGGTAGCCTTGGGGCGGAACTGGTGGCGCGTGCGCCAGCCGATGGATATACGCTGCTGTTCGGCGCGGGCGGGCCGCTTACGGCCAATCCTGTGCTGCAAGCAAATATTCCCTATGACGTAGAGCGTGATTTCCGCCCCATTGGCCTAGTGGGTATTTTGCCCATGATCTGCCAAGTCACCGCGCGTTTGCCCGTGCGCAGCTTGACGGAATTGATTGTGCTGATGCGCCAACGTGATGGCGCCTTGACTGTTGCAACACCTGGCAGTGGTAGCGCCGCACATCTTGCCTTGGAATTATTGATGGCGGGGGCCAATGTGCGGGCGACCCATGTGCCCTATCGTGGCGGCAGCGCCATGGTTGCGGATTTGATCAGCGGCACGGTTGATGCCGGGATGGTGGAATTACCCTCTGCCCTGCCGCTCCATCAGGATGGCAAGGCACCCATTATCGCCATTGCAACACAGGCAAGATCCCCGCGCCTGCCGGGTGTGCAGACCTTCATCGAAGCGGGTCTGCCCAATTTCACCGCCGGCAGTTATGGCGGCGTATTGGCGCCAGCCGCGACGCCGGCTGAGATCATTGCAAAGCTCCATGCTGCATTGGCGGCGGTGCTGGATGAGGCTGCGACACAATCACGCATCAACGAAGTGGGCGCCATTTTGTCGAGCCCGGAACAACGCTCACCAGATGGCTTTGCGCGTTTTCTGAGTGATGAATTGGCCAATGCACGACGCGCGGCAAGGCTTGCGGGGCTTTCGCCGTCATGAAGCAATGCGGCATTCCACGCTTGCTGTCTGCGGGGAAGGGTGAATATCCTTGGTCATAAAAACCCATGGGCAGCAGGCCTGTGACGTAGTTTCTTGAGGGAGTAAACAACCATGCGTATCACACGCCGCGCCGCGCTCGGCCTTTTGGCAGCGCCGCCCGTACTCGCCCAAAGCCGTGACTGGCCGAACCGCCCGCTCCGCCTGATCGTGCCCAGCGCCGCTGGTGGGTATGAGGTTTATGCGCGCATCCTCGCACCCCGGCTTGGCGAATTGCTCGGCCAACCGGTGGTGGTGGAAAACAAGCCGGGTGCGAATGGCATTATCGGCATGCAGGATTTGCAGCGCAGCCGGCCCGATGGAAACACGTTCATGTTCGCCCATATCGGCGCGATTTCCATCGGCAGCAGCATCTATCCCAATATGCCCTTCGATCCGGTGGAGGAATTCGCTTCCATTTCTGTCGCGGTCACCTCGCCGCTTGTTTGGTTGGTGAACCCGTCACAGCCTTTCCGCACCATGCCGGAATTCATCGCGCGCGCGCGAGCAGAGCCAGGCGTGTGGCGCTACGGCAATCCTTCATCGGGGAGCATACCGCATCTGGTCGCGGAAGAAGCCAGGCTACGCCACCAGATTGATATGCCTGGCGTGCCCTATCGCAGCACGGTGCAATCCTTGACGGCGGTGATTGCCAATGAGGTGCCGATTACGGTGGATAGTCTTGGCGCCAGTGGCGGGCATATCGCGGGCGGGCGGCTGCGTGCTTTGGCCATGACGGGCCGTGAAAGATCGGATCGCCTGCCCGATGTGCCAACCATGATCGAGCTTGGCCTTGATCAGCGCGAATGGGTTGCTTGGTATGCCTTCATGGCGCCGAAAGGCACGCCGGATGACATCATCCAAAAGCTGAATGGCGTGATCAATCAGGCCCTGCGTGACGAGGCGATTGCAACCCGCATCCGTGATCTTGGTGCCGCGCCGCGCTTCACAACACCTGCCGAAATGCTGGCCTTCATCCGGGCAGAGCGTGAGGAATTCGGCGCGATCGCGCGCGCCGGTAAGATCAAGGTGGAATAGCGCGCGCTTTGTTCACGTAACACGCGTCAAAGCTGTTTCTAGCTGCGCAGGCCAGGGGCTTCCTGGCCTGTGCGCGCCACATATTCCGTGTAGCCACCAGCGAAATCATGGATACCTTCTGGCGTTAATTCCAAGACGCGGTTGGAAAGTGCCGCCAGAAAATGCCGGTCATGCGAAACAAAAAGCATCGTGCCTTCATAAGCCGCCAGGGCGCTGATCAGCATTTCCTTGGTCGCCATATCAAGGTGATTGGTTGGTTCATCCAGCACCAGGAAATTAGGCGGATCATACAGCATCAGCGCCATGACCAGCCTGGCTTTTTCCCCACCGGATAGCACGCGGCATTTCTTTTCCACCTCATCGCCGGAAAAGCCGAAACACCCGGCCAAGGCGCGCAAGGAACCTTGGCCTGCGCGCGGAAAGGTATCTTCCATGGTTTCAAAAATGCTGCGCTCGGCATCCAGTGTTTCCATGGCATGCTGCGCGAAATAGCCCAATTTTACACTGCCACCCACCGAGACCGTGCCATCATCGGGTTGCGTGAAGCCAGTCACCAGCTTCAGCAAGGTTGATTTGCCTGCGCCATTAATGCCCATGACACAGCAGCGTTCCTTGCGCCGGATCAGGAAATCCAAGCCGCGATAAATCACGCGATCGCCGTAGCTTTTGTGAATATTCTTCAGATTGACGACATCATCACCAGAACGTGGTGCGGGCGGAAATTCGAAAAGGATGGTCTGGCGCCGCTTCGGCGGTTCCACGCGGTCGATTTTTTCCAATTTCTTGACCCGGCTTTGCACCTGCGCTGCGTGAGAAGCACGGGCCTTGAACCGTTCAATGAATTTTATTTCCTTGGCCAGCATGGCTTGCTGTCGTTCGAACTGCGCCTGCTGCTGCTTTTCATTGAGCGCGCGTTGCTGTTCATAAAATTCGTAATTGCCCGCATAAGTCGTCAGTGAACCCGCATCTATTTCAATAATCCGATTGACGATACGGTTCATGAATTCGCGGTCATGGGATGTCATCAGCAGCGCGCCATCATAGGCCAAAAGGAAGTTTTCCAGCCAAATGAGGCTTTCCAGATCAAGGTGGTTGCTGGGTTCGTCTAACAGCATGACATCAGGGGCCATCAACAGAATGCGCGCCAAGGCCACGCGCATTTTCCAACCGCCGGACAAGGCACCAACATCGCCTTCCATCATTTCCTGGCTGAAACTGAGCCCCGCCAGCACTTCACGCGCGCGGCCTTCCAACGCATAGCCGCCCAATTCCTCAAAGCGCGCCTGCACTTCCCCAAAGCGTTCGATCAATTGATCCATCTGATCGGCCTGGTCCGGATCACCCAGCGCGATTTCGAGCGCCTTTAATTCGGCTGCCACTTCGCTAACGGCGCCCGCGCCATCCATCACCTCGGCCACCGCGCTGCGGCCGGACATTTCCCCAACATCCTGGCTGAAGAAACCAATGCTGAGGCCCTTCTCAGCAATCACCAAACCCTCATCGGGTTGTTCTTGCTGCGTCATCATGCGGAACAGCGTGGTTTTGCCCGCACCATTCGGGCCGACCAGTCCGATTTTCTCACCCCTTTGCAGCGCGGCCGACGCTTCAATGAAAAGGATCTGCCGACCGTTTTGCTTGCTGATAGTATCTAGACGAATCATGAAGGCTCTGCGTTTCTGAAAGGGGCAGGCGCCTTATAGGGGGATTTCGCGCGAGGGCCAGACTGTCTTGCCCCCGGGCATAACCTCAGCTTGGTTCAATCCCAGCGCCACGGATCAGCGGCTGCCATTTTGCCGCATCAGCGGCCAGTTGCGCGGCGAAGGCGGCTTCCGTGCTTGGCCAGGCTTCCAGGCCACGGCGCTGGAAATCCGCAATCACGGCAGGATCAGTTAAAGCAGCGCGAATTACCTCACCCAGCCGCGCGCGAATTGGCGCGGGCGTGCCGGCGGGCACGACAAAGCCATCCCAATTCAGTACTTCAAAATTCGGCAGCCCGGCTTCGATCATGCTCGGCACATCGGGCAATTCGCGCGCGCGGGTTTTGGTGGCCACGCCCAAGGCGCGGATGGTGCCGGCCTGCACATGGGTCAGCACCGTGCCCATGGGGGAAAAGCCGAAATCATGCTCACCCGCCACCAGTGCCAGCATCTGCGGCCCGCCACCGCGATAGGGCACCGGCACAGTGCGCGTGCCGGCAATATGGTCAAACAAAATACCGCAAAGATGCCCGGGCGAACCCACGCCGCCGGTGCCATAGCTGATCGTCTCGGGCCGCGCCTTGGCGGCAGTGATGATGTCAGCGACCGATCTGAAGGGCCGATTGGCGGGGCAGACCAGCACATTCACGGCGTTGAAGATGGTCGAAAGCGGCATCAGATCCGCCATGGGATCAAAGCCCATATTGCGCACTAAAGCGGGATTAACCGCGAGCGTCCCGATATTGGCCGAACCGATGGTATGCCCATCAGGTGCGGCGCGGGCCACGGCTTGCGCACCGATATTCCCGCCAGCGCCAGCGCGGTTATCAATCACCACAGGCTGACCCAAAGCTGCCTGCAAAACAGGCTGCATGATGCGCATCGCGGCATCCGATGCGCCGCCGGGCGGGAAGCCCAGGATGATGGTTACGGGCCGGCTGGGCGCCCAGGCCTGGGCCGAAGCGGCGCCGGGTTGGGCGAGAAGGCCGGCGCCAAGACCGGCGAGGAGGCTGCGTCTATTCATGGACGAATAGTGCAGCAATTCCCGCGCCAGTCCAGCAACAAAGGAACCGCCGATGAGAAAGCCTAGGGCCGCCCCGCCGCCGCCATGATTTCCGCGCGGCGCTGAATGGCCCAGCCGTAATTATCAGGCCACATCTTTGCACCTGGATCGCAGCCAAGGCTCTCGGCTGCCTTCAAGGTCCAGTAGGGATCGTACATCAATTCGCGCCCAACCGCGATCAGATCAGCGCGGCCTTCCTGCAGAATCGCCTCTGCCTGATCACCGGCGATGATCACACCAACGGCCATGGTGGCAACGCCCCCATCACGCCGCACGCGTTCGGCATAGGGCACCTGGAAGCCCGGCGGGCGTTCCGCACGGGTGCGCAGCGGCTGGCCTGAATCATTGGCACGGAAAGCGGGCGCACCCGAGACGCCGCCGGCTGAGCAATCCACTACATCCACGCCGCGTGCCTTCAATTCCTTGGCCAGCACAACGGAATCATCCAGGCTCCAGCCCTCAGCAGGGCCATCAACGGCGGAGATACGGAAGAATAGCGGCAGATCAGCAGGCCAGGCAGCGCGCACCGCCTCCGTCACTTCAAGGGCAAAGCGCATGCGCCCGGCAAGGTCCCCGCCATAGCGGTCATTGCGCTTATTCGCGATGGGCGAGAGGAAAGCCTGGATCAGATACCCATGCGCGCCATGAATCTCGAGCACGCGGAACCCTGCCTTGGCCGCGCGCGCGGCCGCAGCGGCGAAAGCTTGCACGGTTTCCTGAATCTTCGCTTCGGTCATCGCGGTGGGCGCATGCCAGCCAGGGCCGACCGGTTCTGCCGTGGGGCCGAAACACTCCCAAGGCGGCGAACCCGTCGCAGCATCTTCGGCGCGGAGCGGCGTGCTGCCCTTCCAGGGCGGCTGCACGGAAGCCTTGCGCCCGGCATGGGCGATTTGAATGGCGGGGACGGAACCAAAGCCGATGATGGCATCTACAATGGGGCGATAGGCTTCCACCTGCGCGTCATGCCAAAGCCCGCAGCAACCATGGGTGATGCGCCCTTCCGGCACTACCGCGGTGGCTTCCGTGAAGACCAAGCCTGCGCGCCCGCGCGCCACCGCTGTCAGATGCGAAAAATGGAAGCCATTCGCCAGACCATCCTTGGCTGAATACATGCAAAGCGGCGAAAGCGCCACGCGATTGGGCAGCGTGACGGACCGCAAGGTGATGGGCGTGAAAAGCAGGGGCATGGACATGCGTGGTTTCCTTGAAGGGGGCTTTGCAGCTAGTCTGGTTGTATGTTGCGGGCCGTCAAGCCTTGGCGCTTCGTTAAGCGCCACGCCCCCCAAGAAGGATTGTGCCATGACCACAAGACGCGCTGCCCTTGCCGGGCTTCTTGCCTTTCCAGCGCTCGCTTCCGCACAGGAAGCCTGGCCTGCGCGAAGCCTTCGGCTGATTTCGCCCTTTCCGCCTGGCGGTGCGGCGGATGTTTTGGCGCGCAATATTGCCGAAGAACTGACGCCCGCCTTGCGGCAATCCGTGGTGGTGGAAAACCGCACCGGCGCGGGTGGCTCCGTCGGCACGGAAGCGGTCGTGCGCAGTGCAGCTGATGGTTATGCGCTGCTGATGGGTTCAACCGGCCCGCTCGCGATCAACCCAGCACTATTGCGTCTTGCCTATGATCCAGCAAAGGATCTGGTGCCGGTTGCGATGGTGTCCACCGTTGCATCCGTTTTGGTGGTGCATCCATCCGTGCCAGCGCGCAATTTGACTGAATTGCTTGCCATGGCACGCGCCAAGCCGGGCGAATTGAATTACGGGTCAAGCGGTACTGGCAGCGCGCAGCATTTGTTCATGGAATTGCTGAAGCAAATGACCGGGGTGGACATCACCCATATCCCCTATCGTGGAACGGGTCCGGCCATGGTGGATACCATCGGCGGCCGGCTTTCCATGATGTTCGACACAACGCCGACGGCGCTGCCTCACATCCAGGGCGGGCGCGTGCGCGCCATTGCTGTCACCACCGCGCGGCGCGATCCTGCCTTGCCGGATGTACCAACAATCGCTGAATCTGGTGTGGCCGGTTATGAAGGGGTTGGCTTTTATGGGCTGATGGCACCTGCCGGTACGCCAACCGCGATTGTGGATCGGTTGCATCGGGAAGTGAATGCGGCGCTGGCCCGTGAAGCCTTCCGCGCGCGTTTGGTGGCGCAGGGCACTGAACCCGCCCCCATGACTCAGGAAGCCTTTCGCAATTTCATCGCAACCGATCGCGAAAGATGGACGCGCGTGATCCGCGATGGGAATATCCGCGTGGATTGAAGCCTTCAGGGCGCCGGCAATAATGCATCTGTGCGGCCCATCAGGCGGTAGGCCACAAGCCCCACCCATTCGCGGAACCCCCATTCGAATTGGCCAAGCCGTTCGGGGAAGGGGGCATCGTAAAGCGCCGCGAAGCTATGGCCGGTGCGGTAGTTTACTGGCCAAGCGATAATGCCGGGCCAGCCCGCCTGGCGAAATACACCCATGGCGCGCGGCATATGGCTCGCGGAGGTGATCAGCAGCCAAACCTCATCGGGTTTGGGTTGCACCATATCACGCGTCAGTATTGCATTTTGATGTGTGTTGCGCGCGGCGCTTTCATAGATTACGCGCGGACCGGAAAGCCCCAGATCTTCGAAGAATTGGCGCGCTACATCGGCTTCCGTCAGGCCACCATGTATCAATGATCCCTGACCGCCGGTGAAGACAATGCGAGCATCAGGAAAACGCCGCGCGAGTGCCACGGTTTCAGTCATGCGTTCAGCCGCGCCATTAATGGCAGGAATGCCGCGCGCATCGGTGATATTCTGATCCACCGCGCCGCCCAGAACCACAATGCCATCCACACGCGTCAATGCCTCAGCCGGGCGCGCGAAACGGTCTTCCAGCGGCAGCAGGATAAGTTGACTGGCGGGTGTAGCGATCAAGACGAAGAAAAATGCAAGGCAAGCCAGGATAAGCCATCGGCCAAAACGCTGTCCGCGCCAGATCATGGCAAGCCCAAGGGCACCCAGCAGCAAGGCAAAATGGCCTGGCCGTGCCGGGAACCAGAGGATTTTCGAAATGATATAGGCGAAATCGGTCATGACGATGCCCAGGCCGCGCTGACCGTGGCAAAGCAGCGCTGCGCGGGCCTGTCAAGCAAAGCGGCGACCGGGTTTATCCCAGCGCCGCCTATGCGTTTACTTGCGGCCGCCTTCGGCCTTGGCCGCTTCATTCACCCGCTGTTCAGCCGACAGGATGGTATTGCGCAATTCCCGCATGAAGGCGTTGCCCTTGGGAGTGCGCTGAACGAGGACGGAGCGACGATCCGAAGGGTCTGCCTTGCGCCGCGCAAGATCGTGATCTCCCAAGCGGTCAAGCGCGCGGGTGATCGCTGGCTTGGAGACATTGAGCTTCGCAGCGAGGCCGCGCACCGTGTGCGGGCCATCTGTCAGGTAGCTGATCAGCATCACCCCAAGTTGGCGGGATGAAAGATCAGTGCCATCGCGCCGCACCAGCGTGACGATGGTTTCCTGCAGAACGCGAATCATATGTTCCGAGCCATTATTGTTATTGGCCATGGTAGTTTTCCTTTCCGTGCAACTGTGACGGGCCCTTCTGAGCCCAGTGTTTCCTCAAGTTTAGGTCTCAAAGCTTCGACGTTTTCAGTGCCAGAAGACATTGTCAAAAAAATGTCATATCACATTCCTCCTGAGAAATCATGTAACATTTTGAAAATGGCGCGTGCCGCTTGGGCTTCTCCACCTTCGGGCCGGCCTGGTCGCGTGGTATCATTCCAGGCATATACATCCAGATGCGCCCAAGGCTGGTTTTGGGGCACGAAGCGGCGCAGGAATAGTGCGGCGGTCACCGCACCAGCCATCGGTTTTGTCGCAACATTAGAAAGATCAGCGAAGGGGCTGGCGAGCCAGGAATCGTAGCCATCATGTAAGGGAAGGCGCCAAACCGGGTCCTGAACCGCCACACCGGCGTTCAAAAGCCTTTCCGCTAAAGCATCATCGTTACTGAAAAGGGCGGGCAGATCAGGGCCAAGCGCAACCCGTGCCGCCCCGGTCAGCGTTGCGGCATCCAGGATCATGGCGGGGTTCTGTTCGGCCGCGAATTGCAAAAGATCACACAAGACCAACCTACCTTCGGCATCCGTATTGCCGATTTCAACCCTTAGCCCTTTGCGCGTGCGCAAAACATCCATGGGGCGCATCGCGGTACCGGAGATCGCGTTTTCTACCGCCCCGATCAGTACCAGAAGGCGGAGCGGTAGCTTGGCGCGCATGACCATTTCGGCCACGGCAAGCATTACCGCGGCACCGCCCATATCCTTCTTCATGCGGAGCATGGCAGCGGATGGCTTCAGGTCCAGGCCGCCAGTGTCAAAGCAAACACCCTTGCCGCATAACGCAATTAAGGGACCTTGCGCATCCCCGGTCCAACGCAGGATGGCCAGATGCGGCGCGCGTGGACTGCCGGCGCCAACCGCAGCCATGCTGGGAAAACCGACTTCCAAGGCTTGGCCGGTGATGATTTCAGCATTGCCGCCATGCCGCCCCGCCAATGCCGCCGCGGCTTCGGCCAATCCCTGGGGACCAAGATCTGCTGCTGGCGCATTGATCAAGTCGCGTGCTGCGCAAATGGCCTCAGCGATCATCACGGCCAATTCGGCGCCAGGTGGTGTCACCAACTCAGCGGGGGCGCGTTCTTGCTGCTTGTGGCGCAACCAACGATAGGCGCCCAAATGCCACCCCAAGACAGCCTGGGCAGGATCAACATTATCCCCGGCAAGATGCCATTTTGAACCTTCAGGCAGGGCCCAAGGCGCTGCGCCGAAATGCCATGGCGAAGTATCCGCGCCCACACCAATCACGGCACCATCAAGGCCATTGGTACCTGGGATGAACGCCACCTCTCCGGCCCTGGCGCTGAAACCGCAAGCGCGTAGAAATGCCGCCGCCGGCGCCCCGAGCGTTTGCAGGAACTGCGTCAAGTCAGGCGCGCTTATCGCGTGTAACGGTGCGGAAGCGGCATTCTGGGCAGACTGAGGAGCTGCCATGTCATTCTCCAATCGCCAAGCCCGCGACGTCGCGCAGACGAAGTACTTCCATCATGTGCGCCTTGGCAACGCAAATTTCAAATCCTTGCGCCAAGCCGCGATCCTTAGCATAAAACGATACGGTTAAAAAATGATAAGAAACTACGCCGAAATTGATATGCATCCTCTGGCCTTTCTCAACTTAGGGCATTGATAATGTGATATTCATGGTGCGGGTTGGTGCATCATCCTGTTTAATGAGTATTTCGCTTATCCATTAACAGTTGAGAAAGTAGAATGAAGAGTGGCAAGGCCGCGGAAGGCTCTGCCTCGCTTGCGTTGGCTTGGAGTCGCGACATCAAGCCGCTGAAGGCAGGCTCTCTCGGCAAGGTTCGGCACAAGGCGCGCGCCTCTGGTGCGCCAAAACTAACCCTATGGTCGCCGCAAACGCCTGCGGCGCTTGTTCCGTGTCACCGAAGGTCTGGACCATCTGATCAATTAAACCAGAGGTTGCGGTCTTCACCCTTCCCACAGTTAATCCAAGAGAGCAGTAATTCGTTACTCAATTAAAATAATTTTGGCCAGCGTGACGTCCGGTTGCGTTCCTGCTCGGGGGTCAATTCATATGGACCGTCACGCACATTGCGATAGGGTGGTGAGTCCACGGGAGCGGTCGTCCAGCAATCCACCTTACCCAAGCTGCGGGTGCAAATAGGCTGCGCTGGTGGCGGCGGGTCTGAAGCGCAATAGGTTTGCCCTTTGGCGAGCCGGACATAGGAGCAATCCTCGCCCGTAACCAGCGAGACCACGGTGTCCCCGACACCGCGCTGCATGGTGACCAAAGAGGCGCCTTCAATCACTGCGGGGATGGCCAGCAAGGGCGCGCCGGGGGCCTGCACACCATTGCAGCCGGTCAGAAGCAGAAGAAGGACGCAGAGGGGGCTGAAGAACCGCATGGAGATAACAGACGCCAAAGAAGTTAATGAATTGCAAATTTCTACCTTAAATTATGAACAGGAAGGGCGAACGGGCCCAGATTTCGCTTTTTGGCGCTGCTCCAGGCAGGCCCGCGCCTTATTCGGCCTGCCTGGACCCCCGTTTCCACGCCGCCCCATGTCCCCCCCGCATTTTCCGGGCCGCCCAGCGCTTCCGCTTGGCCTGAAAATGCTTTAGCGCTGCGCCAAACGTCAGCCTGAGCCGAGGATTGCCTTGCCCGATATTTTTGACGAGGTTGCTGAAGACCTTCGCGCTGAACGCGCCCGGCGGCTTTGGAAGCGCTATGGGGCGCTGGTTCTGGGCGTGCTGGTGTTTGTTCTGGCCGGCATCGGTGCCCACCAAAGCTGGCGCTGGTATGAAGCGCGGGAGGCCGAGAAAGCCGCTATCGCCTTCATGGCCGCCCATCGCGCGGCCGAGGCCGAGGGCGCGGATTTGCGGGCGATGGCCCAGCGCTTTGAGGAAGCTTCCCGCGGGGCGCCGACCGGCTATCGCGACTTGGCGCGGCTGCGCGCCGCCGCCCTTAAGGCCGAAACCGGGGATTTGGCTGAAGCGCTTCGGCTTTATGATGCTATCGCTGCGGATAGTAGCGCCGATCCGCTTTATCGGGACTTGGCTTCGCTGCTGTGGGTGATCCGTTCGCTTGATCAGGGGGATCTGGCCATTCTTGCTGGGCGCATCACGCCGCTCACACGGCCAGAATCGGCCTGGAATGCCTCGGCGCGGGAAGTCGCGGGAATGATCGCGCTGCGCGCCGGCAAGCGGGAAGAAGCACGCCAGGCCTTCCAGGCGCTCGCGGCCGATGTCACCGCGCCGCGCGGGGTCCGGGAAAGGGCGCAACGGCTGGCGATGGGGCTTGAAGGATGACGGGGCGGGAATTCTCACGGCGCGCCTGGCTGCTGGGCTCGGCCGGGCTGCTGGCCGGTTGCGAAACCTTGGACAGTATTTTCGGTGAGCGCCGTGTGAAGATCGTCGGTGAACGCAAGCCGGTACTAGCGCTGCCCGACCGCACGGTTGAAGCGGATGCCGAAGCGCGAGGCCTGACCATTTCCCTGCCGGCGCAGCAATCGCTTGGCCTATGGCCGCAGCTTGGCGGCATGCCCAGCCATGCGGGCGGTCATATGACGCTTGGCACCAATCTTCGGCAGGCCTGGTCCGCCGGCTATGGCACGGGCACTTCCTTCCGCCGCCGCGTGGTTGCCGGCCCGGTTGCCAGCGCGGATCGCGTATTCATGGGTGATGCGGATGGCTTTGTTTCTGCCTTCGATATCGCCAATGGCGCGCGGCGTTGGCGTGTTGATACCCGTCCGGAAAATGAACGCGGTGATGGCGGCGGCGTTGGTGTGATTTTGGATGGCGATACGGTATTTGTTACCACCGTGCTTTCTGAAGTGCTCGCTCTTTCGGCCGCTGACGGCGCGGTGAAGTGGCGGGTGCGCCTGCAGGCGCCGATGCGCGGTGCAGCTTCCATCGCCAATGGCCGGATTTTCGTCACGACACTCGACAGCACGCTGGTGGCGCTTTCGGCCGAGGATGGCCGCGTGCTTTGGCGCTACCGTGCTCAGGCAATCCTGACGGTGCCGCTTGGCCTGCCGCCGCCCGCCGTTTCGGGTGAAACCGTCGTGGCAGGCTTTCCTTCGGGCGAAATCCTCGCCTTTCGCGCCAATGATGGCCGCGTGATCTGGAGCGACAGCCTGGCCGCGGCGGGGGGCACCAGCCTGGCCGATGTGGGCAGTGTGCGCGCCGCGCCGGTGATTTCTGGGAATAGCGTGATTGCCATTGGCATGGGCGGGGTTGGTGTTTCCATTGATCTCCGCGCCGGGCGACGTATTTGGGAACGCGAATTTGGCGGCACGGAAATGCCCTGGGCCGCCGGAGACTGGGTGTTCGGCGTGACCGATGCCGGCGAAGTGGCTGCGTTGCAGCGCGAAACGGGCATGGCGCGCTGGGCGGTTTCACTCCGCCCGCCGGCGCAAGGCAACCGGGCGCGGCCATTGGTGCAGCTTTCCTCTCCGTTACTTGCTGGGGGGCGGCTTTTGGTCGGCACCAGCCTGGCGGAGTTGGTGTCTGTTGATCCGTCAAGCGGCGATGTGCTGGGCCGCCAACGCCTGCCGGCTGCGCTTTCCCTGCCAATGCTTGTGGTAGGTGGGCGACTGATTGTTGCGACAGATGATGGCAGCCTGATCGCCTTTGCAGGTGAAGGCTGACCCGGGTCCTTTATGCAGCCTGTCATTGTCATTTTGGGCCGGCCCAATGTCGGCAAATCCACGCTGTTCAATCGGCTGGCGCAGCGGCGCATTGCCTTGGTGCATGACACGCCAGGCGTCACGCGTGACCGGAAGGAAGTGACCGCGCGCATTGCCGGACGCGACGTGACCTTGGTGGATACCGCCGGGCTTGAGGAAGCGCCCCCCGATACCGTGCCAGGCCGCATGCGCGCGAGTTCTGAGGCCGCTTTGCGTGGCGCCTCCCTCGTGCTGTTTGTGATGGATGCGCGCGCCGGCATCACGCCCGCGGATCGCGCTTTCGCCGCTTGGCTCAGGCGGATGCGGGTGCCGGTACTGGTTGTTGCGAATAAGGCCGAAGGCCGCGCTGGCACCACGGCGGCCATGGAAGCCTTTGAATTGGGCCTGGGCGACCCCGTGCCGGTGAGTTCTGAACATGGCGATGGCTTCGGCAATCTGCATGACGAAATCGCGGCCAAGCTTGGCCCCGCGCCGGACGAGGAAGCGGAGGCTGAGGCTGAACGCCCGCTGCGCCTCGCCATTGTGGGCCGGCCCAATGCCGGGAAATCCACGCTGCTGAACGCACTTTTGGGCGAAGACCGCATGATCACTGGCCCGGAACCCGGCCTGACGCGCGATGCTGTTGCCGTACAATGGCGTGATTCAACCGGTGGCGAGGTGCGGCTGGTGGATACTGCCGGCATGCGCAAGAAGGCGCGGGTGCAGGAAACGCTGGAGCAGATGTCGGTCGCTTCCTCCCTTGCCGCGCTCAAGGAAGCGGAAGTGGTGGTGCTGGTTTTGGATGCCCTGCTTGGCATGGATGAACAGGATTTGCGCATTGCCCGCCTTGCGGAACGCGAAGGCCGCGCCTTGGTGATCGCACTCAATAAATGGGATGCGGTGGAAGACCGCAATGCGGCGCGCCGGCGCGTGGAAGACGCGCTGATGACATCGCTTGCTCAATCGAAGGGCGTGCCGGTGGTGCCGCTTTCGGCGGCGACCGGGCGCGGGGTGGAAAAGCTGATGCCCGCAGTGCGCGCGGCCTATGCGCTGTGGAACCGCCGCATCCCGACCGGGGAGGTCAATCGCTGGTTTGAAGCGGCGTTGGCGCGGCATCAGCCGCCTTTGGTGGATGGTAAGCGGATAAAACTGCGCTACGCGACCATGCCAAAAGCGCGCCCGCCCACCATGGTGATTTTCGGCACGCGCGCCGATGTGCTGCCCGAGGATTACCGGCGCTATCTGGTGAATTCCTTCCGTGAGCATTTTACCATGCCGGGCGTGCCGATCCGGCTGCAATTGCGATCCCCGCGCAACCCCTATGCGGAGGATGATGGCTAGGCTTTCCGGCGCATCTTTCGCCCGCCGCAAAACGCGCCTAGGCTCGCGTATCTTTGCGGGGTCAGTCTGTTTTTCATGGTAGCGGATACGGCGAAGAGGCTTTTGTATTTGGCGCTTGGCGCCATGTTCGTGCAGCAGACCTTTGCTTCCATTGGTCGCACCCTGCCGCTTGTCATCGCGCCCGCAATTATCGAGGATTTGCACATAGACCCGGCCTTGGTCGGTGTTTATGTCGGCGCGGCGGCGCTGGCTTCGCTGGTGTTCCAGCTTGGCTGCGGCAGTTTCATCATCCGCTATGGGGCGCTGCGGATGAGCCAGGTGGCGCTGGTGTTTCTGGCACTTGGCATGGCCTTGGCGGCGGCGGGGCCGCTGCTGTTCTTTCTGATTTCGGCGATTATCGGCGGTGGCGGTGCGGCAACTTCCACGCCCGCCAGTTCGCATTTGCTTGGGCGTTATTCACCGCCGAAGCAGGCGCCCTTGGTGTTTTCAGTTAAACAGACAGCGGTGCCCGCAGGGCTTTTGCTAGCCGGGCTGCTTGGCCCCCTTATGACCGGGTATTGGGGGTGGAGTGGGGCTTTGCTGGTCACGGCCGCCGCGTGTTTTTTGTTTGCAGCGATGCTTGAGCCGCTGCGTGGTGAATTTGATTCGGATCGCGTGCCAAGTCGTAGTTTTCATTTTTCAGATTTCCGCACCACGCTGACATCCGTATTGCGCGCCAGGGATTTGCGCGAATTATCCATGGCCTGCTTCGCCTTTAACGGGCTGCAAACCGCCTTTACCAGCTATTACGTGCTCTATTTGACAGCGTTGAACTACGATTTGGCGGCGGCAGGGCTGATGTTTGCGATTGCCATGGTAATCGCGGTGCCGATGCGTATTTTTTGGGGCTGGTTGAGTAGTGGCCGCGTTGCACCGCGCCGCGTCATGGCGGGGCTTTCGCTTGGCATGGCCGCCAGCGCCGTATTGATGAGCCTATATGCCACGGATTGGCACCCCTTGCTGATCGCAGCCATCGCGACCGTGATGAGCGCCACGGCCATGTCCTGGCATGGTGTGTTGCTGTCTGAGGCAGCGCGGTTGGCACCGCCTGGCATGCGCGGGGCGGCGACAGGTGGTGTACTTTCCTTCGGGCAGGTTGGCGCCTTCATCCTGCCGGTGATCTATGCCGCGCAGCTTGCCGTGACCAATAGCCATGGCATTGGCTTTGTGCTGTGCGGCTTGCCGGCGCTGGTGGTGGGGGTTGTGATGTGGCGGGATTCGCGGCGGGTGCCTTAAGCGATTACCCAAAAATATCCGCGGGACTTTCGCGCTTTAGGGCAGCGGCCAGATCGCGGCCAAGCTGTGGGCCATCCTTCGCTGCAGCTTCCCCCATATTGCGCCTGAGGAAACTGCCATCGGCGCGCGCAACAAGCCCGTGCAGACGAAGCCGCCCATCCGGCAGCAGCGTAGCATGAGCGCCAATCGGCGTGCGGCAGGAACCATCCAGCGCGCCGAGCAAGGCGCGTTCGGCATCCGCCACCAGCCGGCTTGGCGCGTGTTCAATGCGCGCGAGTAGCGCACGTGTGGCCGCATCATCCGCACGCGCCGTGATGCCAACAATGCCCTGGCAGGCAGCAGGCAGCATGGCATCGGCTTCCAGCACCACTTGCGCGCGATCCGCCATGCCAAGGCGCTTCAAACCTGCAAGCGCCAGCAGGGAGCAGGTAAAATCCCCTGCCGCGACTCGCCCAAGCCGGGTTTGCACATTGCCGCGAATGATATCTACGCGGAGATCAGGCCGGCGATGCAGCAATTGCGCCTGCCGGCGCACGGAAGCCGTGCCGACCAGGGCACCTTGCGGCAGGGGAGACAGCGGATCATCGGCACTCGCCGCGCCGCATCCCGCGCCCAGAATCAGCGCATCGCGCGGGTCTTCGCGTTCCAGCACGCAAGCAAGCACAATGCCCGGCGGCAATTCGGTTTCCAGATCCTTGAGGCTATGCACCGCGACATCAATACGCCGATCCGCTAGCGCTTCATGGATTTCCTTGGCGAAAAGCCCCTTGCCGCCAATATCGGCCAGGCGCTTATCCTGCACCTTGTCGCCGGATGTCGCGATGATGTGTTCTTCCAGCGCGCCATCTTCAGCGAGTGCGGGGATGGCCGCGCGCGCAACTGAAGCGAAATGCCGCGCTTGCCAAAGGGCCAGCGGAGAACCGCGCGTGCCAATGCGCATGGGCTGAAACGCCATTCCTCAAAAACCTTGTTTCTCGTTTTTCCCCTAGGCCCTTGCGAGGCCAAAGAGATGCGCCAAATCCTTGAAGAAAATCCGCACATGCGCAAGGGGATCACGGCGGACCAATTCCTTGTTCATGTAGGATTCCCAAGTAAGGCGCTGCACATCCTTATCGGCGCAGATTGAGACGAACTTCTCCCGCCGCTTGTCGGAGGAATACCAGAAATACTGCATGATGCCGAGCACCCAGAAAACGCGCCCATGCGCCTTCATGAAGCGCTTGCGCGCACCGGCAAGCGCTCGTGCATCGCCGGTCTTCAGGCATTCCTCAGCGGCATCAGCGGCCAACCTGCCACCATACATGGCGTAATAAATCCCCTCACCGGAAGCAGGCGCCACCACGCCCGCCGCATCACCGGCCAGAATCACATCGCGGCCATTGTCCCAGCGCTTGAGCGGCTTCAGCGGAATGGGCGCGCCTTCGCGGCGGATTGTCTCGGCATTCGTCAGGCCAATATCGCGGCGGAGTTCAGCAACCGAACCGCGCAGCGAAAAGCCCTTTTGCATGGAACCGGTGCCGATACTGGTCGTCTCACCATGCGGGAAGATCCAGGCGTAGAAATCGGGCGAAAGCTTGCCCTGGTAATAGACATCGCAGCGCTTGGCATCAAAATCCGCTGACCCGCCATTGGGTGGAGAGCGCACAATCTCATGATAGGCGAAGACGCAGCGCACCTTATCGCCACCCGGCACTTCCTGCTTTGCCACCTGAGACCGCGCACCATCGGCGCCAATCACCAGGCGCGCGCGCGCGGTACCTGCGGTGCCATCCTTCGCTTCCCAATGGACAATCGCCGTGCTATCGGCGTCGCGGGTGATTTTTTCATAAGTGCCGGTCTGGCGTTCCGCACCGGCATGCGCGGCACGTTCGCGCAGCCATTCGTCGAAATCCTCACGATCCACCATGCCGACAAAGCCGCCATCAATCGGCATATCCACAGCCTTGGCGCTGGGGGCGACCATGCGGGCGGAATTGATCTTGGCGACCAATAAATCATCCGGAATCGCGAAATCGCGGATCAGACGCGGTGGAATCGCACCGCCACAGGGTTTGATGCGGCCCGCGCGATCCAGTAGCAGCACAGAACGGCCGCGGCGTGCCAGATCATCGGCAGCGGTGGCGCCGGATGGCCCGCCGCCCACCACGATCACGTCATATGTTTGCATGGCCATTTCCCCTTACCTTGCCGGTACCATTGGGCCAAAGCCACCGGTCTTGCTGATTTTTGGGCGATTGATACGCGCTGCCAGCATCGCTGCCGCGATGAACAGCGCCGCATCCAGAATGAAAACTGCCGCATAGGCCGCTTCAACATGGCCAAGCGCAAACCGCGCCACATCCACCGCCGCCGCACCGGCCAACCCGCCAAGCCCGAAAGCGACGGCTTGCGCCGCGCCCCAAAGCCCCATGCGCGTGCCTTCGCGCGATTCATGCCCGCGCGCGACCATTTGCATCATGGAAGCAATGGCGGCCGCCGCGAAAACGCCATTTGCGACACCAAGCGCGAAGAAACTGGTCTTGAGCGGCCAGGCCGCGCCGAATTGCCCCGCCACGGAAAGCGCCAGCATCATCGTCGCTGCCGCCAGGCATCCCGCAATGGTCCAGAAGCGGAGCGTCCCCGCCCAGCGCCCGCCACGTGCACTGCCAATCAGCGCAATCGCAATCATGCCAACCAACACGCCCGCATGTTGCAGCGATGAATTGCGCGTGGTCTCACCCAGGCTGCGATTGAAGACGGCGCCGGCGAAAGGCTCCAGGATCAAATCCTGCGCACTATAGGCCAGCATGGAAACGAAGATGAAAATGGTGAAGCGCCGTGCTTCAGGTTCTGCCCAAACTTCGCGCAAAGCCTGCCGGAAGGGCGGCTTCGCGGCATCGCCTGCTTCCGGGCGCGCGGCGCGCGGGCCTTCCATGCCCCAAACCGCGAGAGTGGCCAGCGTAAAGGCAATGGCGGAAACGCCGGCGGCAACAGCAACCAAACGCATAGGCGAATAGGGATCAAGCAGCCGCCCTGCAATCGCCGTGGTGATCACAAAGCCCGCGATCATCATGATCCAAACCAGAGATGCCGCTGCCGCGCGCCGTGCTGGTGCGGTGCGTGCCGCGAGCAAGACCAGCAGTGATGTGCCAGCCGCGCCAACGCCGGCGCCAATCAGCAAAAACGCCAAGACAGCCAGCGCAATGCCGGCCCAAAGCGATTCCGCCATCAGTGCCGTGCCAGCCGCGGCCAAAACACCGCCAAGCGCCAGTACTGCCATGCCACCCATGATCCAGGGCGTGCGCCGCCCACCCATATCGGACCCATAACCCATGCGCGGGCGCAGCATTTGCAGCGCGTAATGGATCCCAACCAAAATCCCAGGCAGAGTCGCGGGCAAGGCAAGTTCCACCACCATCACGCGATTGAGGGCGGAGGTTGTCAGCACCACGATGGCGCCGAGCGCGGTTTGCACCAAACCCAAACGGATAATGCCAAGCCAGCCAAGCGGGGCGGGGTTCATGCCGAGCCTCCTGTCAAAGCGGCCAGCGCAAAGGCGCTGATCAGCATGCCAATCACGTAAAGCAGAACGCCGGTGCCGTTATACCAGGGCGCCAGCGCGCGCGGATCGCGCAACATGCGCCGCATCAGGCCAAGCTGGATCAGCAGGGAAAGCGCAACCGCCACCGCATGCCAGGGCGCGTCCCAAGCCGCGAGAAGCACTACCACCAAAACCTGTGGCACCGCCATGAAAATACAGGCGACCAAGCCGGCGCGTTCCGCGCCCAATTGCACGGGCAAAGACAAAACGCCCATACGGCGATCACCCTCGATTGCCTTGAAGTCATTCAGCGTCATGATGCCATGCGCGCCAAGGCCATAGAGCAGCGCGACCATCAGCACGCGCCAATCCGGCGCACCACCAGACATGATCGCTGCCGCTGTGATCCAAGGCAGGGTTTCATAAGCCAAACCACAGGCCAGATTGCCCCACCAGCCATTCGCCTTCAGCCGAAACGGCGGCGCGCTATAGGCCCAGGCGAGGGCGATGGCGATGATGGTCGCACCCATGCCCCAAGTGCCAAGCGGCAGCGCCGCCAATAGAGAAAGCCCAGTCCAGAACAGCGCAATATACAAACCCCAGCGACCGGGAATCCGCCCTGATGGAATCGGGCGATGCGGTTCATTGATCGCATCCACATGGCGATCATACCAATCATTCGCCGCCTGACTCATGGCGCAAACCAAAGGCCCGGCCAGCACCACGCCAAGTAATGCCAAAGGCCAGTGTTCGGCAAAGCCGCCATGGGCGGAAGCAACACCGCAACCAAAGGCCCACATGGGTGGGAACCAGGTGATGGGCTTCAATAATTCCAGAACCGCGGATGGCTTCAGCCGCGGGGCAGGGGCGGTCGTCGCTGATGCAACGGGGGCCGCCATCGCGCTTCCCCTATCCTTGCTCGCCGCTATCGGCGCCCAGATCACCAAGGCCGTAGCGGTGCAATTTTACATAGAGGCTCTGCCGGCTCAGCCCGAGCATTTCCGCTGCCGAAGCGCGATTATCGCCGGAAAGCTGCAAGGCGGCTTCGATACAAAGCCGTTCAATCGCATCCGTCGCATCGCGCACAAGGTCCTTGAGCGGCACGCGCCCGATCAATTCCGTGAGCTGTTCAACTGAACGCGTGGCATGCGCGCCGGTCTGGCGTGGTTCCGCCACACGCGCGCCGATATCGCGAATCGAAAAACCGAAAACCTCCTGCCCGCCATGCGTCACGGTGACGGCGGAGATTTCAACCTCCACCCGCGCACCCATCGCGCCGCGCAGTGTGGTGGAGTAAAGCCTGACAGAGCCGCGATTGCGAAGGTTGGAGAGCAGGACTTCAATTTCGATGCCCTGGCCGCCCAACCAGCGTTCCAGCGATTCGCCGCGCACCTGTTCTTCCGAACCCAGCTCGGCCAGGTCCAGAAAGGCGCCATTGGCGGAAATCACCAAGCCATTCTGATCTGTCACCACAAAAGCATCTGGCAGGTTTTCCGCCACTTTCAGCATTTGTGCCTTGGCGGTGGAAAGCCCGGCTGGTTGATCGCCGGCCGGCAAGGAAAGCCGTACCAGCAGCACTGAAGCGCCATCCTGCCGGAAGCTGGTGGCGGCAATGGTTACTTCGCGGCCAGAATCCGCAAGTTGCGCGCCTACTTCATCGCCGCGGCCCGCAATGCGCACAGAAGCCAGCAGGGATTGAACGGCCTGGCGGCTTTCCGTGCTGAAGGCATCCATCAAGGGGCGGCCAATCACGCGGCGGGAATGCCGGCCGAAAAGCTGCTCAGCGGCCGGGTTCGCTTCTGTCACGCGCCCCGTTGCGCCATCCACAATCAGCGTCGCATCGGCAGAAAGCTGGAACAGCAGCCGATAGCGCGTTTCCGCCTGCCGGAGCTTCGCGTAATCGCGTTCCATGGATTGCTGGGTTTCCAGCAATCTTTGTTGCAGGCGCGATTGCGCGCTGAGGTCGCGGCCAAAGACAACGCGCCGGTTCCCACGCTGCAAGGGAACGGCGGCAAAAAGCAGCGGCACGGCTTCGCCACCTTCGGCAACTTGATTGATGTTGCGCCACTTCGATTCGCTCGGCGCGCCGCTCAAGAGCGCTTCAACCTTGGGCCGGCTTTCCGTGGTGACGGTTTCCGCCCAAGGGCGACCGAGCCACGCCTGATGCCCGCCCAAAGCCTTGGATAATTCCTGATTGCTGAAAGCAATATCGCGAATGACGCCCTGTTCATCCACAACCAAAGCCATATCCGCTGCCGCCGAGACCAATGAGGCCGCGGCATCAGCATCCAAATCTCCGAGCGAGTTGCGAGGGGCGAGGAACGTCTTCACGGAAATGGGCAACCTTCTGGAACGAACGGCGCCTGTTCTTCACGGCGCCGAAGGAAATCAAGGGGAGGCGACGCTTGCGGTCGCATTGCCGGGGCCCTTAGCTCGGCAATCCCTCGCTTCCTCGTCCTTGTAAGGCCAGCAAGGCCTCGGCTTGAAGCACGGCTTCTTCTGCATCCCGCGCCGTGGCATCGGCGCCAAGGCGCTTCACCAGCAGCGGTTCCTGCAACAGCAAGGGGCCACCCACCAGAATGCCCAGATCGGCATTGCGCGATGCGCGGCGCATATCATGAATAAGCTTGGCAAGCGCTTCGATATGCGTTTCACCACCGATGGAAAACCCGATCAGGCCGAAATGCTTTTCGGCGACCATGGCGATCAGCGCATCACTATCGGCGCTGCCATCTATCCAAGCTTCCCAACCGGCGCGGCGGAAGAATTGTTCCACCATGGTCAGGCCAAAACCATGTTGTTCACCCGGGGCCGCGGCCAGAAGAATCCTTCGGCCTGATCGACCATTCGGGGCGAGCGGCGCGAAGCGCGGTTCAAGCGCATGGCAGACGCCATGCAGGCAGCGCAGCCCGATGGTGACTTCCGTAAAATCGCAAACATCATCTTCCCAGCACGTGCCAAGAAGCCGCGCCGTGGGCGCGAGCAAGCCAAGATAAACCTGCGTGAGCGGCAGGCCGCGCGCACAAAAAGCATCAATAAAAGTCAGCGCATTGTCGGTATTGCCGAGTCGCGCCAGGGCCGCGAAGGCCTCGACATCTTCCGCGGTGGGCGCAGCAGGATGAGTCTGGTCGGGCTCATGCCCCGGATTGTTCAGCACGCGCTGTGCAAGCACGAGTCGAGGAATTACCTCGGTCTCGATCACCCGCTTCAAGGGAAGGGCCCGGTCCCGAGAGGCTGGGCGCCAATCCATCGTAGCGGGCCCGTCCCTGTGATCGGGGTCTGGGTCTGCCATGTCCAACCGGGAATATAACGTGAAACCGCGATCGGCTTCCACATATTCCGCTTGGGACTGTCGCTCCTCATCCGTGCTCGGCTTCATGGTGACCCCCTTTGAGTGGGTAGCTTCATCCTGAGGGGCGGTTACTGTCAATTATAAAATACGTCAATCTTTCTTGACACTCGCCCCTGAGGCCCGGTAGCTTTGAAAACGTAGAAGACTGGGAAGGGGGTCCACATGACCCTGTGCGTCACCGAAATCCAAGGAAAACTGGCCGAAACAGGCCGGATGAGGCCCTTGGCTGGCGCTGCCCCAAGCTGGGCCGCCCGACTCGCTTCAATCTCTGGGGGTGTCAAGAAATGCTGACAGCAGACCGCTTTACCGGTATTTTCAAGGCCTTGGACGCCTGCCCCTGGAATGCCGCCACAGGTCGCGGCGGCAAGCGCCAGGTCGGCGTCAGGCGGGGGGTGGCGACCACTCTCTACACCCCGGATGAGCGTCGGCGGCGGGATTCAACCCCCTGGACCCTGGTGCAAGGCATTCTGGCCCCGGTGCAATTTCTGGTCTTTCTGGTGAGCCTTGGCTTGGTGCTGAATTACCTCGCGACCGGTGAGGGTTACATCGCGGCAACGATTTCGATCATCGCAAAAACCGCCATCCTTTATCTGATCATGGTGACGGGTTCCATTTGGGAAAAGGTGGTGTTTGGCCGTTGGCTCTTCGCGCCGGCCTTCTTCTGGGAAGATGTTTTCAGCATGTTGGTGCTGGCGCTGCACACGGCCTATCTGCTGGTGCTGGTGCTTGGCATTGGTGATGGCCGCGGGCAGATGATGCTGGCGCTGGCTGCATATGCTGCCTATGTCGTGAATGCCGCACAATTCCTGATGAAGCTGCGCGCCGCCCGCCGCGAAGAAACCGGCTGGCGCGGCGGCAACGCAGGCCAAATGACATGACCCATCCCGGCGCTCCACGAGAGCCCGAAGGCATGGCGACCGGTGCCGCCGGCTGCGCTGATACGCCAATTCTGCGTGAACGCGGTCAGCGCGAGGTTTTCTGTGGTCTTACCGGCATTATCTGGCTGCATCGCAAGATTCAGGATGCTTTCTTTCTGGTGGTCGGCAGCCGCACCTGCGCGCATCTGCTGCAATCCGCCGCCGGCGTCATGATTTTCGCCGAGCCTCGATTCGCAACCGCCATCATTGAAGAACGTGATCTCGCTGGGCTTGCGGACGCGAATGAAGAATTGGACCGCGTAGTAACGCGCTTGATCCAGCGCCGGCCTGACATCCGCATGCTATTCCTGGTGGGGTCCTGCCCATCGGAAGTGATCAAGCTTGATCTTTCGCGCGCCGCGCAACGTCTTTCTGAGCGTTTCTTACCAAGTGTGCGCGTGTTGAGTTATTCCGGTAGCGGCATTGAGACCACCTTCACCGAAGGTGAGGATGCCTGCCTTGCCGCTTTGGTGCCAGAAATGCCGACCGAGCCTGGCACTGCGCGTTCCCTGCTGGTGGTGGGCGCGCTGGCGGAAGTGGTGGAAGACCAATTCATCCGACTTTTTGCCGCCCTTGGCGTGGGGCCGGTGCGCTTCCTGCCATCGCGCCGTGCATCTGAATTGCCGGCGGTTGGCGAAGGCACGCGTTTTCTGCTCGCGCAACCTTTCTTGGCCGGTACCGCGCGCGCTTTGGAAGCGCGTGGCGCACGGCATATCCCGGCAGCCTTTCCCTTGGGCGAGGAAGGCACAACCGCCTGGCTGCGTGCCGCTGCCGAGGTTTGGGGCGTGAGTGAAGAACGCTTCACCCAAGCCACCGCACAGGGCCGCGAACGCGCCCGTGCCGCGCTGGCCAATCATCGCAAGACGCTCGATGGTAAAAGCATTTTCTTCTTCCCCGATTCGCAGCTTGAAGTGCCTTTGGCGCGCTTTCTGTCACGCGAATTGGGCATGAAGCCGATTGAAATCGGCACGCCATATCTGCATCGGCAGCATCTGGCCCATGAATTGGCGCTGCTGCCGGCGGCGGCAAAGCTGGTGGAAGGCCAGCATGTGGATCGGCAATTAGATCGTTGCCGGGAAGCACGGCCTGATATGACTGTCTGCGGTCTTGGCTTGGCAAATCCTTTGGAAGCCGAGGGGCTGACCACCAAATGGTCCATTGAACTCGTCTTCTCGCCGATCCAGGGTTACGATCAAGCTGGTGATCTTGCAGGACTTTTCGCGCGGCCTTTGGTCCGCCGTGAAAAGCTGAAGGTCTAGCCATGCAGCTCGCTGTCTGGACCTATGAAGGGCCGCCGCATGTGGGGGCGATGCGCATCGCCACCGCCATGCAGGGTGTGCATTACGTGCTGCATGCGCCGCAGGGCGATACCTATGCCGATTTGCTTTTCACCATGATCGAAAGGCGGGAAAAGCGCCCGCCTGTGACATGGACAACTTTCCAGGCGCGCGATTTGGGCGGCGATACGGCCGAGCTTTTCATGGAAGCGGCGCGCGATGCCTATGCGCGCTTCAAGCCGGAAGCGATGCTGGTTGGCGCTTCCTGCACGGCAGAGCTGATTCAGGATGATCCAGGCGGTTTGGCCAAAACGCTTGGCTTGCCAGTGCCCGTCGTGCCGCTTGAATTGCCTGCTTATCAGCGCAAGGAAAATTGGGGCGCGGCGGAGACTTTCTATCGCCTGGTGCGCGCTTTTGCGGGGCCAGCGCAAACACGCACACCACGTGATCCAGCGCGCGCCCCGTGCTGCAATATTCTCGGCCCGACCGCGCTTGGTTTTCGCCATCGCGATGATGTGGCCGAAATCACAAAGCTGCTGAACAGTATGGGTGTCGAGGTGGTCGTAACTGCGCCCATGGGCGCCACGCCCACGGACCTCACGAAGTTGCGGGACGCAGATTTTAATGTCGTGCTTTATCCCGAAATCGCGCAGGTGACGGCGAGCTTTCTGCAGCGCCATCTGGGGCAGCCCTTTACGCGCACTGTACCGATTGGCGTTGGTGCGACGCGTGATTTTATGAATGAGGTCGCTGAACTTGCGGGACTGCCAGCACCTTCAACCGATAGTGGGGGAGCGCTACGCCTGCCCTGGTATGCGCGTTCGGTCGATTCGAATTACCTGACCGGCAAGCGGGTATTTATTTTTGGCGATGCCACCCACGCCATTGCTGCGGCGCGCATCGCGCAGGAAGAATTAGGTTTCGCGGTGGTGGGGCTTGGTACCTATAGCCGCGAATTCGGCCGCGAAATTCGCGCCGCTGCTGAAAAATATGGCTGTGAGGCGCTGATTTCTGACGATTATCTGGAAGTCGAGGAACGCATCGCCGCCCTGACCCCGGAATTGGTGTTGGGCACGCAGATGGAACGCCATATAGCGAAGAAGCTCGGCATTCCCTGCGCCGTGATTTCCGCGCCCGTGCATGTGCAGGATTTCCCTGCGCGTTATGCGCCGCAGATGGGCTTTGAAGGCGCCAATGTGATCTTCGATACCTGGGTCCATCCGCTCATGATGGGGCTTGAGGAACATCTGCTTGGCATGTTCCGCGAAGATTTCGAATTCCGTGACGGTGTGGCCCCTTCCCATCTGGGCCATGGCCCGCAAGTGGAAACACATAGCGTGCCGGTTGCCGTTGGCCCCACGAGTTGGGCGCATGAGGCCGAGGCGGAGTTGCGCAAGATCCCCTTCTTCGTGCGAGGCAAGGCGCGCCGGAATACCGAAAGATTCGCCGAAGAACGCGGCATTGCCGTCATCACCCTTGAGACGCTTTACGATGCCAAAGCCCATTTCTCCCGCTGAGGCATCAGCGCCCCGCATCGTCATTGTGACGATGGATAGCCATTTCGGTGGCGCGGTGGATAGGGCGCGCGCGATCCTACGCAAGCAAATTCCTGGGCTGGAATTGACCTTGCACGCCGCGGATGAATTCGCGGGCGATGAGGCAGCCTTGGCGGCCTGCCATGCCGATATTTCGCGTGCAGATATCATCATTGCCGGCATGCTGTTCCTGGAAGATCATTTCCGCCTGGTGCAGGATGCCATTGCCGCGCGCCGTGCTGATTGTGATGCGCTGGTGTGCTGCCTTTCAGCGCCTGAGATCACGCGCCTGACGCGGATGGGCCGGCTTGACATGTCGGCTGAAGCCAAGGGGCTAATGGGTCTGCTGAAGCGCTTGCGCGGCAAGAAAGATGGCAATGGCGCCAGCGGCAAGGGCCAGATGCGCATGTTACGCGAATTGCCCAAGCTGCTGCGTTTCATCCCTGGCACCGCGCAGGATCTGCGCGCTTATTTCCTGACGCTGCAATATTGGCTGGCGGGATCAGCGGATAATCTTGCAAATATGGTGGCGCTGCTGGTGCAGCGTTATGCCAAGGGCAAGCAGAAGCTCTCGGTCGCCGCGCCCATCGAATACCCGGAAACCGGGCTTTATCACCCGCGCATGAAGGGCCGGATTGGTGAGAATCTGGCTGCCCTGCCGCGGTCAGGTTCACGCGGTACGGTTGGGTTGTTGCTGCTGCGGTCCTATGTGCTCGCGGGTAATGCCAAGCATTATGATGGCATGATCGAAGCGCTGGAAGCGCGTGGGCTGAATGTCATTCCGGCCTTTGCCGCGGGGTTGGATGGTCGCCCGGCGATGGAAGCGTTTTTCACCAAGGATGGCGCGCCCGCGATTGATGCGCTGGTGTCCCTGACTGGTTTTTCGCTTGTCGGTGGACCTGCCTATAACGACGCCCGCGCGGCAGAAGCGGCGCTGGCCAAGCTTGATGTTCCCTATATCGCCGCGCACCCGCTCGAATTCCAAACCATGAAGCAATGGGCCGGTAATGCCCGCGGTCTTCTGCCGGTGGAAGCGACCATGATGGTTGCTATTCCTGAATTGGATGGCGGCATTTGGCCAATGACTTTTGGTGGCCGCTGTGGTGCGGGCGGTGATGCCAATGAACGTTGTGCCGGTTGTGATGGTGTTTCCTGTGCGCGCGATATGGTGCCGCATCCGGAACGGGCAGCGACACTTGCCGATCGTATCGCGCGTCTGGTGGCCTTGCGCCGGACAGAGCGTGCAGAACGCAAGATCGCGACCGTCTTGTTCAATTTCCCGCCCAATGCCGGGACGACCGGTACGGCCGCTTATCTCGGCGTGTTTCCGTCGCTGTTCAATACGCTGAAGGCCATGAAGGCGGCAGGCTATCACGTCGAACTGCCAGAAAGCGCCGATGTTCTGCGGGAGATGGTGATCAACGGCAATCGCGACAGATACGGCACCACTGCCAATCTCGCGGCGCGGGTTTCCGCTGATCAGCATATGCGCCGTACGCCATGGCTCGCCGAAATTGAGAAAAGCTGGGGCCCCACGCCCGGGCGTATTCAGACCGATGGTCGGGATATCTTTATCCTTGGTGTTCAGCTAGGCAATGTCTTTGTCGGCATCCAGCCAGGCTTTGGGTATGAAGGCGACCCGATGCGCCTGTTGTTTGAGCGCGATTTCGCGCCAACCCACGCCTTCAGCGCCTTTTATCAATGGATCAGGCAGGATTTCGGTGCGGATGCGGTGCTGCATTTCGGCACACATGGCGCGCTGGAATTCATGCCAGGCAAACAGGCCGGCATGTCCGCGCAATGCTGGCCGGATCGGCTGATTGGTGATTTGCCGAATTACTACCTCTATGCATCGAACAACCCGTCTGAAGGCATGTTGGCCAAGCGTCGCGCCGGGGCGACGCTGATCAGCTATTTGACGCCACCGATTGCTTCCGCTGGGCTTTATCGCGGTTTGCTTGACCTGAAGGCTTCGATTGATCGCTGGCGCGCGCTTGATCCTGATGCGGATCCAAATCAGCGTGCGGCCTTGGCCGGCTTGATCCAAGCGCAGGCCAGTGCAGTGGATTTGGCGACTGAGGAACCCGTCTGGGCCGATCCCGCGCCAGAGATTGTCAGTCTTAGCGCTGGTCTGCTGGAATTGGAGTATACGCTGATCCCGCATGGCATGCATGTGGTGGGTGAACCGCCTAATGCTGATCAGCGCGCCGAAATGCTAACTGCGGCAGGCGTCACGGAAGCGGGTGCCAAGGCGCGGTATGATGCGCTTCTGGCTCAGGATCACGAAATCCCCGCCATCCTGCGTGCTCTGGAAGGACGCTACATCATGCCCGCGCCTGGTGGCGATTTGCTGCGCAGCATGGATGTATTGCCGACGGGTCGGAACCTGCATGGCTTCGATCCCTTCAAGCTACCGAGCGCCTTCGCCGTCCAGGATGGGATGCGCCAGGCGGGACGCTTGCTGGAACGCCATTTGGCTGAGGGCAATGCCGTGCCCGAAACCGTGGCGATGGTGCTGTGGGGCACGGATAATCTGAAAACCGAAGGCGGGCCGATTGCTCAGGCGCTTGCGCTCATGGGCGCCCGGCCACGTTATGACAGCTATGGCCGCCTGGCCGGCGCCGCGCTGGTGCCCTTGGCCGAATTGGGCCGCCCGCGCATTGATGTGGTGATGACGCTATCAGGCATTTTCCGTGATCTTTTGCCGCTGCAAATGAAACTGCTCGCGGAGGCCGCACTGCTTGCAGCGCAAGCAGAGGAACCCGCGGAGCAGAACTTCATCCGCAAACATGCGCTGCAGCACATTGCACAACATGGCGGCAGCATGGAACAGGCTGCGCTCCGCGTATTCGGCAATACAGATGGGACCTATGGCGCGCATGTGAATTCCATGATCCATGACAGTGCCTGGAATGATGAAGACGAATTGGCCACCAGCTTCGTACGCCGCAAGGGCTTTGCCTATGGCTTGGATGGGAAACCCGCCCGGGCCGATAAGGTGCTGCAGCAGGTTTTGGCCAGTGTGGAAATCACCTATCAGAATCTGGATAGTGTTGAAGTGGGTGTGACCACCATTGACCAGTATTTCGATATGTTGGGCGGCGTCAGCCGTGCGGTGCAGGTTGCACGTGGGGGGCGCGCTTCCGCCATCTATATCAGCGATCAGACTCGTGGCGAGGGCAAGATCAGGACATTGTCCGAACAGGTCACACTTGAAACCCGCACGCGTGCGCTTAACCCGAAATGGTATGAAGGGCTGTTGAAACACGGCTATGAAGGTGTGCGTGAAATTGAAGCGCATGTGACGAATACCATGGGCTGGTCCGCCACCACCGGCCATGTTGCACCTTGGGTCTATGAACGCATCGCAGATATCTATGTGCTTGATAAGGAAATGCGCGACCGTTTGGCGCATTTGAACCCAACCGCTTCAGCCAAAATCGCCAATCGCCTGATCGAGGCGCAGGAACGTCGTTACTGGAACCCCAGCGCCGATGTTCTGGCCGCACTTCGGCAAGCTGGTGATGAGCTTGAAGATCGTATCGAAGGCATCAGTGAAGGAGTCGCGGCATGACCGTGTTGATGAGAGAGCCGCCCCGCCTGACCGGACGCCCCCGCCAGGGAGATGGTGAGGGCAGCGTACAGGTCCATATGGATGATGCCGTCTCTGGCACGACAGCCAAGGTCTTTGCTGTCTACGGCAAGGGCGGCATTGGCAAAAGTACGACTTCGTCAAACCTGTCTGTCGCCTTTTCCAAAATCGGGAAGAAGGTGCTACAGATTGGCTGCGATCCAAAGCATGACAGCACCTTCACCCTAACCAAGCGCCTGATCCCAACAGTGATCGACGTACTGGAATCGGTACAATTCCATGCCGAGGAATTACGTGCCGAGGATTTCGTTTTTGAAGGCTATAATGGTGTGATGTGCGTGGAAGCCGGTGGTCCGCCGGCAGGCACCGGTTGCGGCGGCTATGTGGTTGGCCAGACTGTCAAGCTACTCAAGGAACATCATCTGCTGGATGATACTGATGTCGTGATCTTCGACGTTCTGGGGGATGTGGTGTGCGGCGGTTTTGCGGCCCCCCTGCTGCATGCGGAACGCGGTTTGGTCGTTGCGGCCAACGACTTCGACAGCATTTTCGCGATGAACCGGATCATCGCTGCTATCAAAGCCAAGTCAAAAAATTACCCCGTGCGGCTTGGCGGCGTTATCTGTAATCGCAGCGCAGGGACTGACCAGATTGACCGCTTCAATACGGCGACCGGTATGAAGACCCTGGCTCATTTTCCAGATCTTGATGTCATTCGCCGTTCCCGCCTGAAAAAGGCGACGCTGTTTGAGATGGAAGGTTCGCCAGAGCTTGAGGCGGTTCAGGCTGAATACATCCGCCTTGCTGAATCGCTCTGGTCCGGTGCGGAAGGGCTTGAGGCAGCGCCGCTAAAAGATCGCGAGATCTTTGATTTGCTGGGCTTTGACTGATGCAAACCACCACCTATCAAAGCCGTCGCAGCCAGATCGAAACCTATTTCGATCGTACGGCCGCGGATGCCTGGGCGCGATTGACCTCCGATGCGCCGGTCAGTGGCATTCGCGCAACCGTGCGTGCCGGCCGTGACGAAATGCGCCAGACGCTGCTGTCCTGGCTGCCAGCTGATCTGACCGGCAAGCGTCTGCTGGATGCCGGCTGCGGCACTGGCGCATTTGCCATTGAAGCGGCACGGCGCGGTGCGCAGGTTCTGGCGATTGATGTTTCGCCCTCGCTTGTCAAGATTGCGCGGGAACGTAGCGAAGGACTCGCACCGGAAGGTAGTATCATCCATGAAGTGGGTGACATGCTGGATGGCCAATTCGGCGTTTTTGATCACGTTGTCGCCATGGATAGCCTTATTCACTATCATCCAGATGATATGGTGCAGAGCCTGGTGACCTTGGCGCCGCGTATTCGTCGTTCCATGCTGATGACCTTTGCGCCAAAGACACCCTTGCTCGCAGCGATGCATTTTGTAGGGCGCGCCTTTCCGCGTGGTGATCGAGCACCGGCGATTGAACCCGTGGCGGAGCGCAGCCTCAAGGCGCGGATCAAGGGTGAGCGACAGCTCATGTCCTGGAATCTCGGCCAGGATCGCCGTATTTCTCGCGGTTTTTACACCTCTCATGCGCTGGAGCTGATCCGGAAATGAGCGAGGTAAACGACCGCTTGGCACGGCTTTGGACAGGGATCAGCCTCAATGTGCTGCCCTTTGCCGAAGCCAGCAGTGGCCCACTGCCGATCAAGCGTCTATTACGACTTTCGCTATTTCAGATTTCGTGCGGCATGACGGCGGTGCTGATGGTTGGCACGCTCAATCGCGTGATGATAGTGGAAATGGGTGTGGCGGCGAGCTTGGTCGCGATCATGGTCGCGCTACCACTGCTTTTTGCACCGCTGCGAGCCCTGATTGGATTTCGTTCAGATTCGCATCGCTCGGTTCTCGGTTGGCGGCGTGTGCCCTATCTTTGGCTCGGCACGATTATCCAGTTCGGTGGGCTTGCGATGATGCCATTTGCGCTCATCATTCTCTCGGGGGATACCTGGGCACCGCCTTGGGTAGCGCAGCTAGCGGCGGGGCTTGCCTTCCTCATGGTGGGGGCGGGCATGCATACGGTGCAGACTGTTGGGCTTGCCTTGGCGACAGATATCGTGCCGCGAGAGGCGCAACCCAACGTCGTCACTATTCTTTCGCTGATGCAATTAATTGGCATGGTGATTTCGGCAATTGCCTTTGGTGCCTTTCTTGCGAATTTCTCGCAGATCAAGCTGATCCAACTTGTGCAGGGCATGGCGGCGGCGACCCTTGTGATTAATCTGATCGCCGCCTGGAAACAGGAACCAAGACGGCCGGAACTGACAGTTGGTCGCGGCTCGAGTGATCCGAACTTTCTTCAAAGTCTCAAGCTCTTGCGGAAGACTGGGCCATGGGATCGGCGCTTGCTCGCCGCGGCACTGGGTACAGCTGCCTTCGGCATGCAGGATGTGCTGCTGGAACCCTATGGCGGCCAGATCCTTGCGCTGAGCGTGGGTGCAACAACCGGCTTGACGGCGCTGTTTGCGAGTGGCGCGGTCTTAGGCTTTTTGCGTGCCGCCCCGTTGCTTGCGCGGGGGATGCATGCACAGCGCGTCGCCAGTGCGGGCGCCATTGTGGGCATTTCCGGCTTTGTGATGGTGATCTTTGCGGCTCCGCTTGAATCAACCATTGTATTCGCGGCTGGCACTGCGGCCATTGGCTTCGGTGCTGGGCTTTTTGCGCATGCGACGCTTACCGGCTGCATGCGCGCTGCACCGGAAGGGCAGATTGGTCTGACGCTTGGCGTTTGGGGGGCGGTGACGGCAACCGCTGGCGGTGTTGCTGTCGCACTTGGCGGTGTCATTCGAGATGTCATTTCCTCCCTTGCCTCAGCGGGCATTCTTGGCGCCGGGCTTGATGCCCCAAGTACCGGATATGTCGGGGTCTATCTCGTCGAAATAATGCTGTTGTTCATGATGCTTGCAGTTGTTGGCCCATTACTGCGGGCCACTGATTCGGTTTCCCAAGAACCTCAACGTGATGCAGGCCGGCCGGCACTTGCCGGGCTGCAAAACCAACATGGAGCATTGCCATGACCACACCCGCAACGCCGATCTTTTTGGATGCGGCTGCAATTTCGCTTTATATCTTCTTCGCATTCTTCGCCGGCCTGATCTATTATCTGACCCGCGAGAACAAGCGCGAAGGCTATCCAATGATCAATGAACTGCCGGATCGTCCGGCTTTCGCGACCATGCATGGCTTTCCGGAAACACCTCCACCGAAAGTCTTTCGGTTGCATTATCCGGAAGGTGCCACTGTTGTGCAGGGCGTGCGGCCAGAACGCGATGTCAGCGCTCAATTAATCCCAGAAGCTCCCTACCCCGGTACAGCATTCGTGCCGACTGGGGATGCGATGAAGGATGGTGTCGGCCCCGCAGCCTATGCCGACAGGGCTGATGAACCTGATTTGGCGTTTGATGATCACAAGCCGAAGATCGTTCCACTTCGCGCTGCGCCAGGCTGGCATATCGCGCATGAAGATCCCGATCCCCGCGGCCGCCCTGTGATTACGCTGGACGGTGAGGTTGCAGGAACGACAGTTGATGTTTGGGTGGATCGCTCGGAATATATCCTGCGCTATCTGGAAACTGAACTGTCCAATGGGCGGCGCGTTCTGGTGCCGATGTTCCTCTGCACTTTTACCGACGATGGTACGGCGCGAGTAATCTCGGTCACCGCTGCGCAATTCGCCGCAGCGCCGAGTGTTGCGCAGCCAGAGCAGATCACCTTGCTCGAGGAAGATCGCATCTCTGCATATTTTGGTGGTGGACATTTCTACGCCACCCCAGAGCGTAGCGAGCCATGCCTGTGAACAGGCCAGCCCCCTCACGGCTGACCGAACATGGGCTGGAGCCGATACCGGGCCTACCGGAAACGCTTCCGGCTGGTGAGGTCTTGCTGTGGCAGGGGGCGCCTGCTTGGACCGAAATCGCCCAGCGGGTTTTCCTGATCCGCTGGGTGATGGCTTACTTCCTTTTCCTCGCTGGCTGGGATCTTTTGAATGCAGCCCTGCAGGGTACATCCATGGTGACCGCCATTGGTTCGGCAGTAACCTTGATGCTGGTGGGCAGTCTCGCGATTGCCATACTTGTGCTGCTTGCGAAGGTAACGGCAAAAACCAGCGTCTATTCCATCACATCACGCCGTTTGGTGCTGCGCGTTGGCGTCGCCTTGCCGATCACCATCAATATTCCCTTTGCGGCAATCGCGGGTGCAAATTTGCGGAATCGCAAAGATGGCCATGGCGACATTGTGATGGAATTGCTGCCGAGCCACAGAATTTCTTGGATTGCCCTGTGGCCGCATTGCGCAGGATGGAGTGTTGGCAGGCCAAAGCCCATGCTTCGTGGTGTAGCGAATGTGGCGGAAGTGGCGAAGATATTGGGCGGTGCAGTCGCAAGCACTTCAGGGGCGGGCATCAGCCGGAGCATGGCAGGGCCGGAAGCTGAAGTGCCCGGTGGCGCGACGGCGATGGCGTAGGGGAAAGCAAATGGCAACCAAGGCGCTAATGCCGCGTGCAGATTACCTGGGCTATGGGCTCGGGTTGCTGCTTGCTGGCATTCTTGCCCTTGTGGTGCTGAGTGCCGGTGACAAGCATCAGGATCGCCGGCCTGTGAATGAGGTAATCTTTGCGCGCGATATTCTGTTTAGTGATCGAGTTGATGGCGGTATCGCCATCCGTGATGCCTCGACCGGGCAATTGATTGGCGAAATCCCGCCTGGTGAGGGTGGTTTTGTGCGCGGCGCCCTGCGCGGCTTCGCGCGCGAAAGAAGACTGCAAAACCCTGGCATGGAAAGCCCGCTCCGTCTGGCTGCTGTGCAAGGTGGTGCGATTGTTCTGGAAGACCCGGTAAGCGGGCGCTGGACGGATCTGCGGGCCTTTGGTGCCACAAACGTGCAAAGCTTCGCGGATATTCTTTTCAAAAAAAATGAGGCAGGCAAATGAATCAGAAAGACCAAGGGCGGCGGGGAAGACGTTTTGACGTACCCTGTACCGTCGAGATTGAACGCAGCTTCGATAGCTTTCACGCCTATGCGGTGCCGGAAGACGTTGTGCTTCGGCCCGGTGATCAGGTGATTGTGCATGGCGCGCCAGCCCAGGTGGCCTTTGGGGAAAAATATAGCTTTGAAACATCTGCCACCGTCATTCGGGCAGGTTTCTTCCAGCGGTATTGGACCCAGTTCCGGTCTATCCTTGAACTCACCGAACTCTATCACGTGGGCTTTGAGCCGAAGGAGGCCGCATGAACGCCGTGAGCCACCCGATGCGCGAAAAGCTGTCGCGTGAAACGACAGAACTGGCGCTGACCGAAACCGCTCTTTCGCCTCGCTTTTATACCACCGACTTTGCAGCAATGGATGCCATTGATGTGGAGCCTGTGCGTGCCGAATGGGACCGCTTGATGGAGGAATTCCATCGCGACCCAAATAAAGGCCACTTTGTACGCGATGAACGATTCGATGCTTTTCGGCTGGATGAGCTGCCAGAGGGCTTGCAGAAGGAATTGGTCGACTTTCTCGTCAGCAGCGTGACAGCGGAATTTTCTGGCTGCGTGCTCTATGCAGAAATCAAGAAGCGTGTGAAGAATCCCGATATGCGGGAGTTGTTCTCAGTCATGGCGCGTGATGAAAGCCGCCATGCGGGGTTCATCAACGACGCATTGAAGGATCTTGGCATTGGGGTGGATCTCGGCTTCCTGACGCGCGCGAAGAAGTATCACTACTTCCAGCCGAAGTTCATCTTCTACGCTACCTATCTGAGCGAGAAGATTGGCTACGCCCGCTACATCACCATCTTCCGGCAATTCGAACGCCATCCCGAACTGCGCTTTCATCCGATTTTCCAGTGGTTCGAAAACTGGTGCAATGATGAATTTCGCCATGGTGAGGCCTTCGCGCTGCTGATGCGCGCCAACCCGAAGCTTCTGACGGGCGTAAACGCCCTTTGGTGCCGTTTCTTTCAGCTTGCCGTTTTCGCCACCATGTATGTGCGTGACCACGGGCGTCCGGAATTTCATAAGGCGTTGGGGATGACGCCGACCGAATATGACCGCCAAGTGTTTAAGATCACAGAGGAGATTTGCCGCCAGGTATTCCCCGTGACCTTGGATGTGGATGGGCCTGGCTTCATGAAAGACATGGATCGGCTTTGGCAGATATCCGAAAAAATGAGCGATGCGCGCCGGCAAGGTGGGATTGGTGGCAAGCTGCGTAACCTTGGCCTTAGTATTTCTGCGGCCACTACCTTTGCCAAGCTATTCTTCAGGCGGCCTAGGAAGCATCCGCTGCCTAGCGAAATTCGCCTTTCGCCGGTTTGGTAGTTTAGCGCCATGCCAGAAAGCATGACCGCTGCCCTGATCGCCATCTTCCTCTGGTGGGTGACGACGGGTGCCATTCTCTTTGCGGTCACGGCACTTGCGCAGCAGCGCGTCGCACTCGCTGCTTGCGCGGGAATCTTGCTTTTTGGCGGGCTGATCACGCTTCATTTTGCCGCAGAGGAGGTAAGCGCCGCCGGTGCCTATCTTTCCTTCCTGGCTGCCTTGGCAATATGGGGTGCAGTAGAGATCAGTTTTTTGGGCGGGTTGATTACTGGCCCCAATCGTAAGGCTTTGCCGTCTGAGCTTACGGGGCTGCCACGCTTTTGGTCCGCGACTCGTGTTGTGCTCTGGCACGAGATCCTGATCCTCGCCCTGGGTTTCCTGTTGATTATCGCTTTTGCGCAGGGACCTAATCGTATTGGCCTCATGACCTATGGCATTCTTTGGCTCATGCGGCTTAGTGCCAAGCTCAACCTTTATTTGGGTGTGCGCAATACGGGTGAGACGTTGCTGCCGGCGCATCTTCGCTACATGAGCAGCTATTTTGCCCACAGACCCATGAATTTGCTTTTTCCATTTTCAATCACGCTTGGCACGCTCTTGAGCGCGTGGCTTTTCCATAAGGCTTTTGCGGATGGTGCGGATGCCCATCAAGCGGTCGGCTTCATGCTGATCGCCACAATCGCGTCGCTTGCTGTGATCGAACATTGGTTCTTAATGTTGCCGCTTCCTATTGAAACACTTTGGCGCTGGGGATTGCGAGATGAGCCTGCGCCAGCCCAAACAGCGACCTGGTTCACTGATAGGAGCGGCCCTTTTGACACGCGCCCTTTGGACGCGCTTCTGGTTCGCATCACCGCCGGCGCGTTTGGCTCCATCGAGAGCTTGAAGGGCTCTATCAGAGCGCCCGAAGGGTGGCTCACGCTCGATTTTGTCGATGGTACCATGCATTTGCGACGCGCTGCTGCAACCGAGGCAATGCGAACTGGAATCATTGTCACAGGGCGACTGTTGGATATGCGCGGTATCCAGTCGGAGTTTGAGGATTATGCGCTGAGGTACGGCGCATGAAGCAGACTACCCAAGGCATGGCGAGGGGCCTTGTTTCGGCGATCATGTCCGGAAGCGACCTTCGCGCAATCGCAAGACCTGGAAAATCATTCTGGGCGAGGAGAATGTAATATGAATTACGAAGAATTTTTCCAGGGTCAGCTTGATGGCCTTCGCCGCGAAGGTAGGTATCGGGTATTTGCCGATCTTGAGCGGCGCCGCGGCGAATTCCCGCGTGCAACGCGGCACGATAAGGGTGTTCGTGGTGAGGTGACTGTTTGGTGTTCGAATGACTACCTCGGTATGGGGCAGCATCCGGATGTATTGCATGCCATGCATGAAGCGCTGGATCGCTGCGGCGCCGGTGCAGGCGGTACGCGTAATATTTCCGGTACTAATCATGAGCATGTGTTGCTTGAACAGGATTTGGCCGCGCTGCATGGGCGTGAATCGGCGCTGCTCTTCAATTCTGGCTATATGTCGAATTGGGCATCTCTTTCTACCTTAGGATCGAAGCTGCCTGGCTGCATCATCGTCTCCGACGAAATGAACCACGCCTCCATGATTGAGGGCATGCGCCACAGCAAGGCCAAGCGCGTGCTGTTCAAGCATAATGATGTTGCAGATTTGCGGCGGGTTCTTTCGGAGCTTCCAAAGACCGCACCGAAATTGGTCGCATTTGAAAGCGTCTATTCCATGGATGGCGATATCGCGCCGATCAGCGATATCTGCGATGTTGCCGACGCGCATGGTGCCATGACCTATTGTGATGAGGTGCATGCTGTTGGCCTTTATGGCCCAAGCGGCGGCGGCATTACGCAACGTGATGGTGTCGCGGATCGTGTCACGGTCATTGAAGGTACGCTGGCGAAAGCCTTTGGCGTGATTGGTGGCTACATCGCCGGCAGCACGGCAATGTGCGATTTTGTGCGGTCCTTTGCCTCTGGCTTTATTTTCTCAACAGCCTTGCCGCCGGCCATTGCTGCTGGCGCGCGCGCGGCCATTCGTCACCTGCGGCAGAGCAATGAGGAACGCAAACGCCTGCATGAGCGTGCTGGCACCTTGCGCCAGCGCCTGAACGCGATTGGTGTGCCGCATTTGGACAATCTCAGCCATATCGTGCCGGTCATGGTAGGTGATCCGACACTCTGCAAGAAGTTGAGTGACACGCTGTTGGATGAACATGGGATTTACGTGCAGCCCATCAACTACCCGACTGTACCGCGCGGAACGGAAAGGCTCCGCATCACGCCATCACCGGTGCATTCCGATGCGGATATGGATCACCTGGTCCAATCGCTTGAACAGGTTTGGTCAGAGTTCCGTTTGCGGCGGGCCGCGTAATGGATGGCGCCCTGAGTAGCTTTCGGCCAGCCATTCGGGCTGGTCAAGATGGGCAGGCGTCGCGCCGTACGGCGCCACGCCCAGCATCCGAAACCGGTGGCCGCCTAGCGGCCGTACCCACGCGTAGTGCTTACCCCTTCAGCGCCATTGTGGGGCAGCAGGAGATGAAGCGTGCGCTGATGATTGCGGCGGTTGACCCAAGCATCGGTGGTGTTCTGGTGTTTGGAGATCGTGGCACTGGTAAATCCACTGCGGTGCGTTCGCTTGCGGCGCTTTTGCCTGAAATGGCTGTGGTGGCTGGCTGCCCCTTTGCGTGTGATCCAGCGGCACCGCAGGTGAGCTGTTCTCATTGCGGCAATCTGGCCAAGGGAAAGAAGCCTGAAAAGCGCATGGTGCCTGTACCTGTTGTGGATTTGCCCCTCGGTACGACGGAAGATCGCCTGGCGGGCGCGCTTGATATCGAAAGGGCCTTGGCGCAGGGCGTGAAGGCTTTCGAACCTGGTTTGCTTGCCGCGGCGCATCGCGGTTTCCTCTATATTGACGAGGTAAACCTGCTTGAGGATCATTTGGTTGATCTTCTCCTGGATGTCGCAGCTTCGGGCGAGAATGTCGTGGAACGGGAGGGCATCAGCCTGCGTCACCCTGCGCGCTTTGTCCTGATTGGCAGCGGCAATCCCGAAGAAGGTGAATTGCGCCCGCAATTGCTCGATCGCTTCGGACTTTCGGTTGAAGTCTCAACACCAACAGATCTTGCCAGCCGTGTTGAGGTGGTTTGCCGGCGTGATGCTTATGACCGGGATGCTCCTGGCTTCATGAAGCATTGGGCGAAGGATGAAGCGCGCACGCGCGAGACAATCCTGGCCGGTCGGAAGCGGCTGAGTTCCGTCACCTTGCCTCTCGGCACGATTGAACAGGCCGCTACGCTCTGCATGGCGCTTGGTACCGATGGCTTGCGTGGGGAATTGACCCTAGTGCGCGCGGCACGTGCTTTGGCGGCGCTTGAGGGCGATTTGGAAGTGGGAACGGCGCATCTGCGCAGCGTCGCGGCTTCCGCGTTGCGGCACCGGTTGCGGCGTAATCCACTTGATGAAACCGTTGCTACGACGCGGGTGGAAAAGGCGCTCGAAGACGTCTTCGGGCCATGAGGAGTTGGGGCCGGAGCCGAAAGGAATGAGTGTTCTGGCCGCCAGAAGTGCCGATGCGAAGCGCGCCGAAGATACAGGTGCGGAGAGCGTCTCGTTTCAGGTTGCGGCCTTGCTGGCGGTTGATCCTGTAGGGCTCGCCGGTCTTGTGCTGCGCGGACCTGCCGATCCAAGGCGTGATGAATGGCTTGATTCTTTTCGCAAACTTCTGCCGACTGGCGTGCCTTGGCGGCGCGTGCCTTTGGGTATTGCGGATAGCCGCTTGCTGGGTGGGCTTGATCTTGCTGCAAGCCTGAGTGCCGGGCGTCCCATCGCGCAACCGGGTCTTCTGGCCGAGGCTGATGGTGGTATGATCATCCTGCCCATGGCGGAGCGCGTTGAAAGCCAGATGATCGCGCGCATCGCCGCCGTGCTGGATAGTGGTGTGCTTTGCGTAGCGCGTGAGGGTATTACGATGGCGCGCGCCACCCGATTTGGCGTTGTTGCGCTGGATGAGGGTGCCAGCGAAGAGGAGCAGGTGACCGAAGCGCTTTCTGATCGCCTTGCCTTTCAACTGAGCTTTGAACCCATAGGGTTAAAGCGCGCACTTCCTTCCAGGCCGACGCGTGCGGAGATTGAGGCAGCGCGGCGGCGCCTAAGCCAAGTTCAAGTGCCCGCTGATCTGCCGCAAGCCTTTTGTGCGGCGGCCTTGGCGCTTGGTATCCTGTCCTTGCGTGCGCCTGTATTTGCGCTGCGGTGCGCCCGCGCTGCCGCCGCGCTTGCGGGCCGCACGCAAGTAACGGGTGAAGATGCGGCGCTTGCAGCGCAACTCATCTTGGCACCGCGTGCACGGCAATTGCCTGAGGCGCCGGCCCAGGAACAGGAACAACCGCCCGAACAACAGCAAGAACCTTCCAATTCTGATACCGAACAGCAGCAGGACCAGCCATCGCTGGAAGATCTTGTGCTTGCGGCGGCGCAGGCAAGCCTGCCGGCAGGATTGCTCGCGGGGCTTGGTGTTGCGGCAAGGCAAATGGCGCGTCAGGCGGCTGCTTCTGGTAGATCTGGCATGATGCGCCGTTCAGCCCAGCGTGGTCGGCCGATTGGCGCGCGCCCGGCGGCGTGGCGCGCGGGGCTGCGTTTGGCTTTGGTGGAAACGCTCCGTGTTGCTGCGCCCTGGCAGGAATATCGCCGTCGCGAAAAGCCGCATCACGCGGCTTTGGTGCATATCAGGCGCGAAGATGTGCGCATCCGGCGTTACAAGCAGAATAGCGAAACCACCACGATTTTTCTGGTGGATGCTTCAGGGTCTGCCGCTTTGCATCGCCTCGCTGAAGCCAAGGGGGCCGTGGAATTGCTGCTGGCTGATTGTTACGTGCGGCGTGATCGCGTGGCGGTGATTGCCTTTCGTGGCCGGGGTGCAGAGGTGTTGCTTGAACCAACGCATTCCCTGGTGCGCGCCAAGCGCAGCTTGGCCGCCTTGCCGGGGGGCGGGGGCACGCCACTCGCGGCCGGGATTGCTGCCGGCTACGCCATGGCGGAAGCCAGCCGCAAGCGTGGGCAGACACCGGTGATTGTCGCGCTGACCGATGGTCGCGCCAATGTGACGCGCGATGGAATGGGTGGGCGCGCCACGGCAGAATCGGAAGCGCTGGATACGGCGCGGCTGTTCAAGGCTTCTGGCTTTGCAGCGCTGCTGATTGATACAGCGCCGCGGCCACAGCCTTTCTCGCGCGACCTCGCCTCTGCCATGGGTGCGCGCTATGTGCCGCTGCCTTTCGCTGATGCGGCGCGCATGTCGGCTGCCGTGCGTCATGCGGCGCGCGCGCCGGCCTCAGGGCCCTGATGCCATGGCCGCGTCCGGAGAATTGCCAAACTGGGAAAGAGACGGGCGCGATTGGCCTAATCGGGAATCGAGCCAATTTATCGAAGCTGGCGGGCTCAGATGGCATGTGCAGCGCATGGGGCAGGGGCCTTGCCTTTTGTTGCTGCATGGCACGGCTGCGGCCACACATAGCTGGCGCGATCTGGCGCCATTGCTCGCGCCGCATTTCACGCTGATTGCGCCGGATCTGCCAGGGCATGGCTTTACCTCCGGCCTTCCGCAGACGCGGGTTTCACTCGCAGGTTTTTCGGAAGCCTTGCAGGCACTGCTGAAGAAGCTTCAGGTCTCGCCCGATGTGGTCCTTGGCCATTCGGCAGGGGCAGCGATTGCGCTGCGTATGGCCTTGGATGGCAGTATCTCGCCACGCGCCATCTTCAGCCTGAATGGTGCCCTGCTGCCCTTGGGTGATGAGCATTCGGCGTTTTTCACGCGCGCCGCGCAGTTGATGGTGGGCCTGCCTTTTGTCTCCAAGCTTTGTGCTTGGCGCGCTTCCAAGCATGAAGTCGCGGCGAAGCTGCTGCGCGATACGGGGTCTGATATCGGGCCGCGCGGTGTGGAATTATACACACGGCTTTTCGGCTATTCCGGGCATATTCGCGCGGCGCTGACCATGATGGC
This sequence comes from Roseomonas sp., assembly GCA_020249505.1. Lineage (GTDB taxonomy): Bacteria > Pseudomonadota > Alphaproteobacteria > Acetobacterales > Acetobacteraceae > Neoroseomonas. Next base: position 91,717 of record JADCFN010000023.1, on the reverse strand, counting down.
GCAATGGGAATTGCGCCCCTTGCTGCGCGATTTGCCGCGCCTTGGCACTGTGCTGTTCCTACTTGTGGGCAGCCGCGATCGCGCCGTGCCACCCATACAGGCGCGGCGCATCCAGGCCATCCTTCCGGTCGCGCGCATCATTACCTTGGAGGGGCTGGGCCATTTGGCGCATGAAGAAGCGCCAGCGCGTGTTGCCGATACGCTGATCAAGGAATGGTCGCGCCTTGCCCAGAACCTCACGGGGGCAGCGGCATGAGCTTCGATAACGTGCTCCCGCCATCCTATGCCAAGCGCCTTGAGTTGAATGATGAGGTGCATGCGCGCCCGCCGGAGATTCTCTTTTCCCCCTGCCGTGTTTCACAGATTGCCCTGCTGCCAAACGCCGATGAAGCGCGCGATGCACCCTGGGCGGCGCTTTGCGCGCTGGCGCAGCGCTTTTCCGTGCCGCCGCCTGCACCTGGTGCCAATCATTACAGCGCGGATTTCGGACCCTTTCGCCTGAAGTGGGAAAGGCATGGCGAATTCAGCCGCTTTATGGTGGTGGTCGCGGGCGCGGAGCCTGAGCCATTTTCGGCAGCCGCCATCCATGCCTTGCCGGCGGAATGGCTGAAAGCCTTGCCGGGGCAGGTGATCGCTGCCGCGCATGTCACGTTGCTGGCTTCCAAAGATGTGCCATTGGCCATCAGCGAAATCTCTCGGCGGTATTTTCGTGATCACATGCTGGTGGGCGGTCCGCTGGTGAGTGGCCATGCGCATGCCTTCACGGATTTCCGCATCCAGGATGATGGTTTCAGTCGTTTCCTGATTTATGATGGCGGCATGTCGCCCTATCAGGCTGGCCGGCTCACGCAGCGCCTGCTTGAGATGGAAACCTACCGCATCATGGCGCTGCTGGCGCTGCCGGTCGCGCAGGAAGTCGCACCCCAGATCGGCGCGCAGGAACGCGAATTAGCGGAAATCAGCGCGGCGCTGGTGGAAGCGCAGGAAGCCGATGAGCCGCTGTTGCTGCAACGCCTGACGCGCATGGCAGCTGAAGCGGAAAGCCGCGAATCGCGCCATCGGTTTCGCTTTTCTGCCGCTACAGCCTATTACGAATTGGTGCGCAACCGCATTCACGAATTGCGGGAGATGCGCATGGAAGGCATGCAGACGTTTGGCGAATTCACCGAACGTCGCCTGGCGCCGGCCATGAATACCTGTCAGGCGGTCGCCGCGCGGCAGGAAATGCTATCCCAACGCGTGGCGCGCGCCACGCAGCTTCTGTCTACGCGCGTTGATATCACGCGGGAGAGGCAGAACCAGGCCCTACTCGCTTCCATGGAACGGCGCGCGCGTCAGCAGCTTAGGTTGCAGCAGGCGGTTGAAGGGTTTTCTGTTGCCGCCATCACCTATTATGTGGTTGGGCTTGTTGCCTATCTGGCCAAGGGCTTGGTCACTTCGGGCATCGCATTCCATGAAGAAATCGTGACCAGCATCGCCATTCCGATCGTCGCTTTGACGGTGGCGCTTGGCGTGCGGCGCTTCCGCCGCCGGACAGCCGAGCATGACTGAAACAAGAAATAACTGCCAACAATATTGGGGGGGCGCATGTCTGGACTAACCGGCATTTCGGCCGAGGATCTTGCGGCCTGCAACAAGCTATTGGCAGGCGGTTCGAAAAGCTTTCGCGCCGCATCCTTCCTGTTGCCGCGCCGCATCGCTGCCCCCGCCGCAGCACTTTACGCCTTTTGCCGTGTGGCCGACGACGCGATTGACATGAGCGATGATCCCGCAGCTTCGCTCAACCAACTGCATCAACGCCTTGATGGTGCCTATGCCGGCCGGCCTTGGGATCATGTGGCGGATCGCGCTTTTGCAGCGGTGGTCGCGCAATATGGCGTACCGCGCGCGCTGCCGGCGGCATTGCTGGAAGGCTTCGCTTGGGATGCGGAAGGCCGCTTTTATGAGGATATCTGCGCTCTCGAATCCTATGCCGCGCGCGTTGCTGCCACCGTTGGCGCGATGATGACGTTGCTGATGGGCGTGCGTTCACCGGAAGCGATTGCGCGCGCCTGTGATCTTGGCCTTGCCATGCAATTGACCAATATCGCCCGTGACGTCGGCGAAGATGCCAAGGCAGGGCGCGTCTATCTTCCCCAATCATGGCTGGCTGAGGAAGGGCTTTCAGCGGAAGGCCTCATCGCCAATCCTGCCTTTTCGCCTGCGCTTGGCCGTGTGGTGGCGCGGTTGCTGGGTGCGGCGGAAGCGCATTATCGGCGCGCCTGGCCAGGCATAGCGCTGCTGCCCTGGGATTGCCGGCCTGGGATTGGCGCCGCGCGCTTGGTCTATGCCGAAATCGGACGCGAAGTTGAACGCCAAGGCCTTGATTCCGTCTCTCGCCGTGCGGTGGTGTCCGGCCGGCGCAAGGCTTGGCTATTGGCGCGTGCCGCCGGCGCGCTTGCTGCGCAACAGGATGGTGCGGATGAAGCGCCATCAGCCGCCACGCGCTTTCTGGTGGAAGCTGTGCGCGCCGCGCCGGCACCGGAAGGGCCGCCGATTGGTGCGGGTTACGGCGAAAGGCTGGTTTGGGCGCTGGAATTGATGGATCGCGCCGATCGTGAAACGCGATTTGCCGCGCGTGCGTGAAAAAGCCTTGACATAAGTGTCAAGAAAACTGGACAATCCGAAAAGTAGATAAAAACTTACATTCGGCTGCCGCGACATGCTCGCGCCGCCCCTTCGGAGGTCCCGCATGGACGCCTTGGCCCGTATTGAGAGCAGCCTCGCAGACGCGGTGCTCTCCGCCGAGGCGAGCGGTGCCCCGCCCCGCCTCGCTGCCGCGATGCGCCACGCGGTTTTCCCAAAAGGGGCGCGCATCCGCCCACGCCTGACGCTCGCGGTCGCTGCTGCTTGCGGTGATGACCAGCCAAGGCTTGCTAGCGCTGCCGCTGCGGCGATTGAGCTGCTGCATTGCGCCAGCCTGGTGCATGATGACCTGCCCTGCTTTGACGATGCCGATATGCGGCGCGGCCGGCCTTCCGTGCATCGCGCCTTTGGTGAGCCGCTGGCCGTTCTCGCCGGGGATGGGCTGATTGTGCTGGCCTTCCAGACCGTGGCGCGCGCCGGTTGCGGCGCGCCCGAACGCCTTGGCCCGGTGATCAATGCCATTGGCGATGGTGTGGGCGTGCCCTTTGGCATTGTCGCTGGCCAAGCCTGGGAATGTGAACCGCGCGCGGATCTTTCCGAATATCAGCGGCAAAAGACCGGGGCGTTGTTTGCCGCTGCCTCGGTCGCCGGCGCTGCCGCCGCGGGTGTCGCTGATGCCGAAGCCTGGCGCCTGCTTGGGGATCGGCTGGGTGAGGCCTTCCAGGTCGCCGATGACCTGCGCGATGCCGTGGAAGATGAAGCCAGCATCGGCAAGCCCGTTGGGCGCGACAAGGCTTTGGGCCGGCCTTCTGCCGTGCTGCAGCTTGGCCTGGATGGCGCGGTGGCGCGGCTGAAAACGCTGGCGAATGCAGCAGTCGAGGCGATTCCCGCCTGCCCCGGCCGCACCCTGTTGCGCGCGGCCATGTTGGAAGAAGTGGGGCGGCTTTTGCCGCGCAAGCTGGCCACGGCCTGAGGCATGGCGCGCGCGATGCCGCTGCCCCCACAAAGGGCGCACGGGGATCAGGGGCCATCCTGGGCCGATCGTTTCACCGCTTGGCGCGAATCGCTCACTGCACGCCCGAGTTTTCGCGCCTGGGCCGCGCGTTTTCCGCTGACCCGGCCATTGGCACGTCGCCGCGCGCGGGAATTATTCGATCTCTGCGCTGGCTTTGTCTATTCGCAGGTGCTGGCCGCCTGTGTGCGGCTGAAGCTTTTTGAAATCCTGCATGAAGCCCCGGCAGAGGAACGCGCCTTGGCCGCACGACTCGGGCTTACGCCGGAAGCGATGAACCGGTTGTTGGTGGCGGCCGAATCGCTCCGGCTAGTGCGTCGGCGCGCGGATGGCGCCTGGGCGCTTGGCGAATTGGGCGCGGCCATGATCGGCAATCCAGGCATTGCTGCCATGGTGGAACACCATGCCATGCTCTACGCCGATTTGGCGGATCCGGTGGAATTGCTCCGCCGCGAAAGGGGCGGCACCGCGCTCGCGCAATATTGGGCCTATGCCGGCGCGGCGCAGCCTGGGGCGCTGCCAGGCGAGAAAGTATCCGATTACACGGCGCTGATGGCCGCCAGCCAGCCCATGGTGGCGCAGGAAGTCTTGGCGGCTTACCGCTTTGGCCCGCATCGGCGGTTGATGGATGTGGGCGGTGGCAGCGGCGCCTTCCTGACCGCGGTGGGCAAGGCCAATCCTGGGCTGGATTTACTGTTGTTCGACCTGCCGGCGGTGGCCGAACAGGGCCGCCAGCGCTTCGCCCGCGAAGGGCTCGCGGACCGTGCCATGGCGATGGGCGGGGATTTCACGACCGATTCCCTGCCCCAAGGCGCCGATATCATCAGCCTGGTTCGCGTGCTGCATGACCATGATGATGATGTGGTGCAGGCCCTGCTTGGGCGCGTGCGTGCGGCCCTGCCGAAGGGTGGGCGGGTGCTTATTGCCGAACCCATGGCCGGCACTGCCGGGGCCGAGCCGATGGGTGGCGCCTATTTCGGCTTTTACCTGCTGGCCATGGGCCGTGGCCGCCCGCGCCGGCCGGATGAACTGGCCGCGATGCTGACCGCTGCCGGCTTTGTCGCACCCCGTTTGTTGCCGACCGATACACCCTTGCTCACCCGCGTGATGCAAGCCGACGCCACGGCGTGAGGCAGCCTGACTCTTTTATGGTCAATTTAACTTGACAGCTACAATCGTCACATTAGAGTTACAAAACCCAAGGGGGAGTCCCAGAGTGGAAACACTCGCTATCCTGCTCAGCGCACCCGAACAGCTCTCGCTGTCGCGACTGACGTTAACGCCGCCCGGCGCGCAGGATGTTGTCGTGGACATTGATTGGAGCGGCATCAGTACTGGCACGGAACGTCTTCTCTGGTCCGGGCGCATGCCGTCCTTCCCCGGCATGGGTTACCCGCTGGTGCCTGGTTACGAATCCGTGGGCCGTGTGGTGCAGGCGGGTGCGCAAGCCGGCCGGCAGCCCGGTGAAGCGGTTTTCGTGCCGGGTGCGCGCTGCTTCGGCGATATTCGCGGATTGTTTGGCGGCGCTGCGGCCCGGCTTGTGGTGGCTGGTGCGCGTGTCACGCCGGTTGATCCCGCGCTTGGCGCGGATGCCGTGCTTTTGGCTTTGGCTGCAACCGCACATCACGCCATGGCGCTGCCGAACGCCGCCATTCCGGAATTGATCATTGGCCATGGTGTGCTGGGGCGCTTGCTGGCGCGCATCATCATCGCCGCGGGCCATCCCGCGCCTGTAGTGTGGGAAAGCAATCCCGCGCGGCGCGATGGCGCCAATGGCTATTTGGTTGTTGATCCAGCGGAAGATACGCGGCGCGATTATCGCGCCATTTGCGATGTAAGCGGCGATGCTGCGCTGCTGGATACGCTGATTGCGCGCCTTGCCCCTGGTGGCGTGGTGACGCTGGCCGGTTTTTACAGCGCGCCGCTTTCCTTCACCTTCCCGCCGGCCTTCATGCGTGAAGCGCGAATCGCCATTGCCGCAGAATGGAAACAACCTGATCTGGAAGCGGTGAACAAGCTGATCGCCGCGCGCCGGCTTTCCCTTTCTGGCTTGATTACGCATCGCGCTGCCGCAGATGCCGCGCCGGAAGCCTATCGTCAGGCTTTTGAAGATCCTGCCTGCCTCAAAATGGTTCTGGACTGGAGAAACAAACAATGAATGCTGTCCCGGGGAAGCCAAGCGGTCCATCCATGAATGCGATGCACAACGCATTGCGTGCGGAGGCATCAATGCCGCCTGATGGGGTGCTGACATCGCCCGCCGCCAAGAAAACCCAGATCATCGCCATCTATGGCAAGGGCGGCATCGGCAAATCCTTCACGCTTGCCAATCTGAGTTACATGATGGCGCAGCAGGGCAAGCGCGTATTGCTGATTGGTTGCGACCCGAAAAGCGATACGACATCGCTGCTATTTGGTGGGCGTTCCTGCCCGACCATTATCGAAACATCATCGAAGAAAAAAGCCGCTGGTGAGGCCGTTGCCATCGGCGATGTCTGCTTCAAGCGTGATGGTGTTTTCGCCATGGAATTGGGCGGCCCGGAAGTGGGCCGCGGCTGCGGTGGGCGCGGCATCATCCATGGTTTCGAATTGCTGGAAAAGCTCGGCTTTCATCAATGGGATTTCGACTACGTCCTCCTGGACTTCCTGGGCGATGTGGTCTGCGGCGGCTTTGGTCTGCCGATTGCGCGTGACATGTGCCAGAAGGTGATTGTGGTTGGGTCGAATGACCTGCAATCGCTCTATGTCGCGAACAATGTGTGTTCCGCCGTCGAATATTTCCGCAAGCTTGGCGGCAATGTCGGCGTCGCCGGCATGGTCATCAACAAGGATGATGGCACCGGCGAAGCCCATGCCTTTGCTGCCGAAGCGGGCATTCCCGTGCTGGCCGCCATTCCGGCGGATGAGGATATCCGGCGCAAATCCGCGAATTATGAAATCATCGGTAAGCCGGGTGGACGTTGGGCTTCGGTCTTTGAACAGCTTGCCATGCAAGTCGCTGAAGCGCCGCCGCTGCGTCCGAATCCGCTCAGCCAGGAAAACCTGCTTGGTCTGTTCAAGGGCGAAGCCGTGGGTCGTGGCGTGGTGCTGAACCCCGCCACCATGGAAGATATGTGCGCGGCGGAAGTGCTGAATAAGCCATCCCTTGAAGTGGTGTATGAGGGCGTCTGAGGGCATGGACACACTCCCCCCTCCTTCGCCGCCTGCCGCCGCTGAAGGCGCTGCCTGCCATGGTGGGCGGGAAACGCTCGAAGCCGCCGCGCGTGCCGCCGGCAAGTCCGAAGTGATGGACAAGCTTGCGGCTGACTATCCGCGAGGGCCGCATGACCAGCCGCAATCCATGTGCCCGGCCTTCGGGTCCTTGCGCGTTGGTTTGCGTATGCGCCGTGTCGCGACGATCCTTTCCGGTAGTGCCTGCTGCGTCTATGGCTTGACCTTCACCAGCCATTTCTATGGCGCGCGCCGCACCGTGGGCTATGTGCCCTTCAATTCCGAAACGCTTGTTACCGGCAAGCTTTTCGAAGATATTCGCGACGCTGTCTATGATCTGGCGAAGCCAGAGGATTATGACGCGGTCATCGTCACCAATCTCTGTGTGCCCACAGCTTCTGGCGTGCCGCTTGATCTGCTGCCGAAGCAGATCAATGGCGTGCGCGTCATTGGCATAGATGTACCAGGTTTTGGTGTGCCGACCCATGCAGAAGCCAAGGATGTGCTGGCGGGCGCCATGCTGCGCTACGCACGCAATGAGGCTGAGGCTGGTCCGGTAGCACGACCACGCGATTACGCACTGGATCAACGCAGCATCGCGGTGATTGGCGAGTTATTCCCCGCCGATCCGCCAGGAATTGGTGCGTTGATCCAGCCCATGGGGCTGACGCTGGCGCCGCAAACCCCGGCGCGTGAGTGGCGTGATCTCTATGCGGCACTTGATAGCGTTGCCGTTGCTGCGGTGCATCCTTTCTATACCGCCAGCATTCGCGAATTCCGCGCGGCCGGCCGGCCGGTAGTCGGTTCCGCGCCTGTAGGAGTGGAAGGTACTGATGCCTGGCTTTCCGCCATCGGCGCTGCTGCGGGTGTGAAGCCATCCGAAATTGAAGCGGCCAAGGCACGCGCATTGCCTGCCATTCGTGGCGCACTCGCCGGCAATCCGGTCAAGGCGCGCATTACAGTTTCCGGCTATGAAGGCTCGGAATTGTTGGTGGCGCGCCTGCTGATCGAAGCCGGTGCTGAAGTACCTTATGTTGGCACCGCGGCACCGCGCACCGAATGGAGTGCAGCGGATCGCGAATGGCTCGAAGCGCATGGCTGCCATGTGCAGTATCGCGCGAGCCTGGAACAGGACATTGCCGCGATGAAGGAAGCGCGGCCTGATCTTGCGCTTGGCACAACACCTTTGGTGCAAAAGGCCAAGGAAATGGGTACGCCCGCGCTGTATTTCACCAATATGGTCTCCGCCCGGCCGCTTTTTGGCCCTGCTGGTGCGGCTTCCATGGCCGGCATTGTCGCGGCGCAGACCAATGGGCGTGAACGTTTTTCGCGCATGGTGTCCTTCTTTGAAGGTGTCGGCACGCCGGATGGCGCCGGCTATGGCTTCCGCGACAAGCCAAGCGATCCCCCTGGCTTCCGCGAACGTCAGCGCAAGCTGCGCGCCGCCAAGGCCAAGGCCGAAGAAGCGGTGGGGACCTGAGCATGCTCGTTCTCGATCATGATCGCGCCGGCGGCTACTGGGGGGCGATTTATGCCTTCTCGGCAGTGCGTGGCCTACGTGTTGTGATTGATGGACCAGTGGGCTGCGAAAACCTGCCGGTGACAGCGGTGCTGCATTACACGGATGCGCTGCCGCCGCATGAATTGCCGATTGTGGTGACGGGCCTGGATGAGGATTCACTTTCCCAGAACGGAACCGAAGGTGCCTTGAAGCGCGCTGCTGCAACGCAGGATGCCGAATTGCCGGCGGTGGTAGTGACAGGTTCAATCGCCGAGATGATTGGCGGCGGCGTGACACCCCAGGGCAGCAATCTACAGCGCTTCATCTGCCGCACGATTGATGAGGATCAGTGGCAGGCCGCTGATCGGGCCATCATGTGGCTCTGGAGCGAATTTGGCTCTCGCGGTCGCAAGCCGAAGCCCCGCACGCGCAAGGAAGGCGAAAAGCCACGCGTGAATATCATCGGCCCCATCTACGGCACCTTCAATATGCCGTCTGACCTCGCCGAGATTCGCCGGCTGGTCGAGGGTATTGGCTGTGAGATCAATCTGGTCTTCCCGCTCGGCAGCCATGTGGAAGATATCGCGAAGCTGCCCGATGCGGATGTGAATATCTGCATGTATCGCGAATTTGGGCGCAAGCTTTGTGAGGAATTGGAGCGGCCCTATCTGCAAGCGCCGATTGGGTTGTTCGCGACCACGAATTTCCTCCGCAAGCTTGGTGAATTGACAGGGCTTGATCCAGAACCTTTCATCGAACGTGAAAAGCACACCACGGTGAAGCCGCTTTGGGATTTGTGGCGCAGCGTGACGCAGGATTTCTACGCCTCTGCTTCCTTCGCGGTGGTAGCGACCGATACTTACGCGCGCGGCCTGCAGCGTTTTCTGCATGATGAAATGGGTATTCCCTGCGCCTTCGCCTTCTCGCGCAAGGCGGGGCAGAAGCCCGACAACGCCGCAGTGCGTGATGCGCTGCGCAAGACACCGCCTTTGGTTCTGTTCGGTTCCTATAATGAACGCATGTATGCGGCAGAAATCAAAAGCCGCGCCATGTACATCCCAGCAAGTTTCCCGGGTGCCATCATCCGCCGCGCCACCGGCACGCCTTTCATGGGCTATGCCGGCGCCACTTATGTCATCCAGGAATATTGCAACGCGCTGTTTGACGCGTTGTTCCATATCCTACCGCTTGGCACTGATCTCGATCGCGTCGAACCCACCCCGGTACGCGCAGCGGAACCCTGGGATGCTGCGGCGGTCGCGCTTTTGGATGAACGGGTGGAGCAGGAACCCTTCCTACTGCGTATTTCCGCAGCCAAGCGGCTGCGCGAACAGGTTGAACGCGCCGCGCGCGATGCGGCGGAGTCACGCGTCACGGCTGAGCGCGTGCAAAAGACTTTGGCGGAGGTGATGGCATGACGCCCCTTCGTGAACACGAATCTTGTCTGCGAACGGACCGCGGCCACCGCTGTCGGGGCGTATGCGATGACAAGAAGGCTTGGGCGGAATTCCGCCTCTGCCGTCCCTGCCGCGCGGGTGGACGCGGTAATGGCCGTAAGGCCAAGTCGGAGGCTTACTAATGGCCGACACAAGAACGCGCTTGACAGAAGCTCAAGCGAGGGAAGTCCACAACTTGGTGGTCCAGGGATGGGCTTTCTCCGTTTTCGCTTCCATGGGCGCGCATATCCTCGTCTGGTTGTGGCGGCCGCTTGTCTATACCGGACAAGTGGTTCCGCCCGACTGGCGCTTCTTCTGAAGGATGTTCCGGGTTGACGGTTAATCCTGAAATCTGGAGCGAAAGAAAGGAGAATGTTCGATATGCATAAAATGTGGATGGTGATTGATGCTCGTCGTGTCGGGTTCCTCGGCGCGGCAGGTGTTGTGGCAATCGCAGCAGTGATTCACTTCGCTGTTCTGAGTTCGCCGCGCTACTGCGATCATCTCGGTTGGTGCGCAACGTCACCGACCTTCACCCCTGGCCAAAAGCTGGGCGGTTGAGCACGAGGCGCGGCTTCGGCCGCGCTTCCGCGAATTGGGCGAGGCAGCCGAAACTGCCTCGCCCGCACAGAACATCATGAGGGACCGCCAGGCGGGCAAAGCCCCCGTCGGGAGAGGAGCATCAAGCGATGGCGATGTTAAGCTTTGAGCGGAAATACCGCGTCCGCGGCGGAACCCTGATAGGGGGCGACCTATTCGATTTTTGGATAGGGCCTTTCTATGTCGGGTTCTTTGGCGTGACCACGGCGTTTTTCAGCTTTGTTGGAACCGCCCTGATCCTCTACGGCGCTGCGATTGGCGGGACCTGGAATCCCTGGCTGATCAATATCGCGCCGCCGGATCTCAAATACGGGCTGCGCCTGGCGCCAATGCGCGAAGGCGGGCTTTGGCAGATGATCACCATCTGCGCGATCGGCGCTTTTGTTTCCTGGGCACTGCGCCAGGCGGAAATTTCGCGCAAGCTCGGCATGGGGTATCACATCCCAATCGCTTATGGCGTCGCGGTTTTCGCCTATGTCACCCTGGTCGTGATCCGGCCGGTGCTGATGGGCGCCTGGGGACACGGCTTCCCTTATGGCATTTGGAGTCACCTCGATTGGGTGTCCAATGTTGGCTATCAATATCTGCACTTCCATTACAATCCAGCGCATATGATCGCGGTGACGTTCTTCTTCACCACGGTATTGGCGCTGTCCCTGCACGGTGCATTGGTTCTCTCGGCGCTCAACCCGCCAGAAGGTGAACCGGTCAAGACCGCAGAGCATGAGAATACCTTCTTTCGTGACTTCATCGGTTATTCGATTGGCACGCTGGGTATCCATAGGCTCGGTCTTTTCCTGGCGCTGTCAGCGGGATTTTGGAGTGCAATCTGCATCGTGATTAGTGGTCCTTTCTGGACCCGCGGCTGGCCCGAATGGTGGGGCTGGTGGCTTAACCTGCCGATTTGGCGCTAGGCGAGGGGAGGGAAAAATCCCATGGCCGAATATCAGAATATCTTCACCCGGATACAGGTACGCGGACCGGCGCCGTATCCTGGTGTGCCACTACCTGCGGATAATTCGCTGCGGGAAGGCACACCAAGGGAAGTGCATCTCTTTGGTCGCTTTGGCGACGCACAGATTGGACCGGTTTATCTTGGCTATCTTGGCATTCTCTCGTTGCTCTTTGGCTTCATCGCCTTTGAGATCATCGGGCTGTGCATGCTGGCCTCGGTAAACTGGAACCTCAGCGAATTCATCCGTCAGCTTTTCTGGCTGGCGCTTGAACCGCCGCCGCCGGAATATGGCTTGCGCATTCCGCCGCTGAACAAGGGTGGCTGGTGGATTGTGGCAGGGTTCTTCCTGACGCTTTCCATGCTGCTTTGGTGGGTGCGTACCTATCGCCGTGCACGGGCGCTCGGCATGGGCACCCATGTGGCTTGGGCCTTTGCTGGTGCGATCTGGCTTTACCTGGTGCTGGGCTTCATCCGCCCGGTTGCCATGGGAAGCTGGAGCGAGGCAGTGCCCTTCGGCATCTTCCCGCATCTGGATTGGACTGCAGCGTTTTCAATCCGCTACGGCAATTTGTTCTACAACCCCTTCCACGCGCTTTCAATCGTGTTCCTTTACGGTTCCGTCCTGCTGTTCGCGATGCATGCGGCAACCATTCTGGCACTCGGCCGTTATGGTGGTGAACGTGAAATCGAACAAACGCTAGACCGCGGCACGGCAGCGGAACGTGGTGGGTTGTTCTGGCGTTGGACCATGGGTTTCAACGCCACTTTCGAAAGCATCCACCGCTGGGCCTGGTGGTTTGCCTTCCTTTGCCCCGTCACGGGTGGGATTGGCATTCTGCTGACCGGTACGGTCGTGGATAATTGGTATCTTTGGGCGGTGGATCGGCATTTCGCGCCGGCCTACACAATGCCTTGGACGCCCGCTGTTGATCCCTCCATCGTACAAGGAGCGCCGCGATGAGCAGGTTTTCACTTAGCATCGCTGCCTTTGTGGTGGCGCTGCTGTGCGGAGTGATCTTCGTTACTACCTTCGAACGCCCACCGGTACTGTCAATACAAGGCGGCTTCCGCGGGCTTTCGATGGGTGAGGTTGAAAACCCGCGCACCCTGCCGGCATTGCTTGCGGCCAATCAGGCGCCTGAAGCATCTGAGGCAGCTGATACGACCGGACCGCGGGCGCATGAGGCCTATCAGAATGTGCAAGTGCTGCGTGACGTGAGTGAAGCGCAATTCAACCGCATCATGCTAGCCATGACGGAATGGATCGCGCCCAATCAGGGCTGCGGCTATTGCCACAATGTCGAGAATATGGCGTCGGACGAAGTCTACACCAAGGTCGTCGCCCGCCGCATGCTGCAGATGACGCATAAGATCAATTCGGAATGGGCGTCACATGTCGGCCAGACTGGCGTCACCTGCTACACCTGTCATCGCGGCAATGCGGTGCCGACCATGGTGTGGTCAACCGAACCGAATAGCCGTGCTGGTCTGCAAGCGCCGCGTGGGCAGAATCATCCTGCCGCTTCCGTGGGCGAAAGTTCCCTGCCTTCGGATCCCTTCACCCCCTTCCTGCTGGGTGACAGGGAAATCCGCAATATCAGCACAACGTCGCTGCCCGGTCGGAACAGTCAGAATACCATGTCAACGGAATGGACCTATGCACTGATGATGCATATGTCCACATCGCTTGGCGTGAACTGCACTTATTGCCACAATAGCCGGTCCTTCGCCGAATGGGCACAAAGCCCGCCAGCGCGGACGACTGCCTGGCACGGCATCCGCATGGTGCGGGACATCAACATGTCCTACATCGAACCGCTGAAGCCGCTTTGGGCGCAGAATCCCAATGGTCCGGCGGAAGGCCCGCATGGCCCTCGGCTCGGCGCCATGGGTGATCCGCTGAAGGTGAATTGCTCCACCTGCCACCAGGGCGTGAATCGTCCCCTGAATGGTGCACCGATGCTGCGTGACTTCCCTGAATTGAAGCAGGTCAATCAAGGCCCGCTGCGTTCAGCCGATGCCACGCCGCGATAACAGGTTGGGGCGGGATGACTGACCCCGCCCTTCCTTGCGTGATGAAGCTTTGGGGCCTCCGCGTCTTGCGCGGGGGCTTTCCTTTTCTGGCAATTAGCACTGGTGTTTCATGCCGAATGAGATGACGCAGGATCAGCGCCCGCATGCGATTGTGATTGGTTCTGGCTTTGGTGGCTTGGCCGCGGCGGTTCGGCTTGGCGCGCGTGGTTGGCGTGTGACAATCCTTGAGAAACTCGATGCGCCCGGTGGGCGCGCTTATGTCTTTCGGCAGGATGGGTTCACCTTCGATGCTGGCCCAACCATCATCACTGCGCCCTATTTGCTGGAAGAGCTTTGGTCGCTCGCTGGCCGCAAGCTTGCGCAGGATATTGATCTGCGCGCGATGGATCCCTTTTACCTGATTCGCTTTGATGATGGCGAAGTGATGCGCTGTTCCGCAGACCTTGATGTCACGCGGGCCGAGGTCGCACGGATTGCACCGCAAGATAGCGCGGGCTTTGAACGCTTTATTCTGGAAAGTGAGCGTATCTTTCGTGTGGCTTTCGCTGAACTGGCCGACAAGCCCTTCCATAGTCTTGCCAGCCTGATCAGTGCCGCGCCGGATTTGATCCGCCTGAAGGGCTATCGCACCGTCTATAGCCGCGTCTGTGATTACTTCACCAGTGAAAAGCTGCGCGTCGCCTTCAGCTTCCACCCGCTGCTTATTGGCGGAAATCCGATGACCACGACGGCCTATTACTGCCTGATCGCGCATCTGGAACGGCTGCATGGTGTGCATTACGCCATGGGTGGCATGGGTGCGCTGGTGCAGGGAATTCTTGATCTTGCCACAAGGCTGGGCGGAAGCATTCGTTATAACGCCGAGGTGAAGCGCATCACCACCGAAGGTGGCCGTGCCACGGGTGTTGAACTGGCAGATGGCGAAAGCCTTTCCGCTGATATCGTGGTTTCCAACGCCGATGTCGCCTGGACCTACAGTAAGCTTTTGCAGGATTATCCGCGCCGGCGCTGGACAGATCGCAAGATCGCCCGCGCACGCTATTCCATGAGCCTTTTCGTCTGGTATTTCGGAACCAAGCGCCGGTATGATGATGTCTATCACCACACCATGGTGCTCGGCCCACGCTACCAGGAATTGCTGCACGATATTTTTACACGCAAACACCTGGCAGAGGATTTCAGCCTTTATTTGCATCGCCCAACCGCGACGGATGCGTCCCTTGCCCCGCCGGGCTGCGATTCCTTCTATGTGTTGGCTCCCGTGCCGCATTTGGGCGGTAAGGTGGATTGGGCCAAGCATGCGGAGCCCTATCGGAAGGCCATAGAAAAGCGTCTAGAAGAAACTGTGCTCCCGGGGCTTGGTGAGGCGCTCGTCACATCCCGTATGATCACGCCGCAGGATTTTCAGGATCGGCTGCTATCGGTGAATGGCGCGGCCTTTGCGCTGGAACCGCAGCTTTTCCAAAGCGCCTGGTTTCGCCCGCATAATGTCAGTGAAGAAGTGCAGGGGCTTTATCTGGTAGGTGCCGGCACACATCCTGGTGCTGGCGTACCGGGTGTGATTTCCTCAGCTAAGGTACTCGATCAGCTTGTGCCGCATGGCGATACACTGAGGCGCAATTAAGCGCGCAGCGTACCAATTCGAATAGCGCCACGCGCACCGGCCCAATCTTCCAAAAGCCGCGCCGCGGCTATGCGGCCAGACATCGCTGCCATGGGAATGCCAGGGCCCGGATGCACGGAACCACCGGCCAAATAGAGCCCCCGTAAGCGTGTTACCGCCCCAGGTCGCGCAAAGGTGCCGGTGGTGCCATGGCTCGCGCGGCCATAAAGCGCTCCACCGGAGCCCGGGAAAAGGCGCGCGAAACCTTCTGGCGTGGTGACCACCTCAGCGCCAGCATCACGTGCAATCTCCAATCCGCACGCCTTCAGCAGGCCAAAGCCGCGTTCGCCAAGTTTGGCTATTTCCGCAAGCGAATAGCCACGCCGATCACCGTCAGGTGGCGCATTGATCAAAACAAGCATCCGTTCCGGCGTGCCCTCAGTTGGTCCTGGCCCCGCTTCGCGATCCTGCGCGCAGATATAGACAGTAGGTGCTGCGGTGATGTCGCGCTGGCGGAAAATGGCGTCGAATTCTGCCGCGTAGTCTTCAGCAAAAAATACATTGTGATGCACCAGAGGAAAGCCGGAAGTTGGTGCCTTCACGCACCAGGTGACGGCCGACAGGGAACGCGCTGCACGCGGCGTATCCTCAGCCGCGTTTCGCGGCGCCTGCCCCAATAGGCCCCGCGCCAGTGCGGCCACATCGCCGTTGAATACCACCGCATCGGCGGTGATTTCCTCACCATTTCCCAGCCGCACACCAGAAACTCGGCCCTGACGCGTTAGAAGTTCTGCGACCTCGGCCCCAAAGCAGAATTCGGCACCCTTGTCCTCTGCCAGACGCTGGATCGCATCTGCCACGCGCCGCATACCGCCCTTCACGAACCACACACCATCCTGCTCCACATGCGCGACCAGCATCAGCGTGGCCGGCGCTAACCACGGGGAGCATCCGCAATAGGTTGCATACCGCCCGAATAGCTGGCGCAAGCGCGGGTCGCGGAAATGCTCGCCCAAGGCATCCCAAAGGGTTTTCATCGGCGCGGTGCGGATCAGCGCGCCGATATTCGTAATGCCGACGCGCTTGACCAGATCAAGGGGTGATGGGCGTTCGGCGGCAATGAAGGAACCGCGGAGCGTGCGGAAAATATCGGCGCTGCGCGCGCAAAAGGCGCGATAGCCGCGCGCCTCGGCCGCGCCCGCAAAATCACCAATGACATCAGCCGAACGCGCGATATCAGCAAAAAGATCCAACCTGCCGCCGGCGCGCCAGGCGTGCCGCGCCAGGATATCGGCTTTCTGCAAATGCAGTGCTGCTTCCAGGGAAGCGCCGGCATCCGCAAACAGCCCCTCAAAAATCCAGCGCATGGTGAAGACCGTGGGGCCGCCATCAATCGGGCTGCCATCCACCATCACTTCGCGCATCTTGCCACCGGGGGCGCTGGCGCGTTCCAACACCGTCACTGCCGCGCCTCGACGCGCAAGATCAGCAGCAGCCGCCAAGCCGCCCATGCCGGCGCCAATTACAATAACGCGTGGTGCAGCCATATCAGGCGGCAGCACTTAGTCGCCGACCGCGCCCGGCGAATTGCCGATCCACAACACGACGGTGCCAGATGATCAGCGAAACCCCCACCACCAGCGGCACCGCCCACATGAAGGGATTGAGCGCCAATTCGGGGAAAATCCTGACGGAACCGAAAGCCATAAAGGCGGTGTAGACTGATATACCCGCACCCACCAAAGCCTTGATATGTTCCTTGATCCAGGAACCCGGCCCCGGTTCGCGTGCCATCAGAAACCAGAGATTCGTCGCCGCAGTCGCCAGCCCCACCATGCAAATGCCAATCATCAGCGGCTGGCCGATCATCCAACCCTGCCAGGCGCAATTCAAGGACGCGGGTATCAGCGCATATTGCAGAAACAGATTGAACCTGGTGCGATTCAATTCATGCCGGCGCTTGTTGCGAATGGAAAGCCAGCCATACCAGGCAAGGTTCACCGTCAGCAGCCCGGTCATCAACATCATCCAGCCAAAAATGCCGCGGATGAACGCCTCATCAAATCGGCCTTCCAGATGCGGGTGGGTTTCAATGGGCGCTGCCAGGGTCAGCAGACTCATCATCATCGCCAGGCAGCCGGTAATCAGCAGCGCGAAGGTGAAGACCTTGCCCCAGCGCGCGTGATTGGCGCCGCCCTTCCGCCCAATCACGGGCACCCAGAAAGCAATGGCGCCAACGCTGCCCGTCACGATATGGGCGGCGACCAGCGCATGGAACAGGAACAGGACCATCCGAGCCTCCCCGGCTTTCGGGTGACAATCGCACTTGACATATACTAATGTAAAGCATGGAAATCAGCCATGGCAGGACAAGGATCGCTTCGCCCCTTTGCCCGCCCTCGCCTGGGCATAAGGCCAGGTAGGGCGCCATGAATCATGTGCCCGCCTTCCGCGCCTTCGCCCCGCCGCGATCGGAACCTTTGCCTGCGCTGATTGCGTTGATGCGTTGCATGATCAGGGGCGATGGCGATCTGCTTTCCCTTTTGCCTGCCGAAGCCTATCGCATGCCAATTGGGCCGCTTGGCTATTCGCGGCGATCCACCATCATCGTCAATCGCCCCGATCTGGTGCGCGAAGTGCTGACCGATCCCAAAGGCATTCTGCCCAAAAGCGATCTGATGGTGCATGCGCTGGACCCGCTGATTGGCGATTCGATCTTTGTTTCCTCTGGCGCAACCTGGCGGCGCCAGCGGGCCATGATTGACCCGGCCCTGACGATGATGCGCGTCAACCGCGCCTTTCCCGCCATGGAAGCCGGCGCGGCAGCGGCGGAAGCTACACTTACCGATCACGCCGCGCGCAATACCCGCTTTTCACTTGACCTGATGATTAGCCACATGACGGCGGATATCATCTGCCGCACGGTGTTCTCGACGGGCCTGGAAACCCGCGTCGCGCATGAGGTCTTCGATGCCTTCACCGAATTCGAACATAGCGTCGCGCAGGTGGAAATTCGTCGGCTGATTTTTGACCGCGCCTGGAAGCGCATTCCACAAAAGGAAAGCGTGTTGAATGCCTGCCGCCTCATTCGCGGCTATCTTGGCGAATTACTCGATACGCATTTGGGTGATGGCGCCGCCAGTTTTGATGATATCGCAAGCGCCATCATCGCCGCGCATGATGTGGAAGGCAAAGCCTTCACGCGTGAGGAACTGATTGATCAGCTCGGTGTGCTGTTTCTGGCCGGGCATGAGACCAGCGCCAGCGCGCTGACCTGGGTTTTCTATCTGCTCGCGACGCAACCAGCTTTGGTGGCGCGGTTGCGGGCCGAGGTTGATGAAATTGTCGGTCCAGGCCCCATCCTGTTCGAACATACGCGTAAACTTCCATTCATTCGCAATGTGTTTCGTGAAACGCTGCGGCTTTATCCGCCCATCACCTTCCTGCCGCGCGTGGCGAATGAGGCAACGCGCATTGGCGATTACCCGGTGAAGAAGGGCGCGCTGATCATGGTCGCTCCCTGGGTGCTGCATCGCCACCAAGCCTATTGGCGTGATCCGCATTTGTTCGACCCTGATCGTTTCCTGCCGCAACGCGAAGCGGAAATGACCGCTGGCGCCTATATCCCCTTTGGCATTGGCCCGCGGGTTTGCGCGGGTGCGGCCTTTGCGCAGGTGGAAGCGGTGCTGCTGATTGCGCGGCTGTTTCGGCAATTTGATTTCCACATCGAAGCGCCTAGTGATGTGCGCCCCGCCGCGCGGCTCACCACGCGCCCGGCGCGGCAGGTGATGTGTCGCGTCACCCGCGTTGCATGACAGGCAATCTGCTGCTGACCCTTGGCCGCCTGCCCAAGGCGCTGGATGTGGCGCGCGGCTTTGCTGATCTTGGTTGGCGTGTGGTGGTGGCGGAACCTTTCAAGCGCCATCTGGCGGGCGCGTCGCGCGCTGTGGCGCAAAGCCATCGCGTCACGGCACCGGCGGAAGACAAGCAAGCCTATCTGGCTGACCTCATGCGCATCATCGCGGATGAGAAGATTGATCTTGTCGTGCCGGTTTCGGAAGAAACCATGCATGTCGCCTTTTTGCGCGAGAGCTTGCCCGCCACGACACGGCTTTTCACCATGCCGCCAGCAAATTTACTCCGATTGCACAATAAGCACGGCTTTGCACAACAGGCCGCCATCTGGGGCCTGACCGTGCCGGAGACCTATGCGCTCGGCGATCCATCAGCCCAGGCTTTGGCGCAATCCGGCCCGGTGGTGATCAAGCCAGTGCATTCCTGTTCCGGTCGCGGTGTGCGGCTTCTGCCTGCTGGCGCTGCCCTACCCGCGCCGGAGCCCACCATTCCCGCCATCGTGCAGCGCTGCGTGATCGGCGCGGAATATAGTTCCTGCTCCATCGCGCATGAGGGGCGCGTCTCCTCCACCGTCATTTATCGTGCAGCGCAGAAATCAGGCTCGGTCGCGGTGGCGTTTGAACGGGTGGAACATCCGGCTATTGCCGATTGGATCACGCGCTTCATTGCTACGGCAAATTGGACCGGCTTCATCGCCTTCGACATCATGTTGGATGAGGCTGGCCAGCCCTGGGGCATTGAATGCAATCCGCGTACAACAAGCGGCCTGCATTTCTGGGAACGTACTGATATCGCACGCGCCGTGCTGGAGCCCGGTTTCGTCCCGCGCTACCGGCCTGAAACCCGCTTGCAGCAATTCTATTCGGCGCTGACGGAAACACAGATGTCACTATTCCGGCGCGGCCCGTTTCGCGAAAATCTGCGCCAACTCTATTCCACGCGTGATGTCAGTTGGGACCGGCGGGACCCCATGCCCTTCCTGACCATGACGGTAACCTCCTGGCCCATCATCCGCATGGCCATGGCGCGTGGGGCGACCTTCGGTGAGGTCGCAACGCTTGATGTTGGCTGGTATGAATGAGTTTTTATAGCAGCTTATAAATCTGATCCTGGATTTACCGCCAGACGGTGATCAAGTTTTGTGTCAGGCCAGAAGATCAAGCGCTGCCTCCGGCCCCAGCAAAATCTCTCCAAGTCGCGCCAAGTCCAGCTTCGTGAGGCCAAGCGACGTCAAGTGCTGCTTGGTTTCATTAAGCGCCTGAACGATCCGCTTCGCCGCGCCATCATACCCATGATCTATACCATAACGCCTGCCAATCAATTCAATGCGCCGAAGGGCGCGAGCCTGACCTTCAAGTGCTGTTACCTGTTCGGGTGTGGCTGCTGAAGCGAGTAGCGGTAGCTTTCGAAAAATCTCTTCCGCAAGACCATCTTCGTAAGCGAGGCGACACGTGATCTCGGCTTCCTGGCGCAATTGAATCAAGCGTTCTCCGCGGCGGGGGTTGCGCGTGGGTGGCGCATTTTCAAGGTCTTGAAATGCGCGCCCAAAAGTTTCTGCCAAGGATGCGGCTGCTACCAAATCCTCGCCGGGAAGGGTGACGCGTGCATTTGCCAGCCATTCATCCAGGGCAGCATCGGCGATGATGCCGGCCTGATCCGAGAGGCTTGAAGCTGCCATGGCAACTAAGCCTGGACTTGTTGCCTTTTGCAGAAGAGTTGTCAAGCCGACCGCGAGCGCAGTGGTTCCCTCGGCAGCCAATGGTGTCAGCGCTGTACGTACCGCTTCATCGGGTGGCCCCCAACCTGCAAGCTTGATGGCCGCCCAAAGGCCGGGGGCGTGGCGCCAGACGCTTGCAGCAAGTTTTACCAGTGGCGCAAAATCATCTTGGCGGAGCCCACTGCTGGCCCAACGCGGTCCGGGTTTCAACTCGGGCGCTAGGGATGCTGCCCTCTTCCAGAGTAGGTCGCCTGCGCGGTCAACAGCGCCCGTATCCTGAAAGGTTCTCCCGACCATGCTGGCTTCTAGTACTTCTGCATCTTTTCCCATGGCGTTCCGCAGCGCTTCGGCAATGCCTGTAAGGGCGGCGCGCGGCAAGCGCGTATCATCGCGCTTCCAATCGGCATTATCCGCAATGGCGCCATCTAAGGGTAGAAATAGCAATCGCGTGAATTGTAGGCTTCGCAATGGCCGAATTTGGCGAAGCCTTGGGCGTGCGGCATCGAGAAGACGATCAGCTTCAAGCCTGTCTGGCAAGCGATCGAGAATTTCGACCACATTTTTCAACGCCATGTCTGATGCCGCCGCTAAGGCATGCATGAGGTGACGCGTTTCCGCCAGTTGTGTCTTTTTTTCGCCCGAGGCTGGCTTACTGGGACTACTGATGGCGCCATTTTGCACCGCACGATCCGGCCCTTTGCTAGGGACAACATCGGTCGTTTTTCCGCGCATGGTCGAACGCCGAATAAGCGACTTGCGTCGGGCAAACATCAATTCTTCGTTCCGGGCGATCATGTCAACAAGTCGCCCACTACGCCAATCTTCAAATTGCTGTACAATACGCGCAGACTGACGCTGTCTCATGCCTGAGGCGTCCAAACCATTCCAATCCGAGACCTCCTTGGGGAGTATTGGTGCAAGCATGGCCATTTCCATAATGGCATTCGCCTTTTCCTGGATTGGGCTAGTATCCCAAATACCGATGATGGTGTCCCAGCCATCCAACAGCCAATCAATTCGTGTCAAGCGTTGGCTAACATCCTCATCATCTCTCTGCCAGGCTTCAAGCGCGGCCATGGTGTCACTGATCAGAATATCAAATTCTTCCACGGCGGGGACTGCGCAATTAAGAGTAAGTTCGAGCGACTGAAGAATGAGAGTTGTGACGGGCGAGGTTGTGGAATCCGAAAATTCCTCACGCCAGCCGACTACTGATTGCATGGTCCTGCTGAGCTCCGCCAGCAAGTGACGCGCGGGCGCCGGCTGGTTGTCTTGCGGCAGACCGAAACCGTTAAAGGCGTGCGACAGTTCCTCAAGCGCTGCGGCGACTGTTTCTGTAGTCGTACGCAGCTGAGCCGCACAGCGCGCGACAGCTTGCTGGCTGCGCATCATCAGTTTTCTTGGTTCGTCCAATTCCGGCGGGGGGGCGGAGGCGCTTGGCGCTTCTGTTCGCTTGATCAGGTTCAGCAATAAGCCAAAATTAATGCGCTTGCGTCGGGCTTCACGGGCAATCCGCGCCTCCTGCACCGCGTCTGCGGGTCCCCTCCCGGCCAGGCCTTCCAGTGCAACTGTCTCTGCGGCGTCCTGTACGCTTCTGGGCGTCAGCGAAGTCTGGTCACGCAGCAATTGCCAAAGCCGTCGATCATGCAGTGTTGGTGTGCAGATTTGCGGAATGGACGCCCAAGGAAGGATGTAAACACCATCCGCGCCCGAAGGATTTGCGATGATCACTTCCAGGCCGGACCCATCTTCCTGCGGCCGGGCGCGTGCGCCCAATAAAATAGGCGTAGTGAACGGCAGATTGACACCGCGTTCAACAAAAGTTGCTGGTTCAAAGAGCTTTGGATTGAATTCCTTGAAGCTCAGGGGGGCTCGGGCGCTCACGCCCCTGATTGTCGCTGGATTCGGTAAAGAAAATCGCAACGAGATATTGATGCGGCAGATTTTGTCATGGTGAGCGAAATGCTGGGCAATGAGCTCTCGACTACATGTCAACCCCGCCTGACTAATGTGCTACCATAATGGGACCGCAGAGAGGCTAAGCGCCAGATAGCCCACCCCTCAAAAGTCAGAAATTTTTTGCAGAAGAGTTGAAATACCCCTGGCCCATTGGCAAAGCATGGGGCATGACCATCTTTGAATTCTTAACAGGGGAGTTTTCAATGTCTCAGATCGCCCTTTCCCGGCGGCAGGCGCTGCTTGCCGCCCCTATGCTGCTCGCAACGCCGGCTATTGTTCATGCGCAGCCGCGCGCCATCAAGCTTGGCATCATCCAGCCCGTGACCGGCGCTTTGGCGCAGGATGGTGAGTATGGCCGCCTGGGCGCGGAGCTTGCCATTGCCGATATCAATGCCGGCGGCGGCATCAAGGCGCTGGGTGGCGCGCCGATTGAAATGGTGTTCGGCGATGCACGCTCCACCCCCGATGGTGGCGTGGCCGAGGTTGAGAAAATGCAAGCCGAAGGCGTGCTGGCGATTGTGGGCGGTTTCGCAAGCCCCATTTGCCTTGCCGCTTCTCAGGCCGCATCGCGCTATGATCTGCCCTATATTGTTGATGTCGGCGTATCGGATCAGATTGTCTCGCGCGGCTTGACCAATACCTTCCGCTTCGGCCCTGGCTTTGGCACCGTGACGGCGACGGCCTTGGACAATCTGGTCGCCATCAATGACGCTGCCGGCAAGCCTTCCCGCACGGCGGTGATTGTGCATGAGGATGGGTTGTTCGGGTCCGGCATGGCGCGGCTGCTGAATGCCGAATTGCCCAAGCGCGGCTTTCAGGTGCTGGAGACGATTGCGCACCCAACGCCATCGCGCGATATGTCCAATGTGGCGCTGCGCATCCGGGCGCTCAATCCCGATCTGATCATCCCCTCATCCTATTACGCGGAATTCGTGCTGCTGTCGCAAACCTTGCAGCAGCGGCGTATTCGTCCGAAGGGGATTTATTGCATCCTGAATGGCGCAGCTTCCAATTTCCGCTTTGTGCGCGAATTCCCGGAAGCGGCAAATCTGGTGATGGATTGCAACCATTGGGCCGATCCGCGCAAGCCAAAAACTGCCGAATTGCGCCGGCGCGTGGAAGCACAGAACCGCTTCTGGCTGTATAATGTCCCGCTGAATTATTCCGCCGTAATGCTTTTCGCTGACGCGCTGGAACGCGCTGGCCGGGCGGATCGCGCGGCGCTGATCCAGGCGCTGGCGGCAACGGGCCCGGCTTTTGATAGCCACATCATGCCCTATGGGCCGACGCAATTCGTCAATGGCCAAAACCAGGGCGGCAAGCCAGTGAACACGCAAGTGCAGAATGGCGATATCAAGGTGATCTTCCCGCGTGATTTTGCGGACGCTCAGCCGATCTATCCCGTCACCGGCTGAGATGGGCTACCCGCCCGAGATATTGCTGGAGGCCGTGGCAAACGGCCTCCTGATGGGGGCCGTTTATGGGCTGGTGGCGCTGGGCCTCACGCTGGTTTACGGCGTGCTGCACATCATCAACTTCGCCCATGGCGCGCTGCTGACGCTGGCGATGTATGGCGCCTTCGTCGCGCATGGCGCCTTTGGGCTGGACCCCTACGCCGTGATGATCCCGCTGGCGGGCTTGTTTTTCGTGTTGGGCTATCTGGTGCAGCGCCTGGTGATTGGGCCCGCGAGCCGCGGCGATGATTCCAATATGTTGCTGGTGACACTTGGGCTTTCGATCATCATCGAAAATGCCATGCTGGCGATTTTCCGGTCGGACACCATGACGCTCCGCCTGCCATACGCCATGTCCATGGTGGAGCTTGGCGATGTGCTACTTTCAGTGCCGCGGCTGATTGGTTTTGGCGTGACGCTGCTGCTGGCGGCTTTGCTGTTTTTGCTGATGACGCGCACGGATACGGGCCGCGCCATTCGCGCTGTGGCGAAGGAACGCACTGGCGCGGCTTTGGTTGGTATTGATGTTGCGCATATCTATGCGGTGACCTTTGGCATTGGCACGGCGTGTCTGGCTGTCGCCGCCTGTCTTTTGCTACCGTCCTTCTATGTCTCGCCACGTGTCGGCAATGCCTTTGTGCTTGTGGCCTTCACCATTGTGGTGCTCGGTGGCATGGGCAGCGTTACGGGGGCGCTATTGGGTGGGCTATTCATTGGCGTGGTGGAAAGCCTTTCTGGTCTTTATTTCGGCGATAGCCTTGGGCAGATCGGGATTTTCCTGATCTTCATCCTGGTGCTGCTGCTGCGCCCGACTGGGCTGTTCGGGGCGCGCGCATGACCGCACGCGACACCCTGCCGATTCTGGGCTTTCTGGTGGCCGCCGTACTGGTTTCGCTATTCGTGACCAGCAATGTGGTACTGAATTTTCTGGTATTCACGCTGATCCTGGCCATCGCGGCGCAGGGTTGGAATCTGCTTGGTGGTTATGGTGGGCAATATTCCTTCGGCCATGCGGCGTTTTTCGGCATGGGCGCTTATGTCAGCGCCATTCTGCAACAGCGCTTTGGCGTGAATGCCTATCCCGCGGTGGCCTTCGGCATCGCCGCCGCCGCCCTGCTTGGCTATGCGATAGGTGCCATGGTGTTTCGCGCTGGGCTGCGCGGTTCCTATTTCGCGCTGGTGACGCTGGCCTTTGCGGAGGTACTGCGCATTCTGGCGAATGCGACCGAGATCACGGGCGGTGCGGCGGGTTTGCTCATCAGCCTCAATCTTGGTGCCGGCAATCTGCAATTCGCCAATCGGTCAAGCTTTTTGATTCTGGGCGCAGCGCTGCTGGCGCTTGCCATGCTGATCACGCTGGCTTTGGAGAAAAGCCGGATTGGCGCGCAGCTTGTCGCAGTGCGGGAAAACGAAGCCGCCGCCGCCGCGCTTGGCGTGGATATTCTGGCGGTGAAGCTGCGCGCCATCAGCCTATCCGCCGCACTGACCGGCGCAGCGGGCGCGCTCTATGCGCAGTATTTCCTCTATATTGACAGCAATATCGCCTTCGGCACCTGGATTTCGGTGGAGGCGCTGCTGGCACCCATCATCGGCGGCGCGGGCACGGTCTTTGGCCCGCTGATTGGTGCGCTGATCCTGCAAGGCCTCAGTGAGGGGACGAAGATGCTGATCGGCAAAATCCCCGGCGTTGATCTGATCATCTTTGGTGCGCTGCTGATCCTGGTGGTGCGCTTTCCGTTGCACCGCATTCCGGGCGTCATCGCTGCGCGCTGGCGCGGCAAGGGGGCGCCATGACCGGGCAAGGGAGGGACCCCGCCTTCCTCGCGGTGCGTGATCTCACCAAGCGCTTTGGCGGGCTGACGGCGGTGTCTGACGCAACCTTCGATGTGCGGGAAGGTTCGATCACCGGGCTGATCGGCCCGAATGGTGCGGGCAAGACGACGCTTTTCGCGATGATCGCCGGCTTTGAACCGCCAAGCGCTGGGCTGGTGTTGCTGGATGGTGAGGAAATCACCGGCCGCAAGCCGCATGATTTGGCGCAGCTTGGCTTGGCGCGCACCTTCCAGATTGTGCAGCCTTTCGGTGGGCTTTCCGTTCGCGAGAACATCGCTGTAGGCGCCTTTCTGCGCCTGCCCAAGCGCCGAGATGCTTTGGCGTTGGCGGAAGAAGTAGGCCAGCGCCTTGGCCTTGGCCCGCAATTGGACAAACCCGCGGCGGCGCTGACGGTGGCTGGGCGCAAGCGCCTGGAAGTGGCGCGTGCACTCGCCACGCGTCCGCGCATTCTGTTGTTGGATGAGGTTTTGGCGGGGTTGAACCCATCCGAACTCCGCGATTTTCTGCCGGTACTGCAGGAGATTCGCGCGGGTGGCGTCACCATCCTCATGATCGAACATGTCATGCAGGCGGTGATGAGCCTTTGCGAATATGTGCATGTGCTGGCGGGCGGGCGCATCATCGCCTCGGGCGAGGCGGCGGAGGTGGTGGGCAATCCCGCCGTGATTGAGGCCTATTTGGGCCATGGCGCCGCGCAAAGGTTGGCCGGCCATGCTTGAAATCAAATCGCTTGAGGCAGGCTATGGCGAAACCCTGATCCTGCGCGGCATTGATCTAAGCGTGCCAGAAGGCGCCTTGGTTGCAGTGCTCGGCGCCAATGGTGCAGGCAAGACCACGCTCAATATGACCATCAGCGGCGTGGTGCGCCCACGTGGCGGGGAAATCCGTTTCGCGGGGCAGAGCCTGGCTGCGCTTTCGCCCCCTGAGATCGTTTCGCTTGGCCTGATCCATGTGCCGGAAGGACGTAAGATTTTTCCGAATTTGAATGTGCGCGAAGTGCTGGAACTTGGTTCCTATCGCCGTGCCCGTGCCAATCGTACGCGCAATCTGGAACGTGTCTTTGGCATTTTCCCGCGCCTGGCTGAGCGAACCCGCCAGGCCGCCGGTACGCTTTCGGGCGGAGAGCAGCAAATGCTCGCCATCGGGCGCGGGCTGATGGCGGAACCGAGGCTGCTCATTCTGGATGAACCCTCGCTCGGCCTTTCGCCCTTGCTGGTCGAGGAAATGTTCACGCTGATAAGGCGCCTGCATGCGGATGGTCTGACCATCATGCTGGTCGAACAGAATGTGGCGCAAAGCCTGGAAGTGGCGGATCAGGCGCATGTGCTTGAAAATGGCGTAATCAGCCTGAGTGGTGCCGCGCGCGATATTGCCGCCGATCCGGAATTGCGCCGTAGCTATCTTGGATTGTGAAATGACCGAAGCTGTAACGACGCGCCTTGATGCCGTGACCCTGGCCGTATTGAAGGGCCGGCTTGAACAAATCGCCGATGAGATGGATGCGACCCTTTATCGCAGCGCCTTCAACCCCATCATCGCCGAAGCGCGCGATGCCTGTCATGGTGTTTATGACGCCGTCACCGGTGACACGCTGGTGCAAGGCACCAAGGGCCTGCCGATTTTTGTTGGCGCCATGTCCTTTGCCGTGCGGTCTGTCATTCGCAAAGTCGCGGCGGAAGGTGGGCTTCAGGAAGGCGATACCTTCCTGTTCAATGATCCCTATGATGGCGGGACGCATTTGAATGATTTCCGCCTGGTGCGCCCGATTTTCCGCGCCGGCAAGCTGTTTTGTTGGGTGGCGAGTGTTGGTCATTGGCTTGATATCGGCGGCAATGTGCCCGGTAATTACAACCCGCGCGCAACCGAAAGCCATCAGGAAGGTGTGCGCTTTCCGCCGGTAAAACTGATCCGCGCCGGGCAAATGCAGCAGGATATTCTTGATATTCTGGCGGCCAATTCGCGCGTGCCGCAATCCAATTGGGGTGATTTGAATGGGCAGCTGAACGCGCTCGACCTTGGCGAAAAGCGGCTGATTGAATTGCTGGATGATTACGGCGACGCGCGCATTGCCGCCGCCTTCGCGCAATTGGCCGATCGCGCGGAAGCGCTGATGCGCGCGGAAATCGCGGCACTGCCTGATGGCCGCTATAGCTTTGATGATTTCCTGGATAATGATGGCGTGAAGGATGAGGCGCTGCGCATTGCGCTTGATCTGACGATTGAAGGTGATCGGCTGATTTTGGATATGTCGCGATCCTCACCGCCCTGTGCCGGGCCGCTCAATATCTCGGTCGCGACCACCGTGGCGGCCTGTTATGTCGCGCTTAAGCACGCTTTCCCCGATGTGCCGGCCAATGCGGGGGTGTTGCGGCCGGTGGAAGTCATCGCACCACCCAGCACTTTGCTCGGCGCGGAGGCACCGAGACCCGTCGCCGGTTACACTGAAACCATCCTGCGCCTGATTGGCGTGATTTTCGGCGCGCTCGGCCAGGCGCGCCCTGCCACCGCCACCGCCGCGCCCTTCGGCACCATCAATGCGCTGGCGCTGTCTGGCCAGCGGGAAAATGGCACGCGCTGGGTGATGTTTTCCTTCTTCGGTGGCGGGCTTGGCGGCAACCCTGCCTCTGATGGCTTGCATCACGCGAATAACCCGATCTCAACAGCGACGATTCCACCGGTGGAGATTCTGGAAGCCGCCTATCCGGTGATGTTCACGCAATGGGCGCTTCGCCCCGATAGCGGTGGTGCTGGCGAACATCGCGGCGGCGTTGGCGCGGTGTATGAGATTGAGGCGCTTGCCCCGGGGCGCACGGAAGTGGCTTTGCTCGGTGAACGCGGGCGTTTCGCGCCCTTTGGTGTGGCGGGCGGCGCTGATGGCGCGCTTAATCGCTTCACCTGGGGCAGCGCGGGTGAGACACCGCCGATGGCGAGCAAGATTGTCGGCGTTTCCATCGGCCAAGGTGAACGCGTGCGGTTGGAAAGCCCAGGCGGTGGCGGTTGCGGCGATCCCGCCGCGCGGCCCTTGCACGCCATCGCGCGTGATATTCGCTTGGGTTACGTCAGCGCCGAAGCCGCCGCGCGCGATTATGGAAAGCGCGCATCATGAGAGGCGCGATTGTTGGCGTTGATGTTGGTGGTACCTTCACTGATCTGTTTCTGTTTGATCCAGCGACAGGCCGTTTTCAGACTGCGAAAGTGCCAAGCCAGCGTGGTGATGAGGCTTCTGGTTTTCTCGCGGGCTTGCGCGCGCTTGGCGGTGCTGCCGGCATGGCGGCGGTGGTGCATGGCACGACGGTTGGCACCAATGCGCTGCTGGAACGAAAAGGCTCGAAGCTTGGCGTGATCACAACCGCGGGCTTTCGCGATGTGCTGGAAATGCGCCGGCGTGATCGGCGCCACACCTGGGGGCTTTGGGGTAATTTCCAACCAATAGCGGACCGTGATCTGCGCTTGGAAGTGCCGGAACGCTGCCTCGCTGACGGCAGCATCCACATGCCGGTAGATATCGCGGCGGTGGAGGCTGCGGCGCGGCAATTGCTGACCGCCGGTGCGGAAGCCTGCGCGGTTATTTTCATCAATGCCTATGCCAATCCTGCCAATGAACAAGCGGCGGCGGAAGCGGTGCGGCGCATTTGGCCCAATCCGCATGTTTCGGTTTCTTCCGAAATCCTGCCGGAAATCCGTGAGTTTGAGCGGGCTTCGACCACGGCGCTCAATGCCTATTTGCAGCCTTTGGTCGCGGGTTATCTCGGCAAGCTGGAAGGCGCTCTTGCGCAGGAAGGTTTCGGTGGACGGTTTCATATTGTGCAGTCCAATGGCGGGATCATGTCCACCGCAACGGCACGGCGCTTCCCGGCGCGTACGGCGCTTTCTGGCCCGGCGGCGGGGGTAATTGCGGCGGGCGCCATCGCCAAGGCTGCCGGCTTCAGCCATGTGATCACCTGCGATCTGGGTGGCACTTCCTTTGATGTGTCTTTGATTGCCAATGGGCAAATGGCCCTGGCCGCGCAGGCGACGATTGACTTTGGCCTGGTCATCCGATCCCCGATGATTGAAATCACCACCATCGGTGCGGGCGGCGGTTCCATCGCGGCGGTGGATCGCGGTGGCTTGCTGCAAGTGGGTCCGGAAAGCGCGGGCAGCCGGCCTGGCCCGGTCTGTTACGGCCAGGGCAATGATCGCCCGACACTGACGGATGCGAATCTTGTGTTGGGACGGATCAATGCCGCGCGGCCAATTGGTGGCGCGCTGGCCAGTCTGGATGTGGATGCCGCAAAGGCCGCGATTGAACAGCATGTCGGCGTGCCTTTGGGGCTGGATGCCATGGCGGCAGCAGAGGCCATTCTGCGCGTCGCCAATGCGAAGATGGCTGGTGCCATCAGGCTTGTTTCCATCGAACGCGGGCTTGATCCCGCGCGTTTCGTGGCGCTTCCCTTCGGTGGCGGTGGCGCCTTGCATGTTGGTGCGCTGCTGACTGAGGTAGGCTTGAAGGCCGCTTTGGTGCCGCGCTTTCCGGGGGTTACCTCAGCACTTGGCTGCATCATCGCCGATGTGCGGCATGATCAGGTGCGCACGCTCAATCTGGATTTGGACAGTCTCGATCCCGCCGCGCTGGATGCGCATCTGGTGCGCGAAGCAAGTGCTGCGGTGGCAGTGGTGCGCGATGCCGGCCTGCCGGTGGAGGCGATTGAAACCCTGTTTACGCTTGATATGCATTACGCGGGACAGACTCATACCGTTGCCGTGCCTTTGCCCGTGACCGTGGCAGGCAATAGCACGGGCGTGACGCGTGATATTGTGCGCAAGGCTTTTGAAGCCGCCTATCAACGCGCCTTCAGCCGCTTGCTGCCGGGATTGCCGGTCAGGATCGTCTCGCTCCGCAGTGCTGCGATTGGCCGGCGCCCGGCATCTGATCTGGCGGCACTCGCGCCTCAGGCCGACGCAAGCCTTGAAACAGCAGCGCGCGGCGCGCGGCAGGTTTGGTTCGATGGCGCTTGGCATGAGGCACGCGTTTTCGCGCGGCTTGAACTACCGGTAGGCGCTGAAATTCCTGGCCCCGCCATTCTGGAACAACCTGATGCAACCGTGGTGGTGGACCCTGGCCTGGTGGCGCGGGTGGACCGCTTTGGTAATCTGATTATCGAAAGGGCGTGATGATGGCCGGCGCCATTCCCATCAGCGAAACTGCTTTGCTGCTCTGTGATTTGCAGAATGATTTCATCCACCCCAAGGGTGCTTATGCGCGCGGCGGGCAAGGTGACGCGACCATCGCAGCACTGCCCGCACGGCTTGCGCCGCTGTGTCAGGCCATGCGCGCAAAAGGTGGCTGGATCGCCTCCACCCATTTCACTCTGGTGCCTGGTAAGGGGGGCGAGCCCTTCATTGCGGAGCACCTCAAGCAAATGCGGCCCTTCCTTCGCAAAGGGGATTTCGCGCCGGCATCCTGGGGACAGGCTTTGGTGGATGAATTGGCGCCATCCGATCTGATGGTCGAGAAAATCGGCTATGATGCTTTTTGGAATTCGCGCCTGGAATGGGCATTGCGCAAGGCCGGCATTCGCAAGCTATTGGTCGCGGGCATTGTCACCAATGGCGGTGTCGCTTCCACCGTGCGCGGCGCGCATGTGCGCGAATTCGAGGTGACCGTGCTGGAAGATGGCTGCGCTGCGTTTTCCGCTGGCGTGCATCAGGCGGCGATTGAAGGGTTGCGTCCGGTCGCGCTCATCACCTCAATCGCTCAGGCTTTGCAGGAAATAACGGGGAAGTAGGTCATGCATAAGTTCGGCATTGGTCAACCGGTACGGCGCAAGGAAGATGTGCGGCTGCTGACAGGGCGCGGCACCTATACGGATGATATGAACCGCCCCGGCCAGGCGCATGCGGTGGTGCTGCGTTCCCCGCACGCCCATGCGCGCATTCTCTCCATGGATGTCAGCGAAGCGCGCGCCGCGCCTGGCGTGCTGGCGGTGCTGACAGGGCATGACGCGATTGCGGATGGTGTTGGCGCGCTGCCGGTGCAGGTGGAAGTCCCCGGCAAGGACAAGCCGCTTTTCGCGCCCACACGCCATATCCTGCAAACTGAACGCGTGCGCTATGTCGGCGACCCGGTGGCGCTGGTGGTCGCCGAAACCCGCGATCAGGCAATGGATGCCGCCGAACTGATCCAGATTGACTATGAAACCCTGCCGAGCATTACCGAAACAGGCAAGGCGCTTGATGCTGACGCGCCGGTGATTTGGGAAGAGCAGGGTAGCAATCTCTGCGTCCATTGGGATAGTGGCCGCGCCGCGGAAGCGGATGAAGCTTTTGGCAAGGCCGCGCGTATCGTGGCGGTTGATCTGGTGCAGAACCGCGTGGTCGGCAATCCCATGGAACCGCGTGTCGCCCTCGGCGATTGGGATGGGGAACGTTGGACTCTGGTCTCGCCATCCCAGGGCGCGGTCAAGGTGCGCGACAATCTGGCGAAGCTGGTCTTCAAGGTTCCTCTTGAAAAAATCCGAGTCATTTCGCCCGATGTCGGTGGTGGCTTTGGCTTGCGCGGCAAGCTGTTTCCGGAAAGCGCCATGGTGCTGTGGGCGGCGCGCAAGTTGGGCCGTCCGGTGAAATGGCGCGCGGGCCGGACCGAGACCTTCCTGTCAGACCCGCATGGGCGCGACCATGTGACGCATGCCGAAATGGCTTTTGATGAAAACGCGAAAGCGATTGGCGTGCGCATTCGCACACTCGCCGCCATGGGCGCCTATTTGCTTGATTTTGGCCCGCGCGTGCCCACCATGGCGGGCGGGCGCATCAATGGCACGGTCTATGACATTCAGGCCTTGAATGTGCAGGTGCGCTGTGTGTTTACCAATACGGTGCCGACCGATGCCTATCGCGGCGCCGGCCGGCCTGAAACTGCCTATGTGCTGGAAAGATTATTTGATCAGGGCGCTGCGGCTTTCGGCATTGGGCGGGAAGAAATTCGCCGCCGCAATTACATCCGCCCGGATCAAATCCCCTATCGCAATGTCGCGGGCAATGTGATCGATTCCGGGCGCTTCGCGGAAACCCAGGATATGGCGCTGAACCTGGCCGATTGGCAGGGTTTTGCCGCACGACGCGCGGAAGCCGCCAAGCACGGGAAGCTACGCGGCATTGGCCTTGGCTATTTCATTGAAGCGTCAGGCGGGCAGCCTTTTGAGTGGGCGCGTGTGGCGTTGACGCCTGAGGGCCGCGCCAAGCTTACGGTTGGCACGTTCAGCCATGGGCAGGGGCATGAAACGGCCTTTGCGCAAATCCTTTCGGAAAAACTCGGCCTGGCTTTTGAATCGATTGATCTGGTGCAGGGTGATTCGGATGTGGTGCTGAAGGGTGGCGGCACGGGTGGGTCGCGTTCATCTCAGATGGGCGGGGTTGCCACGAGCCGTGCTGCCACGCTTATCGTTGAAAAGGCCAAGCGCATCGCCGCGCATCTGCTGGAAGCGGGTGTGGCGGATATTGAATTCATCAATGGCCGTTTCAGCGTGGCGGGGACCGATATCGCCACAAGCTGGCCCGCGGTGATCGCCGCCGCGCATGACCCCGCGCGCTTGCCGCCGGGAGAAACGCCGGGGCTTGACGAACAACTGATCTATACCCGCGACACAGAATGCAATTTCCCCAATGGCTGCCATGTTGCGGAGGTGGAGATTGACCCCACCACCGGTGAAGTCTCCATCGCCAATTACGCGGCGGTGGATGATGTTGGCGTGCCCATCAATCCCATGCTGGTGCATGGCCAATGCCATGGCGGCATCATGGCCGGCATTGGCCAGGCCATGCTGGAACATGCGCAATATGATCCGGAAAGCGGCCAATTCCTGACCGCAACTTTCCAGGATTACTGCATGCCGCGCGCCGGTGATGCGCCTTCCTTCAACCTCGATCTGAATGTGGTGCCTTGCCCATCCAATGATCTTGGCGTGAAGGGCGCCGGTGAGGGAGGCGCTTGCGGTGCGCCGCCCGCCATCATCTCAGCGGTCTGTGATGCGCTTGGCGTTGCGCATATTGATATGCCGATCACGCCGGAAGCGGTCTGGCGTGCCTTGCGGTCGAAACAAGCCGCCTGATTTAGTGTGTTGCCCATTCACCTTAGTTCATGGGCAACCCACTAAAAACTTGTTTGATCGCATTTTCTTAGTCACCAAGTGATTCCACTTGGCTTGAAAATGCTTAGCCAGCCGGCCGCACACCCCAAGGATAGGGCATGCTGCCCTGGGCAAGCCCGGTGATGCTGCGCCGCCAGGCGCTGCGGATGCGGAATTGGCCGAGCGGGATGGTCGCCACATCATCCTGCGCGCGCTTATTGATCTCATCCGCAAGCGCCTTTTGCCGCGCGGCATCCGGCGCATCAAACCAGGCCTGGATGCGTTCCTGCATCGCTGGGCTGTCATACCAGCCAAACCAGCCGGTCGCGCCCGGCCCCTTCACCAGCGAACTCACCGCCGGGTTCAGATAGGCCAGTGACGATCCATAGGTGTGGAAAATACTCCAACCGCCGCGATCGGCGGGTTCGGTGCGTACACGACGTTGCACCACCGTGCCCCAATCGGTTTCCGCCAGCTCCACATTCATGCCAATGCGGCGCAGCCGATCCGCCGTCACCTGCCCATGCGGGCCAATAAGCGGGAAATCGGTCGGGTTGATGATGACAACCTTCTCACCATTATAGCCGCTCGCTTGCAGCGCGGCGCGGGCGCGATCCAGGCTGCGCGGTGGGGCATTCAGCGCCGAAAGATCCTCAACGCCATAAGGCGTGCCGCAGGGAAACAGGCTGCGGCATTCCTGCCAAATACTACGATCATCACCGAGGGTGGAACGCATGTAATCCGCCTGATCCACCGCCAAAGCCACGGCCTGGCGCACGCGCAAATTATTGAAGGGCGCTTGCAGATGGTTCAAGCGCATGATGCTCATCAAGCCGGTCGGGTTCAGAATGCCGACTTCGATATTGCGGTTTCGCTGCAGCGTCGGCACCAGATCGGCCAAAGGCTGTTCCAACCAGTCAACCTCGCCCGATTGCAATGCCGCTGCCGCCGTCGCGGGGTCGGGCAGGATATGCCATTCAATGCGCGGAAAATGCGCGACCTTACCGCCGGACGCCCAATCCGATGCCTCATCACGCGGGCGATAGCGGTCATTGCGCATATAAACCACGCGACTGCCAGAGACGAATTCGTCGCGCATGAAGCGATAGGGGCCGCTGCCGATCATTTCGCTGACCTGCGTGCTGGCATCGGTTCTGGCCAAGCGCTCCGGCATGATGAAGGGCACGTTGGAATCGGGTTTCGCCAAGGCATCGAGCAAAAGCGGGAAGGGGCGCTTCAGGCGAATTTCCAGCGTGCGATCATCCACGGCGCGCCATTCATCCACCTGCGCGGCCAGGATTTGCCCGAAGGCATCACGCCGCGACCAGCGCGCGAGTGATGCGGCGCAATCGGCAGCGCGCACCGGTTCGCCATCATGAAAGAACAAGCCCTCACGCAGCCTGATGCGCCACACGCGGCCATCGGCGGAAACCTCATGACCGGCGGCCATTTGCGGGCGGGCGCGCTGCTGGCCATCCACAGCATAGAGCGTGTCGTAGACATGATAGCCATGCATTTGCGTGACAATCGCGCTGGTCCAGATGGGGTCAAGCGCGGTCAGATTGGCCTGCGGCACGAAGCGCAGCGTGGCGGTGCGCGCGGGTTGCGCCAGTAAAGGCGCGGCAAAGCCCGAGGCCCCGGCAAGCGCCGCGGCCCCTTGCAGCAAATGACGACGTTTCATGGGCGTTTCCTTTGTTTTGGTTTACGCTTCGGCGATTGCCGCACTCCAGGGGCTCATCACATCGGTAATGCCGGTGCGTGTGCCGTCGGCGCCGATGCGGATCAGATTGGGGCAGGCGAAATTCACCGGCAGCACCGCGTGTTCCACCTCTGTCACCGTATCTTCCGCCGCAAGGGCCGCCAGCGTTTCCGCACCCAGCCGGATATCGGCGGTGACACCTTCGGGCGCCGAGACATCAAGGCGCGGATGATGCGCGGCCTGTTCCGGTTCCATGCCGAAATCGGAAACAAAAGACAGCATCTGGAAGACAGACGCCATGATGCGCCGCCCACCGGAAGCGCCCGTGGCAAGCACGGGCTTGTCACCCTCGGCGGCAATAACAGGACACATATTGGTAAGAGGCCGTTTGCCCGGCGCCAGCGCATTGGCGGCTTCGGGGCGTGGGTCGAACCACATGACGCCGTTATTCATCAGCACGCCCGATTTCGGCAGCACCACACGGCTGCCCATGCTGGATAGCAGCGTGGTGGTCATGGCGACCATCATGCCGTTCTTGTCGGCGACCGTCAGATGGGTGGTACAGGATTCGGCCGCTTTCGGTTCTGCATCCCCAAGCCCTGCCAAGCGTTCCGCATAGGCCGCGCGCATCACGCGCGCCAATTGCGCATACCAGGCGGCGGAAGGCGCCTTGCCCGAGAAATCCGCATCCTTCATGCCTTCCAGCACGCGCATCAGCGTGGGCGCCGCCGTCAACCCATTGGCCAGGAACAACCGCTTGCCGCGCCAGGCGGCTTCAAGCGCCGGCAGCACGCGCGCCTTGCAATGCGCCAAATCCTCGGCGCTGACAAAGGCGCCCATTTCCTTGCAATCGGCAGCGATGGCAGCCGCAATATCGCCGGTGTAGAAATCAGCCAGCCCGGCATGGGCCAGGCGTTCCAGCGTGGCGGCCAGATTGCCCTGCTGGAAGAAGCCCGGCGATCCCTGATAGGGCGCCACAGGCGGCAGCCCGCCCGGCAGGTAGATGCGCGCGGATTCTGGATAAAGCTTCAGCACGGAAGCGGAATTGGCCACTTTCAGCGTGGTGAACCAATCCTGTGCCAGGCCGCGCTTGGCCAATGCCACCGCCGGCGCCAGCACATCCTTGATCGGCATGCGGCCATGGCGCGCATGCAATTCCATATAGCCCGCAATCGCCGAGGGGATGGCAAAGGAAAGCGGGCCATGCACATTGCGGTCTTCCAGCACCTCCGGCCAGGTGAAAAGATCCGCCTTCATCTTGCCGGTCATGGGGAAGGCGGAAGGCTTCAAGCCGCGCGGGGAAACCGGGCCGAAATCAAAAGTCTCGGCCGCGCCGCCCGGCGACATCACCTGCGCGAAGCCAATGCCGCCCAGGCCGCTATTCCAGGGTTCCAGCGTCGCCAGCGCAAAGGCCGTGGCTACCGCGGCATCGGCCGCCGTGCCGCCGGCTTCCAGAATGGCGACGCCCGCTTCGGCCGCGCCGCGCGCCTGGGACGCCACCATGCCCTTGCGGCCAGAAGCGGCAGGCTTCGTGACGTGCCAATGCTGGGAAGTGTGACGGGGCGGGGTATAGGCCATGATGCGGTTTCCTCGTGTTTTTGCCCACACAGCCTTGCGCCGCCCGCCGCTTCCCGCAAGCCCCCGCCCGGTTTGCCCCGCCGCCCCTTTCCTTTTATGGAACCCTCCGGATTCTACGGGCGGGCCAAGACCCGTCCCTTGTTCGGGAGCGTTCCAATGTCTGTATCAAAGGGGCTTTTCGTTGCCCCCATTCTGAAGAATTTCATCGAAACCGAAGCCCTGCCCGGCACGGGCGTGGAGCCCGCCCGCTTCTGGGAAGCGATGGAACGCACGCTGCGTGAAATGGTGCCGACCAATGCTGCGCTGCTCGCGAAGCGCGACGCCCTGCAAGAAAAGATTGATGCCTGGCACCGCGCCAACCCCGCCAAGCCGATTGATCAGGCGGCCTATACCGCCTTCCTGAAGGAAATCGGCTATCTGTTGCCGGAGCCCGCGCAGGTGACCGTCGCGACCACCGATGTGGATGCGGAAATCGCCTCCATGGCCGGGCCGCAGCTTGTCGTGCCGGTGTCCAATGCACGCTATGCGCTGAATGCGGCCAATGCGCGCTGGGGCAGCCTGTATGATGCGCTTTATGGCACCGATGCCATTCCTGGTACTGCTTCCGGCAAGGGCTATGACCCGGAACGCGGGGCGAAAGTGATTGCCTATGCGCGCGGCGTGCTGGATAGCGCCGTGCCGCTCGCCAAGGGATCTCATAGCGATGCCACGGGCTACCGCATTGAAGGCGGCGCCTTGGAAGTGACGCTGAAGGATGGCAGCAAGACGGGCCTCGCGCGGCCTGGCCAATGCGTGGGCTATCTGGGCGAAGCGCATGCGGTGTCTTCGCTGCTTTTCGTCAATAATGGTCTGCATATCGAAGTGCGGCTGGACCGCACGCATCCCATCGGCAAGACCGATGCGGCAGGCATTGCCGATGTGGCGCTAGAAAGCGCGCTGACCACCATTCAGGATTGCGAGGATTCCGTCGCCGCCGTTGATGCCGAAGACAAGGTCGCGGTCTATCGCAATTGGCTGGGCCTGATGCGCGGCGATCTGGAAGCGAGCTTCGAGAAGGGCGGCAAGACCATGGTGCGCCGGCTCAATCCGGACCGCGTGTTTCAGCGCCCGGCCGGTGGCGCCATCACGCTGCATGGCCGTTCGGTCATGCTGGTGCGCAATGTCGGCCACCACATGATGATTGATGCGGTGAAGCTTGATGGGGCGGAGGTGCCGGAAACCATCCTGGATGCCTTCTGCACGTCAGTCATCGCTATGCACGATATTCGCGGCAAGCGGCTGAATTCGCGCGCCGGCAGCGTTTATATCGTGAAGCCGAAGATGCATGGGCCGGAAGAAGTGGCCTGGGCGGATACGCTTTTTGCCCGTGTGGAAGATGCGCTGGGCCTGAAGCGCGCCACGCTCAAGATGGGCATCATGGATGAGGAACGCCGCACCACGGTGAATCTGAAAGCCTGTATCGCAGCGGCCAAGGATCGCGTGGTCTTCATCAATACGGGCTTCCTGGATCGCACCGGCGATGAAATCCACACCGCCATGGAAGCCGGCGCTGTCATTCGCAAGAACGACATGAAGGGCGCGGCCTGGATCAAGGCCTATGAGGATTGGAATGTGGACACGGGCCTTGCCTGCGGGCTGCGTGGCCGCGCGCAGATCGGCAAGGGCATGTGGGCCATGCCGGATGCCATGGCGGCGATGCTGGATCAGAAAATCGGCCACCCCAAGGCGGGGGCTTCCACCGCCTGGGTGCCATCACCCACGGCAGCGACCTTGCATGCGCTGCATTACCATCAGGTCAGCGTGGCCGATCGGCAGGATGAAATCACCAAGGGCGGCCGGCGTGCGAAGTTGGATGATATCCTGACCGTACCGCTGGCGCGTGACACGAACTGGTCCCCCGCCGATGTGCAGGCGGAGCTCGACAATAACGCGCAAGGCATTCTGGGCTACGTGGTGCGCTGGGTGGATCAGGGCGTTGGCTGTTCCAAGGTGCCGGACATCAATGATGTCGGGCTGATGGAAGACCGCGCGACGTTGCGCATCAGCAGCCAGCACATCGCCAATTGGCTCCGCCATGGTGTCGTGAGCGAAGCGCAGGTCATGGAAACCATGAAGCGCATGGCGGGCGTGGTAGATCGGCAAAATGCCGGGGATGCGGCCTATCGCCCCATGGCGCCGGGCTTTGATGGCCCGGCCTTCAAGGGCGCTTGCGATCTGGTGCTCAAGGGCCGCGAACAGCCCAATGGCTATACGGAATTTGTGCTGACAGCGCGGCGGCGGGAAGCCAAGGCGGCGGGCTGAAATCCGGGCGCCGCTTGTCTTTCCGGGCAAGCGGCGCAAGCATGATGCGAAGCGGGTGGCGGCGACCCCCGGGCAGGAGGAACGCATCATGGATTTTTCAGGCAAGGTCGGCATTGTAACGGGCGGCGCCAATGGCATTGGCGCATCAGTAGCGCGCGGTTTTGTCGCGCGCGGCGGCAAGGTGGTGATTGTGGACCGCGACGCTGCCGCTGGTGAAGCGCTGGCAGCATCCCTTGGCGCAGCAGCCCTGTTTCGTGCCGCTGATGTCACGAAAGCCGCCGATGTTGCGGCCTATGTAAAGGCCGCGCAGGATCGCTTCGGCGCCATTGATTGCTTCCATAATAATGCCGGCATTGAAGGCCGTGTGGCGCGCCTCGCGGAATATGAGGAAGCCGTTTTTGATCAGATCATGGCGGTGAATGTGAAGGGCGTGTTTCTTGGCCTGCGCCATGTGCTGCCGGTGATGATCGCGGCTGGGCGCGGCGCAGTGGTGAATACCGCCTCCATCGCCGGGCTGGTGGGTTCACCGGGTATGGCCGCCTATTCCGCTTCCAAGCATGCGGTAAACGGCTTCACCAAAAGTGTCGCCGGTGAGGTCGGGCCGCATGGTATTCGCGTGAACTCCGTCTGCCCCGGGCCGATCGCGACGCGGATGATCGAAGAAGTCTCCCGCCAGGTTTCGCCGAATAATCCCAAGAGTGTTGAGGAACGCTATGCGGCGGGCATACCGCTGCGCCGTTACGGTACGGCTGAGGAAGTGGCCAATTTGGTGCTTTTCCTGCTCTCAGACCTCGCCAGCAATATGACGGGCGGAGAGTACACCGTGGATGGTGGGCGCACTGCGGCACCCGCCGGGGTTTCGGGCAGCACGACGCAGTAATCAAGCTGCCCGAGCCTTACGTGGCCACAATGAGAATTCAGCTTTTGCCCGCATAGGATTTCGCCATGCCATCGGCGGGATCGGCCTGCGGGCCATAGGGCATGATGGGATAACGCAGCCCCGCCTTGGAAAGGCCAAGCAGGCCCTCAACAGCGCGCGCCAAATCCTCGGGCGGGCAGGCCATCAGCATTTCATCATCCGCAACACCGCCATAGCGGCGTTCCGCATAGCAGGGGATGGAAAGGCAGACGGTGCGGTCACGCAAAGCGCGGCCCCAGGAATCGGCGCAGGCGCTTTCCCCGGTGATGGAAAAATCATAGCGCTTGTAATTCTTCCATTGCAGCCCGTTGATGAACAGGATCATTTGTGCGGGATTGGCGTAGAACAGGCAGATATCGGGCGGATCAAGCCGCGCAGAACGCAAGGGCGATACCACGAGGCCCTTATAGCGCGCCGGCACGCGCGGCATTTGCGCCTGATGCAGCCGGCCCGCTTCGCGGTTTTCAAACCATACACCTTCGAATTTGCGCCCGGAGAGATAGAGTTCCGAGGGTTCGTTCAACCCAATCACCCCGCCGCAATTGCTGAAACCTGGCACGTTTTCTTCGGTGATTCCCATGGTGAAACCGGCGATGCGCGCCTGTGTCACCAATTGGCAGGTAGAGAATTTTTTGCCCTCGGTCGGGCGGCGGAGCCCCGGGATTTTCGCCATTTCTTCCGCATCATCAAACAGCTTCATGCCGAAGGGGAAGGTGCGAATACGCAGCAATTCGGCCAATTGCCGCGCCAATTCGGCAATGGCCTTGGCATCAAGGGCAGGTTTTTCGGCAGTTGGCAGGGCATCGGGCATGGCTTGTTCCTCCAGCCCCCATCATGGCCCCTGTTGCGGTACGGCGCCATGCCCCCGGCCAGCCGCCAGTGGGAAGGAATAAAGCCTTTCCTCCCCCAGCAAAAAGGCGCGCCCGCCTTGCGGGAAAAGCCTGGCAATGGCGGGATCGGTCACGCAAAGCCCGCCCGTGAAGGCGCCAAAGGCCGGCATCACCACGCGGCGGGGATTGGCGACAAAACAGGGGCGGGAAATGCCGCCCGCGCGGGTTGGCGCCGTTGCCTTGGGGTGGAAATGCCCAGCGATTTCCGGCGGCGCCTGGCGCGAAAAGGGGCTTGGGATATGGCGGAAGGTGATCGGGCCCTGGCGCCATTCGGCAAAAGCCTCACCGGGCAGATCGCAAGGTGGCGCGGGGTCGTGATTGCCGAGCACCCAGATGGGCTCCAGCCCCTCCAGCAGCTTAAGCAGCGCGGCGCGATCCGTGGACGAAAGGCGCGCCGCGCCATCGGCATCATGGAAACTATCGCCCAGAAACACCAGCCGCTTCGGGCCATAGCGCCGGATCAGCAGCGCGAGCCGTGCGAGGGTTTCGCGCGTATCATAGGGCGGCAGGAAATAGCCGGCGCGGGCAAAAGCACTCGCCTTTTCCAGATGCAGATCCGCCACGCACAGTAATTTCTGCGCCGGCCAATGCAAAACACCAGCGGGGTCCAGCATGACACGCTCTGCCCCCAAATGCAGCGGCGCGGCGTTCATGAGGCGCGCCTTGGTGCGGAACGGATAAAGCGCGACCGCCGCGCCTCACGCGGTTTGGGCCGTGCGGAGGCGCCGCGCGTGATGATGCCATCGGTCATGTCGGCGAGTGTTTCGCCAAATTCCTCCGCGCCATTGGTGGCGTCCGCGACCAGCGCGGCGGCTTCGGCCAGCAGCGCATCCTCAGCACCGCCGGCCACCCATTCGCGGCCTTCTTCGATCAAAGCTGGGACAGCCAGTGGCGACACACGCGAAAGCGCGCGATGCGTAATGCGCCCCTGAATGCGCCCAAGAAGCGCGGCAATGCGCGCCACATCCGTGAGGCCCCGCGCGGCTTCCTCACGCGTCGCGCGCAAAAGGATGTGGTCCGGTTCATGCCGGCGCAGCACATCATAAATCAAATCCGCATTCATGGTCATTTGCCGGCCAGATTTCTCTGCCCCCGGATGGTGCTTTTCCAGCAAGCCCGCAATGGTCGCGATATTGCGAAAACTCCGCCGCAGCATGGAAGATTCCGCAAGCCATTCCTCCATCTCATCGCCCAATATGTCTTCGGCGAATAGTCTTTCCACGCCGGTCGGTTCAAAGGCGGACCAGATCGCCAGCACATAATCCGTCCCCACATAGCCAAGCGGCCCCATGCCAAGCCGTTCCATGCGCTTGGTCACCAAAAGCCCAAGCGTCTGATGCGCCAAGCGCCCTTCAAAAGTATAGGCCACCAGAAACCAGCGCCCGCCGCGCGGGAAGGTTTCAATCAAAAGCCCATCGGATGGTGGCAATTCACTCCGGAGCGATTGCAGCTTCAGCCATTCCTGCACGGGTGCGGGCAAATGCACCCAGCGCGCGGGGTTATGCAGAATGGCGCGCACGCGTGCAGCAAGCCAGGTGGTGAGCGGCATGCGGCTGCCGGCATAAACCGGCACGCGCGGTTCATCGCCACCGCCGGGGCTGACAATCACTGCCGCCGGATCAAGCCGTTCATAACGCACCGCCTGACCCGCAAACAGAAAGCAATCGCCAGCCGCAAGGGTTGAGACGAACCATTCCTCCACCTCCCCCAAAGTGCCGCCGCCGCGCATGCGCACCTTGATCATCGGGGTTTCGACAATGGTGCCAAGGTTCAGGCGAAATTGCCGCGCTACACGCGCATCACGGATATGCAGCCGGCCTTCGGAATCGCGAAACAGGCGCCGGAAACGCTCATAGGCCGCCAGTGCATAGCCGCCATCTTCGACAAAGCGGACCACATCATCGAAATCGCGCCGCGTGAGGGCAGCATAGGGCGCGGCGCGAATCACCTCGGCATAAAGCGCATCCGGATGAAACGACGCGTGGCAGGCCATGGCCAACACATGCTGCGCCAGCACATCAAGCCCGCCCGGGCGCGGCGGGTCGCCATCCAATTCACCAGCCGCCGCAGCTTCCATGGCAGCGACGCATTCAATCACTTCAAACCGATTGGCCGGCACCAGCACGGCGCGCGATGGCTCATCCATGCGGTGATTGGCGCGGCCCACGCGCTGCAACAACCGCGCAACACCCTTGGGCGCACCAATCTGAATCACCTGATCCACATCCCCCCAATCAATGCCGAGATCGAGTGAGGCGGTGGCGACCACCGCGCGCAGCTTGCCCGCTGCCATTGCCGCTTCCACCTTGCGGCGCTGGTCAATTTCCAGGCTGCCGTGATGAAGCGCGATCGGCAGCGAAGCCTCATTCAATCGCCATAATGCAGCGAAGCAAAGCTCGGCCTGGGCGCGGGTATTCACGAAAACAATGGTGACGCGCGCGGCTTCGATGCGCTGATAGACTTCCGGCATGGAAGCCAAGCCCATATGCCCGCCCCAGGGCAAATGGCCTTCAGGCAATTGCAGATCAAACACCGGCGCGGCGCCACCTTCTGCTGTGATCAACCGGACAGAGCCCGCTCGCGCATCCGGTGCCAACCAGGCGCGCAGGGCTTCCGGCAGGGCGATGGTTGCGGAAAGCCCGATCCGCTTGGCGCCTGGCGCCAGCACGGCAAGGCGGGAGAGACACAGCGCCAATTGATCGCCGCGCTTGGTGCCGGCCAGCGCATGGATTTCATCAATGATAATGCCGCCAAGCCCGGCGAAAAACTCGGCGGCGTCTGGCTGGGACAGCAATAGCGTAAGGCTTTCCGGCGTGGTCA
The DNA here is from genome assembly GCA_020249505.1 of Roseomonas sp. GTDB lineage: Bacteria > Pseudomonadota > Alphaproteobacteria > Acetobacterales > Acetobacteraceae > Neoroseomonas. The sequence continues at coordinate 47,611 of JADCFN010000023.1, read as the reverse complement.
GCAGGATATGCGGGGGTGCCACACGTTGCCGCGTGCGGCGATTGGCCGGCGTATCGCCGGTGCGGGTTTCAACGCGAATGGGCAAAGCCATATCGCCAATCGGCGCCATCAGATTGCGCGCGATATCCACCGCGAGGGCTTTTAAGGGCGAGATATACAGCGTGTGCAAGCCCTCGCGCGGGGTGGTTTGCAGGTCCAACAAGGTTGGCAGAAAGCCCGCCAGTGTCTTGCCGCCGCCGGTGGGTGCCACCAGCAGCGCGTGCTCACCGCCCGCCACGGCATCCAGAACGGCAAGCTGATGCGGGCGCGGCTGCCAGCCACGCGCCGCAAACCAGCCGGCAAAAGGTTCTGGTAATGTTCGCATTCAGCGCTATCTATGGCGCGACCCGCCACCGAGGCAAGACCGGAAACGCATGGCCTTCACCACCGCCCCCCACCCCGAGACCTGGCTGAAAGTGACCCCGGCCGGATTGTTCTGCGAACCGGGTGGGTTTTTCATTGACCCGCTCCGCGCCGTGGATCGCGCCGTGATCAGCCATGGCCATTCGGATCATGCGCGCCCGGGCCATGCGGCGGTGCTGGCAACGCCAGAGACTTTGGCGATCATGACCGCGCGGCTTGGCGAAGGCCGCGCTGGCACCACGCAACAAGCGCTGCGTTATGGGGAAGTGATCACGATCAATGGCGTAAAGCTTTGGCTGCGTCCGGCCGGGCATGTGCTGGGCTCGGCGCAGATCGCAATCGAATGGCAAGGCAGCCGCGTGGTGGTTTCGGGCGATTACAAGCGCCGCGCCGATCCAAGCTGCGTGGCTTTCGAGGTTGAACGCTGCGATGTGTTCATCACCGAGGCAACCTTCGCGCTGCCCGTGTTTCGCCACCCGGATGCGATTGGGGAGATTGCGCGGTTGTTGCGCTCGGCAGCGCTTTTCCCCGAACGTACCCATGTGATTGGGTGCTATGCGCTTGGCAAATGCCAGCGCCTGATCCGCATATTGCGCGAGGCAGGCTATGACCGCCCGATCCATTTGCATGGCGCGCAGCAGGGGCTTTGCGCTGTCTATGAAGAACTTGGCGTGGCACTCGGCCCGCTGCTGCCTGCAACAGTTGCGCGGAAGGATGCGCTGAAAGGGGCGATTGTGCTGGCGCCGCCTTCGGCCATTGCCGATCGCTGGGCAAGGCGGCTTGCGGAACCGGTGGTCGCCAATGCTTCAGGTTGGATGGGGGTGCGGCAACGCGCGCGCCAGGGTGGCGTGGAATTGCCGCTGGTGATTTCCGATCACGCCGATTGGGATGAGCTGCTGGCAACTTGCGAGCAGACCGGCGCGCAGGAGGTTTGGGTGACGCATGGGCGCGAAGATGCGCTGATCCATGCGCTGGGATTGCAGGGCATCAGGGGCCGCGCCCTCAATCTGATCGGGCGCGGCGAGGAAGATGAGGAAGTGGCCGCGTAGGGATCAACCCTTCCGAGTCGCCTCATACCGCGCCTTGGTCTCGGCATTGGGCGGGTAAAGCCCCGGCAGTGGCACGCCCTTGCCCACTTCTTCCATGATCCAGGCTTCCAGGCGTTCCTGTTCCACCGCGGCTTCCACTACGGCATCAAGCAGCGCTTGCGGGATCACCACCGCGCCATCGGCATCCGCCACAATGATATCACCGGGCACGACGGTGACACCGCCACAGCCAATGGTTTCCTGCCAGCCGACGAAATTCAGCGCCGCCACGGAAGCCGGTGCCACATAGCCCTGGCAGTAAACCGGCAAGCCAGTTCCAATCACGCCCGCGCCATCGCGCACCACGCCATCCGTCACCAGGCCGGCGACACCCTTTTTCGCCATGCGCGCACAGAGGATATCGCCGAAAATCCCCGCTGCCTTGCTGCCCATCGCATCCGCCACGGCCACACAACCTTCCGGCATTTCCTCAATGGCAGCGCGCGTGGAACGGGGGGAAGACCAGCTATCCACCGTTGCCAAATCTTCCCGCGTCGGCGTGAAGCGGAGCGTAAAGGCCGGCCCCACAATCCGGCGGCGATCCCCCTGCACGATCGGGTTTGATCCCGCGATATAGCAGAACCGAACGCCCTTCTTCAGCAGAACGGTCGTCAGCGTTGCGGTGGTGACCGCTTCAAGCGCGGTCTTCTGGGCGGGGGTCAGGGCCATGGCCAGTTCCTTGTCAAATCCAGGCGCTTCCATACAGCGCTTGCGCCATCGGGCAAGGTGGGCGGCGTCAGGCGCGCGACCAGCCAATCCGCCCAAGCGCGCCACACGCCGCACAATCGGGCTTCCAGGCGCTGTGTTCCGCCCCGCAGGCATCGCAGCGCCAGCGCGGCGCTCCAACGGCATTGGCCGCTTCGCGGAGCCAAGCGGCCTCCGCCGCGCGGCCTTCGGCGCTATCACCATGTTCGGCGCGTTCCAATTCCGCAAAAAGCAGAAAGGCGCGCCGATCCGCCGCCCCACTGGCGATCAAACCATCCAATTCACTGCGCGCCCGGCCGGTCAGCCCCGCTGCCAGCGCGACCCGCGCCATCAAGAGCCGCGCTTCGGGGTGGCCAGGGTTGCGATGCGTCAGGTCTTCCACGGCCTTCACGCGGGCGAGTGGCGCCGGCACGGCCGCAACCCAAGCCGTCCCCAAATCCGGATGCGGCGCTGCATTCCAGGTGGCTTCCAGCACATTGCGCGCGCGGCGCTGGCTGCCCGCCGCCATCAACCGCGCGGCCTGCGCCAACGCCGCCGGGGCGAATTTTGCATCCGCCGCAACTGCCTGCTTTTCAAGTTCTGCCGCCTTGGCCGGATCGGGCTCGGCTGCTGCGGCCGCCAGGGCAAAGGCAGCGCGTGGCCCATCCGGCGGGCACAAGGCCAAGGCCTCACGCCAATCCTGCGTCCGTTCCGCGAGCAGCCGGCGTTCTTCGCGGAGCCACGCGGCACCGGGCTGCGCTGCCTCAGCCTCCCGCGCCAGGCGCTGGGCTTCGGGCCAATCCTCCCGCTGCATCGCCTGGCGCAACAACCCGCGCAGCCCAAGGAAGCGCGCCGAGGAATCCTCAGACAATTTCTTGAAAATCGCCCCGGCAGCGTCTTCCTTACCGGCGAGTTTCTCGGCCTCCGCCGCCAACAACAGGGTTTGCGGCGTATCGCCCAAAAGTGCACGGGCGCGGCGGGTTTCTTCCAGCGCACGCGGGGCGGTGCCGGCACCAAGCGCAATCAGCGCGCGCGTGATGGCCGCATCGCCATCCGCCCGGCGGCGGGCGGCACGGCGCAGCCCCATCCTACCCGGCACAGCGCGGGACCACGCCCAAAGCCGCAAGCCGCCATGCAGCAGCACAAATCCCAGCGCCAAAAGCCCGACTGCCACGGGCACTGGCAGGCCGATCCAGAAATCACCTGCGCGGATTTCCACCGAACCACCCAGCCTGAGCAGCCAAAGCGTCAGCGCCGCAACGGCAACCAGCGCCGCAAGTAGCAAAAGCGCCTTGCGCATTGCGCTTCAGCCCCCGGCCAGGGTGATGATGGCCGCGCGCGCCGCGAGCAGCGCCTGGGCATCAGCTTCCCATGCGCCAAGCGCCGTACGCGCAGCGGGCGGCAGGGGCGAAAGCCTTCCCAAAGCGCCCGGCAGATCGCCCGCTTCCAGCGCACGGCGTGCTGCTTCCAAGGCGGCGGCGGCCTCATCGCCCCAAATTATCGTCTCGCCACGCCTTATGGTGATCAGCCCCGCAAGCCGGGCAGAGGCGCTTTCCAGAATGGATTGCCCCTCCCGCGCGGGTTCACTCGCGGCACGCGCCGCGCGCGCAGCGTCTTCAAAAGCGAGGCGAAGCGCCGCTTCGGTCGGCGGGCTCGCCGCGGCAAAGCGGCTGAGCGCCGCCGGCGGATTGGGGAAGGGCGAGAGTGTCGGCCCCAGGGCCTGCCCCGCATCCAGCCGGGCGCGCAAGGCGGCAATGGCTTGCACGCGATTTGTTCGCGCCTCAATCCCCGCGATGCGCGCCTGTGCCGATTCCAATGCCTGCATCCGGGCGCCCAGCGCGGATTCGGCACCGGCCAAGCGGCCTTCCAAAGCGGCACCCGCGGCAGCGATCCGATCCGCTTCAAGCTTTTCGGCAGCTTCCAGGCGCGTGAGCAGGCTGCGCGCCAGATCCTCGGTCCGGCGCAAAGCCTCGGCATCGGCGGCCTGCAGCCGGGCAGCCAGCGCATCCTGCCGTTCCGTTACGCGATCAAGCCGTGTTGCCAGCGTCTCAGCCAAGGCGCGCGGGGCCAAGCCCGAAACATCAAGGCTTGGCGCTGGCTTGCCTTCAAGCGCCGCGAGGCGCGCATCCAGCGCTTCAAGCCGCTGCATGAGTGGCGAAAGATCAGCTGCGGCAGCGGCGCGCGGGCGTGCTTCGAGCGCAGTCAGGCGGGTTTCGAGCGGTGCCGCGTTAAAACCGGGCCGCGCTTCCAAGGCCGCCAGCCGTGCTTCAAGCGGGGCCAGGTTGGGCAGGCCCGGCGCGCTTGGCCGCGGCGTGATCAGCAACCAGCCAAGTGCCAGCACCAGGACGGCGCCACCCGCAAAAAGCGGCAGCAAAAGAGGGTCAAGGCGACGCTGGGGGGCGGGGGGGGTATCGCTCATGCGGATGAGCCTAGCATATCCGCGTGGCCAAGGCAGGTGAGCAGGGCGGCATGATTGGGCGCGGCGGCGCTGCGAATGGCTGCCCAGGGCAGGGCCGCAAGCACCGCGGCGATGCGCGGGCTGAGGGCAATGGCGATGATGCTCTGTATCGCCTTTTGCAAACCGGCATCATTGAGCAATCGCATCGCCTCTTGTGCTGAGCGGGGCGAGGTGAAAAGCGCGGCGTGGATGCGCCCTTCCTGAATGGCTTGGCGTGCGTGCTTCGGCAATTCGGTGCTGGGCCGCGCCGCATAAACAACGCGGCGGATCACGCGAAAGCCTTTGGCGCGCAGCGCCTCGGCCAGATCAAGCGCATAGCCTTCGCCAACCGCGAGGCAGAGCGTGCCTGCTTCTGGTTTGAGTGTTACGCCAATAAGCGCCGCAAGTGCCTGCGCATCCCCTGCTGCCGCGCGCACATCGCCAAAGCCGCGCGCGCGCGCCTCGGCAGCGGTCGCTTCACCCACCGCAATCACGGGTAGTGCCACAAGCGGCAGAGCGCGGGCGGCGGCGCGGCTGGTGATGATGATCGCCTGGCAATGGTGGGGCGCCTTGAAGGGCAGGGCGGTCAGCGTGAGTGCGGGCGCGAGCACCGCTTCCCAACCAAGGGCGGCAACCGCGCGCGCGGACTCCGCCGAACCCGGTTCCGGGCGGGTGATGAGGATGGCGCGTGATGCGTGGGCGGCTTGGCGCGGCATGGCGGCAGACTACATGAATTATCCGGCCACGGAACCCGCGTTTTGGCATCGGGTCTTGCACCACGCATACACATGCTGGAAAAAGAAAAACATGATCTTTTCCGTGCTGATCGTGACGCCACCAAAATACACCCATGCCGAATGCTTTCGGGAGGTCGCGGAGACGATTGCCCATGGCCTACAAGAATTGGGTCATGATGCGCAAGCCGTGACGGAGATCCGCCCCGGCACACGCCACATCGTGCTTGGCGCGCATCTGTTGCTGCATTACCCCTTGCCGCTTCCCGCCGATTCCATTCTTTACAATCTTGAGCAGTTGCCGCTGCGTGACGAAGCCTGGGTGCGCCGTTACGCTGAGCTTCTGGGGCGCCACATGGTATGGGATTACGCGAAGGAAAACATCGCGCTCTTGCGCAGAGCGGGCCTTGCGCGTCTGGCCCTGCTGCCGATCTGCCATCATCCCGGGCTCACGCGTATTCCGCGCAATATGCGCAAGGATATTGATGTTCTCTTTATCGGCAGCCTGAATGAAAGGCGCCGTAAAACACTGCAGGAAATGCACGCAGCGGGCATGGCGGTGGTCTCGCTCTTTAACAAATACGGCGGGGAGCGTGATGCCGTGATGTCTCGCGCCAAGATCATGCTCAATATGCATTTTTATGAGGCCCGGATTTTTGAAGCAGTACGCGTGAGCTATTACCTATCCAATGGGCTTTGCGTGCTTTCTGAGGGTAGCGGTGACAAGGCCCTTGATGCCGAATGGGGCGCTGGGGTTTGCTTCGCGCCCTATCAGGATTTGGTCCAAAAGGCTCAAGCGCTGCTGGCCGATGAAGCGTTGCGCATGGATTTTGGCACAAGGGGCCTTGCCCTGATGCGCCAAAGGCCGATCACGCCGGCCTTGGCAGCGGCCTTGACCGCCTGACGGAGCCTATTCTTCCCGCTTAGAGCGTGTTGTGTTCAGATGGGTTCACGCAACCCGCTCTACATCTTTGTTTTTGAAGCATCGTCACACGTTCAGATGATTCCAGCTGAACGTGATCTACTCTGGGCCGTGCGAGCAAACGCAAAACTTCCTACTGCTGCTGTTACTCTCAGGGGCTACATATCGGCCAATCAATAATCGAGAATTTCTCGACACTCAGATGCTCACGGCATGCAGGCTTCTTGCCGTGCCCTGCCTATCGCGTACCCAGGGGGGCTCCGACCAGTTCAGCGATCCTCAGCAGATCAAGCGGCGGATATATGCCAAGTCGCGCTGCCGCATTCATGTTGATAACCAGCGAATAGCGCTGCAATCTTTCGATGGGAATTGCACCCACCGGTTGCCTTCTGAGCAGGATCTGTTCGGCCTTATAGCCGGCAAAGGCCCCGGCATTCACATATTTGGTCACCATGCCAACCAGTGCACCGGCTTCATAAATGGGGCTTTCGGTTGCGGAAATAACGGGCACCTTGGCGGCAGTGGCAAGTCGCACAATGGTCTGTGCATTGGCAATCATGGATGAATCTGATGGCAGATAGACGAAGTCTGGCCTGCCTGAGAGCATCCGTTCCATCGCCTGCTCGATCTCGGTCGTGCTGGGGCGATGGCCGGTGCCAAGCGGCGCTTCAACCAGTTCATATTCGAGAATATTTGCAAGCTGACGCAGTTGGACCACGGCCAGCAGTGAATTCACTTCTGAAACATTATAGATGACGCCAAGTCTGCGGACGGTTGCGAAACGCTGCATGGCACTGATCTGATCCCGCAGTGGAACCAAGTGCGAAACGCCGGTCACATTGCGTCCTGTTGGGATAAGCCCATCCACAAGGCCGGCGCCGACCGGATCCGCCACGATATTGAAGACCACTGGGATATCGACAAGGTGTCGATTACGATCCACCGAGCCAAGAACGCCCACAACATCCTGGGTCACTGTTGTCCCGAAAGTATAGACCAGATCCACGCGACGCTGCTTCGCCTCATTGATGAACTGGCGGGTCTTCGTGCGATCACCATCAATATCACGGATCAGGAATTCCACGGAAAGACGTTCCTTCATATAAAGCATGAAGGCTTCTTCCGCAGCGGTCTGACCACGGAAAAGGATCAGCATGATCGTATAGTTGCTTCGTTGCGCCATGGCGCTTCGCATCAGAAAGGGCTTGGAGAGCGGCAGGCTGAGCAGGCCACCGATGAGTAATCTGCGCATGGCTTCTCCTGTTTTCATGAGGGCGGCACCGAGCGTTTTTCGGGCAAGAAAAGCAATAGGGTGAAGGCTGTCGTTGCCAGGAAAATCAGCCCCGCCATCACGACAAAGGCATTCACGAAATTCGAAAGCGCAATCATCGCGCCAAGCAAGATGGGGCCAAGCAACATGCCGATACGCTCAATCATGCGAAAGATACCAACGGCCGCAGCCTGCCCGACTTCCTTCACCACGTCTTCGCACCGATCATTGATAAGTGTCATTTGGGAAGAAACACCAATGGCGTGCCCAATGCCAAGCCCGATGACCGCAAGGGCAGCACCGGTGCCACCTTCGAAGAAAAGCGGCATGGCAACGGCAAGCGCGGCCGCATAGCCGCCAATCATGACAAAGCGCCAACGATGCGTCGCGCGATCGGCGAATTGGGCGACCAGGGGGCTCAGCATGATGATCACCAGGCCATAGGCCATCATGATACGCCCGGTACTGGACTGATCATGGCCCAATTCCTTCAAATAAAGCGGTATGGAATAGTAAAGAAAGCCCGCAAGGGCGACCTTGGCGGGCACAGCAGACAGGAAAGTAATCACCGCGAATTGCCGCTGCTTGAGAAGAAGGCCTAAATCACTCAGCGCGAGGGTCTTCTTGGTCGTTGTCTGACCGGCTGATTTGTTCATGAATCGTAATACATAGAAGGAGGCCACTGCGCTCAATCCGCCCGAAAGCAGGAAGGTCTTTTCGAACCCCAGCCGATCCACCAGGATCCCACCTATTGCAGCACCGCAAAGAGAGCCGGCGAAGAAAGTGGTGAGGAAAAGTGCCTGGCCGCGTGTCCGTTCCGCTGGCGGAAAATGCGCCGTGATATAGGCCTGGGTAGTGACATAGACCAGGCCATAGCCAATCGCCGTCAATGATCGCCAAAGAAGCAAATGCAACATGCTCTCAGAGAAGGCGGTCAGGACCAAGCCCAATGTGGTTATCAAGGCGCCAAGGCCAAAAGCCTTGCGAAAGCCGACTCTGTCGCAGCAGGCACCCGCATAGGGCATGGTAACTGCCCAGACCAGCATGAAGACCGTGATGGGTAGACCGATGACAATGCTTTGAGAAATCGTCGAGTTCGGATCCACAAATTGCGAGACGAAAATTGGAAAAAACGAGAGTGAAAGCGATTCTGAGAAAATCAGCAGGAAAAAGGGCCAACCGATGTTTTCGACGGCATTGATGCGCAGCACCGCGCGCGTATTGGACAAGTCAAACAGGTTCCCGGCCGGTAATTCCCTCCCCGCCGCCTGACCCGCACGGGCATTTTGATTGATGGCATCAAGACTTGCATTGATGGCGCGGTTAAGCCGACCGATACCGCCGAAAAAATCACGGGGCAAATACTGGCGATAAACGCCGCGCGATGCGTCGGCGAGTACTTCCTGCATGGCACGGAGCGGGCTTGTAAACGCGGCTGCCAGCATCAGGCGCAGCAATTCAAAGGCCACCAATATCGCGACAACCAGGACGGCCAGGATATCAAAGGCGATATCCCACATCAGCTTCGCGATGAAATTTGACCTTTCACCAATATGTAGCCACCCCATTGGCCGATAGTTCAGCTTTATCGGTATGGCCATGTTGAAATACTGGCCGGCGACAGCAACGCCTTCGTTTTCAGCCAAGCGTGAGAGGGCAGCCAAAAGAACGCCACGCCCTTCAAGTGAGCGGGTCTCAGTTGAATAGCGCGGCGTCCCGTTTCGGTCCAAGACGATCAGATAGTCAAGTTCAGGATTATCCTGTTTGACCGCTTCAAGGTAGCGGTCCACATCCACAAGACGTTCAAACGGAACGCCATAGGACAATGCCTTTTCGATGACAGCCGCGACGGAAAGGCCGATTTCCCGCTGAACGCCAAGGCGTTCCTTGACCAGATTCTCTTCGGCATAGAGCCCAGCGCGGAAGGACACGAAAGCAGCCGCCAGCATCAGGACCAAAGCGGTCAGGATGAACAGGTCGCGTCGTATCGCCCTCATCGTGCGGAATGGGCCGATCGTTCCGCTGCGTCTTCCATCAGGGAAGCCCGCTTTTGGATGAGATCCGCAATACCCTTTTCAACGTCCTCACCAAGGATCGGCAAGTGCAGTCTGGAGGCGCTCCCTTCATGAGCGCTGGCCTTGAGCGCGCTTTCCGCCACATCCAGTTCATGCCTGAGCCGCCGCGTAATGAGCCAAGTGCCCAACATGACCAAAAGGCTTACTGCGGCCACGGCAATCAGCCATTCGGTCAGCAGCGCCCGGCGCATCTTGGCTGTCGCGCGGTTAATTTCTGCCTTGTCGTAACCAAGGATGATGGCACCTGAAATCAGGCCAAAGCTGTTCCGATAAGGCAGACCGATCTGGTAGCTATCCGCATCTTCACCAAGCCAGCCCTGGCCTTCAAGCCGCAAGCGCCAATCCTGTTCGACACCAGCCGAGCCCAATTCCAGAAGCCTTCGCCCCTGCTCATCAATCACGGTCGCAAAACGCAACCCGGTGGTACGATCCTTGGCGGCCGCGATTTCGCGCGCGAGTTCAAGGTTATCGCGCGGCGCCAGACCGATATTGAGCCCAACTTCAATTGCCTGGCGCAAATCGCGCGCCACCACGCTCACGCGTGCGACATTCAGTTCTCGGAAGGATTTCTCGAAATTATAGTAGTTGAGAAAGCTGATCAGCCCGATCGCGAGGGCGATGATCAGAGAGATATGCACGCCGAGCCTAAGCCACAGGGGCAGGTTACCCCCTCGCGATGGCGAAAGCCCCAGACGCACGGTCTATATCCCCCCGGTAAAGCCAGACAATTCAGGATTCAGGGTAACAGTCCCCCGGTTTCGGTCAAGCAAAGCCGGGGCGGGATCGGTACAGCGCCAGCCCGACCCTGCTGGGGCGGCGCATCGCGCGCCTATTCATCCCGCTTAGGCCGCGCGAGCAAACGCGCCACCGCTTCCTGCAAAGTCACCCTGCCGCGCACCAGTTCCGCCACCGCGGCGCAAATCGGCAGGTCAACGCCAAGCTGCGCCGCGCGCTCAACCAAGGCGGGTGCGGTGGCCACCCCTTCTGTAACCCCCTGCCGCGCGGCCAGAACCTCGGTAAGGCTTTCGCCGCGCCCGAGCGCCAGGCCAAGCGAAGTATTGCGGCTGCCCAGCCCCGTTGCCGTCAGCAACAAATCGCCAAGTCCGGAAAGCCCCGCAACCGTATCAGCGCGCCCACCGAGTGCACTGGCCAGGCGCGCTATTTCCGCAAGCCCGCGCGTGATCAGCGCGGCGCGCGCATTCTCACCAAGCCCTGCCCCCATCACGGCTCCGGCGGCAATGGCGATCACATTCTTGGCCGCACCACCTATTTCGGCCCCTACCGGATCATCGCCGCCGTAAAGCCGAAAACTGGCGGACCCAAGCCGCGCTACGCCAAGCGCACGCAATCCAGCATCATGGCTGGCAACAACCGCGGCGGCGGGCAGGCCGCGCGCAATTTCATGGGCGAAATTGGGGCCGCTCAGCACGCCAGCCACAATCCCCGGATGCATATCGGCCAGAATTTCAAGCGGCAGCATCAAGCTGCCTGCCTCCACGCCCTTGGCGCAGATCAGCACGGGGGCAGGCAGCGCCGGCAGGCTTTGCAGCACTGGGCGCAGCGCCTGTGCCGGCACCACCAGCAGGATCAGCGCCGCGCCTGCCAGCGCTTGCCCGGCATCGGCGGTGATGCTGATGCCATCGGGCAAGGCAACCCCTGGCAGCAGGCGTTCATTCGCGCGGCTTTGTTCGATCAGCGCCGCGCGCGCCGGATCACGCGCCCAGAGTACGGCGCGCTGCCCGCCGCGTAGGGCCTGGATGGCCAGCGCGGTGCCCCAGGCGCCGGCGCCAATGATGGCGATGTGATCCTTCATGGCTTTAGCCATGTGATGGCGGTCCCCGCACCGGCCTCAGCAGCGCCAAGGCCAGCAAGTATGGCGGGCAGGATTTCCGCAGCTGCATCCGCAAATCCCTGCGGCGGATTCGCCACCACCAGCCCGCTGCCATTCAACCTTTGCGGATCTGTCGGTTCCCGAAGCCATAATTCAGCCGCCAGCAGCGGTGCCACACCCGCTTCCATCAGCGCATGATGAAAGCCACGCACCGGCGCGCGATGTTTGATAGGATACCAGGCGGCGATGATGGCTGCGCGAAAACGATGCCGCATCATGGCCATGGCATCAGTGATGCGGCCATAATCACCTTCCCGTTCAAAGGGCGGATCAATCAGTACCAGGCCGCGTTTTTCGGGAAAGGGCGTCAAGGCGCGCAGTGCTTCCCAGGCGTCGCGCTTATGCACCGCAACCTGCGGATCGCGCTTGAAATGTGCCTTTAGCCTGGCGTGGTCTTCCGCGTGAAGTTCCACCGCCATCAGCCGATCCTGCGGGCGGAGTGCGGCGCGGATCAATGCCGGGGAGCCTGGATAGAAAGCTGGAAAGCCCGCCTGCTTCAGCGCTTCCAGAAACGGCGCCAGTGCCGGGTTGGTGCCATCGGCAAGGCGGAGCGCGCCGCGCGCAGCCTCACCTGTGCGATTGGCTTCCGATGCGGCCAGATCATAAATGCCGCAGCCGGCATGCGTATCCAAAACGGCAAAGGGCGTTGGCTTCCGCTTGAGTGCCGCGAGCAGCGACAGCAACAAGGCGTGCTTCAGGCAATCCGCATGATTGCCGGCATGAAAGGCGTGACGGTAATTCATTCATGGCTTGATGGGCCAGGGCGCGGCGCTGTGCAATGGGCAAGGCCCAAACAGCTTACGGCGCGGCCGCGCCAAACAGCCATTTGGCCGAGACGAATACCAGAAAGCTTGGCGAATCATCGCCAATGCCGGCACCAGCACCGGCTGCCAGAATCGGGCCCCTTCCGCCCAAGCGATGCCAGAGCCCGGCCGCAACGATATTCTGATCCTTCTCCCTGCGATCCTGTTGGTTACGCAAATAACTCACGCCAAGCGAGGTATCCTGCCCGATGCTCTGCGCCAGGCCAGCAGCGAATTCATACCGCCCGCCCTTTCGCCCGGCGCCGCATTGAACAATTCAGACCACCCGGCATTCAGCGAAAGCGCCAGCGGACGTGGGCCTTCAATGATGGTCTTGCTGAGCAGGCCAACAATCTGCCCGCTTTGGGATGGGCCGCTGGTTTCGCCATAGGCTGTGCGCACCGAACCAAAAACGCCCAACGCTGGGCGCCAACCGTCTTCTTCCATGAATTGCCACCGTAGGCCGAGTTGCGACAAACCACCCCAAACTCGCGCGGCCTCATCTGATGGATATGGCGCTGCCGGGCCGTATTCCAGCGTCTGCGCCACGCGCAGATCAAGCCCGCGCACCAAGCCTGCTTCCGCTTCAAGCGCACCGCCGTAGAGGTCTCGATTGGCGCCATCACGCGCCCGGGTATAGCCAAGGCCAAAGCTCAGCGTTTGGCCGCCAGCGGCGGTAGGTGCGGCGCCAATAATGCCGAAGGGGTCTTCCAGAAGCGACTCAGCCTCAGCCCGTGACGTCATGCATGACAAGGCGAGCATGGTTGCAAGAAATATATTCCTATATTGTAACGAAATAAGGCGCCTCATGCTCATGTCTCCGATCAGAAAAGCGGTGAGACGGGCGTCGCTGCGACTCCGCGCCCTCGGCAACAGTCTAACCCTGGAACATGGTCGGCGAAATCTTGTGCCTTGATAGGAATCGGGGCTGGCATACCACCCCTGGCGCTGGCCCTTGGTCGCCTCAGCCGGGCGCTACCGCCGCGCGGGCGGCGCCTGTGTTGGGGGCTGCAATACCGCCGTCAGATCCGCCATTGCCTGCTCACGGCTGGGCGGATTGCCACTGCTAACCGCAACCATATGCCGCGCCGCGATGCGCGCCAGTTCCGGCAAATATTGCATATTCTGTGCCTGCAAATCCTGCTGCACCACATTGGCGGCATCCGCTATGCGCAACCTGTCCGCGCCGCGGCCAACCGAAAGCACAGTGCGCAGATAGCTCGCCGCCAGTTCCTGGGCGCGGGCGGGTTGGCCTTCCGCCTGGCTGCGCAAGGCGGCTTCAATGCGCGCCATGGTGTTGGTAATTTGCTGCGTGCGTTCCTGTTGCCGACGAAGTGCCGCCTGCACTTCGGCCTGCGTGGCGGCGGCGATGCGGCCCTGATCTTCCGCCAAGGTGCGCTGTGCCTGCACGGTTTCAGCCTGAACGCGCGCAAAGGCGCCGAGCAATTCGCCAAAACCCTGCGCGAGCAGGATTTGCCGGCCAATCTGCGCGGCAGCGGCGATCTGGCTTTGGATCGCCTGCATTTCCTGATCATTGCGCTCTCGCTGGGCGGTGCGGAGCGCCGCACCCACGCGATCAATCCCCTGGCGCAGCGCTGGGTCCGGCGTATCGTTTTTTAGGACTTCCAGAAGCCGCGCGGGGTCTTCGCTGGCGCTGCCGCGGGACTGCGCTTCAGCTTCAAACGCCGCGCGCAATTGCGCGGGGCGCTGATCGCTGCTGGTCGCAACCAAAGCAAGCACCGGGCGAAAGCCAAGGCTGCGCAGCCGAAGCGCTTCGCCATTGCGATCCAACGGCGGCAATTCCACACGCAGGCTTGAACGGATTTGATCCTCTGGCGTCAGGAAATCCCCACCGCGTGCCACCATGCCGCCGGCCTGACCATGTGGCCGACCGACGCGATTGAGCCGATAAGGTTCCAAAACCCATTCCGCGACATTGCCGAGAATATCGAAAAGCCCAAGCGGATTTGGTTCCAGCATGCCGATAGGGCGCACGCGCCCACCTGAGGATCGCGTACCCTGAAACCAGACATAACGCTGCATGCCCTCAAACATTGGAAAAATACGCGCGCCGAAATCCGCTTCCGCAACGGCGGCTCCGCCGCGCGCGGCGAATTCCCATTCATCTTCCGTCGGCAGGCGGACAAAGGCGCGCGCATCATCGCGCATCGGCAAGGCATCACGCGCATTGCGCGCAAGCCAAGCGGAATAACGCAGCGTGAAGCCAATCGCCTCATGCCATGCGATATCGGCCTGCGGTAGGCGGCCGGCCGTTGCAGGCGTTGGGCAGGTTTCGCTGGTGACCGCGCCATATTGGTCGCGCGTCACCTCATACTTTCCGATGTAATAGCGCGGCGGTGCAGCGGCATCGGCGCCACGAAACGGACCGGCAATAAAGCTTTGGCGGAGAAATTCGCTATAATTGGTTTCCGCATCCGTCTGGCCGAGCATGGCGGGCCGGTCAGCAAGCAGCCCTTGGCCCAAAGGTGTTGGCACCGGGCGAAACACCATGGCGCCACCGCAAGGCATGGGCAGGATCAGATCATCGGTTAGTGGTTTTGGGTTCCAGAATTCCGTTGCCCATCTTTCCTGCGCGTTCACCGCTGGCGCGAATAGGATCATGGCAGCAAGAAACAGCTCACGCATCGCGAAGCCCCTCCGCAGGTTCAATCCGGGCGGCGCGATAGCCGGCAAAGGCCGCGGATAATGCCGCACCCACAAGACTTACCAAAAGTGCAAGTAAAAGATGCTGCGCTTCAATGACACATATGGCCCGCGCGCCGGCAGCATTCGCACCCGCGAGTGGGAGGCGATTCACCAGCTCCGCCACCGTTAATGCCAGCAGGCTGGCCAAGGCTGCACCGGCAGCTGCGATGATCAGCGCCTGAATGAGCGGAAACACCACCAGATCACGCCGCGAAAGCCCAATCAGACGGAGCAACGAAAGATCACGTTGCTTGCGTTCCACATTGGCATAAAGCCCAACCCCGAGCGAGACGAGATACCCAACCCCACCCAAACCGGCGAGCAAGGCGAATAGCAGCGTCAGGCTGCGATCAAGGCTGAGAAGGCCTTCCACCTGTTCGGCAAGTGTTTCCACCTCCACCCCATCGCGCCGCAGGTCGTGGTCAATGCGCGTCACATCCTCCAGCCGCCGCGCATGGGCGCGAAAGCCGGCATAAACTCGCGCCGGATCAGTCGTGATGTCGGCAGGTGTTGCGGTGGGAGGCAGCACACCATCGGTAAAGCGATCCACCAACAGTAGAGTCTTGAGGTCCACAAAAACGCCATCGCGACCAAAGGCGCTCGGCGGTGCGACGGCAGCGATGGTGACGGGGAAATTCAACACCTCCCGCGCGCCAGCATCTCCACGAATGGCGCGTAACGTGATCTGCATGCCAGGCCGCAAATCCAACCGCGCGGCGAAGGAAGCACTTGGGATGACTTGGTTCGGTACAATGCTCGGCAGGCCATGCAGCAAGGGATCATCTGCGGCGGTGCCGAGCAACTCCGCACGCAGAACCATGCCAGGGCGCGCCGGGTTTTCAAATCGCGCTTCGGTATTCAGGCTGCGGATGCGCGGGATGACAAAGGCGATATCAGGCCGCGCGGCAAGGCGCGTGAGAAAGGCTTCATCAAAATTGCGATTGGCGGCATTCACCACCATGCGGCTGCGCGGATTATCAATCAGCTCCGCCCGCAGCCCATCAATCACGCCCTGCTTCAAGCCAAACAGCACGATAAGCGGCGCCAGCACGGCCGCTAGACCAATCAGCGAACAAAGAGCGAGCGTGCGTTCATGCAAAAGATCACGCAGCGAAAGCCCCGTCAGCAGCCCGGTGTGAGAAGGGCTTCTACTCACGCCGGCGCGCCTGCCGTGGTACGGCCAAGCCAGGAACGCCCAGTGCCTTGGCTCGCTTCTGTGCGGATTGGTAGCAGCGCAAATCCATGGCGTGCGGCACGATCCGGATCATGGGTGGCCAGGATTAGCGCCGTATCCTGCGCGCGCGCCTGTTCAAGCAGCAGCGCCATCACTGTATCCGCCAGGGCGGGATGCACGCTGGCGGTAGGTTCATCAGCCAATAGGATTTCCGGGCGATGCGCCAAGGCGCGGGCAATCGCCACACGTTGCCTTTGCCCAACGGAGAGAGTGGCCGGCATTCTCTCGAGCAAAGACGCAATTTCAAGCCGCGCTGCCAAGGCTTCGATATGCGCGGGATCAGGCTGGCCGAGCACTGCCTGGCTGAGAGCGATATTGCGCCGAACAGAAAGAAACGGCAGCAGCCCACCTGTTTGCAGGATATAGCCGAAATGCGCGGCACGAATGGCGGTCAGGCGATTTTCATCACGGGCGCGCCACAGCGCGGCAAGGTCTATGGCGTTACCATCACGCGGTTTCAGGAGAAATTGCGCAGCACTCGCCGGGCGCCGCGCCAAGGCCAGCAAATCGAGCAGTGTGGATTTGCCCGAACCGGATGGGCCGATCAGCGCAACGGCCTCACCACGGGCGATAGCAAATTCCTCGATGGTGAGTTCAAAGCCTGGCGCGCCGCCGGGTGCCTGATGGCGGATGATTGCATCTTGCAGCAGCAGGGTCGGCGCGGGTTGGTTCATGCACGCCCTCAGGGCAGCGCATCCAGCGGCACTGGATACATCGCCTCACCGGGATTGCGCCCGCCATCGAAGCTGACCCAAAGCGATGGCTGGCGATTGAATTCCTCATATAGACGCAGCTTCGCTTCCAACGCATTGACAATTTCGGTGCGTCGCCCGGCGCCCATGCTGTTCCATTCTTCCTGCGTGAATTCCATGATCTGGCTTTGATAGGGCAGGTCTTGCAGGAATTCACCAAAGGCGCCGCCCAGGCGTTGGAATTCCGCCATGCGTCGAGGGTCACGCGCCGCCGCCGCCGCCGCACCGCGCACACGTTCAAAGAACGTCTCCGGCGAAAGTCGTGCTGCCGCCTGAGCCTGTATGATGCTGCGCAGCGTAGTCGCCAGATCAGAAAGCTGATTGCGCGTCAGCAGCACACGCACATCCAAAGGCCGCCTTTCCGGTCGCGGATCAGCCGGGTTCAATTCCTGATCCAGCACGAAGCTCCGCACCACATCAGGCGCGGTCTGCTGCCTTTCGCGCCCCAGGTAGGAAAGCCGCATGGCAGTGCCGACAATCTCCGCCTGTTCGGCGATGCGCGCTTCAGTTGCGCTTTGCGGCGCGCGGATACCGGCGATGGGTCGCCCGACGGCGGCGGCAACTTGCGCGAGCAGCGCATCGGTCAGCGCATCCACGGTCTGGCCGAATTGGCCCATATTGCCTTCATTGATCGGGTAATAAAGCTCGCCCGCCGCACCAAAGCGCGTAAGTTCGCGGTATTGCCGTTCGGCCCGCGCATGATTGTTGCGCCCTTCCGGTGTTTTCAGATGGATGGCGTAAATCGCAACCTGCTTTGCCTCGGATTGCGCCAATTGGCGCATTTCTTCCGAGCCCATTTGCGTCTGACTGCGCGGGTCCTTGGCATCGCGCGCGCCGGCATCGGTGACTAGGATGACAAAGCGTCCACCATATTGCTGCCAGGGCACCTCATCCAAGGCGAGCTTGATGCCAGCGAGGGAATCCTCATCAAAGCCTTCATTGCTCTCACGCGCTTCGGCCAATTGAGACAAGCGCGGCAGGATCGCATCCGAAGCCTCGGCCAAATCAGGCAGGGAGACCATGCGCGTGACATATTCAAGCCTGGGATTGCCACCCATATGGTCACGGAAGGCCACCATGCCGAAGCGGAAATTATCGCGCACGGCGGTATCGCGAATACGATCCACGACGCGCTTCAGCGCTTCCCGCGTGCGTTCGATGTAGGGGCCCATGCTGATGGTGGTATCCACCACAAATACCACTGCACCGCGATAATTGCGTAGCGCATCGGGGTCAGCGGGTGGGGGAGGGGCTTGCTGCGCCGGGGCGGAAACCACTTCCAGCAAACGCGCTTCATGCGCGCTTTCATTTTCCACGCGCTGTGCGGAGAGTATAGGCAGCAGATAGAATTGCCTGGTGATGTCGATGAAGTTCTCGGGTTCAAGCGCAATCACCGGCCCATCGGTATTGGCGCGGGCCGCTTCGCGCAAGCGCGTAGCCTCTGCCGCACCGCCGCGCGTATTCAGCCAAAGCGCGTGCGGTGTTTCGGCGTCACGGAAAAACATGGCGCGTTCGCGCCCGGCAGGGTTATTGAAAGCCAGAACCATTGTCTGCTTCCAATCCATGGTGCGTTCAGCGCGCACCCAGCCTTGCGTGCGGCCATCCTGTGCCGCGCCAATTTCAAGCCAGGCATCGGCGCCGCTGCCCTGGCGCGCGTAGACATAGAAAACACCAAAACCAGGTGTGGGCTGGGAAGGCGCATTGGCGTCCGGGCGTTCGGCAAGGCGTGCACCGGGTCGCAGGATCACGCGTTGGAATAGCGTTGCGCGCCCTTCCATCAGCAGCGGCTGCCGCACCGGCTGTTGCGCGCTGATTTCCGCAACCGGCAAGGCGCAGAATAAACCCAGTGCAACAGCCCAAAGCGCGCGGCGCAACATCATGGCCAGAATTCCCTCAGCGCAGTTTCTGCCGTGCCATTGCCGGCGCGCGCCTGTTCCTCAAGCCAGGTTTTCAGTGCAGCGCGAGGCGCTTGCGCGGCCGCATCACCCCTCTGCACCGCATCACGGTAATAGCGCGCTGCGGCGCGCGGATCAGGCGCGCGGAAGGGACGCCCGGCCACAAAACCAATCGGATCATAAAGCCGTGCCACGGCGGTCAGCGCTGGCGCATGGCCGCGTTCGCCAGCTTCTTCAAACAAGACCAGCGCATCATCATGGCGCCCCGCTGCCTGGCGCCTGAGCGCGGCGGCATGGATCGCGGCAGCATCGGCTGCGGATTGCACCAGATCACGCAGGTTCATGCCGTCGCTGCGCTCAAGCCAGGGGCGTTCCGCAGTGACTGGCGCGGGTGGCGGTGCCGGTGGTGCGGGCGCCGGTGTCGCGACCGGCGTTGGTGCAGGCGCAGGCGACGAACCGGTGAGCCACCAGACAGCGCCACCGACCGCCACCAGCAACAGCAAGCCGATTCCTGCAACCAAGGGCGTGCGTGAGGTGCTTTCCTGCTTTGCAGCTACAGCAACTTCTTCGCGCGGCGGCGGCGGCGCGGGAGCAGGCGCTGGCACTGGCGGCGCGGGAGCAACCGGCGGCAGTGACGGTGCCAACTCTGGCTCTCGCGGCATGACCGGTTCGGGTGGCAATTCGCCATCGAAGACATCAATATCATCAGGCCAGAAAAGGCTTGCTTCCAATCCAGCAGCCGGCAGCAAAAACACCAAGGGGCCCGGTTCCAGATGCCGCGTCAGCCTTGGCCCAATCACCAGGATGGTATCGCGACCTTCCTGTCGGATTTCGACCGGAACTAGTTTTTCTTCCTGCACCTGCCAGCCGCGCCGGCCGAGATTAGCGGCGGCATAGCCTTCGCGCAAAATCCGAAACCCGCCATCAGCTAGTGCTTGCAGGCCCGCGATGGTGATACGCGCATGGCCCAGCGACAAGCGCCGGTCATTTTCAACATGCAGTATCATGGGGTACGGCCTTCGCGTTTCATGGTTCAGGCAGCCGCCTTACGCAGGCCAGTCAACAGGCTGCCGAGGCGAGCATTGGATTTCTCATCCACCATCGCGCCCCCCGCGCCGCGCACATTGTCTTCCACCAGTCGCACAAAGGCGACAGCCCAATCCACATAAAACGCAGCGTCATAGGCGATGGGCGTTTCGGAAAGCCGCGGCATGTCATCGGCAGGCGCGGGCGGGCGGATGAAAATGCTGCGCCCTTCGCGCCCGGCCTTGGGGCGGGCTTCAATCGGGATTTTGTCAAAGCCCATCCAGGTGACGAAATCATTGATCGCGCGTTCGGCAATCATCACCGGCTTCAATAGCCTATTGGCCATGGATTCATTATAGGCAGCTTCGATCCGCATGCGCGCGGCGATATTTTCGCGCAGCTTCAGGCGCCGCGCCCCGGCCGCGAGTTGCCCAACCAGCGTGGCGATGGCCTCGCGATCCATGCGGAACAATTCAGGGCTGTCATTGCGCGCGGCGAAGCGGTGCATATTCTGCAACCATTCTGCCACGGCTGCTTCGGCGAAAAGGTCCGCCTGATCGCGCGGGCCTTCTTCCGCTTCTTCAATCGGTGCAACGGGCGCGGGATCATCCTCAAACAGCGCTTCGAACTCACTCCGCAATTCCCGCGCCGTGGTCTTGCGCCCGACAGGTGCGGTCACGGCCGAAGGCGTCTCGGCCGAGGCCAATTGCTGGCGGCGGAAAAGTTCGGCCAGGGTTTCGCCCTGCACCTGCAATTCGCGCAGCAGCAAGCCAAAAGCCTGGGCTTCTGCGCAAGCGAGCAATTGCCGCCCCACCAGCCGCGCTTCTGCCCGCCGCTTGGCCAGTTCCGCATCAAGATCGCCGGAGACATGATAGCCTTCCAGGCGTCCCGCCATGCGCTTGGCAAGATCACCAAGCTGGCCTTCCACCTGGCGGCGCTTCAGCGCGGGGTTGCAGACTGGGCGGAGCTTTTCGGAAAGATAGCCAATGCCGCCATCATTCAACGCCATGCCCGCTTCCCAGGCACGTTCAGGATCGGCGAAATGCTTTTGCACATCCGGATTGGCGAGGAAATTTGCCTTCAACCGCGCCACGCGTTCCGGATCGCGGAAGCCAATTTCACGACCACTCGCGTCATAATCCAAAAGCCCCTTGTTCAATACTTCGGGGTTGCGTAGCCAGAAAGTATTGTTAAAGGGCTGCCCCGGCACCCATTCCGATGGCCAATCATGGCCAAGTCCGAGGAACTCAAAAATCGTCGTTTTCAACCTGGTGGACCAGCGTTCCACATTATCTTCCGCGCCGCCTTTGATCTCAAATTCCATGTCGAACATAGTCAGCACCAGGAACAAGGCGACATCCTGGCCCTTTCGGGCCTCTGGCGTGGCGCCATGCGTGCCATCAATCCAGTTCCGCACCATGGCGGGCACGGTGCGCACTTCCTGATTGCTGTGCTTCAGGCAGAGCAACATGGAAGTAAGTTCCTGTTCCGCCAGATAGCGCTGATAGAGATAGGCAACCTTGCCGCGCCTGAGCAGCATGAAAAGATCGCTCTGCGCCACTTCCTCGGCCTTGGCGGCGTTGTATTTCTCGCGCCCGCGTGCACCGGGAAAATCGAGCAGATCGGTATAGTCAAAGAAATCAAAGGGCTTGTCTTCAAGCTGCAACTGCAATTCGGCCACAACGGCCGTGAGCACCGCGCGCGGCAATTCCGCGCGCCGCCCGGCGCGGGTAGCCACCGTCACGGGGTCACCATCCCCTTTACCCAGATGCGACATGGTCTCGACATCAATGATGCTTTGCGCCTTGGGCTCAATCGCCAGCATGGGGCAGCAGGCTTCTTCAGGAAAATCGAGCTGCGCCAGCGCCTGCACCAATTTCAGCGCGGTCGCCGTCATGGTTGGCGTATTGTTCCAAAGCAGCCCGTAAAGCTCTACCCGATCAGCAATGGCAAGGCGCGGCGCCAAGCTTTCAATTTCCCGCCAGGCACCGGGCTTCAGCGCCAGATGCGTCGGATGGTTCAGGAAATAGCGTTCGAAATACTCGAACAGATCATAGATATCATCTTCATTCAGCCGTCCTACTGCCGCCGGCGCAGCCTTCGCGCGGGCTTTGGCAAGGCTCGCTTCAATTACAGCGCCTTCAAGCGGCACAACCGTGTCACGGTCAAAATCCTCCATGAAGGCATTCGCCATGATCTTCACGATGTCTGTTTCAGACAGCATGCGGCAGACCACGGGCATGCCAGGCAGGCCGGTCACTGGCCGCGTAGTAAAGCGCGTCACAAGGCCGGTTGATTCCTTGCCACCATCGGGGTTTATGTCGCGGTTGAAGCCGCGCAACTCCTCACCAAAGCGGATCGTAGTGGGCTTGCCTTCCTTCCGCGCGAGGGAGGCGATCAGATAGCTTTTTCCCTGTTGGCTTGGGCCAAAGACGGAAACGCACATCGGCCGGCGCGCGGCATTGGCAAGCTTGCGCGCCCGCAAGCCTTCGCGCCGGAAATCGCGCGCCAATGCAGGGCCTTCTTCGCGCACCACATCGCCCGCACCAGCAATCCATTCAATCGCCCCATGTGCGGCATCCGCCACCGTATCGCAGCGTTGCGCCAGGGCCTCGTTTTCGGCATTCGGTGTTGTCATTGCCTGATCCTCATGGCACCGAAAGCGCGCCGGTATCGCGCCAATAGCCAGCCTCACTGCGTTCGGTTTGCAGGCGCAGGCGCACAATGCCGCGATGCTGCGGATCGCCCTCGGCATCCAGGATTTCGTCTATAGTGAAATCCTCCCGCAATTCCTCCGCATCCGCGCTTTCGGGGTCTATTTCCGCGCGCTGGATGGCAAGCTTTAGCGGCAGTTTCAGCCGCGGCACGTTATCGGGATTGGCGTATTCCAGAATGTAAAGGCGGCTCGCGGTCCAGCGTTCCAGATCCAATTGGCGAAAGCCAAGAAAGACCGGCGCGCGGAATTCCATGGTGAATTTCACATCCTGCGACGCACCAGGCGCCTTGGACAGCGCCGCATCCGGGTCCCGCAGCAACACATTCTGCCGCAGAATCTGCCCTGAAATCTCCATCCGGCCGAGGTATTTGGCGGTTGAGCGCATCGCAAGCCGGCTGGTCCGCATCAGGAAGCTTTCCAAGCGTCCTTCCGCCACGGCGCAAAGCATGGCACCGACCGCCGCCGTAGTTTTGGGATCATCCACGCGCCCGGCGGAATCGCGGAAGGGATACCAGCTTCCCGCACGATACCGATGCATGCCGACAATGCGATGCGGCGGCACCGGCATCTTGGCCAGTACCATATCAAATATCGCACGCAGTCTGGATGGCCGGCCAGACAGCAGCAGCCAATCGCAATCAAAGGCATAGACCACTTCGCAGAGATCAGCGATTACCTGGCCAAGGGCGGCCTGCACAATGGCATCCACACTGCCCGCCGCCGCCGCCAATTCCGCTTCCAGCAATTGAAAACCGACAGCCCCCGCGCGCGCCGCCTGCTGTTCGAAATATCGCAAGGGTGCGGCCACATCGCGCCCATGCAGAATGGTGGCGAGCTTTTCGCGCAGGAATTCGCCGGAAGCGCGTTCATCTATCTTTTCGTAGCCATGCAATATCGCAAGCCCGGTCGGTTCCAGCACTTGTGTGACGACTTGACGACGCAAATGCCGTTCCAATTCGCTCTGCGCCCCACGATCCCCGCCCAGCACTTCACGCAGTAGCGCCTTGGGATCACGCGCGCCGGCTTGGCGCAGGCTTTCTTCAAGCTGCGGCAGGACGATGCTTTGGATCACCTCCTGCAACACCTCATCACCCGCAATGCGGAAACCCTCGCGGAAATTCTGATGCGGTTCAATTTCCTGCCCGGCTTCGGCGGAATAGGTGCAGATCATCAAATCCGTTGTACCGCCGCCGATATCAATGCTGGCCACGCGGAGCGATGGCGCCTTGCCATAGCCTTCGCGCGCACGCCCCGTCAGCGCAAAGAAGCTCGCCGGATCGCCACGCAAGCGCTGGCTTGCCTCGGTATATAGGAACACAAGTTGCGTCGCCGTCGCCTCATCCAAATTGGCGATGATGCGCGGTTCGGGCGGCGGTGCTGCGGCGCCAGGCGCGGCATTGCCCCAGCCCATCATATCCCAGGCGAGCCTGACTGCCGCTTCAGCGCGATGGCGGAAAATACGCTGTTCCGCGAGCGCCATGGCCGGCGGCATGGTCAGCAAAATCCGCCGCAACCGGCGCGGCACATCGGGAAAGCTCCGCGCATAGCGCGTTTCCACCGAATTGATTTGTGAGAGCGCCTGCAACAGAATTTCCGCGAGCAGAAAGCTCATCAGTGATGAACGGCTGAAGCGCGCACGCACGGCGGGTTGGCGCGGAGCGCCACCGCGACCACGCGGCTTGGCGCGCAGCACTTCGCCTTCTTCCGTCACCCAGGCCATGAAGCTGCCACTCACCGGTGGTTCCGTGGTCACGCCATCCGCGGCCATGCCATTGAAGCGCCAGACCTGAGGCGTGGCCCTTTCGTCCCAAAGATAGCGCTTGGGCGATGAAAGCCCCGTTGCCCCTTCATTGCCGCGCGCAGCGGCAGAAAGCCGCACAGCTTCGGGGCCGATGCGCACTGGGCTCAGCCATTGAAACGCGTTGCCGCGCCCGGAACGGCGGCTGAGCGCATCCTTGCCGAAACTTGCACGCGCGAATTCCACACGGCTTTCAAAGGGGAAGGCGTAGCCCTGTTCCGGCGCGCTCAAATCACGCAGCTTCAAAGGATAGCTATTGTTCAGATTAAGTCGGCTGTCGCGTTCATCTTCCACCAGAATGCCGCAAGTGCGCGCATTGCCGATATCGAGCACCAGATCAACATTGATCGGTTCATAGGATTTGCTGTTGGAAACCACGTCGACCAGCTTCACACGCGGCAGGATGCTCGCTTCGGTCAGCAATTCCAGCAACGTGATATAGCGCGCCCAATGTTCGCAAGCGCGTTGCTCATCTTCTGGCCGAGGCCGCCGGCCACTCGCCAAGCGCATCTCCTGCAAGATTTCCTCAAGCCACTGGATCAGCCAGGGTTCATTCATGAACCAGCTTGTCTGTTCCCGGTCTGACACAAAGGTGAATTCGCCGGCGCGTTCGCTATCGGCTGGCGAAATCGCCGCATAGGGTCGGCCTTCTTCACGCGCGCGCAACGCCGTATCGAAGGCGAGCACGGCGTGATGCGTATGGCCTTCCTCATCCGGGGCGGAAAGCGCGGTGATGCGCAACCGCGCCCAATTGGTCGGCCCCTTGTCATAGACTTCCTGGCCCGAGGCCCCCACAGCCGCCACGCGGAAATAGGGCAGCGGCAACCAACGCCCCAGGATGAATTCCAAAGCCTGGCCGCGACCGATCTGATAGATTTCCTCATCGGGCGGGCTGCGGCCACTGACCGGGTCCAGCAGCGCGCCCTCGCCGCTTTCCGACAGGCGGCGCAAATTCACCAAACCGCCACTTGCCGGATCAGCGCCTGGCGGCAGGGGCTGTTCCCAGAAGGAACGCGGCGCACGCGGCAGGCGGTCCAGGTTGAACCGGATGTCAATGAATTGCAGACCGGTCTGCGGCACCAGGCTGATGATCTGCGGCAGGCCCTGCATTCCCGAAAATCCTGAGATTAGAGTGTGCTTTCCCGCAATATGCCGCCCGCCCCTGCCGGGCGCAACTTTAGGTGGGCAGCACCACCCGCTGCGGGTCCAGCCATTGCAGGAACCAGGACAGGCTGAAATGCAAATGTGGCCCGGTCACGCGCCCGGTCATGCCAATGGCGCCGATCCTTTGCGCCTTGGCGATGCTCTCACCCTCGCGCACCGAGACCTCGGACAGATGGGCATAGAGTGAATTCACCCCATGCCCGTGATCCAGCACGACCAATTTGCCAAAGAAATGGAAATCATCGGCCAAAGTCACCCGCCCGGCGGCACAGGCCAGTACCGGCGTGCCGGTGGGGGCAGCGAAATCCAGCCCGTAATGGGGCTGGCGCGGTTGGCCGTTCAATATCCTTTGGCTGCCGAAAACGCCTGAAATCCGGCCAGGGGCGGGGCGCACAAAACCCTCGGCAAAGCCAGTCAGGTTGGTTTCAATGGCGCGGATCGCGGCCAGTTTCTCCCTTTCGCGGGCGATACGGGCCAGGGTTTCGGCATCCGGTGTCACCTGCGCGGGGGGCAGGCCGGAAATGCTCTCGGTCGGCCAAGCACGTCTGGTGATGTTCAACACGCGGGTTTCCGACGCCCCGCCGGGGGGCGAGATCACCAGCCGCGCCTGGGCCGCATGGTCGCGCCCGAAACCGAAGGCGAATTGCCCGGCCGGCGAGACCCTGACCGCTTTGCCATCCAGCGCCAGCCTTGTCCCCGGTGCGGCGCGGCCCAGCACAAAGCCGCCCTGCGTCAGCGCAGCCTCATTCAGGGAAACAGCGCGGGCGGGCGCGGCCAACAGCAGGGCGGGTGCGGCGAAAAGCAGCCGACGAGGCAGGGCATTCATCACAACAAGCGTCCTTGGCGCGTGCCATCAGCACTGACCCCCACTTCGCCATCGGCGAAGGTCAGGCGCAAGGGCTGGCCGGGGGAGATCGCACCCGCCGCCACAACCGGCGCGCCCTTGGCATCGCGCACCAGGGCAAAACCGCGCGCGAGCACCGAGGTATAGGAAGCGCTTTCCAGCCGCGCGGAAAACCCTTCCAACTGCGTCCGCCTTTGGCGCAGCGTCGCCAGCACCGGCGCCGCCGACAGCCGCGAGAGGCCAGGCGCCCCCGCCAGCCCATCGCGCCGCCGCGCCCAGGCGCTGCCAAGCCGGAGGCTCAGCGCTTCAACAGCCGTACGGCGCGCCAGAATGCCTTCTCGCGGATGGGGGATGCGGATTGCGGAAAGGCGTTGCGCGCGCGCGGCAAGGCCAGCCGATACGGCGCGCGGCAGCCTCTCGCCCCAATCATCCAGGCGCTGGCGCGATTGCGCGAGCCGCGCCGGCACATCGGGCAAGCCACGTTCGGCACGCAGCAGCCGAAGCCGCGCGGCATTTACCAAACCCGAAGCTGCCTGCCCAAGCCGCGCCCCGGTTTGCATCAGCGCGGCGGAAAGCTCTGCCCGCGCCGGCACGGCCAGTTCAGCGGCGGCCGTCGGCGTCGGCGCGCGGCGGTCAGACGCGAAATCAATCAGCGTGGTATCGGTTTCATGCCCAACCGCGGAAATCAGCGGAATCGTACTTTCGGCCGCGGCGCGGATGACGATTTCCTCATTGAAAGACATCAAATCTTCCAGGCTGCCGCCACCGCGCGCCACAATCAGCACATCCGGGCGCGGCACGGCGCCGCCTTCAGGCAGGGCGGAAAAACCCCGGATGGCAGCGGCAATCTGTTCCGCCGCGCCCTGGCCCTGCACCGCAACCGGCCATAACAGGATATGGCGCGGAAAGCGGCGTGCGATGGTGGTACGAATATCCTGAATGACCGCACCTTTTTCGCTGGTGATCACGCCAATGACGCGCGGCAATAGCGGCAAAGGGCGCTTGCGGCCTTCGTCAAAAAGCCCTTCTTCCAGCAATCGTTTGCGCAGCGCTTCAATGCGCGCCAGCAAGGCGCCTTCGCCCGCATATTCCAGCCTTTCAATCACCAGCTGGTATTTTGACCGATCCGCATAGGTGGAAATGCGGCCCGTCGCGATCATCTCCACGCCGTTTTCCGGCATGGTGCCGATATTGCGCACCGAGCCTTTCCAGATAACGGCTTCGATCTTGGCGTCCTGATCCTTGAGCGACAAATAGATATGCCCGGAAGGATAGCGCTTCATTTCGGTGATTTCGCCGCGCAGGCGTAGCCGCCCGAAAGCGCCTTCCAGCGTGCGGCGAATGGCGCCCGCCAGATCGGCGACGCCATATTCGGGAGTGTTATCCGGCCGGGATTCGTCCATCGGCTAAGGCTAGCCGGGATCGGGGGCTGATGGAATCAGCCCCCAGCGCTGAAGGTCCTATTATTCGCCCGCCACACCACTCCGCGCCACGGCCTGCGCCTGCGCGGCCAGGGCGCGCGCCATCTGGCTCAGCGCTTCCTGGTGCTTGTCATTGTCAATCAGCGCAAAATTCCGCGCGAGTTCCAGGCACATGCGCTGGCGCTGAGACATGGAAGGATCCACGCTTTCGGCTTTCAGCCCGTCAAAAAACCAGGAAATCGGCACGCCCAATACCTGGGCAATGCCGTAAAGCCGGCCAGCAGAAATGCGGTTCAGCCCGCGTTCATATTTATGCGCCTGCTGATAGGTCACGCCGATCATCTTGGCCAATTGCTGTTGCGACAGCCCAAGCATGGTGCGCCTTTCGCGAATGCGCGCGCCCACATGCTTATCGGCCGCATTGGCCCTTTGGGTGGAGACCACTTCGGCGATCCCGGTTTCAACCTGCCGGAAGGATCCTGCAATTTCGACGATGCTGTCCATCAACCCGATTCCTCAGCGGGGCATCATGCCCCTCACTGAGAACGGATTATGCGTGGCATTGGTGATCAACCGGTGAATATATGGCTCAAAAATACAACGCGCTCAGCCTTTACTGCGCGATTTAAGCGCCGCCAATTCGCCGCGCAGTGTCTCAATTTCTTTTTTTAACGCCTCGGTTTCATCACTCGGGGCGTTTTCCTCGCGTCGCGCGAAAGGTGTGAACAGGCTCATCGCGCGTTCCATCATGGCGATATTCTGCTTGCCCACTTCCTGCAGGTCCGGCACGGCGCCGGGGAAGGGCATGAAGCCGCCCATGGTCTTGGCGATCGTATCGCGCATCTGGTCCTGCTGCTGCGTGAAGGACGCCATGGCCGCTTCCAGATAGCGTGGCACGAGCGATTGCAGATTATCGCCGTAAAGCCCAATCAATTGCCGAAGGACCGATGTGGGCAGCATGCTCTGCCCCTTGCCTTCCTGTTCCACGATAATCTGCGTCAGCACGCTGCGGGTCAAATCTTCACCGGATTTGGCGTCATAAACCACGAAATCCCGGCCATCCCGGACCATGGCGGCCAGATCATCCAAAGTGACATAGGATGAGGTTTCAGTGTTGTAGAGCCGCCGATTCGCGTATTTCTTGACAACAATCGGGGGCAGCGCCTTCTGCTCGCCGGGTTCAGGGGATTGACGACCAGACATGGGTGCTTGCCTCGGCTTTTGCGATTCTGGATTGGACCTAGCACGTTACATAACGCAAAGCGAAAGCCTGTTGCAGTGCAAAAACGCGCGCTGCGGGTCATATCGCGCCGGGGCGGATGCGGCTATAAGCCAGAGAGATGGCTGGCCCCGAGGATCTCGAAAAGCTTGCGGAAGACTGGATCGCGCTCTGGCAGAGCGAGGTGGCCGGCCTCGCCGCCGATCCCGAGCTTGCCGAAAGATGGGCGGCTTTTGCCTCATTGGGCGCTGCCTGGTTCCGCGCCGCCGCCCAGTTCAGCAAGCCCTTCACGCCAGGTGCCACCCAGCATGACAGCACCGCTTCGCCGCCGCGGCCCGCGCCCGCTGCCGCTCCATCTGGGGCTGGCGGGGATCCGGGCCATGGTGGCAGCGGGGGCGCTGCCCGGGATGCCATGGCCGAACGGATTGCCACCCTGGAACGGCGCCTGGCCGATCTCGAAAGCGGGGCAGGCGGAGGCCGCGCGAATCAGCGCCGCCCTCGCCAGCGCCGGCCACGCACCTGAGGCGTTTCGCGGCGCGGTTCTGAACCGGTTGCTGCGCGCGGATCGCGCGCTTGTGGCCGGGTTGGCGGCCTATCGCCGCCATCCCTTTGAACGTCACGCCCCGCCGGTGCCGGCCATTTGGGCTGAGGAAGAAAGCAAATTACTCGATTACGGCGGGCATGGGCCGACGGTGGTCTTTGTGCCTTCCCTCGTGAACCGGGCCTATGTGCTTGATCTGATGCCGGAAGCTTCCTTGTTGCGCTGGCTGCCGGGGCAGGGGTTCCGCACCCTGCTGCTGGATTGGGGCTGGCCGGGAGAGGTCGAACGGCACTTCACCCTGACCGATTACATCGCTGGGCGATTGGAACGCGCGCTGATGACGGCCCCCGGCCCGGTGATCCTTGCGGGCTATTGCATGGGGGGCTTGCTTGGATTGGCGCTTGCTTTGCGTCGGCCGGATTTGGTGCGCGGTCTGGCGCTGCTGGCGACGCCTTGGGATTTCCATGCCGGGCCGGATGGTGAAGCACGCGCCCGCGCCGCCGCTGGCGCCCTGCCGGGGCTGGAAGCGCTGATGGGACCAACCGGCGCGCTGCCGGTGGATGTGTTGCAAACCCTGTTCGCCAGCCTGGATCCCTTTGGCATTGCCGAGAAATTCCGGGGTTTTGGCAGGCTTGACCAGGCATCCCCCGCCGCGCGGCGCTTCGTGGCGCTGGAGGATTGGCTGAATGATGGCGTGCCCTTGGCCGCCCCGGTGGCGCGGCAATGCATTGGCGGCTGGTATGGGCGGAATGAACCGGCGGCCCTTTCTTGGCGCGTCGCGGGGCAGGTGGTGGACCCGGCCCTTTGGCCAGGCCCGGTCTTTGCCGCCATTCCGCATCGGGACCGCATTGTGCCGCCAGCTTCTGCCCTGGCGCTGACCAAGCGCTTGCGTCAGGTCAAGCTACATATGGCGCCGGCGGGGCATATCGGCATGGTCGCCGGCATTGCGGCCGAAACCGCCCTGTGGCAGCCCTTGCGCGACTGGATGCGCGGTTTGTGATACCAAGCTGCAAATGACCCATTCTTGAGGAAGGATATCCCCCCAATGACTGAAATCGTCATCGCCTCTGCCGCCCGCACACCGGTTGGCGCCTTCAACGGGGCTTTTGCCTCTTTGCCCGCGCATGCGCTGGGCACGGTTGCCATCAAGGCCGCGATGGAACGCGCCCGCATTGAAGGTGCCGAAGTGGATGAGGTGATCCTGGGCCAGATCCTGGCCGCCGGCGCGGGGCAGAACCCAGCGCGTCAGGCTTCCGTGAATGCTGGCATTCCGGTGGAACACACGGCCTTTGGCATCAATCAGCTTTGCGGTTCCGGCCTGCGCGCCGTGGCCTTGGCAGCGCAGCAAATCGCGACCGGCGATGCGCGCATTGTGGTGGCGGGCGGTCAGGAAAGCATGACCCAGGCGCCGCATGCGCAGCAGCTGCGCGCCGGGCAGAAGATGGGCGATCTTTCCCTGATGGATACCATGCTGCGGGATGGGTTGATGGATGCCTTCCATGGCTATCACATGGGCAATACGGCGGAAAACGTCGCCCGTGCATTCCAGATCACGCGCGATGAACAGGATCAATTCGCTTTCAATTCTCAGCGCAAGGCGGGCGAGGCGATGGCGGCGGGCCGTTTCGCCGATGAAATCACGCCGGTGACGGTGAAGGGCCGCAAGGGTGATGTAGTGGTTTCCGCCGATGAATATCCGAAGCCGGATACGACGCTTGAAATCCTGGGCAAGCTGCGCCCGGCCTTTGCCAAGGACGGGTCTGTCACTGCCGGCAATGCTTCCGGCATCAATGATGGTGCGGCGGCGGTGGTGGTGATGACCGCTGCCGAAGCCGCCAAGCGCGGCATTACGCCGCTGGCGCGCATTGTTTCCTGGGCAACGGCGGGCGTTGATCCTTCCATCATGGGCACGGGCCCCATCCCGGCATCGCGCAAGGCCTTGGCGAAGGCGGGTTGGAAGATTGATGATCTTGACCTGATCGAAGCGAATGAGGCTTTCGCCGCGCAGGCCATTGCCGTGAACAAGGATCTTGGCTGGGATACCAGCAAGGTGAATGTGAATGGCGGCGCCATTGCCCTTGGCCACCCGATTGGCGCTTCCGGTGCGCGCGTGCTGACGACGCTGTTGTTTGAGATGCAAAAGCGCGGCGCGAAGAAGGCGCTGGCCACGCTTTGCATCGGCGGCGGCATGGGTGTTGCCATGTGCCTGGAGCGGTAAGTCGCTTTTTTCGCGTTTTGCTGAACGAAAGAGGGCTCGCCGGCGCGATCCGGCGAGCCCTTCTTTTTAAGGCGGATCAGAATTTCGCCACCGCTTCGGCAATCGCGCGCCCGACATCCACCGTGCCGGCCTGCCCGCCCATATCGCGCGTGCGCGGGCCGCCTTCCGCCAGCAGCTTTTCAATCACCGCCAGGATCGCATCTGCCGCCTGTTTTTCGCCGAGGTGTTCCAGCATGATCGCACCCGACCAGATCTGCCCGATCGGGTTGCAGATGAATTTGCCCGCAATATCCGGCGCGCTGCCGTGGACGGGTTCGAACATGGAAGGAAAGTGCTTTTCGGGATTGATATTAGCACTCGCCGCAATGCCAATCGAACCCGCCACCGCCGGCCCAAGGTCCGACAGGATATCACCGAATAAATTCGACCCCACCACCACATCGAACCAATCCGGATGCTGCACGAAATGGGCGCAGAGGATGTCTATGTGGAATTGGTCGGTCGTGATGCCCGGATAATTCTTCGCCATTTCGGCAAAGCGTTCATCCCAATAGGGCATGGTGAAGGTAATGCCATTGGACTTCGTGGCACTCGTCACCTTCTTGCGCGCGCGGGTCTGGGCCAATTCAAAGGCATAACGCAGCACGCGATCCACGCCGATGCGCGTGAAAACGCTTTCCTGAGAGACGAATTCGCGGTCCGTGCCAACGAACATGCGCCCGCCGCTTGAAGAATACTCGCCTTCCGTATTCTCGCGCACCACGATGAAATCAATATCCTTGGGGCCACGGTTCGCGAGCGGTGTGGTCGCGCCCGGCAGCAGCCGACACGGGCGCAAATTCACGTATTGGTCAAAGCCGCGCCGAATGGGGATGAGCAAACCCCAAAGCGAGACATGATCCGGCACGCCCGGCCAGCCCACGGCACCCAGGAAAATGCTGTCGCTGTCCTTCAGTCGATCCATGCCATCATCCGGCATCATCTTGCCGGTCTTGGCGTAGGTTTCGCAGCACCAATCGTAATGCGTCAGTTCTAGTTCAAAGCCGAAGCGCCGCGCCGCGGCATCCAGCACGCGAAGCCCCTCGGGC
Organism: Roseomonas sp.; assembly: GCA_020249505.1. Taxonomy (GTDB): domain Bacteria; phylum Pseudomonadota; class Alphaproteobacteria; order Acetobacterales; family Acetobacteraceae; genus Neoroseomonas. The sequence goes on along the minus strand of JADCFN010000023.1, from coordinate 14,683 downwards.
GTGGTTTCCTTGCCAATGCCATCCCCAGGGATGACGGCGATGCGATGCTTGCGTGTGGCCATGGGGTCTCTCCTGCCTTTTCTTCGGGCTAGTCATAACGCGGGATACGGGCTTTGCCAGCCCTGGCGGATCAGGGGTTGGTGGGCGCTTCCTCTGCGCGCCAAGCTTTGAGCAGGCCATGCGCCACGGCGAGCAAAGCTGGGCCGATGAAAAGCCCCAGAAAGCCAAAGGCGATCAACCCGCCAAAGACACCAAGAATAATGAGCGAAAGCGGCATTTCGCTACTGCGTTTGATCAGCAAGGGGCGCACGATATTGTCGCTGCCCGAGACCATGATCAGCCCCCAAAGCCCCATGAAAATCGCCCAGGCGAGCTGGCCTTCACTGTAAAGCCAAGCCGCAGCGCCTAGCCAGGCCACGACCACCAGCGGCCCAAGCACCTGGCTGATGGAAAAGATCAACGTCAGAAAGGAAATCACCCCAACCCCAGGCACGCCTGCAATGGCAAGGCCAATACCCATCAGCATTGCCTGGATGATGCCGGTGCCAACAATCCCCCAGGCCACGCCGCGCACCGCGCCTTCAGCGGCCGCCACCGCATTGCGCCCTGTTTCACCAGCAAGGCGCGTGGCAATGTCCGCCACCTCATGCGCCAGTTTATCGCCACTCACCCAGAAGGCGGTGGCGACAATCAGCGCGAGCAGAATTTGCACCACGCTGGCGGCGGCCGCCTGGCCGATATCCACCAAAAGGCTGGTGATGCGTCCCGCATAGGGCGCCAATAATTCGGAAAAATCGCCCTGAAAATGCAGCAATTGCGGCCACCAATTGCTGATGGTGCCGCCCACCAGCGGAAGCCCGGAAAGCCAAGCGGGTGGCGCTTCCGGCAGACCGGCCAATAGGTCGCGCGCGACTTTGGATGCTTGTGCGATCTGCCCGCCCAATTCCGGTGTCAGTGCCAGGGCCGGCACTGCCAGAGACAGAATGAGCAACATTAGCATGAGCGTGGCAGCGATGCTGCGTGGGATGCCGCGGTTCACCATCGCATCCCTGAGAGGCCAGGTGCCGATGGCGATAAAGGCCCCGAAGGCAATCGCAAGGCCGAAGGGCTCCAGAACGCGGATAACGCCGTAAAGCAGCAGGGCCAATAGCAGCAAGACCGCCGCCCGTTCGGCGAGAAGGGCGGTTTGCGTATGGCGCGTTGGCGTCGGCCCGGGCGATTCGGCATTTGGCATGGTTGGCTCCTGCAACCACACCCAAGCACAGAGCGAGCCCTGGGGGAAAGCCGCCAGAGGCTCTCAGGCCAGGGCCGTTCGTCTCATCGCGGTGCTAGTGGCAAGGCTATGGCGCGCCTTAACCCTTTCTTCCTGGGATGAAATCGCCAATTCGATTTCAATCAATGCCTGTTCTACCCTTTCGATATCGGATCTCTCATCTTCGATATCGGATCTCTCATCCGGTATCTGAATGACCAGGCCGGCAGCATAATGAAGCCCAAGCGTCAGGCAACCCGTATGTAAGCCCTTCAGCCGCCCAACCACATCCTGCACATCCTGTAGATTTTTGGACCGCCTGAGGTCACGCGCGAAAACCGCGCACTGGCCACGCAGCGAATAAAGATAGGTCATCAATTGGTCAGGTGCGATATTCAGCCGGTTCAAAGTTGCAGGGGGTGGTTCCGCAATCCTCTCCCAGGCAGCGTTCAGGATTTTTTGCAGCGAACCACGCGCTTCCCGAGCATGAAAAGGTTTGACAATGTAGTGGCTGATGCCAAGCGTCACGGCCTTTCTGACGGTATCCAGGTCTGAGGCGGCCGTTACCAAAACGAAGGGAATATCCTTAAAGCGTGGAGAAGAACGCACGCGCTTCAGCAGGTCAATCCCGGAAAGCCGCGGCATTTGCACATCGCAGCAACAGATCATGGGGGCCGGTCCCATTTCCATCTTTTCCCAGGCATCCTGGCCATCTACCGCTTCAACCACTTTCAATTCGATAAAGCTACGCATCAGATCGGTGAGCGCCATGCGCGAAACTACATCGTCATCAACCACAAGTGCTCTCATGAGATGGTCCCTTCTGATATCTCGTTCAGCATATTGAGGAACCCCGGCAATTCCTTTTCGATGGTATGCCAATCCTCGCGGTCAGCCGCCTGTTCAAGCTCGGCACTCATGTGTTGCAGCGCCCCTTCAGGCCAGATATAACCAGCGCTTCCCTTAAGGCTATGGAAGAGATTGCCAAGTGTCTGCATGTCCCGCTTGGCATAGGCACCATCAAGTGCCTTGAGCCGCGCACCGAGATCCGCACGCAGAGCCTGGCGTAGCCGTTCTCTGAGATTCTTTTTTTCCTCGGGAGGATTAATGGCAGGCTCGACGGGCAGGAATTGCGCGGCACCAACCCCCTCCGGGGCTATTATACCGAATAGCTTTTCCAATTATTGCTGTCTGTTCCGTACGATTGGCAGTAGCGATGCCCCTTCCGCAAGCCGCGCCTCAATCACGCGCGCCAGGCTTTGATGCAACAGGTTTTCATTTATTGGCTTGACCAGAAAATCATCAGCGCCGCTTGCCATATAGAATTGCCGGCTTTCATCACCCGCATTCGCTGTCAGCATGATGATACGAATATTCGGGTCTGGGATATAAAATTGCCCATCTCCTTCGGATCGGATCAGGCGAATGGCGGTGGCGCCATCCATTTCAGGCATTCGCCCATCCATCAGGATCACGTCGTAGCTGCGCAGCGCCAAGGCTTCCAACGCCTTGCGGCCATTATCCGCAAATTCGACGCGATGCCCCATTTCATCCAGTAAGCCTTGGATGATGATTTGGTTTGGGTGAAAATCTTCCGCGCATAGAACATTCAATTGATGGGAATGCGGCACCAGAACGACCGGCAGGATATTGGCTGGCGCTGAGCCTATCTTGAATGGGATGACAAAGCTGAAGCAGCTTCCCTTGCCAAGCTCACTTTTCAGGCTGATTTCACCCTGCATCAGCTCCACAAGCTGTTTGCAAATGACAAGGCCAAGACCCGTACCGCCAAAGCGCCTTGTTGTTGAAGTGTCGCCCTGCGCGAATTTCTGGAAAAGCTGCGACTGTGCTTCGCGTGGAATACCAATGCCGGTATCTTCGACCTCAAAGAGGATATTGCTTATGTCCGCGACGCTACTTTCAAGCTGGACGCGCAGCGCCACGCCGCCCTTATCCGTGAATTTGATGCCATTACCAATCAGGTTGATCAGAATCTGCTTGAGGCGAGCCGGGTCGCCGACCAGCGTATCCGGCACGGCGGAATCAGTATCTATGGTCAGCGATATATTCTTGCTCGCCGCACGTTCCATCAGCAGGGCAGTGCTGTCGGTGATCAGATGCCGCAGGGAAAAATCCACCGATTCCAATGGCAGCTTACCAGCTTCTATTTTGGAAAAATCCAGTATATCGTTCAGCAGGTCCAGCAGAAACTCCGCATTGGTCTGCGCCATATCAAGATGCTGACGGGTTTTTTCCTTAAGGCCCGGGTCGCGCAGGGCCAGTTTCTGCATGCCGATCACCGCGGAAAGCGGTGTGCGGATCTCATGGCTCACCATGGCAAGAAATTCACTTTTCATGCGGCTTGCGTTGTCGGTAGCTTCTTTGGCGGAGAGGGTTTCCGCCAATCCGGCCCAGACATCCTGTTCAAGCTTCTTGCGCGCCGTAATGTCTTCGATGACGCAAAGGCAGGCATGATCTGATCCGGATGTACAGATCCGCGATACACTGATGCGGAGCCAGAGCAGCGTACCACTATCATTTTCAAACTCGGTTTCGACGAATTCCTGACTGTCTTCGGTTGCCTCACCCCAAACAGATTCCATGTAGTAATCATAGCTTTGTTTGGAGGAAAGGATGCGCGAAACCGGTTCACCAATCAGGCTTCCGATGTGAATTGAGAGAATGTCGGCGAGCTTTGGATTCGCCTGGGTGATGAAGCCTGCATTGACCATCATGAGCCCGAGCGGGACTGAATCAAAATAGGTGGGATCCTTTTCAATAAGGCTGACAAAGGTCTCAAAACGTTTCTTTGCAGCAACTTGCTGAAGACAGTGACTGCTGCTTGTTACATCTTCAAGACGTACAACCACAATTGAGCCCTCACGAGACCGATCCAATTCGCCCCGAAACAAAATGACTTGCGGGCTAGCGGTGGTCTGGCGCAGCAATTCGACTGAAACGGGCGCCTGTTGCGTGAGTATATCCTCCAGGGCGATGGTCAATTTGTTTCGATTATGCTTATCGAAGAGGCGCCTGAAATCATTCTCGTTCATGAGCGCCTGCGATTCCGATAGTTGTAAAAGCCGAAGAGCCCCGCTTGATAGATGCAGCCGGTCAAGATCTAAGTTCCATTCCAGCCAGGCGTCCTCCTCCGAACCATGCAAGGGCGCTGCTTCCGGGTATGCGGGTATGGCAATCGTCATCGCGAAACTTCTACGCCAAAGTCACTAAAAAAAGACGATCGATGAGGTCGCGTGGGCTGCCTCCCACCATATTCTGCAAAGGTTTTCTTGCATTAGACATAGAATATTTGCTCGGCTCGCAGGTAAGTGATTGGGGCCAGGAAAGTGCGGCGATCATCGAAGGGCACCAAATCTGATTTGGACGAGACTCCAATTTATGCGAGCAAGGGTGAAGCCCCCCTTAAGATGATCATTCGGCAGGCGGTTGAATTCAGCTGAGAAAGCGTTTTTCTGCTTGGCCTCGCCCGAATGAAGGGAGAATTTGGAGCCTCATGAATTTTTCGGTAGCGACTGCCTCGCCCGATTATGGCTCGTTAAGTGGTCTTGGATGAAGCGCTTCCCATCATATGTTTCTGGCCTTATTCCGATTTTTCAGCAGAAAGTGTTACTGGGCGCGGCGCAGGAATAAGGCGAATAAAATACCTCAGCATCTTTCTATACCAACGGGCCCATGGTGGGATTATACGACAGGTGGGTTTATAGGGTATTGGGCCCATCTACGGTTAAGGCTATGCCGGCTGCCGGGCCCACACTGACAGGAAATTCGGGCACATATCCCCCAAGGCCCACCAGGATTTCGAAAATCCTATTTAGAAAAAAACGATTAAACCTCTACCACCACATAATCGGCTTCAACCTGCACAGGGAATGTCTCCGCCTGATACGGCCCCTCTACCAAACGCGCTCCAGCTTCGACATGCGCCGGAAAGGCGCGTACCTTGGTACGGCGCGGATCGAACCAGCTCTTCCCCGTGCGAATATCGAATTCCCAATTATGCCAGGGGCAGCGCAGCATCTCCCCGGCGCGCGAGAAATGATAGCGGCCCGGTTCATCACTCAGCGTCAGGCCGCACAATATCCCGCCGGAAAGCGCGCCGCCCTGATGTGGGCAGCGATCCAGCAGCGCGAAGAACTCTCCGCCCAGATTGAACACCACAATCTTTTTGCCATCCGCTTCCACCTGCTTCCGGCCACCGGGCGGGATTTCATCCACCGCCGCAATAATATGCCGCGCCATTACAGCCGATAGAAGCTACGCGCATTGCCGCCGAAAATCGCGGCGCGCTTTTCTGCCGGAATGAAGGACGGAATCGCAATGCGCGGATCGTCAAAATCCCAATGCGGATAGTCGCTGGCATAGAGAATACGATCCCAGCCGATCCATTCCATCGCATCCAGCAAATGCTCACCCTTCGCCGGTTCTTCGATTGGCTGGGTCGAGACATAGACATGTTCGCGCATGTATTCGGAAGGTGCCCGCTTCAGATGCGGCACTTCATCACGAAGGCGCTTCCAGCTATTATCCAACCGCCAGCCGAGGGAGGGCATCCACCCAAAACCGCATTCGATCATCACGATCTTGAGCGTAGGGAAGCGTTCAAACACGCCTTCTACCACGAAGGACGCGACCTGGGCTTGGGCGCTGGTCGCGTGTTCCTGCACTTCTTCCACATAAAAGGAAGGCCAACCGCCATTGGTCATGGCATTGCCGGAAAAGCCAAAGGCATGAATGCCAATCGGCAGACCCACTTCCGCGGCGGCTTCATAAATTGGCCAATAGCGCTTGCGGCCCAAAGGTTCCGAAGTGCGGCTCATCAATAGCACCTGGCAGAAACGGCCATCGCCGGCGCGCTTGCGGATTTCAGCTGCTGATGCCGCCGCATCCTCATAAGGCACCACAATGGAAGCGCGCAGCCGCGCATCATGATCCACCCAATGCGCCAATTGCCATTCATTCACAGCATGGGCGAGGGCCACCGAAAGATCATCATTCACATCGCCCTGGCCCGATGGCTGCAAGGGGTTCAGCACGCCAATATCCAGCCCGTAATGATCCAGGAATTGCTTTTGCACAAAGCCAAGATCCGAAGCGGGCGGCTGGCCCTGCGGCCCCCAGGCATCGCGCCGGCTGGCGAGTGGTGCGGCCTTCGGGAAGGGATAGCCCTTGTGAAAGCCGTGCCGCGCATGAATGCCGTAAGTGGTCAGGCGATGCCACATGGCATCGGTCATGAAGGGGCGGTATTCGCCCAAATCAGCGCAGCGCGGATGGATATCGCAATCCACCAGGCCGAGCGTGGCAGCGGCGGGCCGACCAGCGGCGGCGATGGGGCGGATGATGTTCATGCCAGGGCTCCTTCCCGCAATCTAGCATAGGTCGCGCGCGGGTTATCCACCATGATTTTCTTGAGCAAGCCGGGGTCGAGCCCTTGGGGCACGGTCGCGTCCCCTTCAAAATGCGCATGCGGCCAATCGGAAGACCACAACAACAGCTCATCCGATCCCAAATGATCTATCAGCCGCGCCATGGTGGCGGCTTCCTCCGGCACATCCAGCGGGCGGATCGAAAGGCGCACATGGTCGCGCACATATTCCGATGGTGGGCGATCCAGCCAAGGCACTTCAAAGCGCACACCCTTCCAGGCTTTTACCAACCGCCAGAGAAAGGATGGCAGCCAGGACACGCCGCTTTCCAGCAGCACGACCTTCAGCTTCGGGAATTTCACAAACACCCCTTCGGTGATGAGGGACGCAAGCGATGCTTGAAAACCCATCGAATTCGCCGTGTATTCCTCAAGATAATAGGAAGGCCAGCCGACCGAGGTGACGGGATGGCGCCAATTGCTGCCGGCATGAATGGCAAGCGGCATATTGTGGCGCGACAGCGCCTCATAAACTGGCCACCATTCGCGCCGGCCGAGCGGAATTTCCCCCATGCAAAGCGTCATGGCCTGCACAAAACGGTGATCGGGGGCGAGGCGTTCAATTTCGGCCAGAGATTCCTCAATGGCATTGGGCAGCAGGATGGCAGCGCGCAGCCGCGGATCGCCATCAAGCCATTCGGCGCGGATCCAATCATTCACCGCGCGCGCAAAGGCGGCTGAGAGGTCTCGGCTGAAGGGAAGCTGAGCCGGGAAAAGCGGGTTGAGGATGCCGGTGCCAACACCCCAGCGATCCAGCACCTGCGCTTGCAGGGTTTCCAACTTGCAGGGCGCCTCACCTTTCGGGCCGCGCCAATCGGCGCGCACGGTGGAGGGGGCGGCAGGCGGCCAGGAAGCGCTTTCAAGCTGGGAAACGCCGCGTTCCTTGAGGCTGGTCCGCCAATGCTGATCCATATAGGGGAACAGGCTTGCCATACTCGGCAGGCCCGGATGCAGATCGCAATCTATTGCCGCTTCGGTCACGGTTCCTCCTGCGCTTCATCCAGTGCCGCGCGGGCGGAGCATCCTCCCTTTTCCAGGGGGGATCAATGGGGTGGGACTAGCTGGCCAGCGCCAGGATGGCCGTACGATAGGGCAGGGAAGGCACCGCACCATGCTGTGTGCAGGCGAGTGCACCAGCGGTCACGGACAAACCTAATATCTTTTCCGGCGTGTGTCCCGCTGCGCTGAAGGCCGCGAAGGCGCCCAGAAAGGCATCGCCAGCGCCGGTGGTATCGGTAACTGCCACGCGGGGTGGCGTGGCTTGGATCACCACACCATCCGGGCGCGCCCAAAAGGCGCCGGCGGCGCCGGCGGTCACGATCACCTCCCGCATTGTCTCGGCGGCGAGCGCAAGCGCCAGGGCGGCTGGTTCAGCCTCTCGTTGTGCCAGAATGGCGGCTTCGGTTTCATTCAGCACCAGCATATCGGTGGTGGCGAGAAGCTCCGGCAGAATGGCTGCCGCTGGGGCAACATTCAGGATGCGGCGTGCGCCAGTCAGCGTACGAAACAGCGCCGCCGTGGCGGCTTGCGGCGTTTCAAGCTGCGCCACCGCTACCGTAACATCGCAAGGCGGGGTGAAGCCTGATGGCAAGGCCAAGGCCGCATTGGCGCCAGGGACAATGATGATCTGATTCTCGCCCGCCGCATCAAGGAGAATGGTGGCGGCACCGGTCGGGGCTGGGACGGTTTGCACGCCCTCCACCGTAATGCCTTCCGCTGTCCAAAGTGCGCGCGCGGCCTGGCCTGACGCGTCATTGCCAAGCGCTGCCAGCAACGCCACGCGCCCACCGGCGCGCGCTGCGGCCACAGCCTGGTTGCTGCCTTTGCCGCCATGGAATTCGGCCATGCCAAGTGCGGTTAGGGTCTCCCCTGGCGCGGGAAAGCGCGAAAGCCGCAGCACCGTGTCCCGGTTATAGGATCCAATGACCAAAATGCTGCCCATGATGGGTAAGCCTGCGGTGCTAGGCGGCCTTGGTCAAGCCAGCTTATTTTTACGGCTTGCTTAACGGAGCAAAACCAAGGCTAAATACATCCGTCACGACTGCCTGAACCTTACAAACCCAAAGGCAGCGTGCGGGGAGGAGCGATGGCCAGCACTTGCCATCCGGCGCAGGCTTTGATTTCAAGCGGTGGGGCAATGCGCCATGTCGCTTCTTGAAGTGCGCGATATCGTCGTGCGTTTTGGTGGCGTCACCGCCGTGGCCGGTGTTTCCTTTGATGTTGAAGCAGGCCAGATTTGCGGTCTGATCGGCCCGAATGGCGCGGGCAAGACTACGTTGTTCAATGTCATTAGCGGCATCTATCGCCCGAATGAGGGCAGCGTGCGCTTCGATGGCCACGCCACCACTCATGAACCGCGCCATCGCATGGCCCCGCTTGGGCTTGGGCGCACCTTCCAGAACCTGGCCTTGTTCAAATCCATGACGGTGCGGGAGAATATCCTGGCCGGGGCGCATTCCGCTGGTCGCGCAGGTTTCCTCGCCAATGCGCTGCGCCTGCCGCGTGCGCGCGCCGAGGACAAGGCAGCGCGGCACCGCGCGGCGGAATTGCTGGCGCTGTTGCAATTGGAAGCGGTAGCCGATCTGCCCGTGGTGGATCTGCCCTTCGGCACACAAAAGCGGGTCGAGATGGCGCGCGCGCTGATCAGCCGGCCAAAGCTACTGTTGCTCGATGAACCCGCGGGCGGGCTTAATCACGGTGAGGTGGATGAATTGGCCACGCTGTTCCAGCATGTGCGCCAAAGCTTCAACTTGGCGATCTTGCTGGTGGAACATCACATGTCGCTGGTGATGCGCGTCTCCGACAAGGTTGTGGCGCTCGATTTCGGCAAGAAGATCGCCGATGGCACACCGGATGAGGTGCGGAGCAGCCCTGAAGTGATCCGCGCCTATCTGGGCGATGGCCATGCGGATGCCGCCCATGCTGCTTGAAGTGAAAAACCTCCGCGCTGGTTATGGCCCAACCCAGGTGCTGTTCGGGCTGGATTTTGCGGTGGCGGAAGGGGGTGTGACCGCGCTGCTCGGCGCCAATGGCGCGGGCAAGACCACCACCTTGCGCGCGGTATCCGGCCTGATTCGCCCGGAAGGCGAAGTGCTGCTGGCTGGCCAGCGCATTGCGGGGCTGATGACGGAATCAATCGCGCGGCTTGGCGTGGCGCATGTGCCCGATGGGCGCGGCACCTTCATGGAATTGACGGTGGAGGAGAATTTTCGCTTGGGCGCCTATACGCGCCGTGATCCCGATGTGGCAGCGGATTTTGCGCGCATGTGGGAATGGTTCCCGCGCCTGAAGCAGCGTTGGCGCCAGCAGGCCGGCACGCTTTCGGGCGGGGAGCAGCAAATGCTGGCCATCGCGCGCGCGCTGTTGCTACGGCCAAAGCTTTTATTGCTGGATGAACCAAGCTTCGGCCTGGCGCCGCTGATTGTGCAGGATATCTTCGCCATTTTGCGCCGCATTCGCGAAGAAAGCGGCGTTGGCATTCTGCTGGTCGAACAAAACGCCAATCTGGCGCTTGATTTGGCCGATCACGCCTATCTGCTGGAAACCGGCCGCATCGTCATGTCCGGGCCCGCTGCCGAAATCCGCCAGGATGAGGCCATTCGCCGTTCCTATCTGGGATATTGAAGGATGGAAGCCTTTCTCTTGCAGCTTGCAGCCGGTATCGCGACAGGGGGCATTTATGCCTCGGTCGCGCTGGCGATTGTGATGATCTATCAGGCAACACATCATGTGAATTTCGCGCAAGGCGAAATGGCGACGCTTTCCACCTTCATGGCGCTGACGATGATACAGGCGGGCCTGCCCTATTGGGTCGCCTTTGTCGGGACGCTGGTGGTGTCCTTTATCATGGGCGCGCTGGTGGAACGGCTGATCATGCGCCCGGTGCAGCATGCGCCAATCCTGACCCATGTTGGCGTTTATATCGGCATGTTGCTGATCATCGGCAACATGACCGGCTGGGTATTTGGCTATACAATCCAGATGTTCCCTTCACCTTTTGAAGGTGGCAAGCCGATGCTGGGCGGGCTGTTTTCATCCCATCAGCTTGGCAGTGTTGGCGTGACGCTTGCGGTGCTGATCCTGGTCTATTTGTTCTTCACCAAGACATCGCTCGGCCTTGCCATGCGCGCCGCGGCCTATAACCCGCGCTCTGCGCGCCTGGTTGGTATTCGTGTGGATGTGATGCTGGCCCTTGGTTGGGGTCTGGCGGCGGCGATCGGGTCGGTCGCGGGTATGATGGTGGCCCCCATTGTGTTCCTTGATCCGAATATGATGCTCGGCATTCTGCTTTATGCCTTTGCCGGTGCCTTGCTGGGCGGGATTGATAATCCACCGGGCGCCGTGATCGGCGGCTTTCTGGTGGGCGTGCTGGAAAACCTCGCTGGCGCCTATATTGTTGGCACGGATCTGAAGCTGACGGTGGCGCTGGTGATCATCATCGGCGTCTTGGTGCTGAAACCTTCCGGCCTTTTTGGCCGTGTCGTGTTCACGCGGGTCTAGCGGCATGAGCCTGTCACCCGCACGCCTTCTTCTTGTCGTGCTCGGCCTTGCGGCGGCGCTGGCGCCGCTTTGGGTGCTGGAAAGCTTTCATCTGTTCCAATTGACCATGGCGGTGATCATGGCGCTCGCGGTGCTCGGGCTTAATATCGTCACGGGCTATAATGGGCAGATATCCTTGGGCCATGGGGCGTTTTTCGCGATTGGCGCTTATGTCACTTCCATCCTGATGGCGCAGGCGGATTGGTCCTTTTACGCGACACTGCCTTTTGCGGCGGCGATATGCGGCATGGTGGGCTATGCGGTCGGGCTGCCGGCGCTCCGTTTGGGCGGGCTATATCTGGCGCTGGTGACATTTTCGCTCGCGGTCGCGGTGCCGCAATTGCTGAAGCATAAGGCGCTGGAGGCCTGGACCGGCGGCGTGCAGGGCCTGTTCCTGATGAAGCCCGATCCGCCGCGCTGGCTCACATCCGTTCTGCCGTTCAATGCTGATCAATACATGTATCTGAATGTGCTTATCGTCTCCGGCATATGTTTTCTGCTCGCCTGGAATCTGATCCGCGGGCGGATTGGCCGCGCGCTGATGGCCACGCGTGATCACCCCACAGCAGCCGAGGCGATGGGCATGGATATCGCAGCACTCAAGACCGGCGCCTTCGCCGTGAGCGCCATGATCACCGGTGTCGCCGGCGCGCTTTCTGCCGTGGCGGTGGAATTCGTGGCCCCCGATAGCTTCACCTTTCTGCTGTCCATTACGTTTTTTGTCGGCATGGTGGTGGGCGGGGTTGCTTCCATCCTGGGATCAATCTTTGGCGGGTTATTCGTGCTGTTTGTGCCAAATATTGCTGAGAGCATCAGCCGCGCCGCGCCAGGCGTGATCTACGGCATGATCCTGATCGTTTTCCTGTTTGTGCTGCCTGAAGGCTTCGCCGGTTTGGTGCGGCGCCTTTTGGCAAAGCTTTCATCGCCTGGAAACCCACAACCAAAATAAGCGGAGAGGAATTCACCATGACCATTTCACGTCGTCTTCTTCTGGCCGGCAGCGCGGGCGCGCTGGCCGTACCTAATCTCGCCGCCGCGCAGGAAGCGCCCGGTGTCACCGCCACCGAAATCCATATCGGCAGCACCAATGCGCTATCGGGCCCGGTTTCATCCTATTCGGTGATTTCGCGCTGCCTGGAAGCCATGTTCAGGCGCCTGAATGATGAAGGCGGTGTTGCCGGCCGGCGCATCAAATTCACCGTCTATGATGATGCCTATCAGCCGCCGCGCACCTTGGAACAGACCCGCCGCCTGGTTGAACGCGATCGCGTCGCCTTCCTGTTCAACCAGCTTGGCACGCCGACCAACAGCGCCATACATCGCTATGTCAATCAACGTTCCGTGCCGCATCTGTTCCTGGCAACCGGGGCCGATAAATGGGCCAATCCGCGCGAATTCCCCTGGACCATTGGCTGGCAGCCCAGCTACCGCGTGGAAGCGCAGATCTATACCAAATACGTGCTGGAACAGCGCCCCAATGCGAAAATCGCGCTGCTCTATCAGAATGACGATTTCGGGCGCGATTACCTGCATGGCGTGCAGGATGTGCTCAAGGATCGCTTCCGTTCCATGGTTGTGACCGCGACCAATGAAGCAACGGACCCAACCATTGATAGCCAGATCGTGCAGCTTCAGGCCACCGGTGCCGATGTGCTGATTTGCGGCGTGGTGCCGCGCTTTGCCGCCCAGGCCATTCGCCGCGTGCATGATATTGGCTGGCGCCCGATGATGTTCATGACCAATGTGTCGGTTTCAGTCGGCGTGGTGATGCAGCCGGCGGGGGTTGAGAAGGGTATTGGCCTGATCACCTCCGATTACCGGAAGGATCAATCGGATCCCGCTTGGGCGCAGGATGCCGGCATGAATGAATGGCGCGACTTCATGCGCCGCTACGTGCCGGATGGTGATTTGGGGGACAACAACTACACCTATGGTTATGGGGTGGGCCTGACCATGATTCAGGTGCTCCGCCAATGCGGCAATGATTTCAGCCGCGAAAATGTGATGAACCAGGCGCGCAATATCCGCCCGATGGACATCGCGACGCTGCTCCCGGGGATCAAGGTGCAGACCCAGCCGGATAACTATAACGTCATCCGCCAGATGCAGTTGCAGCGCTGGAATGGGCAAAGCTGGGAACGCTTCGGCAATGTGATCGAAGGGGCAGGGTAACCGCCCCCCGGGCATTTACGCCCCAGGAACCGGGCCACCTGCCAAGCTGGTGGGCGGCTCGGGCCCCAGGGGAATCGCTTGAAGGGCTCACTGCTGAGTTCTGAATAGTAATGCTTTCAGATAATCTGTGTTCATGGCGGCTTTTTTTCTTCTGACCTTAAGGCTGTGTTTGTCGTCTGCGTTGCGTATCATGTTCATAGCCATGTGTTTGATGATGGCCATGTTTTGGGGTCCGCTGCCTGTTCTCAGGCGCGCCAAGTCGTCGTGAAAGACGACGTCGAGCACCCAATGGAGGCGATTTTCGATGCCCCAATGGCTTCGCACGGCTGCTGCGAAGGCCTTGGCATCGAGCTTTGCAGAGGAAAGGTAGAAGCGCCTTTCCTGCTCGACACGACCGCTGCGTTCGGTCCTGGTCTCGACCATGGCAATCATGGCCAGCTTTGGAAAGCGGGGCTCGTCGGTGTAGCGCCGATCCGAGAACAGCCAATCGACATCGTGGCAGACAAGGTGGCGGCGTTCTTCAAGCCTGCCGTGATCGGCATCGATAGTCTCATGAACGGAGTGGATCATCTCGGCGGGGGGCGCCTTAAAGAAGGCAGCAACGTCGGCATGGGTGGCCGGGCGGTTGGCCTTGAGAGCCAAAAGATAATCGCCACCGCGGTGCAGGATGGTCTCAGCGATGGCGGTCTGTGTGCCGATGGCGTCGATGGTGACGATGGCGCCGGTGAGTTCGAGGCGCGCGAGCAGCAGGGGGATTGCTTTGATTTCGTTGGATTTGGTGGCGACAGCCTCCTGCCCCAGAACAAGGCGCTGCCGGCTGGCCCAGGCAGAGACCATATGCAGTGGCTCTCGGCCATTCGCCCGGTCGTGGGTTCTTCGCGAGGTTTTGCCGTCAATCGCCACCACGTCTGGGTCACCGTCCCGAAGGGCCTCGACCCAGGCCGTGAAGCAGGATTTGAAAAGCTCAGCGTCCAGGGCGTTCATCACATCATTCAACGTATCGTGTGACGGCAGGCCCCGCTTATAGGGCAGGAAACGGCGTAGAAAATCCATCCTCTCCTGCCCCCAAAGCCGGATTTCAACGAAATCCTCCATCCCGCTGATGGTCGCACAGAGAACAAGCAGCATGATCTCCGGAAGCGGGTAGACCACCTTCCAGGACTGGCGAGGGTCCTCAAGCGCAGAAAAATGATCCAGGAGTGACGCAGAAGACATGGAGAAACCTCATCAAATCGAGGTAACCCATGAATCACATTACGCCGCAATCAGGAATCCCG
>JADCFN010000022.1 GCA_020249505.1 Roseomonas sp. | reverse complement strand
TCACGGCTTCATGCCGCAGTCAGGCAGAAAATACACTTATCCCAGATGTGCAGATTCCCCGAGCCAGCTCTGTATAATCGTCATGTCATTGAAAACATCGACCTGTACCCATCTGCGTCGGTTTTAAAAATTCAATCAAGGCAATCTGATGTCACCCCCAAAAAACGTTTTACTTATTGTTGTTGATCAATGGCGCGCGGATTTTGTCCCGCACCTTGGTGCGAATTTCCTGCGTACCCCGAACCTTGATCGTCTGTGCCGCGAAGGGGTGACCTTCCGGAACCATGTGACCAACACAGTTCCTTGCGGCCCGGCAAGGGCTAGCCTGCTGACTGGGCTCTATCTCATGAACCATCGCGCGGTGCAGAACACGGTGCCGCTCGATGCGCGCCACACAAACCTTGCCAAGCAGCTGCGCCTTATCGGCTATGACCCCGCATTGATCGGCTACACTACGACCACGCCCGATCCGCGTACCTCTGGCCCTCGGGACCCCCGCTTCACAACGCTCGGCGACTTGATGGATGGCTTTCGGAGCGTTGGTGCTTTTGAACCAAGCATGGATGGGTATTTCGGCTGGCTCGCCCATCAAGGCTACCAATTGCCCGCGCGGCGCGAGGATATTTGGCTGCCGGAGGGTGAGGAATCCGTGCCCGGCGTTACCGACAGGTCATGCCGAATTCCTGCCGCCCTTTCCGATAGCACTTATTTCACCGAACGTGCGCTCACTTATCTAAAGGGGCGCAACGGTAAGCCCTGGTTCCTTCATCTTGGCTGTTACCGTCCGCACCCCCCTTTCATTGTACCCGCGCCGTATCATGCGATGTACAAGCCATCTGACATGCCAGCGCCGATGCGTGCCCCAAATTGGCACGATGAAGCGGCGCAGCATCCGCTACTTCAGCATTATCTGCGTGATATCAAGCAAGGCTCTTTCTTCCATGGAGCAGGCGGTGCAGCAAGTACGCTTGATGAAGCCTCCATTCGTCAAATGCGCGCCACCTATTCCGGATTAATCACGGAAGTGGATGATTGCCTTGGCCGTGTCTTCGCCTGGCTCCAGGAGAATGGCGAGTGGGACAACACTATGATCATCTTTA
Organism: Roseomonas sp.; assembly: GCA_020249505.1. Lineage (GTDB taxonomy): Bacteria > Pseudomonadota > Alphaproteobacteria > Acetobacterales > Acetobacteraceae > Neoroseomonas. The sequence goes on along the minus strand of JADCFN010000022.1, from coordinate 9,390 downwards.
CCTCGGATCATGGTGAACAGCTTGGTGATCACTGGCTGCTTGGTAAAGTCGGCTATTTTGACGAGAGCTTCCGTATCCCGCTCGTGGTCAAAGATGCTGGGCGCAACACGCGCGCTGGCGCAATCGAAGAAGCTTTCACGGAAAGCGTGGATATAATGCCCACTATTCTGGAAGCGCTTGGTGGCGCCGCCCCGCGCAATGCCGATGGACGCTCATTGCTGCCTTTGCTGGATCATGCGGCGCCCAAGGATTGGCGTGATCTGCTGTTCTATGAATATGACTTCCGCGATGTGCATTACTCACAACCCGAATCCGCGCTCGGCCTCTCCATGGATGAATGTGCGCTTTGCGTGGTGCAGGACGCCAATTTCAAATACGTCCATTTCGCAGCTCTTCCCCCGCTATTCTTCGACCTGAAGCGCGACCCACATCAATTCACGAACCTCGCTGCGGATCCCTCCTATGCGGCGCGCGTGAAGGAATACGCGCAGAAGGCGCTTTCAAAGCGCATGCGTCATGCGGAGAAGACGCTCACGCATTACCGCGCCACGCCGCAAGGCCTTGAAGAACGCATCCTGCCGAACACTTCCGCTCGCCCCGCTTGATAAGCCCCATCAGGAGAACCGCCATGCTACGTCGCATTTGCTCGTCGCACCGGCCTTGGTCGCGCTGCCGCGTTTTGCCATTGGGCAGGCTGATCAGCGCCCGGCCATTACTATTGCGGTACAGAAGATTGTGAACAGCAACACGCTCGAAGTATTGCGTGAACAATCCAATGTCGGGGAACGTGTGTTCTTCACCTCGCTTTGGGAAGGACTGATTGGTCGCAATTGGCTCGGCAATCTTGAGCCTCGGCCTGGCCTCGCCACTGAATGGCGGCGTATTGACGACCGAACGGTGGAGCTTTCGCTGCGCCGTGGCGTGCGCTTCCATAATGGCGATGAAATGACCGCGGAAGACGTGGCCTTCTCTTTCGGCCCCGAACGCATGTTTGGCACGGGTACACCAGCCGCCCCCGCGACAGGCACATTATTCACACGGATCCCAGGCCAAGGCCCTCAAGGTAAGGAACTTCCGCCCGAAGTGGTGGCCGTTGCGCGCCGGATCTGGCCGGCGCTTGAAAAGGTTGAGGTTATGGACCGCTACACCGTACGGTTTATCAATCGGACGCCCGATGTCACTTTGGAGGGCCGCCTTGCACGTTATGGCAGCGATATCTGCTCGCGTCGTGGTTTCATGGAAGCGGGAAGCTGGCTTGATTGGGCGCGTAAGCCCATCACCACGGGACCTTATATGGTCACGGAATTCCGCCCCGATGTGTCGCTGACGCTTGTGGCGCATGATCAATATTGGGGCGGGCGTCCGCCGCTCCGCCGGATACGCTTTGTGGAGGTGCCAGAAGTTGCTTCCCGGCTAAATGGTTTGCTTTCCGGTGAATATCAATTTGCGTGTGATATGCCGCCCGATCAAATTAGCAGCATTGAACGCAACCGGGCCTTTGAAGTGCAGGGTGGCACTATCCTCAATCATCGCCTGACCGTGTTCGACAAGAACCACCCGCAATTGCGTGATCCGCGCATTCGTCGCGCCATGACCCATGCCATTGATCGTCAGGCGATTGTGGACAGTCTTTGGGCAGGCCGCACCGTGGTGCCGAAAGGTCTGCAATGGGAATATTACGGTGAAATGTTCCATGCGGATTGGTCGGTACCCGCCTTCAATCTGAATGAGGCAAGGCGCCTACTGCGGGAGGCGAATTACCGCGGTGATCCAATTCCCTATCGCCTGCTGAACAACTATTACACCAACCAGAACGCGACTGCACAGGTGCTGGTTGAGATGTGGCGCCAAGCCGGTCTCAACGTACAGATTGAAATGCGTGAGAATTGGGCACAAATCTTCTCCCGCGAAACACCGCGTGCGGTGCGAGATTGGTCGAATAGCGCACCCTTCAATGATCCAGTTTCCTCTATCGTCAACCAGCATGGGCCGAGTGGCCAACAGCAGCAAGTTGGCGAATGGACGAATGAGGAATTCAATCGCCTATCCGGCGAGTTGGAGACCAGCACAGATCGTCCGCGTCGCCGCGCTGTATTCCGTCGCATGCTTGAAATTGCAGAGCGCGAAGACCCAGCCTTCATGGTTTTACATCAGAATGCGACTTTTACCGCTAAGCGTCGGGATACGGTATGGAAGGCGAGCCCAGCCTTCGCGATGGATTTCCGGCCCGGCAATTTTGGGGGTTGACGTTATGTTTCGTCGTCGTGATCTCCTCGCTACCCCATTTGCGCTGGCTGGGGCGCCACTTGTGGCGCCAGCCTTGGCTCAGGCAGATAATCGCCCAACCCTAACCATCGCGGTTCAGCGTCTATCCAATTCCAATACTTTCGAGCCCCCGCGCGAACAATCCAATGTCGGCTTTCGTATTCATGGGCTGTATTCTGAGCAATTGATTGGCACGGATTGGCTCAATAATGCCGCCCTGGTTCCCGGGTTGGCTACATCATGGAAGCGCGTGGATGCCAGGACGCTCGACCTTACCTTACGGCAGAATGTCAAGTTCCACGATGGCAGCCTGCTTACAGCAGCGGATGTCGTCTTCTCCTTCAACGAACGTCTTTTCGGCACGCAAGGCGCGACTGGCGCCGGGCGCAGCACGGTGCTGGCTGGGACTGCCACAAAGGAACCGCCCGCGGAAGTTGTTGCTGTTGGCCGCCGAACCTATCCAGGGCTTGAACGGATCGAAATGCTTGATCAGCAGACCATTCGCTTTGTCAATCGCCTTCCTGATGTGACCTTGGAAGGACGCATCGCGCAGAGTGTTGGTACGATCCTCTCACGCGCTGCCTTTGGGCGTTCCGAAAGCTGGCTCGCTTGGGGCCGCACGCCAATCGGCACTGGCCCCTATCGCATTTCGGAATTCCGCCCCGATACGCTTCTCGTGCTTGAAGCGCATGATGAATATTGGGGCGGCCGTCCACCAGCCCGGCGTCTACGGTTTGTTGAAGTGCCTGAAGTTTCCGGGCGTCTCAATGGGCTTTTTTCAGGGGAATATGATTTCGCCTGTGATGTGCCGCCCGATCAGATCACGGTGGTGGAACGAAATCCGCGTTTCGAGGTTTTGGGAGGTCCAATCAACAATATTCGTAAACTCGCTTTCGACAAGACCCATCCCGTGCTTGCTGAGGCGCGCATCCGCCGCGCCATGACGCATGCCATAGACCGGCAAGTTCTGGTGGACGCGCTTTGGGCAGGCCGCACCAAAATCCCGCGCGGCATGCAAATGGAAAGCTATGGGGAGATGTATCTGGCGGATTGGGAGAACCCCCGCTTTGACCCTGCTGAGGCGCGCCGACTGCTGCGTGAAGCCAATTATCGCGGCCAGCCCATCCCCTATCGCTTGCTCAACAACTACTACACCAATCAGGTCGCCAATGCGCAGATCATGGTTGAGATGTGGCGCAGTGTCGGCATCAATGTCGCCATCGAAATGAAGGAAAATTTTGCTCAGGTGACGGAACGCACGCCTGGTCGTGGTGTGCGCGATTGGTCCAATACGTCGGTCTTCGGCGATCCCGTGGCCGGGCTGCTTCGGAGCTTTGGGCCGCGCACGGAAGCAGAACGCACCGGTGAATGGGCAAGTGATGATTTCAATCAAGTCTCGACGGCCTTGGAAGCGGAGACAGATCTTGCGCGCCGGCGGGAGCTGTTCCGCCGCGTACTCACCATCGTTGAACGTGAAGACCCCGGCTACATCACGCTGCACCATGCGGCGGCCTTTACCGCCAAGCGGCGCAATATCGAATGGCGCGCTTCTTCTGGTTGGGCGATGATGTTTGGCCCTGGCAATTTGCGTGTTGGCGCGTAATGGCGCTGGTTAGCCTCACCGGGCTTTCGGTTGCTTTTGACGGAGCGCCTGCGCTGCGGGGCATTGACCTTTCGGTCGCCAAGGGTGAAGCGGTTGGGCTTGTCGGCGAAAGCGGGTGCGGCAAATCGGTCACATGGCTGGCGGCGCTTGGCCTGCTGCCACCCAAGGCGCGCATCACTGGCAGCGTCATGCTGGATGGGCAGGAATTGATCGGTGCGCCGCCTGCCATACTTGAAAAAGTGCGTGGCGGGCGCATCGCGATGATCTTCCAAGACCCGGCAAGTAGCCTCAATCCCGTGCACAGGATTGGCAAGCAGATCACGGAAGCACTCGCTTTGCACAGGAACCTGGTGGGGCAAGCTGCACGCACCGAAGCTAAGCGGCTGCTTGATCTTGTTGGCATCCCAGATGCCACGCGGCGCTTGGACGCCTATCCGCATGAATTGTCAGGCGGCCAGAATCAACGTGTCATGATTGCCATCGCACTTGCTGGGCAACCTGAGTTGCTGGTGGCGGATGAACCGACAACGGCGCTTGATGTGACGATCCAGGCACAAATTCTCGAGCTTTTGAAAGACCTGCGGCGCCATATGGGGATGACTCTGGTGCTGATCAGTCATGATCTAGGCGTCGTGGCTGAATCTTGTGAACGCGTGGCGGTAATGTATGCCGGGCGCATTGTGGAAGAAGCACCGATCGGCCAGCTTTTTTCGGCTGCCGCCCATCCCTACACACAAGGCTTGCTAGGCGCTTTGCCGCCAATGGATGGCCCGCGGCGGCGGCTTGCAGCAATACCTGGCGGTGTTCCGGAACCCTGGGCCATGCCGCCGGGCTGCGCCTTCGCCCCACGCTGCGCGCACCGGGTGGCGGCGTGTGATGCGGGCGTGCCAGCATTGATACCCCTTGCCGCAAGTCACCGCGTTGCCTGCCTACAGGTGGCGAGAATGCCTATACCGCGTGAAAGCATGCCAGCATGAAACCCGGGGGCGCTTTACTGGAAGCGGAAGGCTTGGTTCGCCGCTATGCGATGCGTCGAGGCATTATGGGCCGCGCGGTGGAAGTGCGCGCCGTGGATGGCGTATCGCTGAAATTGGAACGGGGACGCACCCTGGGTCTGGTGGGTGAATCCGGATGTGGGAAATCCACCACGGGTCGCCTGGTGCTTGGCATGGAGATGCCTGACGCGGGGCGTGTCAGCTTTGAAGGCGCCACGATGCCGCAACCCGGCAGCACAGCCTGGCGGAAGCTGCGCGCGCGCATGCAAATGGTGTTTCAGGACCCGCTGGGTGCCTTGGATCGCCGATTGCCGATTGCAACACAAATCGCAGAACCACTCGACATTCACGCCATCGGCGCTGCTTCTGATCGCTCAGCCCGCGTGGAGGCGCTGCTGCGCGCTGTTGGCCTTAGGCCGGATCAGGGCGCGCGTTACCCGCATGAGCTTTCGGGCGGTCAGCGACAACGCGCAGTGCTCGCGCGCGCTCTGGCGACTGACCCCGCCGTGCTGGTTTGCGATGAACCGATCAGTGCGCTTGATGTTTCCATCCAGGCGCAGGTAATGAATCTGCTGCTGGATCTACAGGAACAGTTCGGCACGTCCATGCTTTTCGTGAGCCACGATCTGCGCGCCGTTCGGCAAGTGAGCCATCGCGTTGCTGTCATGTATCTTGGCCGCATCGTGGAAGAAGGAGAACCCAATGCGGTACTGCACGATCCGGCGCATCCATATACACGCGCCTTGGTATCCGCCATCCCACATCCGGGACGCACGGGGCAGCGCATGGTGCTGCAGGGCGATCCACCCAACCCGGCAGACCGGCCATCCGGTTGCGCCTTTCATCCCCGTTGCCCTGTAGCGAATAGCCTTTGTGGGCGTGAAGCGCCGGTATTGAAGCCCCGTGCGGATGGGCGGCTTATCGCTTGCCATGTCGCGCATGGGGAAGTCACCGCGGGACACGGCTTCACGGGGCAGGAGGCCGCCTGAATGCTTCGCTTCATTGCATCACGCTTGGCGCGCGCTGCGCTCACCATCGCCATGGTGGTCACCTTCGCTTTCATTGTGCTGCGCCTTTCCGGTGATCCTGCGCAGATCATCATGGGCGCTGACGCGCCACCTGAAGCGGTTGATGCCTTTCGTACCGCCTGGGGGTTGGATGAACCGATTTGGGTTCAGTATTTCTCCTATTTATGGGCCATTTTGCAGGGCGATCTGGGCCGGTCCATGCGCGATGGGCGTGATGCGATTGTGCTGGTCACTGAGCGCATTCCAGCCACCCTTGCGCTGACCCTGCCGGCACTGGCCATCAAGATTTGCCTTGGCATTCCGGCGGGGATTTATGCGGCGCTGCATCGCAATTCACTTGCGGATCGCGTAGTCATGATCATCGCCGTGGCGGGCTTCACAGTGCCTTCCTTTGTGTTGGGCTTGCTGCTTGTTCTTGTCTTTGCCGTGCAACTTGGCTGGCTTCCATCAGGTGGGCAGGAAAGCTGGCGCCACGGAATTCTGCCGGTGATTACCCTTGGGCTTGGTGGCGCGGCCGTATTGGCGCGTTTCACGCGCAGCGCCATGCTGGAAGTCCTTGGGCAACCCTTTATCCGGACAGCGAGCGCCAAGGGCGTTCCCTGGCGCGCCGTTGTCACCGGCCATGCTTTGCCAAATGCCGCGATCCCAACTGTAACCATCATCGGCTTCATGGTTGGCACGCTGATAGCCGGTGCTGTGGTGGTGGAGAGCGTATTTTCCTGGCCAGGTGTGGGAAGGCTTCTGGTGGTCGCCGTCGCCAACCGTGATCTTGCCGTTGTGCAATGCATTCTTCTGCTGGTGGCTATCACCATGGTCTGCGCAAATCTGATCGTTGATTTGCTTTATGGCCTGCTAGATCCGCGGCTTCGCGCTGCGCCAGGAAAGGCTGCCTGATATGCCAGAAGCGCCCCTTGTTGTGGCTGCATCCTCGGTGCCTCCCAAGCGCCGACGTGCGGCGCCGCCGGCCCTGGTCATTTTTGGCATGGCCTGGTTGATGCTGATGCTGGCGGTGGCGGTGCTTGCCGATGTGATTGCACCTTACGCCTATACCGCACTTGATTTGCGCAACCGGCTTTCTCCGCCCATTCTGTTCGGGGGGACATGGCTTCATCCGCTTGGGACTGATGAATTAGGGCGGGATGTGCTGTCCCGTCTGATCTACTCCATCCGTACGAGCCTGCTAATTGCCTTTGGTGCCACCATCATTGGTGCGGCGGTCGGAACGTCGCTGGGTTTTCTTGCCGCCCATTTCCGTGGCTTGGTTGAACAAGCTGTTTTGGCGCTGGTGGATTTTTTCGCATCCTTGCCCTTCCTGATTCTAGCCCTCGCGGTGCTGGCCTTCTTCGGCAATTCCCTTGGGCTATTGGTCTGCCTTTTGGGTTTGCATGCCTGGGAACGCTATGCGCGGATTGCGCGTGGACTTGCCTTGGCTGCTGGTGCGCAGGGCTATGCCGCTGCGGTGCGCGGGCTTGGTGCTTCACCGTGGCGGATTTATGGGCGGCATGTGCTGCCCAATATTGCCTCCACCTTGATTGTCTCCATGACGCTCGCCTTTCCTGAGGTCATCTTGCTCGAGTCAGGCCTGTCCTTCCTTGGCTTGGGTGTACAGCCGCCAGAAACCTCGCTCGGCTCAATGGTTGGCTATGGGCGTGAATATCTTACGCGGGCGCCTTGGATTCTGCTGGCACCCGCCAGTGTCATTATCCTCACCACGCTGTCTGTTTCGTTGATTGGTGATTGGCTGCGTGATGGGCTGGACCCGACGCTGCGGTGAAGACACTCACCGCAGCCTTTAGTGCGTAGCGTTAGGACTAGCGCCGGCGCATCGCGCTGGGATAGAGCCGTCCATCTTGTGCTCGCATGGCTTCCAGCACGAAATCGCCGGGCAGATCATGCGATTCCTCAGCGGGCGGCAGGTCTGCCATAGCATCCAACGCGCCGCGCAATGGCCGGCCTTCCATACCTGCAGTATCAATCCCAAGCAGGTGCAGAATGGTGGGCACAATATCCGTTAGGTCAGCGGGTTCTTCGATCAACGCGCCCTCACGGAACGGGCCGCCCTGCATGACAAGAACGGTCGCAAGCTCCGCCCGATGTAGACCGCCATGCATGCCGCCGCCTTCCGGTACATCGGGCGCATCGAACGGGGCCATGCCTGGCAGGCCCCATTCATCCAAGCCTTCTTCTCCCGCGAATGTCGCGACCAGATCTGCGCTACGTGCATGCGCCGAGCCCAGCAACGCAAGCGGCACCGCACGGCCGGGTGCGAGAATGGCAGGATCGCGCGCCAATAACGGGCCGGCCCAATCTTGTGTCGCAAGGAAATCCGCAACTTGCGATGCAAGGGCAGGGTCCCTCAGCCACATCCCGGGCGCGGCCGCTGGCGCCACGACAATATCCACATCTGGCGCCATACCAGTGCCAGCGCGGAAGCCAGCGCGCTGCAATTCGCTACGTAGGCACTTCTTACCCCGCCCAGTCACATGACCGTGGTCAGAGAGAACAATGATGGCAATTTCTTTCGCATCCGCCTGTGCATCGCGCCACGCCATGATGCGCCCGAGTACCGCGTCCGCTGACTTAAGCGCGCGTTGTGTATGTTCCGCCCTTAAGCCACCCCAATGGAAGGATACGTCGGGCTCCGACAGCCAAAGCAGCGCCACATCCGGGTTCATTTGGGTTAGTACGTGCTCAAGCAGAACGCGCCTCGCGAATTCGACCCGCGCAATATTCGGCACAGCGGCGGGCGGCGTGGCGCCAAGCGATTCAACTACGCGCCGCGCTGTCTCGCCCTCTGTATCCTCGACATTCCAGCGAAAGGCACCAAGGCGTTCAGCCGCCGGGTGAAGCAGCCGCGCCGCCCCCGCCGTACCGGCGCTCACCAGCGCGAAACTCAGCCCATGCGGTGCAAGGCGCTCCGCCAAGCTGGCGCGCTGCAAAGGTGATTCCGCCCCAGCTGCTAGAGTAAGGACATCCTCCACCAGCTTGGTTCGGATCAAACGATCGGGTGCGACTGATGCGTCGAACAGCGTATTGGCGACCAGGCCATGGCCCCCAGGGCGGCAGCCGGTGATGAGCGAAGGCGTCGCAACCCGTGTTTCCGAAGGGAAAACGCTTCGCGCGCGCGAAAAGCGTGCTCCAGCCACCCCAAGCGCATGCAAATGTGGGGTCGCTACCGGATCCACCATGTCAGGGCGAAGCCCGTCCAGGGCCACCATAATCACGCGTGTTATGTCATTCTCCAAAATGGTGGCGGCAAAAGTGGCGCGCAGCCAAAGGCCCGAGAGCGGTCAGCCTAATTTCACATTATTTGCCGTGTTGTGACGTGCCAAGGCACGCCACAATTACAACTCAGGAACTAGCAGGCTGCTGAAAAGCCCTCATTGAGCATCGCGATTTTGGCTTGCGCGCATGTTTTCAACGCTGCTTTCGCCTGAATACAACCATTTTCAGTGACCTTTTGGCCCTGGCGGCACGCCCTGGACGGATTCCGGGCGTC
>JADCFN010000021.1 GCA_020249505.1 Roseomonas sp. | reverse complement strand
GAAGCGGGTAGACCACCTTCCAGGACTGGCGAGGGTCCTCAAGCGCAGAAAAATGATCCAGGAGTGACGCAGAAGACATGGAGAAACCTCATCAAATCGAGGTAACCCATGAATCACATTACGCCGCAATCAGGAATCCCGTCCAATCTCAAGCGATTGCCCTGGCATTCCAACACAACCCCCTTGCCTTCCCGCCCCCTCCCCCCCTAAACTCACCTTCATGCGTGAGGTTTCGCGTCGCTTCGGCCTGGATCATGGGGTTTCCGCCCCCCTTCTCGCCTGCGCGCTACTTGGGCTTCGACTTATCCGCCCCTGGGCGTGAAAGCCTGTCGCGCGCGGCGGGCATCGTTCAGGGGAAGCCTTTTGTTCTACCACGCAACCCATTGATTGCCCGAGGAATTCCTCATCATGGCCATAACGCATCCTTCTTTCGGCAAGCTCGCCGATAACCGCATCATCATGTTCGACACCACGCTCCGCGATGGTGAACAATCCCCTGGTTTTTCCATGAACCTCCAGGAAAAGCTCCGCATGGCGGAAGCGCTGGCGGAATTGGGGATTGATGTGATGGAAGCGGGCTTCCCCATTGCCTCGCCCGGGGATTTTGAAAGTGTGCTGTCCATTGCGCAGCGTTTTTCCAAGGATGGGCCGGTGGTTTGCGGCCTGTCGCGCACGGCGCCGGCCGATATTCTGCGGGCGGCTGAGGCGGTGAAGCCGGCGGCGCGCAAGCGCATCCATACTTTTGTCTCGACCAGTCCTTTGCATATGCGTGTCAAGCTGCGGCTGGAACCGGAACAGGTGCTGGAATTGGTGACCAGCAGTGTGGGCCTCGCGCGCCAGCATACGGATGATGTGGAATGGTCGGCGGAAGATGGCACGCGGACGGACCCGGATTTTCTGTGCCGTTGTGTGGAAGCCGCCATCAAGGCGGGGGCCACCACCATCAATATCCCCGATACGGTCGGTTATGCGTTGCCTGAGGATATGACGCGCATTTTCACCATGGTGCGCGAACGGGTGCCTGGTGCGGATCAGGTGGTCTTGTCCGCGCATAATCATAATGATCTCGGCCTGGCGGTGGCGAATACGCTGGCCGCCATTCGTGCCGGCGTGCGTCAGATTGAAGCCACCATCAATGGCATTGGCGAACGCGCGGGCAATGCCTCGATCGAAGAAGTGGTGATGGCGCTGCGCACGCGCGCGGATGCGATCCCGGTTTCGAATGGGATCATCACGCAGAATATCCTGAAGACCAGCCGCTTGCTGGCAACGATTACGGGTTTTGATGTGCAGCCCAATAAGGCGATTGTGGGCCGCAACGCCTTCGCGCATGAATCTGGCATCCATCAGGATGGCGTGCTGAAGGACAAGTCCACCTATGAAATCATGACGCCGGAATCTGTCGGCTGGTCCACATCTTCGCTGGTGATGGGCAAGCATTCCGGCCGCGCTGCCTTCCGCGACAAGTTGAAGGCCATGGGGTATGAGATCGGCGACAATCAGCTGAACGACGCCTTCCGCCGCTTCAAAGACCTCGCGGACCGCAAGAAGGTGGTTTACGACGAAGACATTGTGGCGCTGGTGGATGATGAGGTGGTGCGCCAGAATGATAGGCTGAAGCTGCTGGCGCTGACCGTCGCGACGGGGATGAATACCCGCCCAACCGCCTCCATCGCCTTGGAAGTGGATGGCGAAAGGCGCGAAGGGGTGGCGGCCGGGGATGGCGCGGTGGATGCCACCTTCAATGCGCTGCGCCAGGCCTTCCCGCATGAAGTCAACCTCAAGCTTTATGCCGTGCAATCGGTCACGGGGGGTACGGATGCCCAGGCGCGGGTGACAGTGCGGCTGGGAGAAGCCGGCAAGCTGGTGGATGGCCAGGGGGCGGATACGGATACGATTGTCGCCTCGGCCCGGGCCTATGTGCATGCGCTGAACAAGCTTTTGGTCAAGCGCGAACGTACCGAACCGCCGGCGGTGCTGCGGGCCTGAAGCGCTGGGGGCCAGCCCCCCCGGATTACGGCTTGAGGATCAGGGCCAGGGGGGGTAAATCCCTGGTCCTTCTGGCTTGCCGGGAAGCCAATTTCGCCACCTCGGCGCTTAAGCGTCGGGGCTTACTCTGTTTGCAAGGGGTTTTAGCATGTTCGGACGCCTATTCGGCTTCCTGTCTGCCGATATGGCCATTGACCTCGGCACCGCGAATACGCTGGTCTATGTGAAGGGCCGGGGCATTGTTTTGAATGAGCCGAGTGTGGTCGCCATTTCCGATCAGCGTGGCCGCAAGCAGGTGCTGGCGGTAGGTGAGGAAGCGAAGCTCATGCTGGGCCGCACGCCGGGGAATATCTCGGCCATTCGCCCCTTGCGCGATGGCGTGATCGCGGATTTCGAAGTGGCGGAAGAAATGATCAAGCACTTTATCCGCAAGGTGCATAATCGGCGCGGCTTTGCCTCCCCCATGATCATTGTCTGTGTGCCTTCGGGCTCCACGGCGGTGGAACGGCGCGCCATTCAGGAAAGCGCTGAAAGTGCCGGCGCGCGCAAGGTGCTGCTGATTGAAGAACCCATGGCGGCGGCGATTGGCGCCGGCCTGCCGGTGACGGAACCCTCGGGTTCCATGGTGGTGGATATTGGCGGTGGCACCACGGAAGTGGCCGTGATCAGCCTGGGCGGCATTGTCTATGCGCGCAGTGTCCGCGTGGGTGGCGACAAGCTGGATGAGGCGATCATTTCCTATATCCGCCGGCAATTCAATTTGCTGATCGGTGAAAGCACAGCGGAACGGATAAAGCTCGAAATCGGCGCCGCCGCCGCACCGGAAGATGGTGAAGAAGGCCCAACCGCCGAAGTGAAGGGCCGCGATTTGATGAATGGCGTCCCACGCGAAGTGATCGTCAGCCAGCGCCAGGTGGCAGAAGCGCTCGCCGAACCCGTGGGCCAGATCGTGGATGCGGTGAAGACCGCTTTGGAAAACACCCCACCGGAGCTTGCCGCAGATATCGTGGATAAGGGCATTGTGCTGACCGGCGGCGGGGCTTTGCTCGGCCGGCTGGATCAGGTGCTGCGGGATGCGACAGGCCTGCCCGTGGTGGCGGCGGAAGATGCGCTTTCCTGCGTGGCGCTCGGCACTGGGCGCGCGCTTGAGGATATCAAGCGGCTGCGCCACGTGCTCACCTCCATGTATTGATAAGGGGAGAAAGGTTAGCGCCGCGTGATCAGGCTCAGCATCCCTCTCCGGCAGGCATTGGCGCGGCTTTCGCTGCCGATCATGATTGCCGTGGCCTTTGGGGTGATGCTGCTGGGCAAGGCGGATACGCTGCTCGTTGAGCGGCTGCGCAATACGCTGTCTGACGCGCTGGCGCCAATTTATGCCGCGATTTCCCAGCCCGTGAACGCGGTTGAGGAAGCGATCTCGGAAATCCAAAGCCTGGCGACACTCCGCAGCGACAATGCCAGGCTGCGTGAGGAGAATGAGCGCCTGCGCCGCTGGCATGCGGCGGCACTGGGGCTTGAGGCTGAGAATACGCTGCTCCGGCGCCAGCTTGGCTTCATGCCGGAAGGCGCGCCGAATTTTCACGCCGCGCGGGTGGTGGCCGATGGTGGCGGTACCTATGCCCGCGCCGTGCTGCTGGCCATTCCGCCGCAACATGCCATCCGCAAGGGGCAGGTGGCGCTGGATGAACGCGGCTTTGTGGGCCGCGTGACAGAAGTGGGTTCACGTTCGGCCCGTGTGCTGCTCGCGACCGATATGAACAGCCGCGTGCCGGTGACACTTGAAGCAAGCCGCGCGCGCGCGGTGATGGCCGGCACCAACGGCGCGCGGCCACGCTTGGCGCATTGGCCGGAAGGTGTCATTCCGCAGGAAGGCGAAAGGGTCGTCACCAGCGCCCAGGCCAATGCCTTCCCCGCTGGCCTGCCAGTGGGCGTGGTGCGGCGCAACGCGCAAGGGTCCTTGGAAGTGGAGCTTTTTGCGCGGCTCGATAATCTGGAAATGGTGCGGCTGTTTGATTTCGGTCTTTCGGGCATTCTGCCGCCGGAAGCGGTGGCGCGCCCGGAACCGCGCCCGTCTCGGCGTTGAACCCAGGCGATGAGCCTTGCACCAAAACTCCGCGCGCCGCCACCCGGGCGCCCGGAACCGCCGCAGGATTTGGCAAGGCGGATTGAAGCGCTGCTGCGTTTGGCCTTTCCATTGCTGTCTACCGCGGTGGTGTTGATCCTCTCGGTGACGCCCACTGGCTTGCCGGCGCTGGCCTTTGCACTGGCCATGCCTTCTGTTGCCTTCTGGACCGTGTTTCGCCCTGCCGGCATGGCGCCGCCCATGGTGTTCATCCTGGGGCTATTGCTGGATTTGCTAACTTTGGCGCCGCTTGGTGTGCATATCATCGCGCTACTCGCGCTCCATGGCGCTGCGATGCGGCTCCGCTTCTGGCTGGCGCGGCAAGGCTTCTTCATGGTGTGGCTTTGCTTTTGCCTGGGCGCCTTGGGCGCAATCCTGCTGGCTTGGGGATTCACTGCGCTGTTGCAGCTCACCTTGCCGCCTTGGCAGCCGATATTGCACACGCTGCTGCTGACGGCAGGGCTTTATCCGCCCCTCGCGATTATCCTGTCTCGCGCGCATGAAGTGATGCGGCGGGCGGAGAATCTGCCATGAAGCTCTGGCCTGGGCGGCGCGCTTCCGGCTTTGGCGCCAATACGAACATCAAGCGGGAAGAAGAACGGCGGCGCAGCATTTTCACGCGCCGCGCTGCCTTGCTGGGCGTGATGCAATTGGGCGCGCTCGGCTTTCTGGGGCATCGGCTTTATCGGTTGCAGATTGAAGAAGGCCGACGCTACGCGACGCTCGCCGAAGAAAACCGTGTCAGCGCGAGGCTTTTCGCACCGCCACGCGGGCGCATCCTGGATCGGCGCGGAGAAGTTGTGGCGGGCAATCGCCTGAATTGGCGCGCCCTGCTGGTCGCGGAACAGACCGCCGATGTGACCGCTACGATCGAAACCTTCTCCCGCATTGTGCCCTTGCAGGACCATGAAAAGGCGCGGATTGAACGCGATATTCGCCGCAATCGCCGCTTCGTGCCCGTGATCCTGCGCGAATTCCTGAGCTGGGAGGAAATGGCGGCGATTGAGGTGAATGCGCCGGACCTGCCCGGCGTTTCGGTGGATATGGGCACAACCCGCATCTATCCCGAAACCGAGCATCTCGCGCATGTGCTTGGCTATGTCGGCACGCCGACCGAACAGGAAGCGGGCGATGAGGGCATTGTCAATCTGCCCGGCATGCGTGTGGGCCGCGCGGGGTTGGAGCGTTTCCATGACCGTGTGCTGCGTGGCCGCGCTGGAGCCGTCCAGGTAGAGGTGAATGCCGTTGGTCGCGTCATCCGCGAATTGGACAGGCGAGAGGGCATTCCCGGCCAGGATGTGCAAATCTCCGTTGATACCGGGCTGCAAAAGGCCATACGCGGCAAGATTGATGAAGGCACCACGGCAGTATTGTTGGATGCGCGCAATGGCGAAGTGCTCGCCATGGCAACCAAGCCTTCCTTCGATCCCAATATCTTCAATTCCGGCGTCAGCGCCGCACAATGGCGGCAATGGACCGCATCGCGTTCCACGCCGCTGATCAACAAGGCCACCAATGGGCTATATGCGCCCGGTTCCACCTTCAAGATGGTGGTCGCTTTGGCGGCGCTGGAAGGCAAGGTGTGTCGGCCAGGCGATATCGTCCATTGCCCCGGGCATTTCGATTTCGGTGATAATCGCTTTCATTGCCACAAGCAAAGCGGCCATGGGGGCATGAATATGCGTACCGCCATTGCGCAAAGCTGCGATGTCTATTTCTACGAAATGGCGCGCCGCACCGGCATGGACAAAATCGCCGCCATGTCCAATCGCTTCGGGCTTGGCGTGGATCTGGACATTGAATTGCCCGGCACACGCCGCGGCCTGGTGCCAACCCGCGGCTGGCGGCAGGCGCAGGGTCATCATTGGAATATCGGCGATACCATCGTGCATGGCATTGGCCAGGGCTTTTATCAGCTGACGCCGCTTTCCCTCGCGGTCATGACCGCGCGGCTCGCCACCGGGCGCGCCGTGCAACCGCATCTGACACGCGCCATCGCCGGCCAGCCGGTGCGCGGCGGTAAGCCGGAGGATTGGCCATCCCTTGGTATCCCTGAGGCTGATTTGCGCGTCGTGCGTGAATCCATGTGGGCGGTGGTGAATGGTGGCGGCACTGCAGGCGCGGCGCGTCTGCCCGGCCAATACGGTGTCATGGCCGGCAAGACCGGCACAACCCAGGTCCGGCGCGTTTCCCGCGAACAGCGCGAAAGGGGCTTCAATGTCGCCAATCTGCCGCGCGAATGGCGCCCGCATGCGCTATTCGTTGCTTACGCCCCTTATGACAATCCAGTCTTCGCCCTTTCGGTGATCGTGGAACATGGCACCAGCGGATCGGGCGCCGCCGCACCCTTGGCGCGCGACATTCTGGTGGAAGCCTTCCAGCGCCTGCCCATCACGCCCCAGCCGCGTGATCCGCGCGTGGCGGAGCTTGGCCGATGATTTTCGAACGTCGCCTGCTCACGGAAAGCCGCGGCGCTGGCTTGGTTTCGAAGCTTTGGCGCGTGCCCTGGCTTTTCGTGCTGCTGCTGGGTGGCATTGCCGCCATTGGCTATGTCGCGCTCTGGACTGCGGGCAGCGGCAATCCGGATGCCTATGCGCAGAAACACGCGCTGCGCTTTGGCTTCTGTCTGGTAATCATGCTGAGCATCGCCTTCATTGATATCAGGATTATCCTGCGCTTCGCCTGGGTAGGCTATGCGGTAGCACTCGGTTTGCTGGTACTGGTGCTGTTTCACGGCAATGTCGGCAAGGGTGCGCAGCGTTGGCTTGATATCGGGCCGGTGCAATTGCAGCCATCGGAACTCATGAAAATCATGCTGGCCTTGGGCTTGGCGGCCTGGTTTCATCGCGCCTCCTGGGAACGCATGGGCAATCCGCTATTCCTGATCCCGCCCGCGCTGATGGTGCTGGTGCCGGTTGGCCTGATCCTGAAGCAACCCAATCTTGGCACCGCCTTGATCACTGCCATGATTGGCGCTGCGGTGTTTTGGGCGGCCGGCATGCGCTGGTGGAAATTCGCGCTGATCGCGGGCGCAGCGGCTATTGCTGCCCCTATCGCCTATGATCATTTGCGCGATTATCAGCGCGCGCGCATCACCACCTTTCTTGACCCGGAAAGCGATCCGCTGGGTGCGGGCTACAACATCATCCAATCCAAGATCGCGCTTGGGTCGGGCGGCATGTCGGGCAAGGGCTTCCTGCAAGGCACGCAGGGGCATTTGAACTTCCTGCCGGAAAAACAGACGGATTTCATCTTCACGCTGATCGCCGAGGAATTCGGCTTCATCGGCGCCATGGCGACGCTGTTGATGCTGCTGTCGGTGATTGTGTTTTGCTACATCGTCGCCTTCCGGTCGCGCCATCAATTCGGCCGGCTGCTCGCGATTGGGCTTGGCACCAATTTCTTCCTCTATGTCTTTGTGAATGTCGCCATGGTCACCGGCGCCATTCCGGTGGGCGGCGTGCCGCTGCCGCTGATCAGCCATGGCGGTTCGGCCATGCTGACGGTGATGATCGGCTTCGGGCTTTTGCTTTCAGCCTATGTGCATCGAGACGCCGAATTGGGGCCCATGCGTGAATAGCGCGCGGCTGCTGCTGGCTTGGGTGCTGGCCGGCTTGGTTGCTGGGATTGTCCTGCAAATTTCTGGTTACCCCGCCTATGCCACCATCGCCTGGGCTGCGGCTTCCCTGCCGGTTGCGCTGCATGTGGCGATTGGGGTGGTCCGCTCCCTTTTGGGCGGGCGGCTTGGCGTGGATGTCATTGCGCTTTTCTCCATCCTGGGCGCGCTCGCACTTGATGAAGCCGCTGCCGCCGCCGTGATTGCGTTGATGGTCGCAGGTGGCGAGGCTTTGGAAAGCTGGGCCGAGGGCCGCGCGAAAGGCGCGCTGACCGAACTTCTGGCCCGCGCCCCACGTGGCGCGGCACGCATCCACAATGGCGAAATCAGCGAAATCACCTTGGATGCCATCGCGCCGGATGATCTGCTGCTGGTCCGCCCCGGAGAAACCGTGCCCGCCGATGGCACGCTGGAAGATGCCGGCGCGACGCTTGATGAAAGCATGCTGACCGGCGAACCACTGCCCGTTTCCTTGGCCCAAGGGGCCAGGCTGCGCAGCGGTGCTGTCAATGCCGGCGGCGCCTTTCGGATGCGGGCCAGCGCCGTGGCCGCGGGCAGCACCTATGCCGCCATCATCCGGCTGACCCAAGCCGCGTCACAATCCCGCGCGCCGCTGGTCCGGCTTGCTGATCAATGGGCCATTGCCTTCATCATCCTGACCTGCTGCCTGGCCGGCGCGGCCTGGCTGATTTCCGGCGATCCACGTCGCGCCTTGGCCGTGCTGGTGGTGGCC
This sequence comes from Roseomonas sp., assembly GCA_020249505.1. Taxonomy (GTDB): domain Bacteria; phylum Pseudomonadota; class Alphaproteobacteria; order Acetobacterales; family Acetobacteraceae; genus Neoroseomonas. Next base: position 75,183 of record JADCFN010000021.1, on the reverse strand, counting down.
ACCCCCTGCCCGCTTATCCTCGCCGCGCCCATTGCGCTGATCGCCGGCATTGGTCGCGCAGCGCGGCGCGGCATTGTGGTGAAGGGCGGTGCGGCACTCGAACGGCTGGCCCGCATCCGTACCGTGATTTTCGACAAAACGGGCACGCTGACACCGGGCAGGCCAAAGCTTGCGGGGATTGAGGCCGACCCCGCGCTTGGCCGTGATGCGGCGCTGCGCTTGGCGGCATCCCTGGCGCAGGCTTCCACCCACCCGGTTTCCGTCGCCCTGGTCGCCGCTGCCCGCGCGCGCGGCTTTGAACTGCCCGTGCCTGAAAGCGTGGAGGAAACCCCCGGCGGTGGCCTTTCGGGCATGGTTGATGGCAAAGTGCTGACGCTGGGCAGTGAGGGCTTTCTGATCGGCCAAGGCATGGGCCCGGAAAACGGGCTTTTTGCCGCCGCCTTGGTGAGTGCCGCCGGTTCGGTCGGCTGGTTGGCGGTAGAAGGGCGCGCGGCGGCGGCTTTCATCATGGCGGATGGGCTCCGCGAAGAAGCGCCCCGCGCCGTGCGGGCACTCCGCCAGCTTGGCATTGCGCGCATTTTGATGGTGACGGGGGACCGCGCTGCCGCCGCCACGCCCATCGCCGCTGCGCTTCGCCTGGATGCCATGCTGGCGGACCGCGACCCGGAAGGAAAGCTGATCGCGCTCAGGGCCGAGGCCGCGAATGGCCCGGTCGCCATGGTGGGTGATGGTGTGAATGATGCGCCAGTGCTCGCCGCCGCCGATGTCGGCATTGCCATGGGCGCGCATGGCACCGCCGCTGCGGCTGAAGCGGGTGATGTTGTACTGCTCGCGGATCGGCTGGACCGCGCGGCGGAAGCGATTGCCATTGCCCGCCGCGCGCGGCGCATTGCGCTGCAAGCCATTCTGCTCGGCATGGGGCTGTCACTGATCGCCATGGTGGCGGCGGCTTTGGGCTGGCTGAGCCCGCTGGCCGGGGCGCTGTTGCAGGAAGCGATTGATGTCGCGGCCATCCTCTACGCTTTGCGCGCCCTGCTGCCCGGGAATGAAGGCGCTGTGGCGCGGCTTTCTGGCGAGGCAGGGCTTTCGGAGCGCGTTGCCGAACATGCCGGGCTGCGCGACCTGGCCGAGGCGTTGCGCGGCGCGGGTGAGACGCTGCATGAAGGCCCCGCGCAGCTTGCTGCATTGCGCGCGCTTGAACGGCGGCTGCGCGAGGAATTGCTGCCGCATCAGGCCGCCGAGGAAAGCGCGCTTTACCCGGAAGCCGCCGCGCGGCTCGGCGGGCAGGACCCGCTTGGGGTGTTGCTCCGCATGCATACCGAAATCGAGGGGCTGGCGGATCGGTTTTCCAGCCTGCTGCCGCTTGCCGAGGCACCCGGCGGCTTTGCCGAAGTGGCACCGGCGCTAAGGCGCACCCTATTCGCGCTGGAAGCCTTACTCGCCTTGCATCTGACGGCGGAGGAGGAAGCCTTAGCCGGCCTGACGGGGCCTGAGCACGAGGCCGCGCATTCCCCTCGCTAAACTACTCGTTTCTGCGCTAAAGCCTGATTTGAGATGAGCACGCAGCCCCCCGAATCCGAAGCGCCGAGCCGCGACGGGCTTTGGCCCATGCCACCCGGCCCGCCGCATGAGGAACGCCATTTCACCCAGAATGAGGTGGTGCGTGATCTGGTGATCGGCACTGCCGATGGGCTGACCGTGCCCTTTGCGCTGGCCGCAGCCTTGTCCGGTGCGGTCGCAGCCAATCCGCTGATTGTCACGGCGGGTCTTGCGGAAATTGCGGCAGGCTGTGTTGCGATGGGGCTTGGTGGGTATCTGGCAGCGCGTACAGAGGCCGAGCATTTCACCGCCGAACGCAAGCGCGAAGAAGAAGAAACCGAAATCTACCCGGATCGCGAACGCTGGGAAGTGGCGGCGATCCTGCATCGCTATGGCGTGCGCGGAGATGCTTTGCGCATGGCGGTGGATAGCATCTGCGCCGATAAGCGCCGCTGGGTGGATTTCATGATGCGTTTCGAATTGGATTTGAAGGAACCGCAGCCTGATCGCGCAGCGCGGTCAGCCATCACCATCGGCGGCGCCTATGTGGTGGGCGGGTTATTGCCGCTTTTGCCCTATATGCTGCTGGACAGCACGAAACAGGCCTTGGTGATTTCCGCCTGCATCACCGGCGTGGCGCTGGCGGGGTTTGGCTGGCTGAAGGCGAAAGCAACCGGCCTGCCCGCCACACGCGGCGCGGTGCAGACGCTGTTCATTGGCGGGCTGGCCGCGAGTGTTGCGTATACGGTGGCGAAGTTGGTGGGGGGGTAGCAACGCACTACCCGATCAGAACTGATGCTCTGATCGGGTGGGTTTTGGATGCCCCGCTGCATCCGGGTGCCAGAGGCCATGGCTGACTGGCCGCTGGCCAGTGTTCAGCCCAAGCTAATAAAGACCAGTGCGGAAGATGCTTGCCCAGCGTTCCGGATTGGCCCATCTTGGCGTTAGGACGGAGGCTACTCGGGGAATATCAATTGGATTTTATGCACAAAATCTCGTTGAGGCTGAAACTGCGCCAAAGCTCGGGCGATGCATTTCAGGATTTTTTCTCGACGGTTATGGGGAAGCTGCACAGTGACGACTTCGTGCGCGTTCGCCCATTCGGTCCGAAGGGTGACAAGGGCTGCGACGGATATCTTCTATCAAGCGGTCAGCTCTTTGCATGTTACGGAGCGTTGAACGGGGATAAGGGCAAGGTTGACTATCTCATCAGCAAGATGGACGAGGATTTCGCTAAGGCGAAAAAGAACCTGAGTAAAATCATGAAAGAATGGCACATGGTCCACAACCTTGTGGATGGTCTGCCGAATGAAGCAATTAGCAAGCTGGATGAAATCAAGAAGGCCAATCCGGGTATCACCTGTGGCTTTGTCGGCCTGGAAGGCTTCGAGAGTCGAATTTCACAATTAGACTCAGGCACTGTGGCCGAGCTTCTAGGGCCGCTCGCCACAAACAAAGATGCGCAGGAAATGCAGCCAGCAGCGCTGCAAGCTCTTATTAAAGGGATCGTGTCGGGAGTTGCTATCGGCGCACCTGGTTCTGAGACTATCACACCGGTACCATCCGATAAACTCGATGCTAACGATCTTCCAAATCATTGGCAGCAACTGATCGAAAACGGATGGAAAAACGCTTACTACGTCGCGGAATATTTTGATCGACACCATGAGCCTTTGATCGGTGAGCAAATCGCCTCCATATTTCGGGAGCGCTATCAATATCTGCGCGCCCAAGTGCTCTCGGCCGAGGAAATTATGGACTGTTTGTACGAGTTCGTTGTCGGAATTGGCTCTGTTTCGCCTGCCCGGCAAGTGGCTGCGCAGGCGCTTCTCGCGCACCTATTCGAGAGCTGCGACATATTTGAGAATATATCGTCTGGAGCGGAAGCATGATCCTTCCGGCCAAACATCTAAAGCAAGACCGCGCGTTATTGGGAGTGGGTAGTGAGATCCTTGCCGCCTTGACTGGGGAATACACCGTTTCCGAGCTTTGGGAGGCTGTCCAGCAGCGGCGCCTGCAAACGGTAGGTCCGCTTTCATTCGACTGGTTTGTGTTAGCGCTGTCCTTCTTATATGCGATTGATGCAGTTAGCCTCGAGAAGGGGATAATCACCAAACGGGGTGAGCGATGATAATCAAAAGCATAGACAGCTCACTGAGTACCTTCAAGCGCGTGCAGTTTCATGCAGGATTGAATGTCCTGCTTTCGGACAAACATGTTGAGGCAACTGAAGGTCAGACGCGCAACAGCGCTGGCAAAACAAGCCTTGTCGAAATACTTCACTTTTTGATGGGGGCTGATTGCGGAAAGGACAGCATTTTTCGGTCAAAAGCCTTGAATGAGCATTTCTTCCAAATGTGCTTCAGTCTTAACCAAGAAGAGATTTGTGTTGAGCGCACCGGATTGCAGCCATCAGGGGTATATATAGTGCAGGGCTTGGAGGATCGTGAAGACCTTCCCATAAAAGTCGAGAAAGAGTCGGAGCGGCTCTTCATTTCAAATGAGAATTGGAAGGCCTTTCTAGGTCATTCGCTTTTTAGTCTCCCCCTCGATCTTGCCGGTACTGAATTTGATCAGCCCTACACGCCGGCCTTTAGGTCGCTCATTTCCTATTTTTTACGCCGGCAAAACGCCGGTGGGTTCATTAGCCCGGAGCGACAGGCCGAGAAGCAGCAGCGCTGGGACTGGCAGGAAAACATCTCGTATCTCCTAGGATTGGATTGGCGTATTCCATTTGAGTTCCAGAAAGTGCGTACGCGGGAATCAGTTTTGGAGGAGTTGAAGAAGGCCGCAAAGGGAGGTGCCCTCGGCGAGGTTATCGGCACCGTTGCTGAATTGCGACCAAAGGTAACGGTTGCAGAGCGTAATGCAAAGCAGCGGCGGGCACAGCTCGAGAATTTCCGCATTCTTGAATCCTACAACGAACTCTCGAGCCGCGCAGCGCGTGCCAAAGCTGCGCTACAAGCTATTAGCCGCGAGAACGTCAGCTTGAATGAAACACTTAATCACCTTCAAGCTGTACAAAGTAGCGAAACGCCGCCGGAAGTATCGTTGCTGGAGCAGATGTACGCCTCGGTTGGTATCGAATTACCCGGGGTTACCCTCAAGCGGCTTCAAGACGTTCAGGCATTTTACACCTCAGTTGTTCGAAATCGTTCATTACATCTACAGAAAGAAATAAACGATACGAAAAAACGTTTGGAAGATAATGAAGCTCGTGCCAGTACCCTGGATGCCGAGCGTCAGAATGCTTTGAAGACTCTGGAGAGCCACGGAGCATTGGAGGATTTCTTACTGTTGCAGCGCGAGCTGGCCACTTTGGAGGCGGAAGCAGCATCGCTTCGTGAGAGATACAAGGCCGCCGAAGTATTGGAAGGTGAGTCGACGCAACTCCACATTGATCGTGGAAACCTGCAAAGGCGACTTCAGCAAGACTTTAAGGAGCGTGAGGGGCGGTTGGATAGAGTCACTTTGATCGCTGACGACATAATTAAGTTTCTTTACGACGACCGCACGGGTGGTTTCAGAATTAGTCCGACCGATAAAGGACCAGATTTTAAATTATCGATTGAAGGCGACCAAGGTGGTGGCATCGCTAGCATGAAAATTTTTTGTTTTGATTTTGCACTATTCACTTTCCTATCGGAAGAAAATCGTGGACCAGGGTTTCTTGTGCATGATAGCCACCTTTTCGACGGAGTTGACGAGCGACAAATCGCAAGAGCGCTCATACTGGGACACGAATCAACAGCTGAGAAAGCGTTGCAGTACATCGTCACCATGAATTCAGACATTTTTGATAGACTTCCGCTATCAAAGGGCTTCAAGAAGGAAGATGTCGTGTTGGCTACGCGACTTTCAGATAAGACCGAATCGGGAGGCCTCTTTGGGATCCGCTTTTAACAATACCCACAAGAAACCTCGCCTTTCGCCGTGGCACCAGTCGTCGATCAAGGTCGTGTGGGCCTCTGGCCTTCAACGCCTTGGGAGCTAGGCGATGGCCCGCAAGCCACTTGTAGAATTGGCTGCGGTCGATTTAGCAACGGCTAACGATCTTCAGCCTGGCAGACTAGACGCGTATTAGAGCATGCTGTGTTTATACGGAAGCGTAGCCTGAGTTAGCGAGGTAGTTGGCGCATTTGGCTGGGCCAAAACGGTGGTCGGGCTACGCAAGGCGCGCCATCCCGGCCTGCCCCCGGTCGACTGGCAGTTCACCCTCGCCATGGCAGCCTACAACTTGGTTCGCCTGCCGAAGCTGTTGGCGGTGATGGCGTGACACGGGATTCCGTTCCGAGCCCGCTGCCGCTCCCAAAAACCAACTGAAAAACGGCACGTCCAGGCACCGCCCAGCCAAAAGTATGTTCCCAAGCCAAACAAGCCGCTGTCCAGCATCGCTTTTCAACAGCCTGCTAGAGGCTGGCGCCGGAATACGATTTCCCGTTCCGGACGAGCGTGAAGCTCCCATCAGCGCGTCGGTCATCAACGCGGTAGCCGCGCTTGTAGAGCTTGGCGATGCCGTTCCGATCGGACTCGAAATCGTTGAAGTTGTATGTCTCGCGCAGACTGCGGATTTTGATGTTCGCGTTGACCACGTTCACGACGGCGCCGATGCCGAGCGTGGCAACGCTCGCGAGCAGTCCCAATCCGGCGGTGAAGGTTAAGTCGTCGTACTTGATGAGGAACTTCCGCGCGTCCTCGAACACGCTGTCGATCTCTCCGACCGGCACACCCTCGCAAACGATTTCGGAGGAGGATACCCACCACTCCTTGTGCCCGAGCAAGACAAGTTCGCTACGCCCTGAGACGTGCATCTTCGTTCTCTCCGATTCCTTTCCGCATACAGCCGGAGCATTTTCGAGGCAAGCGGAATCGCTCGGCGGCTAGGGAAGTGCATGCATGCGGACCAGGCGGGTTCGAAGAACATCCTCAGGCAAAGCGTTCCCGGGGCAAGTTTTGGAGACAAAGCCGGTGCAGTCGGGCCGCGCAGGCCCCAGGCCCGCAGCGGCGCCATGTTGGTCTTGATCTAGGTCTCGTCGATGAAGACCAGCCGGCGCGGGTGGGGGCTGCGCGGGCAACGGCTGGATGCATGCGTGCCGCATGGCCACTGGAAGACGCTGACCTTCATCGATGCCCTGCGGCATGACCGGGTCGATGCGCCCTGCGTGATCGACGGACCGATTAACGCCGACCTGTTCACCGCCTATGTCGAGCAGGTGCTGGTGCCGACGCTCGCACCAGGCGACATCGTCATCCTCGACAACCTCGGCAGCCACACGGGACAGCGCGCCCGCCGCGCCATCCGACGGGCCGGCGCGCACCTGCTATTCTTGCCGCCCTACAGCCCGGACATGAACCCGATCGAGCAGCTCTTCGCCAAGCTCAAGCACCTGATGCGCGCGGCCGAGCAGCGAACCGTCGAGGCAACTTGGCGCAAGGCCGGCGCCCTCCTCGACCTCGTCAACCCAACCGAATGCGCCAACTACCTCGCTAACTCAGGCTACGCTTCCGTATAAACACAGCATGCTCTAGTGAGCATAGAGAAGAATGTCTTTAGGCCCTTAGCGGCCCCCCCCTCACAAGGCGCGATTGGCCCGCGCCACCACCGCTTCAAACAATACCTGGCAGCCGGCTTCGGCTTCTTCCGGCATGATGCTTTCGGCTTCGTTATGTGAAAGCCCATCCTTGCAGGGCGTGAAGATCATCGCGGTCGGCACGGAACGCGCGACATAAACCGCATCATGCCCCGCGCCCGAAATGATCTCGCGTGACGGCAAGCCAAGGCGCTTCGCGGCCTGGCGCACCAAGTCAACGCAGGAAGCATCAAAAGGCTGGGCGGGGATGCGGAACAGCTCGGTCAATTCCAGCTTACAGCCATTGGCTTCGACAAGCTTGCGGGCTTCTTCCGGGAAGCTTTCGGCCAGGCCTTGGATTTGCGCGTCTGACGGGTGGCGGAATTCCACGCTGAAGCGCACTTCGCCTGGCACCACATTGCGGCTGGCGGGCAGCACTTGCAGGAAGCCCACTGTGCCGCGGCCATCCTCACCCCGCGCGCGCATCAGCGCATCCACGCGCTCAATCACGCGCGCAGCCGCCACCAGCGCATCGCGCCGCGCGGAAGGCGGCGTGGTGCCGGCGTGGCTATCCTGCCCGATGATCACCGCGTCATACCAAACCTGCGCCTGCGCGCCGGTCACAATGCCAATCTGCTTGCCTTCGCGTTCCAGGATCGGGCCTTGTTCGATATGCAGTTCGAAATAGGCATCGGCCGGGAAAGGGGCTGCCTTATGCGGGCCCTTGTAGCCAATGGCGTCCAGCGCATCACCCACGCTCACGCCATCCACATCGCGCAGCCCATAGGCCTTTTCCTGCGTATAGATGCCGGCCCAAACGCCGCTGCCCATCAGCGAATGGCCGAAGCGGCTGCCTTCCTCATCGGTCCAATTCACCAATTCAATCGGCGCTTCGGTGACGATGTTGAGGTCATGGATGCTGCGCATGACCTCAAGCCCTGCAATCACGCCAAGCGCACCATCGAATTTGCCGCCCGTTGGCTGGCTGTCCAGATGGCTGCCGAGAAGCACAGGCAGGCGCGCAGGGTCGCGGCCTTCGCGGCGGGCGAACATATTGCCGATGGAATCAACGCGCACCGTCAAGCCCAAAGCCTCGCACCAGCCGCGAAACCGATCCCGCCCGGCCTTGTCCACATCGGTCAGCGTCAGGCGCTTCACGCCGCCCTTGGGCGTGGCGCCGATTTCGGCCATCGCCATCAGACTATCCCAAAGCCGCTTGCCATCAATGCGCTGATTTGTGCCGCTCATGTTCCGCTACTTTCCCGGGTTAGGTTCGCCCTGCCTTTGGCGCGCGAAGCGCCCCCTGTCCAGAGGGTGTCAGCCCACGGCGAAGCCTGCCGCGCGGAAGCGCGCCTGGCCTTCGGGGCCGGTAAGCGCCTCCAGCAAGGCGCGCGCGCCTTCAGCATCCGCCGCACGGGTCGCGATGGCGCCCAGATAGGGGGTGACAAGCTGCGCGCTATCCGGCAGCGGCCCGACCAGCGCCACCCCCGGCACGGCAATGATTTCGCTGATCTGGGAAATGGCCATCGCCGCGCGGCCTTCCGCCACGGCGCCCACCGCGGCGCCGCCGCCCGGAAAGACCAGCACCCGCCCGCGCATTGCCTCGGCCACGCCCAGCCTTTCGATCAGCCGCGCCGCATGGGTGCCGGCGGTGGCCCCCGTGGCGGGATCAGAATGGGCGATCATCGGGGCTGCCAGGATGGCCGCCCGTAGCGCCGCTTCGGTGCTGATATCGGGCATGGGCGCGCCTGCACGCACCGCCACCCCAATCAGCATGCGGCCCATTTCGCGCGCGCTGTCGCCTGCGACCAAACCCGCATTCCCAAGCGCGATGATCTGCGCAGCACTGTTTAGCACCAGATCGGCAGCCTCCCCTTCCCGCAGCCGGCGCGCAACCACGCCGGCATTGGCGGTCTGCAGCGCCACAGCGCGCCCGGTGCGGGCGGTGAAGGCCGTGGCGATATCGCGGACAGAAGCCGCAACGGCGCCGGTGCCCAGCACCTTCAAGGGCTCGGCCTGCGCCAAAGCGGGCAGCGGCATGGCCAGGGCTGCGAGTAAGGCGCGGCGTTGCATCTTCATGGCCCCCATGTGCATCTTACCCCCCAATTCTAACCCATGCCTGCCTTCAGGAGAAACATCATGGCCCATGCGCTTGAACCCTCCGCCCCTGCCATTCTGCGAAACTCCGAATTGGATGCGGAAGCCGTGCGCGCCGCGCGGGTGGATTTGGCGGCCTGTTTCCGTATGGCCGCACGGCTTGGCCTGCATGAGGGGATTTGCAACCACTTCTCCTTCGTGGTGCCGGGGCGCGATGATCTATTCCTGGTGAACCCCTATGGCTGGGCCTTTTCGGAAATCACCGCCTCCCGCCTGCTGGTCTGCGACTTCAAGGGCAATGTGGTGGCCGGCGATGGCGTGCCGGAAGCGACCGCTTTCTACATCCATGCGCGGATGCATCTGAACAAGCCGCGCGCCAAGGCAGCCTTCCATACCCATATGCCGAACGCGACCGCCCTTGCCATGCTGGAAGGCCCGCCCTTGGCCTGGGCCGGGCAAAGTTCGCTTAAATTCTATGGCCGTACTTTGGTGGATGAAGATTATAACGGCCTTGCCTTGGATGAGAGTGAGGGTGACCGCATTGCCGCTTCCATAGGCGATGCCGATATCGTCTTCATGAAAAACCACGGTGTCATGGTGGTGGGCGCGACCGTGGCCGAAGCCTGGGATGATCTTTACTACCTGGAACGCGCCGCCGAAGCGCAGTGCCTGGCCATGTCCACCGGGCGCAAGCTGAAGCCCGTGCCGGCCGAGATGGCCGCACGCACCTATGCGCAAATGCGCGAAGGCGATCGTGAAAGTGCCAAGCTGCATCTGGAAAGCATCAAGCGCATTCTGGCGCGTGAAGAGCCGGATTTCACACAATGAGGCTGAGGTTATGCCGCGCCGCTTTGGCGTTCTTCTTGCTGAGTAGCGTCATTCCCGGGTTGGCTGCGAAGCCTGAAGCACCGCCACGCCGCGATAATGGGGTGGCGATACTAGGTGGCATCTTCTCCCCCGATGTGTTCAGCGATATCGTCTTTTCGCCTTGGGACACGCGTACCGATTCCATCTATATTCTCTCGGGGTCTTATAATCGGCGCCTGACCACGGTGCTGAACCATTTGGACATTGAAGTGGAAGGTGGCTTGGGGCGGCGCTTTGGTGACAATAATAGCGCCGAAGCCTATGCCGCGCTTGGCCTGCGCTGGCGTCAATTTCCCTGGAATGATTTTTTGACAACCAGCTTCGCCGTCTATCCGATCGGCCCTTCCTATGTTGCCAATCTCTCGCCCGCCGAAGTTAGCAAGGACGGCAAATCATCGAATTGGCTGAACTATTTTTCGATTGAGTTGACTTTGGCGGCACCCTCAACGCCGCAGCTTGAAATGCTGTTCCGCCTGCATCATCGCTCCGGTGTCTTTGGTCTCATCAATGGCTCGACCAATGGGGCGGATTTTCTCAGCGTCGGTGCGCGCTACCGTTTTTGATGGCGGGCATGCCACAACGCCCCCCATCGGTGGGCTTCCTGCTACTGGTGATCACGACTGTCGGCTGGGGCATGAATTGGCCGGCGATGAAGGTGTTGTTAGCGGAATTGCCGCCGCTTACGACCCGCGCGATTGGCGGCGGGCTTGGCTTCATTGTGCTGCTGGTGGTGGTGCTGGCACAAAAGCAAAGCCTTGTGGTGCCGCGCGCGATTTGGGGCAGGCTCGCGCTGATTTCGCTTCTGAATGTCACGGCCTGGATGGGGCTTGCGAGCTTTTCGCTGCTCTGGCTTTCGGCGTCTGAGGCAACCATCATTTGCTACACCATGCCGGTCTGGGCTGCGGTTTTTGCTTGGATTATACTGGGGGAAAAACCAAGTCTGGCCCGCATTCTGGCGCTGGTGCTGGCGCTTTCGGGCCTGGTTTATCTGGTGCTGGGCAAGGGGCTTGATCTTGGCATTGCAAAGCTGCCCGGCGTCGCCTTGGGCTTGGGCTCGGCCGTGCTGTTTGCACTGGGCACCGTGCTGACCAAGCGCATGCCGCTTGGCCTGCCGCCATCAAGTTCTGTCGCCTGGCAGGTGGGGATTGGCGTGGCGCCGCTGTTCATCGCCGCGGCCGTTTTTGACCCATTCGATTTCAGCCATGTATCCGCGCTGGGTATTGGCTTGCTGATTTATGGCGGCGTCTTCGCCCTTGGGCTTTGCTATCTTTCCTGGTTCGCGGCGCTCAAAATGCTGCCGGCGTCACTTGCATCGCTTGGTACGGTCATCACGCCTGTGGTCGGCGTGGTGGGTGCTGCGTTGTTCCTGGACGAGCCCTTTGGCTTCCGCGAAATCCTGGCGCTTACACTGGTATTGTCCGGTGTGGTGCTGGCGGTACGCGGCTGATCGCGCATTGCGGGATACGCCGCCGCGCGCCATGGTCTGTCCATGAACACTAACCCGCCGCCCCTGATCCGCTTGCTCCCTGGCCGAGACCGCCGCGTGAAGGCTGGCCACCCTTGGGCGTTTTCCAATGAAATCGCCATGACGCCGGCGGCCAAAGCGCTGCCGCTGGGTAGTCTTGTGCGGCTGGAAGGCGATGATGGCGTCAAGCATGGCGCTTGGCATTTCAACCCGCATTCGCTGATTGCCGCGCGCAAGCTGGACCGCAACCCGGATGCCGTGTGTGACGCGGCCTGGTTCAAGCAGCGCCTGCAGGAAGCGCTGAACTTGCGCGAAAAGCTGTTCGACCGGCCGCATTATCGCCTGATCCATGCCGAAGCGGATGGGCTGCCGGGCCTCGTGATTGATCGCTACGGCGATGCGGTGACGATCCAGGCCAATAGTGCCGGCATGGAAGCCGCCACACCGCTGATCCTGGAAGCGCTGCACGCGCTGATCGCGCCCCGCATGGTGATTGCGCGCAATGACAGCGCCGTGCGCGCGCTGGAGGGCTTGGCCGAGGAAACCAAGCTCCTGCATGGCGAAACGGGTATGATTTCCGTTGAGGAAAGCGGGCTTTCCTTCGCCGTTGATCCGCTCGGTGGGCAGAAGACCGGTTGGTTCTTTGACCAGCGCGAACATCGCGCCCGTGTGGCGCGGTTGGCAAAGGGCGTGACCGTTCTGGACGCCTTCTGCCATACGGGCGGCTTTGGTATTTCCGCGGCCGTCGCCGGGGCTTCCCATGTCACGCTGTTGGATCGCAGCGAAGCAGCGCTGGCATTGGCGCTGGAAGCGGCACAGCGCAATGGCGTCGCGGATCGCGTGGAAACACAAAAGGCCGAAGCCCTGGAAGCCTTGGAACGCATGGTCGGTGCGGGCAAGCGTTTTGGTGTCGTGATCACGGACCCGCCGGCCTTCGCCAAGGCACGCAAGGATCAACCGGCGGCATTGCGCGCGTATGGCAAGTTGGCGCGGCTTGGCGCGACTTTGGTGGAAAAGGGCGGCTTTTTCTTCATCGCATCCTGCAGCCATCACGTCGCGCCGGGTGAATTTGCCGATGCTGTCGCCTGGGGCGTGCAGCGCGCGGGGCGGGAAGCGCGCATCCTGCATATGGGCGGCGCAGGCCCCGATCACCCGCTGCACCCCATGTTGCCCGAAAGCGCCTACCTCAAGGGCATCCTGATGCAGCTCAGATGATGCGCAGAGCAAGGCTTGAACGCGACTATCGCGCTTCCTGCTATTACGCGGGCGAGGATATCGCGCGCATCGGTCAGCGTGCGCCAGCCTTGGATGCGCTGCTGCGCTGCTGGCGCGTGCCAGAGGGCGTTTTCATCGCCGCCGGCAATCCCTTCAGCCGGCGTATGCCATCAGGCTGGAATGCTCGGCGCCATGCGGCGTTGCGCGAACGCTTGCGGGGTTTACCCCTTGTTGAAGGCAAGGGCGGCGCCAAGTGCTGGTGGGAAGCGCATTATTTCATCGGCATCTGTGCTGCGCGCGGCAAGCGCCTTGCGCGCATGTTTCGGCAAAACGCGATGGTCGCGCTGCGGCGCGGGGCGAAGGCGCGGCTGATATGGATTTTCTGAAGTCAGCTGCTGCGTTTTTGCTGGCGGTCTTCATCCTCCGCGCCGCCTTGGGCGCGATGTTCCAGGCGCCCGGCGCGGCTGGCCCCGCTTTGGTGGATGCCTTCGCACTGGATTGGGCAGGCTTTGGCACGCTGGTTGGTTTGTTCTGGTTGCCGGGGCTTTTCCTTGCCTATCCGCTCGGCCTAGTCGCGCGGCGCTTGGGCGATAGGCGCGGTGTGCTGCTTGGGATTTTGCTGCTGATCCTGGGGGCACTTGTTTCGACGCGTGCGGAAGAAGTAGCGCTGCTGGTAACGGGGCGGTTGCTCATGGGCCTTGGCACGCTGCTGGTGATCTTGCTGCTCACGAAAATGGTGCAGGACCGTTTCATTGGCCGAGACCTTTTCCCTGCCATGGCGGTTTATGTGCTGGGCTGGCCACTAGGCATCGCCGCGGCGCAGGCCGCCCTGCCCGGCTTTGTGCCTGATCATGGATGGCAATTTCCCTATCAGGTCGCGGCCTTTGCCGCCGGTATCGCCTTCATCGCGGTAGCTCTCGCCCGCGGGCCGGAACCGCGCGCTGTGCCAATTAGCGCCAGCACAGCCAGCGCGCTGACGCAGGCCGAGTTTCGCCGCATGTGCCTGGCCGGCGCCTGCTGGGCACTGGTGAATGGCGCCTATATGGTGCTGGTGAGCTTCGCGCCGCCCATGCTGATGGCGCGCGGGCTTGGCCTGGCGGAGGCGAGCTTCGCAACCTCCCTTATTTCCTGGTCCAATTTGCTGGCGGTGCCGGCAGGTGCCTGGCTTGCGCGCCGCACAGGCGTTGCAGGGCCGATGACCATAGTCGCGAGTTTGCTTGCGATGCTGGCCGCGCTTGCCTTGCCATTGGCTGATGCTTCTTGGGCGCCGCTTCTCGGCCTGCTGCATGGCTTCTGCTATGCGCTGCCCATCACCGTGTTTTCGGCATTGGCAGCCGAGGCCGTGGCGCCGGAACGCCGCGCGCGGGGCTTGGGTGTGTATTTCGTTTGGTTCTATGCCGGCTGCACCGGCTGCCCGGCCTTTGCCGGATGGTTGAGGGATGTCACGGGCAGCGCGACAGCGCCGGTTTTCTTTGCGGTCGCGGCGTTGGGCGTGGGGCTTGGGCTTTTTGTTTGGTTCAGGCGGGATTTGGCGCGGAGGTAGCGCAGCTAGGTTGCAAAAAGTGCGTAGATATCTGCAAGCGTCACGTTGCCTGCCAGGATCACGTCATCTCCCGCGCCGCCGCTGAAATTATTGGTCAGCCCATTGCCGATCAGCATGTCATTACCCGCGCCACCGGTGATGGTGATGCCCGAAACATCTGAGGCGATACGCATTGCCTCCACCTGTTCCGGCATGGTCATGCTGAAGGGGGTGATGATGGTATCCGCGCCACCGCCGGCGGTTTCGATAATGCTGTCGAGGGTGTCGGAGATAATGAAGAGGTCGTTGCCTGCGCCGCCGTCCAGCGTGTCGGCGCCAGCGCCGCCATCCAGCGTGTCGGCGCCATTGCCGGCTTTCAGCATATCATTACCCCCCAATCCGCTGAGATTGTCAGCGTTTTTTGATCCGTCAAGCCAATCGGCGAACTCCGTCACCGGCGGCGCGACAGCCAACATGGCCGGGATATTCAATCGACCGTCGGTTGCCACACGATCATTGAGCGACGCTGTAAAGGTGACGCTACTAAGCAATGCTTCCCTGATTTGTGCGCCCGTCGCGTTGGGGAAAAGCGAAGCATAAAGAGCAATTGCGCCTGTGACATGCGGCGTGGCCATGGAAGTGCCGTCAGAGGATTCGTACTGTCCATTGGGCATCGTTGACCAAATTTCACTTCCTGGTGCAGCAATATCCACAGAAGTCGCGCCAAAATTGGAAAAATCAGAAAGGCTTCCAGTGCTGGTAATGGAAGCAACCGAAATCACCGCCTCATAACCCGTGGTCGGAGCAGTCGAATAGCCGTCAGGGTAGCTTGGCGATGCGTCGTTATTGCTGGTGTAGTTTCCCGCTGCCCCTACAAACAAAATATCCTGCTGCGCTGCCGCCGTGATGGCATCCAGCAACGTCTGTTCGTACGGACCGCCTCCCCAGGAATTATTCGTAGCAATAAAGTTTTCCACACTGCCGGCGGCCCTTGCATTGATGGCCGCCCCCGTGAAGTAATTGATCGCGGCCACATCACCCGCAAAGTCACCATCAGCAGAGAAAATTTGAAGTGCGACCAACTGAACATTCCAATTGACACCAACAACACCAATGCCATTCCCACCCATGGCGCCGATGGTACCGGCCACATGCGTGCCGTGCCCGTCACCATCCATGGGATCATTGTCATTATCGAAAAAATCCCAACCAATCAGATCATCCAGATAACCATTTCCATCTTCATCAGCGCCGTTTTCCCAGCGGGTGTCATTCAGCAAGTCACCAGCTTCAATGCGGCCATTGCCGTTATAGTCCAAGACATAGGTCGTATTGGCGGACCCGTTCAGATCACGAAAGGTAATCAGTCCATCAGAATCAATATCGGAAAGCGATGCGCGCAGGCTTGTCGGGATTTCACGCTGGTTGAGCCAGATATTCAGGTAAAGGTCAGGGTGCGTGTAATCTATGCCGAAATCGACCACACCAATGACATTGGTCATGGAACCAGTATGGCCCTGCGCCCAGGCTTCCGCCGCCTGGCTGCCAAATTCATTGGCGGGGCTTGAGGCACCGCCATACATTCCCCACAGGCTGCCATCCATATAGAGCGCATCATTCGGGACGGCCTGAATGGTCATTGCAGGACCTTCAGCCCCTTGGGGCATAGGCGCTCCCGCATCCTGGCCTTGAGCGACCACGGCGGGCACAGCCCAGGAAGCGCCCATCAAGACATCCAGGGACGGGGCGACATACGTCCCGAAACCAGCCGCCACCATCGGCCAAGGCTGAAGCCCCAGGCCAGCGCCGTAAAAATCAAGGGCTGAAACCGCATCGTCCGGGGCCGCGACATAAAGGACGCCAACGGCAGATATACCAGCCTTCAGCTCTTGATCCCGAGAGCTGATTTCGTTGAGTGAACCCAAAAGTGTCCCGCGCCGCGCCATACCCTCACACCTGCGTTGTTAATCTTTTTTAATCTACCCAACAGGCCCGCTGGCTTCAATATCAAAAATGCCGGTTCAGGGGGCAATAATCGGACCAAAGGCCCCCTCAGGGCCATTCCCGCCCGCTCCTACTCCCTACCTCCGCACCAGCACAAACAACCGCCGAAACGGCAGCAGCACCGCCCCATCCGGCCCCGGCGGATAGGCATCGCGCATCGCCGCTGCATAGGCTGCCAAAAACCCCTTGCTGCCTTCTGCTCCCAGCGCATCCAGAAAGGGCCGCAGGCTGGTACCCATGGCCCAGCGCAGCACTGGGTCTTCGTCGCGCATCACATGGATGTATTCCGTCACCCACATTTCAAGCTTCGCCACGCGCGGGCTGAGCAGCGCGTAATAGGCTTCCGGCGTCAGAATGGCCGGCGCGCTTTTCACGCGCTGCAACACCTCAGCCCAAGGCCCTTCCCGCGCAATCCGGTCCTGTTCCGCACGCGAGGGCGCCGCATGCATGGATGGCATTTGCACGGCCAAAACGCCGCCTGGTGCCAGGCATTCCAGCAAGCGCGGAAACAAAGCCTCATGCCCACCCAACCATTGCAGCGCGGCATTACTGAAAATCACATCCACCGGCGTCTGCGGTGCCCAAGTGCTGATATCAGCCTGATCGGTCTCAAATCCCGCCGCAGCAGCCTTCACCAGCATCGCGGCACTGCCATCCACGCCCATCACCCGCGCATCAGGAAAACGCGCCGCCAACACCGGCAGCGCATTACCCGCGCCGCAGCCCAAATCCACCACCAGCTTCGGCGCTTCATGCGGAATCCGCGCAATCAAATCCAGCGCGGGGCGCAGCCTTTCATCCTCAAATTGCAAATAGGTCTTGGCGTCCCAAATATCCTTCGCCGTCACAGAAAACGTTCCCGGATATCCACGCTGCTTTCGCGGCCGAGCTTATCGAAATGTTCCGTCAGCCATTTCTCTGCCGCATCGCGCCCGAATTGGCGCAGCATGCACAAAAACTCCCAATCGCCATTGAACTTCGTGGAAAGCTTGAAGGACCGGAGCCGATCCTCATCCTCGATCAAATGAATGAAAAGCCGCCGATAGCGCGGCTGTTCCAGCCGCCCCGCATCCAGCAAACGCTGCACGAAATCAATCGCGCGCATTTCCGCCATCAAACTACCATTGAAGGTGATTTCATTCAGTCTATTAACAATGTCCGAAGCGCTCGTCGGCATTTCTTCGCGCACTTGCGGGTTCAACTGGATAAGCATGATATCCGGCGGACCGCCCTGTTCATAAAGCGGCCATAACGCGGGATTACCGAGGTAGCCGCCATCCCAATAGGATTCGCCATCAATCTCGACCGCCTTGAAAACCTGCGGCAGGCAGGCGGAAGCGAGCAACACCTCCGCATCCAATTCCCGCCGCGTGAAAACGCGCGGCTTGCCGGTACGCACATTGGTTGCCGAAACAAACAAGCGCGGCGCCTTGGGGGCTTCGCGCAGCCGCTCAAAATCAATGCTCTGGTTCAAAGCATCGCGCAGCGGATTGTAATTGATCGGGAATGGATTGATCTGATAGGGCGACAAAACGCGTGACAGCGTATCAAAGGTGCGATAGGCGATGGACCAGGTCAGGTCATGCCCCCACATCGCCTTTTCCCAAGGCAGCGCCTGTAGGGGGCTCATCGCAAGATTGGCCGCCATGCTGCGCCAGAAACGATCCAGCGCCTTGATCGCGCCAGCAGGGCCAGCTTCAATCAGCCCTTCCACCACCATGGCGCCATTGATCGCCCCGGCCGAGGTGCCGGAAAACCCATCAAAATCGATGCGCTCATCTTCTAAAAGCCGCTCCATCGCCCCCCAGGTGAAGGCGCCATGCGTGCCGCCACCTTGCAAGGCAAGACTAAGGCGCTTTTTTGCCACCGGCTTGGCAACAGCGGGTGAAGACAAATCATCCGCCGGAATCCCGGCGCCCTTCCCCGCCGGGCTATGCGCGTCCATCACGCAGCGAGCCAGCCGCCATCAATGGAAAGTGCGGCGCCATTCACCGCGCCCGATCCGGGGCCGCACAGATAAAGCGCCATGCGCGCAATATCCTCAACCTCAATCCAACGCCGCGATGGCTGCTTTACCAGCAAATGATCGCGCAGCGCCGCTTCTTCCGAAATGCCGAATTTATCGGCGAGTGGCTTCACCTGCGCCTCGGCCAAAGGTGTCCTCACAAAACCAGGGCAGATCGCATTGCAGGTGATCGGCGTCTCCGCGATTTCCAAAGCCACCACCTTGGTCATGCCAACCACACCATGCTTGGCCGCAACATAAGCGACCTTATAGGGGCTTGCGACCAGCCCATGCGCGGAAGCGATATTGATGATCCGCCCCCAGCAGCGCTTCTTCATCCCCGGCAATGCCGCGCGTATGGCGTGGAAATTGGACGACATGTTGATGGCGATGATCGCATCCCATTTTTCTTCGGGGAAATCTTCGACCGGGCTCACGAATTGGATGCCGGCATTATTCACCAGGATATCAACGCTACCCAGCGCCCCTTCCGCTTCCGCCACCATGGCGCGCACGCCGGCGGGCTTCGATAAATCCGCCGCCGAATAGGGCGCCTCACCGCCACCCATCGCTGCGCCCACCCTGGTGCGGGCTGCGGCGATATCCTCAGGCTTGCCCATCCCATTCAGCATCACTTTGGCCCCCGCTTCCGCGAGCAGCAGCGCAATGCCAAGCCCAATGCCTGAAGTGGACCCGGTGACGAGCGCCGAGCGCCCCGCAAGGATGCGTTCCATAAAACACCTGTGTCAGTTTAAGTTGACAGCAATTAGCCTGAATTTCCCGCCAGGGAAACCGCCTCAGGGCAGGTGCTTCAACAATCCCAAAAGCCTTTTGACCAGAGGGGAAGCCAGTTTCGGCGCATAAAAATCCCCTGCCGCACGCTTCGCGGCCTCCTGCACCGTCGGATAGGGCATAACCACCCCCGCCAAGGCCGAAAGCGGCAGCCGGCGCCCAATCATCAGCCCCAGCATCCCCGCCATATCCCCAGCCCTAGGCCCCACCACCGAAGCCCCCAAAAGCCGCCCGCGCGGGGAGGCAATCAGCTTGATCAACCCCTCTGCCCGATCCTCCGCCACCAAGCGATCATTCTCGCCCAGCCCGCGCCTGAGCACCCGAACCTCCCCATGCGCGGCCCGCACCTCGGCCTCGGTCAACCCAATCTGCGCCAATTCCGGATCGGTATAGGTCACCCGCGGCAAGGCCGCGTAATCCAAACGCACCGGCAGGCGAAACAGCATGGACCTTGCAATAATCCCCGCATGCTGAGACGCCACATGCGTAAAAGCACGCGGGCCAAGCCCCACCGGGTCCGCAATATCCCCCGCCACCCAAATGCGCCGATTACCAAGGGCACGCAGCGCCAGATTGGTCGCAACCCCGCGCGCCGAACCAACCAGCCCCGCCGCCTCCAAGCCAAGCCCCTCAACCCGCGCCGCACGCCCAACCGCCACCAGCAAATGGCTCGCCCTAACCTGAGCACCATCAGCCAGCCGCGCCGTCAGGCCGCCAGGCGCCGGCGCAACCTCGGCCAGGCCAACCCCCTCGCGAAGCTCCACCCCCTCAGCCAGCAGCGCCGCACGCAGCACCGCCACACATTCCTCATCCTCCCGCGACGCAATCCGCGCCTGCTCCACCACCGTCACCCGCGCCCCCAGCCGGCGATGCGCCAGAGCCATCTCCAACCCGATCGGCCCACCGCCCAACACCAGCAAATGTTCAGGACAAGCCGGCAGATCAAAAATCGTCTCATGCGTCAGGAAGGGCACCTGCCCAAGCCCAGGGATCGGCGGCACCACCGCACGCGACCCCGCGGCAATCACAGCACGGCGAAACACCAAACGCTGGCCACCAACATCCAAACTATCCCGCCCGGTGAAATGCGCGCCCGCACGCAACACCTCCACCCCCAGGCCACGGAAACGCTCCTCAGAATCATGCGGCGCAATCCTGCCAATCGCACGCTTCACCGCCGCCTGCACCAAAGCCCAATCAATCTGGGGCGGCGGCACCATCACACCATAACGCGGGGCTCGCCTGGCCTCAGCCGCCAAATGCGCGATCGAAAGCAACGCCTTGGACGGCACACAACCCGTATTGAGGCAATCACCACCCATCTCACCACGCTCAATCAACGTCACCCGAAAGCCGAGCGCAGCCGAAATCGCAGCAACCGAAAGGCCGGCAGCACCGGCGCCGATGATGGCGATGTCTGTGTCTGGCACTACAAAAATCCTCAAAAAACGGGGGCGCTGCCCCCGAGCCCCCGCCGGGGTAATAGTATTACCCCGGACCCCGCCAGGACGAAATCAAGGCGAACTACGGCGGCGCCACCACACGCCAAACAACGAAAGCAGCGCGAGGCCAAGCAATGGAAGCAAAACGCCGGGGGAAAAGATCACACCAAGGTCGGGCACACCGCCAGACAAGAAAACCTCGTCAAGGCCCGCACCAATGCCCGCAAAAACCAAAGTGCCGGGGATAATGCCCAAGAAAGTCGCAGCCAGATAAGGCGCGAAACGCATCCCAAGCAAAGCCGGCGCCAAATTCAACAACCAAAACGGAAACACCGGCACCAGACGCAAACTCAACAAATAAAAGAAACCATCACGCGCCAAACCCGCCCGCAACGGACCAAGCAACCCCTCCGCACGCCCAGCCACCAAAGGCGCAAAAGCCGACCGCGCCAATAGGAACAGCACAGACGCCCCAATGGTCGCACCCAGCACCGCCAAGAACGCGCCAATAAAAGCGCCGAACAATAACCCACCGGCCAGGGTCATCACCGCACCACCCGGCAGGGAAAACGCAACCACGGCGATATAGGCCGCAACATACACCAAGGCCGCCAGCATCGGGCGGGCTGCCACCAAACCAGCCAAAACCTCACGCTGCGCGGCCAGCGCATCCAAACTCAAATGCCGATGCAAACCCAAGGCCCAAACCAGACCAAGCACCACAACCACCGCAAAAGGCGCCACAAACCGGCGCCATGTCGCAGCCGGCTTCAATGGCGTTCGTAGATCAATCGCGCGCGGATCGTGCCGGGCAATTCGCGCAATTCAGCCAGAATCTCCTCGGCCTCTTTCCGCGCCTCGGCACTGTCAATCACCAGATAGCCGATATTGCCCGCCGTCTGCAGATACTGCGCCGAGATGTTCAAGCTGCGCCGGCCGAAAATCTCATTGATGCGCGAAAGCATCCCCGGCGTGTCCCGATGCGCATGAGTCCACCGCGCGCCCGATGGCCGCGCCGGCAATTGCACCTGCGGGAAATTCACCGCGCCAAACGTCGCCGCCGTATCTGAAAAATCGATCAACTTCCGCGCCACTTCCTGGCCGATGCGCGATTGCGCTTCCCCGGTGCTGCCACCGATATGCGGTGTCAAAATCGCATTCGGCAGGCCCTGCAACGGAGAGACAAACGCCTCCCCATTGCGCGATGGCTCCACGGGGAAAACATCCACCGCCGCGCCTAACACATGGCCATCCTTCATCGCACGCGCGAGTGCTTCCAGATCAACCACCGTGCCGCGCGCATTATTCACGAAAACGGCACCGGGCTTCATGGCGCGAATTTCAGCTTCGCCAATCATGCCCATGGTCTCGGCAGTTTCGGGCACATGCACCGTGACCGCATCGGATTCGGCCAGCAGCGCATGCAGGCTTGGCATGGGCTGCGCATTGCCATGCGGCAGCTTGGTCGTGTGATCAAAATAGATCACGCGCATGCCGAAAGCTTCCGCCAGCACCGAAAGCTGCGCACCGATATTGCCATAGCCGATAATACCAAGCGTCTTGCCGCGCACTTCCCAGCTATTCGCTGCCGATTTGTCCCATTCCCCACGATGCGCCGCATTGGATTTCGGGAAGACGCCGCGCATCATCATGATGATTTCGCCAAGCGTCAGTTCCGCAACCGACCGCGTATTGGAAAACGGCGCATTGAATACCGGAATGCCGCGCGAAGCCGCCGCTTCCAGGGCCACCTGATTGGTGCCGATGCAAAAGCAGCCAATGGTGATCAGCCGATCCGCCGCCGCCAGCACTTCCTCGGTCACCTGGGTGCGGGACCGGATGCCAAGCACATGCACGCCCTTCAGCGCGCGCGCCAGCACCGGGCCATCCAGCGCCTTGGTTTCGCGTTTGACGGAACGATAGCCAGCATCGGCCAGCAGCTCGACAGCGCTATCGGAAATACCCTCAAGCAACAGGATCTTGATCTTGTCCTTGGGGAGGGAGAGGCGGGTGGGGCTCATGGGGGCCGGTTCCTGCGCCTCATTCGGCCCGGTTTCAAGGGTAAATCCGCCCAGAGCGGCTTAGCCCTTGCCGTCATCGCATCTTGCGACGCATTGTGGCGCTGCAACAGAAGCCCTTTTCCTGGGATTACCGATGGATTTCGCCGCCCTTTCCGAATGGGTCAATTTGGCCATACGCTGGCTGCACCTGATCACCGGCATCGCCTGGATCGGGGCGTCCTTCTATTTCATTTCCTTGGACAATCAGCTTGACCCGCCGGCGGACAAGAACCCGCTGGTGCGCGGTGAGCAATGGGCGATCCATGGAGGGGGTTTCTACTACAAGCGCAAATACATCCTCGCACCCGAAAAGCTGCCGGAAAAGCTCCATTGGTTCAAATGGGAAGCCTATTGGACCTGGATCAGCGGCTTTGCGCTTTTTGTGCTGATCTATTGGGGCCAGGCTTCCAGCTACCTGATTGACCCCGCCGTGATGCCCCTTTCCCCCTGGCAGGCCATTGGCATCAGCGCCGCCATGCTGGTGGGCGGCTGGGTCGCCTATGACCTGGTCTGCCGATCCAAGCTTGGGGAAAATGAGGCGCTATTGGGCGTGATCGGCGCCGTGGCGCTGGCGGTGGTGGCTTATGTGTCCTGCCAGGTCTTCTCGGGCCGCGGGGCGTTTTTGCAGGTGGGAGCCATGACTGGCACCATCATGGTCGCCAATGTCGCCATGGTGATCATCCCGGGCCAGCGCAAAATGGTCGCGGCCATGAGTGCCGGCGCCACGCCCGATCCGAAATATGGCCGCTGGGGCAAGCAGCGGAGCGTGCATAACACCTATCTGACGCTGCCTGTGCTGTTCATCATGATCTCGCCCCATTACCCCATGACCTGGCAGCACCCGCTGAACTGGCTGATCCTGCTGGTGATTGGCTTGGCCGGCGCCTTGGTGCGGCAATTCTTCGTGCTGCGCCAACAGGGGCGGGATGCGCTGTGGCTGCCCGCCGGCGCGGTGGCGGCCATGGTCGCGGCGTTTTTCATCGTGCAATCCGGCAAGCGCGATTTCGCCACCGCCGAGGTTCCCGCCTTCACGGAAGTTCAGGCCATCGTCGCCGCCCATTGCGCAAGCTGCCATGCCGCCCGGCCGAGTTTTGAGGGCATTGCGGTGGCGCCCAAGGGCGTGATCATGGAAACCCCGGCGCAAATCCGCCGCTGGGCGGCCGCCATGCGCCAGCAGGTGCAGACCGAAGCCATGCCCCCCGGCAATATGACGGAGATGACGGCGGAGCAACGCGCCAAGCTGATCGCCTGGGTCGCCGCCGGCGCACCCCTGGATTGAAGGAGAATCCCCCATGGCCCGCAGCGGACCCGGTTCCCTTTCAACGCATGTCCTGAACACGGCCGAGGGCATCCCGGCCGAGGGCATGGCGGTGGAGCTTTGGCGCATGGACCCCGCGCCGGTTTTGGTGACCACGCGGCGCACCAATGCCGATGGCCGCACCGATGGCCCGATGATGAGCGCGGCTGAATTTCAGCCCGGGCGCTATGAATTGCGCTTTGCGGTGGCGGAGTATTTCCGCGCCCGCGGCCAGGGGGCGGAGGTGCCATTTTTGGATGTGGTGACCCTTGCGGTTGGGCTGATGGCGGATCAGGGGCATTACCATGTGCCGCTGCTTTGTTCGCCTTGGAGCTACGCGACCTATCGCGGGTCTTGAGCGGAATTTGGTCTAACCCGCCCTCGCTCGAAAATCTGGCTCTCACAGGCAAGCGCGAATGACCGTGACCTTGTTGTGTGATCCGGTCCGAACGCGGCGAGCAGATGACGGCGCGCGTTTTCCTTTACCCCCGAAATACCCTAAAGCTGCGCCATGCGATCCCTTCCCCTGATTGGTGTGACCCTCGATTCCGAAGAGGCCGGCGGCTGGTCCAAGCTGCCCTGGTATGCGCTGCGGCGGAATTACTTCTCGGCCATTGTTGCCGCTGGGGGCTTGCCCGTGGCGCTGCCCCATCACCCCGAAATGGCGGAAGCCTATCTGGCGGAGGTGGATGGGCTGATGGTGACCGGCGGCGCCTTTGATGTTGACCCAGCACTTTGGGGCGGCGGCGCGCCGCACCCGAAAGTCACGCTGAAGCCAGGGCGGACGGATTTCGAAATGGCCGCGACGCGCGCGGCCTTGGCGCGCGACAAGCCCGTGCTTGGGATTTGCGGCGGGCAGCAATTGCTCGCGGTGGCGCTTGGTGGGCGCCTTATTCAGCACATCCCGGATGAGGTGCCGGGCGCTTTGGCGCATGAACAACCCAATCCGCGCACGGAACCGGGGCATGAGGTGACCATTGCTGAGGGCACCTTGCTGTCGCGCATCATCGGCAAGCCGCGCATGGCGGTGAATTCCGCCCATCACCAGGCGGTGGCGAGTATTGGCGATGGCGGCGTGGTCAATGCGCTCGCGCCTGATGGTGTGATCGAGGGTATTGAACATCCCGGCTACCGCTTCGCGCTTGGCGTGCAATGGCACCCTGAATATGCCGTTGATCCCGATGATCCTGCGATATTCCGCGCTTTCATCGCGGCCTGCCGCGCATGAGCACCGAAGATGAAGCCGAAGCCGAAGGCCCGCGCGGCGAACGCATTGCGAAATTCCTGGCCCGCGCCGGTGTGGCTTCTCGCCGCGATGTGGAAAAGCTGATCGCAGAAGGGCTGGTGCGCCTTGGCGGCAAGCTCGTGACCAGCCCCGCCACTTTCGTCTCACCGGGTGATGCGATCAGCGTGAATGGCAAGCCCATCGCCATGCCCGAACGCACGCGGCTGTTTCGCTATCACAAGCCAACCGGCTTTGTGACGACGCATCGCGACCCGGAAGGCCGGCCCACGGTATTCGCCAATCTGCCGCAGGGCCTGCCGCGGCTGGTTTCGGTCGGGCGGCTTGATCTCACCAGCGAAGGCCTGCTGCTGCTGACCAATGATGGCGCGCTGGCGCGCAAACTGGAATTGCCGGCCAATGGCTGGCTGCGCCGTTATCGCGTGCGCGTGCATGGCAAGGTGAATGAACGCGCCTTGGCGGCCCTCGCGCGCGGGGTCACGGTGGATGGTGTGGCTTATGGCCCCATCGAAGCGGGGCTGGATGCGCGCATGGGCACCAATGCCTGGCTGACCGTGGCGCTGCGCGAAGGCAAGAATCGCGAAGTACGCAAAGTGATGGCGCATCTTGAACTGGCGGTGACGCGCCTGATTCGCACTGCCTATGGTCCCTTCCAATTGGGCTCCCTGCCGCGCGGCGCGGCGGAAGAAGTGAATGCCAAGGTATTGCGCGAGCAATTGGGCCTGGATGCACCAAAGCGCGGGCGCGAAGCCGTAGCGGAACCAGAAGCATCGGAAGCCGAGGCCGCCAAACCGCAACGCACCCCCCGCGCGCGCCATGCCGGGCCGCAAACGCCGCGCCGCGGCAAGGGCTGATGCGCATCATTGCTGGGCGCTGGAAGGGGCGCGCGCTTGTTGCGCCGCCGGGTCTTGCCACGCGCCCGACCAGTGATCGCGCCCGGCAGGCGATATTCGACCAGCTTTGGCATGCACCCTGGGCCGGGCGTTCTGTGGTGGAAAACGCGACGGTGCTTGATGGCTTCGCCGGCACCGGCGCCATGGGGCTTGAGGCTTTGTCGCGCGGCGCGGCGCGGGTCTTTTTCATGGAACAGGATCGCGCCGCCCTTGCCGCCTTGCGTGCGAATATCGCTGGCTGCAAGGCAGAAGACGCCTGTCGCGTGATTGCTGGTGATGTGACCGCGACCCCCATCGCTGCCGCGCCCTGCAGCCTGGTGTTTCTGGATCCGCCCTATGGCAAGGGGTTGGTGCCGCGCGCCCTTGCCGCCTTGCAGGCCAAGGGCTGGATCGCGCCCGGCGCGCTGATCATTGCGGAGACAGGGCGCGATGAGGAAAACGCAATATCGCCCGGTTTCGAGGTGCTTTCCACGCGTGATCATGGCGCTGCACGGCTTTCTGCCTTGCGTGCCCTGCCGGATTGCGGCGCGCCCGCATCCTGATACGCTCCCTTAAAATGGGAGGAACAAACATGCGTCATTTGCTGCTTGCTGGTCTTGCTGCCCTCACCCTTTCCGGCCCTGCCATGGCGCAGGACCGCACCGTGCGTGTCATCAGCGGCTTCGCCGCCGGCGGTGCTGGTGATTTGATGGCCCGCTTCATTGCCGAATACGCCGCGCCACATCTGCCCGCGCGTGGCGTTGTCGAAAACCGCACCGGTGCCAATGGGCTTATCGCTGCGGAATTGGTCGCGCGCAGCGCGCCGGATGGCGGCACCGTGCTGCAATGCCCGATGGGCACCATGACCATTACGCCCAATCTGCCCGGCGCCAGCCTGCCGGTTGATCCGCGCACGGAAATGACCGGCATCGCCAATGTGGCGCTGTCCACCTATGGCCTCGTGGTCGCGGCCAACGGGCCGCATAAGGATATGGCTGGCTTGCTCGCCGCCGCGCGCGCCAAGCCGGGCGGGTTATCTTACGCCTCTGCGGGCGTTGGTTCGGCGCAGCATCTTTCCGTGGAATTGCTGAAGTCCAAGACCGGGCTTGATATTGTGCATATCCCGTATCGTGGTGCGACGCCCGCGGTCGTAGATATTCTTGGCGGGCGTGCGGATTTCATGATCACGAATCTCGGCGATGTGATGCGCCAGATTCAGGGTGGCGAGCTACGCCTGCTGGCGCTGGGCGATAATGCGGGTTCGCCCCTGTTTCCGCAGGCGCGCCCGATTTCTGATTGGGTGCCAGGGCTTGAAATGGCTGGTTGGTTCGGCCTCTGTGGCCCGCGCGCCATCACCGCCGATGCAGCGCGCGCCTGGGTGGAGGCCATCCGCAAAGGCCTGGAAAACCCAACCTTCCGGCAAAGGCTGCTCGATTCCGGCCTGACGCCAAATTTCGAGGATATGGCGACCTTTAATCGCCGTATCGCCGCCGATCTGCAATCCTGGGCCGAGGTTATCCGCGCTGCCGGCGTGAAAGCGGACTGAAAGGGCAACACCATGATCGAACATATCATTGATATCCGAACTCGCGCCGGCGCGATGGAAAGCTTTATCTGTCATCCGGAACGCAATGGCTCCTTTCCCGCCGTGCTGATGCTGATGGACGCGCCCGGCATTCGGGAGGAGCTTTACGACATGGCGCGGCGGCTGGCCGCGACTGGCTATTACGTGGTGCTGCCCAATCTTTATTACCGCGCGGGCCGCGATTCCAAATTTGGCCCTGGCGTGCTGACCGTGGGCGACCCGGAACGCGACCGCATGCGCGCCATTCGCACCAAAATGACCATCCCGCCGGTGATGGAAGATATCGCCGACATGCTTGGTTTCCTCGACCAGCAAAAACACGTGCGCCCCGGCCCGGTTGGTGTGCATGGCTATTGCATGAGCGGGCCTTACGCATTGGCCGCCGCGGCCCGCTACCCTGGTCGCATCACGGCGGCCGCTTCCTATTATGGCACCTGGCTGGTGAGTGACGCGGTGGAAAGCCCACATCTGACACTGGGGCAAGGCAGTGCTGAACTCTATATCGCCTGCGCCGAGCATGATGAATTGGCGCCGCTGCCCATGGTGGATGAATTGCGCGCCTTGTTTGAAGCCTCAGGCGGCAAGGGAGAATTGGAAGTCTATCCAGCCGTGCATCACGGCTTCGCCTTTCCCGGCCGCTGGTGCTTCGACAAGCCTGGGGCTGAGCGCCATTGGGAAAGGCTGATCGCGCTTTATCGGCGTTGTTTGGGATAAGGAAAGGCAAGGCCATGTCAGTTGCAACACGTCGCGCCTTTTTTGCTGTTGCCAGCGCAAGCCTTGCCGCGCCCGCCTTGGCGCAAGGCCAAGCCTGGCCCAATCGGCCCGTGCGGCTGATCAGCCCCTTCGCGCCTGGTGGGCCGCAGGATATTCCCGCACGCTTCATGGTGGAGTTTCTGACCCCGCGCCTGGGTCAGCCGGTGATCTATGAACACCGCGCCGGCGCGGGCGGTTCGCTTGGCGCGCAATATGTCGCGCAGGCCACCGATAATCACAGCTTCCTGATCACGTCTTCCTCCATCGCAACCCTGCCCGCCATGCGGCGCGATCCGGGGCTTGATCCGCTGACGGATTTGCAACCCGTGACGCTGGTAACAGATGCGCCGCTCTTGATTTCAGGTCGGCCCAATGGACCGCCAGATCTAGCGGCCTATCTCGCACGCGCCAAAGCCAATCCGGGTAAGGTTTCCTGGGGCAGTTCGGGGGTTGGGTCCGCCACGCATCTGGCCGGCGCTTTATTGATGCAGCGTGCCGGGATTGAATTGCTGCATGTGCCTTATCGCGGTGCGACGCTTGCGATGAATGCGCTGCTCGCTGGCGATATTGATAGCATCATCACCGATGTCTCGATCCCGCTGGAACATTTGCGCGCCGGGACGATCCGCCCGATTGGCGTCACCAGCACGGCGCGTGCGCCATTGCTGGCCGATGTGCCGGCTATCATTGAGCAAGTGCCGCAGTATAGCGTCCCTTTCTGGTTCGCACTGATGGCGCCAAAAGCCATGCCGCCCGAACCGATTGCGCGCCTGTTGGCGGAATTGGCGCCCTTGGCCGCGCCGGAGAGCGAGCTTTCGCGGCGCATGGCGGATCGCGGTTCGCAGTTGCTGCTGAATGGGCCAGCACCTTTGGCAGCGCGGCTGCGTCAGGAAATCCCGCAATGGCGTGAGGTTGTAGCCGCGGCTGGCATTCAGCCGGAATAGGCAGAAACCACTTACAGGATGGGAGATGGTGGAGCTGAGCGGGATCGAACCGCTGACCTCGTCATTGCGAACGACGCGCTCTCCCAACTGAGCTACAGCCCCTCACCAAGGCGGCGGGATGTGCCCCAGCTCGGCCGGGAAGTCAAGCCAGCGGCAGGGTCAGCACGGCGCCTGTGCGCTTCAGCGGCGCAGGCGCCAAGCGTGATCCTGAAGGCCGGATCACGCCAAGACTTGGCCCATATATGGGCCGCGCAGGCTCAAGCGTCGGCCTTATGCGCCACGCCCTTTTCCTTGAGCAGGCCGGAAAGCTCACCGGACTGGAACATCTCGGTAATGATATCGCAGCCGCCCACGAATTCACCGCTGACATAAAGCTGCGGGATGGTCGGCCAATTCGTGAATTCCTTGATGCCTTCGCGGATTTCCATATCTTCAAGCACATTCACGCCCTTGAAGGGCACGCCCATATGCGAAAGAATTTGCACGACGCGGGCGGAAAAGCCGCATTGCGGGAAAACCGGTGTGCCCTTCATGAACAGCACAACGGGGTTCGCCTTGATATCGGCCTCGATACGTTCAAAAACCGGGTTGCTCATCTTTGTGGTTCCTATTCCGGGGCAGAGGTTTGCAAGGCCAGCGCATGAAGAACACCCCCCATGCGGCCCTGTAGCGCAGCATAGACAATCTGATGTTGGCGCACGCGGGGCAAGCCCTTGAAGGCCGAGGAAACGACCTTGGCGGCGTAATGATCGCCATCGCCGGCCAAATCCTCGATCGTCACTTCCGCATCCGGCAGCGCTGCCTTGATCAGCGCCTCAATTTCTGCGGCTTGCATGCCCATGGCTGCTATTTCTCCCCCATCAGTGCTGGCAGCGTCGCCTCATGGGCCGCCGCCAGCGTTGAGACCGATATGGCAGCGCCATCGGGCAGAACCAAGTCCCCCCCGCCGGCTGTCCCGATCAGCCGGGCTGGTACCCCTGCGGCCTTGGCCTGCGCGATCAGCGCCGCGCCATCGGCCACGGCCAGCACATAGCGGCCCTGATCTTCACCGAACCAGAAGCCATGGGTGGGAATGCCCTCCGGCACTGGGCTGAGCCCGGCGCCGATACCACTGCCCATCGCCATTTCTGCCACGGCCACCAGCAGCCCGCCATCGGCGCAATCATGGCTGGCCAGAACCGCGCCCGCCAGGATGCGCGCGCGCACAAAATCCCCGTTCCGCCGTTCGGCCACCAGATCAACCGGCGGCGGCGCGCCTTCTTCGCGCCCGGCGATCTCCCGCAGCCATAGCGATTGGCCAAGCCACCCTTGCGTTTCGCCAATCAGCACCAGATCACCGGACACAGGCATGGCGAGCCCCACCGCCTGCGCGGCTTTTTCCAGCACGCCCACGCCGCCAATCGCGGGTGTCGGCAAAATCGCGCGGCCTTCGGTTTCATTGTAAAGCGACACATTGCCCGAGACAACCGGGAAATCGAGCGCGATGCACGCCGCCGCCATGCCGCGCACGGCATAGGCAAATTGCCCCATGATTTCCGGCTTTTCGGGATTGCCGAAATTCATATTGTCAGTGATCGCCAAGGGTAGCGCGCCAACGGCGGTGATATTGCGCCACGCCTCGGCAACGGCCTGCTTGCCGCCTTCTTCCGGGTCCGCGAGGCAATAACGCGGCGTGCAATCCGTGGTCATGGCGAGTGCACGGTCATGGTCTTCAATCCGGACCACGGCGGCATCCGCGCCACCGGGGCGCTGCACGGTCTGGCCATTCACCAGACTGTCATATTGGTCCCAAATCCAGCGGCGCGAACAAAGATCGGGGCAGGCGACAAGGGTCATCAAGGCCGCCGCAAGCCCGACCGGATCAGGAATGGCGGATGCCGCCAGTACCGGCTGCTTCGGCGTTTCCGCCGTCGGGCGGCGATAGAGCGGCGCTTCGGATTCCAAGGGCGCCAAAGGGATATCCGCTTCCAGCACGCCCTTATGGCGGATCACGATGCGCCCGGTATCGGTCAGCTTGCCGATCACCGCGAAATCCAATTCCCATTTGCGGAAAATCGCCTCAGCCTCGGCCTCGCGGCCCGGCTTCAGGATCATCAGCATGCGTTCCTGGCTTTCGGACAGCATCATCTCATAAGCCGACATGCCCTCTTCGCGCTGCGGCACGGCTTCCATTTCAAGTTCAATGCCCATGCCGCCCTTGCCGGCCATCTCAACACTGGAACTCGTCAGCCCCGCCGCGCCCATATCCTGAATGGCAACAATCGCATCCGTTGCCATCAATTCCATGCAGGCTTCGATCAGCAGTTTTTCGGCGAAGGGATCCCCGATCTGCACCGTCGGGCGCTTTTCTTCCGAATCGGCGCTGAATTCCGCACTCGCCATCGTGGCGCCATGGATGCCGTCGCGCCCGGTCTTGGAGCCCACATAAACCACGGAATTGCCAATACCCGTCGCCTTGGCGGTGAAAATGCGATCAGCGCGCGCAATGCCAACCGTCATGGCATTGACCAGGGGATTGCCATTGTAGCGCGGGTGGAAGTTCACCTCGCCACCCACTGTCGGCACGCCAACGCAATTGCCGTAACCACCAATACCGCGCACCACACCATCAATAATGCGCTTCATGCGCGGCGCATCCGGCGCGCCAAAACGCAGCGCATTCAAATTGGCAATTGGCCGCGCCCCCATGGTGAAGACATCGCGCAAAATCCCGCCAACACCGGTGGCCGCGCCATTGTAGGGTTCGATATAGGATGGGTGGTTGTGGCTTTCCATTTTGAAAACCGCGGCTAGACCCTCACCGATATCAATCACGCCGGCATTCTCGCCTGGGCCCTGGATCACCCAAGGCGCCTTGGTCGGCAATTCACGCAGCCAAACGCGCGATGATTTATAGGAACAATGCTCCGACCACATCACGCTGAACAGGCCAAGCTCCGCAAGCCGCGGCGCGCGGCCAAGAATAGCGAGCACCCTTTCATACTCATCGGGCTTCAGGCCGAATTCGGCAGCAAGCTGAGCAGCGCGTTCGGGGGGCAGCAGGGGGGCGGCAGCGGTCATGATGGGCAAGTGATGGCCCGGCCAGGGGCGCTTGTGAAGACGTAAAACAAGGGGGGCCGGGGGGGCCGTGCCACCCCGGACCCCGACGAGACTTTAGGTAATGCCCTCCATGCCGGCGATGGCAAGAATGGCAGCAAGGCTGGAACGCATGCCGCGCAGCGCTTCGGTGGGTTCCACATCCAGCCATTCATCAAGGGAATGCGCCCGGCCGCCGCGCCCACCCGCGCCAATCTTCAAGGCGGGAATGCCAAGCGACATCGGGATATTCGCATCCGTCGAAGACCATTCAAAGCTTGGGCGATACCCCTCCGCCGTCACCGCCGCCGCGGCCAAGTCCCGGATCGGGCTGCCCGCCGGGGTTTCGCCCGCCGGGCGATCACCGACCGGCTGGATATCCGCGGTAATCGCGCCATTGGCGGTGGAACGCGCAGCGTTTTCGGTTGCAACCGCCAGATCCACAATCTCCAGAAACGCTTTATCCAGCTTGGCAAGTTCGGCGGCCGAGGCGGAACGCAAATCAACCTCGATCACCACGCGATTGGCAATCGCATTGATGGAGGTGCCGCCCGAGACCACACTCACGCAATGCGTGGTGGGCGGGTTATCGGGCACCTTCACGGCAGCAAGGCCACGCGCGCATTCCGCCATGGCATACATCGGGTTCACCAGCCCGAAAGCGGCATAGGAATGCCCGCCCGGCCCCTGGAACGTGACGCGATAGCGCTTGGAACCGACACCGCCGCTGACAATGCCTTCCACCTGCGGGCTATCCACGGTCAGAAAACCACGAATGCGCGCGCGATGCCGGCCCTTGGTGAAAAGATGGCGAATGCCGCGCAAATCGCCCAAACCTTCTTCGCCCACATCACCCACAAAAAGCAGATCATGCCGCGTGCGAATCCCCGCCGCATCAAGCGCACGCAAAAAGCCGAGATTGACCGCAAGCGACCAGGTATCGTCACTCACCCCCGGTGCGAAAAGCTTGGTGCCTTCGCGCCTGACGCGCACATCCGTCCCGGCGGGAAAGACCGTGTCCAGATGCGCCGCCACCACCAGGATCTCGCCATTGCCGAAACCACGGCGGAGCCCCATCACATTGCCGATTTCATCCTGTTCCACCTCCTCAAGCCCATGATCGCGCAGCATGGCAAGATAGGCGGTAGCACGTTCTTCCTCGGCAAAAGGTGGGGCGGGGATTTGCGTGAGCGTGATGCAATCTTCCACCATGCGCGTGTGATCGGCGGCAAGTTTGGCGGAAGCGGCCGCAAAGCGCGCATCGGCGCGAATGGCTGCTATGGTCTCTTCTGGCGTCATCTCTAACTCCTCACGCGCGGCGCCAGCGCATCACACCAGCGGCATCCTGTTCCGCCACCGCTTCGCCCATCACCTGCAAGCGGCGCAAATGGGCCAGTGTCTCGCCAAGCCCGAAGCCAAGATTACGCAAATCGAGTGGCCTGCGAAACAGCACCGGCAGCAGATCATGCGCGCTGCTACCCCCCATCGCGTCCATCAGCAGCGAAAGCCGTTCCGCGTGATGCGCCGCCAGCCAATCAAGCCGCGCATGCAGGCCATAAAACGGTTCGCCGTGGGATGGCAGCACCAACACATCTTCGGGGAGTGTGCGGAAACGATCCAGGGATTTCAGGAAGGCGCCGAGCGGATCAGCGGCGGGCTCCCCTGCATGTAGGCCGATATAGGGTGAAATGCGCGGCAGGATCTGATCAGCCGCGATCAGCACGCGGTCTTCCGCATTGAACAGGCAGGCCATATCCGGCGCATGGCCTTGGCCGGTGATAACGCGCCAGGGGCGGCCACCAATGGTGATATCCTGCCCATCGGCAATGGCTTCAAATACGCGCGGCAAAGGCGCCACGGATTTCACATAAAGCGGCCCGCGGGCGCGGATGAAATCGGCATATTCAGGAGGCGCGCCAGCGGCTTCGGCAAAGCGCGTCTGATGTTCCACCATGTCTGCACCCGTGTCGAAGAACAGCGCGCGCGCTTGCAGCCATTCGATCTTGGTCATCAGCGGGACAAGCCTGTGGGCTTCGGTGAGCCAGCCCATCAGCCCGGCATGATCCGGGTGGAAATGCGTCACCAACAGCCGCCGCAAGGGCCGCCCACCAAAGGCATCGCCGGCCAATGCCTCGCGCCACAACTCGCGCGACGCATCATTGGCAATGGAACAATCAATCGCGAGCCAACCCGGCCCGTCTTCCAAAAGCCACACATTCACATGGCTCGGCGGAAAGGGCAGCGGAAAGCGGAGCCAACGCAAGCCGGGCCGAAGTGTCGCGGCCTGATCAGGCGCGGGAATGTCAGGGATCATGCCGTCACCCTGACGCGGCTAGGGGCCGGATACAAGCAACGGAACCCTATTCGGCCATATCTCGCTGGTGTGAAAGCTACGCAACATATAACTTATGGTTGTGTTTTGATACGGAATGCGCCATTCATGCGGCCATGTCCATTGCCCGCATCGCCACCTTCGCCTTCGCTGGGATCGAAGCCCAGGCGGTCGAGGTGCAGGTGCAAATCGCTCCCGGCCTGCCGGCCTTTCTGGTGGTCGGCCTGCCCGATAAGGCGGTTGCGGAAAGCCGCGAAAGGGTGCGCGCGGCCTTACTTGGCCTTGGGCTTTCCATGCCGCCCAAGCGCGTGCTGGTGAACCTGGCCCCCGCCGATATCACCAAGGAAGGCAGCCATTTTGATCTGCCGATTGCGCTTGCGGTACTGGCCGCGATGGATGTGCTGCCGCGTGATGAATTGGCGGGCTTTGCCGCGCTCGGCGAATTGTCACTTGATGGCGCGATCATGCCTGTCGCGGGCGTGCTGCCGGCCGCGCTTGGCGCCTCGGCGCGCGAATTGGGGCTGATCTGCCCTGCCGCACAGGGCGGAGAAGCCGCCTGGGCCGGGCAGATTGAAGTGCTCGCCGCACCTGATCTTCCCGCGCTGCTTAATCACTTCAAGGGCGTGCAGATCTTGCACGCACCGGAAGCGCCAAAGCTGGATGCCGCACCGCCTACTGGCCCCTGCCTTTCCGATGTGAAGGGGCAGGAAACCGCAAAGCGCGCCTTGGAAATCGCTGCGGCGGGCGGGCACAATCTGCTCATGATCGGCCCTCCGGGTGGTGGCAAATCCATGCTGGCGGCGCGGCTGTCCGCGCTGCTGCCTGATCTTTCGCCGGCCGAAGCCTTGGAGGTGAGTCTCGTGCATTCCATCGCGGGCCTGCTGCAAGGCGGGCGGCTGGTGACGCGCCCTCCATTCCGGGAGCCGCATCATTCCGCTTCCATGCCCGCGCTGGTTGGTGGTGGGTCGCGCGCCAAGCCAGGCGAAATCAGCCTCGCGCATCGCGGCGTTTTGTTTCTGGATGAATGGCCGGAATTTCCGCGCCAGGCGTTGGAAGCGCTGCGTCAGCCGATGGAAACCGGGCGCACCACCATCAGCCGCGTACATTCGCATGTCACCTACCCCGCGCGGTTCCAATGCATTGCGGCGATGAACCCCTGCCGCTGCGGCTATTTGGGGCAGCCGGGGCGCGAATGTGGCCGCGCGCCGCGTTGTGGTGAGGATTATCAGATGCGACTTTCCGGCCCGCTGCTGGACCGGATGGATATCACCATTGAAGTCATGCCGATTGCGCCCGCTGAATTGGCCCGAGCCCCGGCTGGTGAGGCGAGCACGGCGGTCGCCGCGCGCGTGAAGGCCGCGCGTGCGGCGCAGCGCGCGCGTTATGGCGTGGATGGCCCGCCAAATAATGCCGAGGCGAGCCTTGCCCAATTGCAGCAGGACCTTGAGGCCGAGGCCGCGCATTTGCTTGAGGTCGCGGCGACGCGGCTTGGACTATCGTCACGCGGGCAGGTACGCAGCCTGCGTGTCGCGCGCACCATCGCTGATCTTGCCGGTAGCGCCATGATCCGGCGCGCGCATATCGCCGAGGCGCTGGCCTTTCGCCATCGCATGCCGGGAAGGATTGCCGCCTAAAGTGATGCTGTCGGATCAAGGCGCAGCACATAAGAACGCCAGGGCGCGCGTGCCGCCATACGCTCATAAAGCGCAATGGCAGCCTGATCTGTCTCCGGCACGATCCAGCGCAGATGCGACCAGCCCCGCGCCGTGCCAAGTGCGCTAAGCGCTTCAATCAAAGCCTGCGCCACACCCTGGCGGCGTGCATCGGGCGCCACGAAAAGATCATCCAGCGCGCCGCAACGCCGGGCGAAGACAATTTCCGGCAGGTCGAAAAACAGCGCGAAGCCCAAGGGTTGATGATCGCGCCAGGCCACCAGGATTTCTGCGCGCGGGTCCTTGCTGATCAGGTCCAGCATGGCCGCAGGTGTGGCAGGCGCAGTGCCAGCCAAATGCGGGGCCATTTCTGCGCCATAGGCGGAGAGCAATGGCAGAAGAAGCTGATGGTCACGTGCCGCCAGCAGATGTGTTTCGAAAGACATCATCAAGGGACCAAAAACACTTAGGGCGTCGCATGCTCGGCATGCGACGCCCCAGTGCCGGGATCCGGTAGCTACTTAGCTCGCCGGAGTTTCGGTCGGCGCCGGAGCAGGGGCCGCGGCCTTGCGGCGACGCGGGGCGGCGGCCTTCTTCGCGGCAGGCTTCTTGGCAGCAGCCTTCTTCGCAGCTGGCTTCTTGGCAGCAGCCTTCTTCGCAGCAGGCTTCTTGGCAGCAGCCTTCTTCGCGGCGGGCTTCTTCGCAGCAGCCTTCTTCGCAGCTGGCTTCTTGGCGGCAGCCTTCTTCGCAGCAGGCTTCTTCTTGGCAACAGCCTTCTTCGCAGCCGGCTTCTTGGCAGCAGCCTTCTTCGCAGCAGGCTTCTTCTTGGCAGCGGCCTTCTTCGCAGCCGGCTTCTTCTTGGCAGCAGCCTTCTTCGCGGCGGGCTTCTTCGCAGCAGCCTTCTTCGCAGCAGGCTTCCGCTTCGCAGGCGCCTTCTTCTTCGCCGCGGCCATGGCCATCGCCTGGGCGCGCGGGGTTTCTTCGGTTTCGGTAGTCTCGATGATATCAGTCATCAGAGGATGAATCTCCATGTGTTCCTGTTGAAGGCGTTCATGGGAAGGCAGCGCTTGGCGCGACAAATTCCCAATTCCAACCCGGGGTACAGCAGGTGGGGTCGGTGATGGCGGCGACGCGCGGATCCCGATACGCGGACCGACAGGACTGAAAGTCTCCGCGAAGCGCAGCCGCCAACAGCTACACGGCGCGCGGCATTCCAGCGCGGCGTGTTCCCCCTGGCCTCTCTCCCGCCCCTTGCACACGCCATGAAGGCGGCTTGGGGTGGTGTGGAACCCTGATCGCGTGAAGCGACGCGTTCCTTGAGTCTGCGGTCCATGGACCGTCCTTCCCTGCTGCGGCAATTCTGCCTTGCCGATTGCAGCACCTTCCCGCTTCACCGCGCCTTACTTCAGGTGATGCACCCGATGTGAGGAGCAATTTTCGCAGCGCGGAGGCAGTGCGAATCGCGCAAGAGAATCGCGCGCAACGCACGCTATCTTCATCACCATGAGTCGTGTCAACAAAATCCGTCACATCTCGCAAAAAAAAATGCGCGCATCGTCATGCGATGCGCGCAGTGTGACATGCATGCCGCGGTTTTGCACCTTGCGGCGCGCCTTCACCATCTCTGAAAAAATGATGAAGGTGTCAACAAACTAGCGCGCCGAGAGCGGCGGCACCGGGCGCTGATCGGGGCCTGTGTACCAGGAGAGCGGACGGATGAGCCGATTATCCGCGCCCTGCTCAATCACATGCGCTGACCAGCCCGTGATGCGCGACGCGACGAAGATCGGCGTGAAAAGCGGGATCTCAAAACCCATCAGGTAATAGGCAGGGCCTGCCGGGAAATCGAGATTTGGGTGGATGTTCTTCTTCTCCAGCATCTCGGCAGCCAGGATGCGGCTGATCTCCATCCAGGTCTTGTCGCCCACAACTTCGGCCATTTTCTCGGCATATTTGCGCATGGTGGGCACGCGGCTATCGCCGGTCTTGTAGACGCGATGGCCAAAGCCCATCACCAGCGCCTTGTGGTCGAAGCGGCTTTGGATCCATTCCTTTGCCAGCTTTGGGTCGCCGATTTCCTTCAGCGTATGCATCACCGCCTCATTGGCGCCGCCATGCAGCGGCCCCTTGAGCGAGGCGATGCCCGCCGTGATCGCGCCATGCATATCGGCGCCGGAGGAGGTCACCAGCCGCGCCGTATAGGTGGAGGCGTTGAAGGTATGTTCCGCATACAGGATCATGGAAACATCAAAAGCCTTCAGCACTTCCGGCTGCGGCACCTTGCCCAGGATCAGGTTGAAGACATTCTCGGCAAAGCTATGCGCGGGGTTCGGCGCCACCACCGGCAGGCCGCGGGAAGCACGATAGGCGGCTGCAATCGCCGTTGGGATCTTGGCGAAGAGCCGCTTCGCCTTGCGGTATTGCGCCGGCAGGGAGACATCGCCCGCTTCAGGGTCTTCCATCCCCATGAAGGACACGGCGGTGCGGATGGCATCCATTGGGTGCGCATTCTTGGGGAATTCGCGGATCACGCGATGCAGCGCAGGGCTGATCTCACGCTCGGCCGCGGTCTCGGCCTTGAAGGCGGCGAGCTGCTTGGCATTGGGCAATTCGCCTTCCCAAAGCAGATAAGACACTTCCTCAAAGCTGCAATTCTCAGCTAGATCCTGTACCGCATAGCCGCGATAGGTCAGGCTATTCGTCTCCGGCATCACCTTCGATACAGCCGAGACATCGGCATAGACGCCGACCAGGCCCTTATAGATTTCGGGTTTCGTGGTTTCGTTCATCGGGTTTCTTCCCTTGCTATCTTGGCTTTGGGCCGGCGCACGCGGCGCCGACCCTGCCTTCCTCAATCAACAGTTCAGAAGATGCCGGGCTTGCTGTCCAGCAAGCCACCGGCCGGCAGCGCCACATTCAGCGCGCTGAGTTCACCCGCCTTCAGCTTAGCCAAATCCTGCACCACTTCCAGGAAGCGGTTGGATTCACGGGTTGAGATGATGCCATCCGTGATGGTCTTGAACTTGCGGATGTAATCCGCCCGACCGAAGGGCTTGGCGCCATTCGGATGGGCATTGGCCACACCAAGCTCATCCACGAGGCGCGAGCCATCCTTGAACAGGATTTCCACGCGCCCGCCGAAGGAAAGCTCATTCGGGTCGCGGGAATGGTATTTGCGGGTCCATTCCGCATCTTCCCGCGTTTCGATCTTATGCCACAGCCGGACGGTATCGGCCCGGCCCGCCCGCTTCGGCGCATAGCTATCCACATGATGCCAGCGGCCATCCTGAAGCGCGACCGCGAAGATATACATGATGGAGTGATCCAGCGTCTCACGGCTCGCCTTCGGGTCCATCTTCTGCGGGTCATTCGCCCCGGTGCCGATCACGTAATGGGTGTGGTGGCTGGTATGGATGATGATCTTCTCAATCGCCTCCATATCCGCGATCTGCTCACGCATGCGGAAGGCTAGATCAATCAGGGCCTGGGATTGGTATTCGGCGGAGTGTTCCTTGGTGTAGGAATCAAGGATGGACCGCTTGGGTTCGCCCGCTTCCGGCAGCGGCACTTCGTAATAGACCGGGCCATAGACATCCTTGCGGTTGGACCGCCCGGACAGCACCCAGGCAATCACGCTGTCTTCGCCTTCATAAATCGGCGAAGGCGCGCCCTCGCCACGCATGCAGCGATCCACCGCTTCCACCGCCAGCTTGCCGGCATGGGCGGGGGCATAGGCCTTCCAGGATGAAATCTCGCCCTTGCGGGATTGGCGGAAGGAGATGGAGGTATGCAAAGCCTGCTGGATGGATTGGAACACCACTTCCTGCTTCAGGCCGAGCAGCGTGCCAATGCCAGCCGCCGCCGCAGGGCAGAGATGGGCGATATGATCCACCTTATGTTCATGCAGGCAAATCGCGCGCACCAGATCAATATGCAGCTCATAGCCGGTGGCCAGGCCGCGGATCAGATCGCGCCCGGATTTGTCCATGGCCTGCGCCACCGCCAAGATCGGCGGGATATTGTCACCGGGATGCGAGTAATCGGCGGCGAGGAACGTGTCGTGCATATCCAATTCACGCACGGCAGTGCCATTCGCCCAGGCCGCCCATTCGGGGGAAACTGTGGTCGCGGATTTCACGCCGAATACCTGCGCGCCGCCGGCTTTCTTCGCATGGCCCAGCGCCATGCCGCGCGCCGAGACCACCGGGCGGCGATTAATGGCGGCGATGGCGACCGAGGCGTTGTCGATGATCCGGTTGATGATCATCTCCTGCACCGGCTTTTCGACCGCGACCTTGTCCACGGCGACTCCGGCCATTTTCCAGGCCAGTTGGTCTTCGCGCTTCAATAGCGCCTTGGATGGGTGAACTTTGACGGGGTGCAGTTTCATCTGGGGATTCTCCCTTTCTTGTGTCTGGCGGCTTGCCTGATGCGCTTCTTCTGCGCCCATCCGGCGCCATCGTCCAATCCAATTGACGTGGCGCGCTGATAGGTTTTCCGTATGGGCGAAAACGCATTGGATAGCTCATGGATTTTCGCCTGATCCGCCGCTTGGGGCATTTTCTGGCCGTGGCCGAGGAAGGTCATTTTGGTCGCGCCGCCGCGCGGCTTGGTATTTCGCAGCCGCCGCTGACCGCGCAAATCCAATTGCTGGAACGCGAACTTGGCGTGAAGCTGCTGGAACGCTCAGGCAAGGGCGCGCGCCCAACGCGGGAGGGGGAAGCGCTGCTGCCACTCGCGCGCCGCATCGCCGGCAATGCGGCTGATCTGGAAAGCTTGGCGCGCGAATTGCGCATGGGCCATCACGCGCCGGTTTCCATCGCCTGCGTCACCTCGGCGCTGTTTGACTATCTGCCGCCGATCGTGCGCGCCATGCAGGCGGCACGCCCGGAAGCCGCGATTGGCGTGCGAGAGATGGATACGGCCGAGGCTTTGGAAGCGCTCCGCCGGGGAGAGGTTGATCTGGCCTTGCTGCGTTCAGATCGTGATCGCGCGCCGATCAAGTTAAGACCTTTGGGGGAAGACAGGCTTGCTGC
The DNA here is from genome assembly GCA_020249505.1 of Roseomonas sp. Lineage (GTDB taxonomy): Bacteria > Pseudomonadota > Alphaproteobacteria > Acetobacterales > Acetobacteraceae > Neoroseomonas. The sequence continues at coordinate 33,816 of JADCFN010000021.1, read as the reverse complement.
CGCTTTGCCGGAAGGTCATCCGATCCTGGCAGGGCCTGATCCTTTGCCGCTGGCGGCACTCGCGGAAGCGCCCATGCTGATGCTGCCGCGCGCGATCAGCCCGGCCTATTCGGATGCGATGACAGCGGCCTGCCATGCGGCGGGCTTCACGCCGCGCGTGGTACGCGAAGTGGGATCGGCCATGGCGCAGCTTGGCTTTGTGGCGGCGGGGCTTGGTGTGGCGCTGGTCTCGGAAGGCATGGCGCGGCTCAACCCGCCGGGCGTTGCCTTCCGCATCCTCGCTGGCCCCATTCGCGGGGTGGGCGTTGCGCTGGCCTGGAATGCCGAGCGGGAGAATGAGGCGACCAGCCTCGCGCTTGAAATCGCCAATGCGCAATTCGGGCCATCGGCCCTGGCCCACGACGCCCGGCTGCTTTAGGTAGCTAAGCTGTATTTACGCATCCGCAGGAGTATTCCATGCCCGCCACTACCCCTTTTGATCGCGTCATTCGTGGTACGCTCGTGCTGCCCGACCGCATCCTGGCTAATGGCTGGGTCGCGACGCGCGGCGAAGTGATTGCCGGCATTGGTGAAGGGCCATCACCGGTTGCCACATCGGTCGAGGATTACGGCACACGCTATGTTATGCCCGGCTTGGTGGATGGGCATATGCATACCTCATCCTCTCGCGGTTGGCCGGGCATTGAGGGTGCGTCGAAATCTGCTGCTGCCGGCGGTGTCACGACTTGCGTTGACATGCCCTATGATGTGCCGCGCCCGGTGACGGATGCCGGTATTTTCAAGGAAAAGGTGGAATATGTGAACCGCCTGTCCCATGTGGATATGGCCCTTTACGGCACCATCCTGAAATCTGGCGGGGTGGATGCCATTGCGGGGCTGGCGGAGGCCGGCGCCTGTTCCTTCAAGCTTTCCACTTATGAATATGACCCGGTGCGCTTCCCGCGCATTGACCACCCAACCATGGTCGCGGCCTTTCGCGAAATCGCCAAGACCGGACTGATGGTGGCCGTGCATAATGAGGATCAGGAAATCGTGGTGCGCCTGACGGAAGAAGCCAAGGCCGCCGGCAATACCTCCCCCATCTGGCATTGCCGCACCCGCCCGCCGCTGTGCGAGACCATGGCGGATCTGGAGATTTTCGAAATCGGGCTTGAGACTGGCGCGCATGTGCATATCGCCCATTCATCGCTCGCGCGCGGCTTTGAAATCGCGGAAGTGTTCCGCCGCATGGGCGGCAAGGCATCCGGCGAAGCCTGCCTGCAATATCTTTGCATGACAGAAGAAGACATCATCCGTCTTGAAGGCTTCGGCAAATGCAACCCGCCCTTCCGCACGGCGGATGAGGTGGAACGTATGTGGGGCGCCTTTGCCAAGGGGCAGGTTGCTTATGTCTCCACCGATCACGCGCCTTGGCCGCGCGACCGCAAGACCTATACGGGCGATATCTTCACCGTGGGTGCGGGGCTGACGGGGATGCAAAGCTTCGCGCCTGTGATGTTCACGTTGCTGAAGCAGCGCGGCCTGTCACCCAGCCTGATGGCGCTTTACTGCGCCGAACGCCCCGCGCGCTTCCATGGGCTTTACCCGAAGAAGGGCGCTTTGCGCGTTGGCGCGGATGCCGATTTGCTGGTGATGGAAGTAGGCGATTTCACCTTTGATGCACGCGACATCCAGGACCAGGAAGATGCCAAATGGTCGCCCTATGATGGCATGAAGGTGAAGGGCCGCGTTGCTGCCACCTGGCTGCGCGGGCAGCAGATTTGGGATGGCAAGCAGGTTTTGGCCAAGCCCGGTGCCGGGCGCTTCGTGCCGCGTCAACACAGGGAAAGCTATGTCGGGGAATAAGGACAAGCAGCGCCCGGAAGGGCATTGGATCAAGCGCCAGCCGCGCCCTTCCAAGCCCGCCGCACCGCCACCGCGGCGCAAGCCTGGCTTGGTGCAGGCGATGATCGCGGGTTCGGTTGGCATCATGCTGGGGATGCTGAATGCGGCGGCGACGGGGGCGGGCGGCCTGCCTGATCCCGTGCCGGCGATTGCCGCCGGCATTGGGCTTTGCATCGGCGCCATTGCAACTTGGCGCCTGTTTGGCGGCACGCGGCAGGATTTCCGGGATTTGTTTTTCTGAACCCCGCTTGCCGCTGGGCATCGCTTGGCCCATGGAGGGCCTTCCATTTTCGCAGGGAGAAACGCGATGAATTCCGCAGATTATTATGTAAAGCACCTCGCGGTGGATTTGCCTTTGGCGACTGCCGATAAGATCGCCGATGTCACGCTGGCAACCGGCCGCGCGGCAGGCATGCTGCCGCTGACCGTGGTGGTGCTGGATGCGGGCGGGCATGTTGTGGTGCAAAAGCGCGAAGATGGTTCGGGCATTCTGCGCGCCGAGATTGCGCGCGGCAAAGCCTATGCCGCACTCGGCATGGGCATTGGCAGCCGCATTGCGCGTGATCGCTTGAAGGAACGCATTGCCTTTCAGGCCGCCGTCGCCGCCGCTTCCGATGGCCGCTTCGTCCCTGTTCCGGGTGGCGTGCTGATCCTGAATGCCGCCGGCGCGGTGATTGGCGCGGTTGGCGTGAGCGGCGATGCCTCTGACCGCGATGAGCATGCGGCTTGCGAGGGCATCAAGGCCGCCGGGCTTGCTTCCCACCCCGATGCGGCAGTTGAGAATTGGCGTGATGCTGCCTTGTAGGATTACGCGCCGCGCGGCGCTATTTGGCGCTGGCGCGGCGCTGATCAATACGGCGGCGCGGGCGCAGGAGGTTTTTCCCGCCCGCCCAATCCGCATGATCATCCCCTTCCCCGCTGGCGGTCCCACCGATGTCTATGCGCGGCTTTATGCTGAGCGCCTGGGCCGCGAATTGGGCCAGCCAGTGGTGACGGAAAATCGCGGCGGTGCGGGCGGTGCGATTGGATCGCTTGAAGTCTCGCGCGCGCGGCCCGATGGTTACACGATTTTGTTTGGCACGGCTTCGACCCATGCGCTTTATCCTTTGGTGACGCGCCAGCCACAATTTGATGTGGTGCGCGATTTTACGACGATTGCTGAATTGGGTGGCGGGCCGCTTTGTTGGCTGGCACATCCGTCGCGCCCCGCGAGCTTGCGCGAATTTCTGGCGGCTGCGCGTACCGCGAACCCACCGCTTTCTTATGGTTCTCCGGGCAGTGGCACCATGATGCATCTTGCATCCGAATTGCTGAAGCAGCAGGCGGGCGGGGTGGCACTGACCCATGTGCCTTATCGCGGCGCGGCGCCGGCGATGAATGATCTGGTGGGCGGCACTTTGGCGCTCGCGGTCAATACTTTCGGCGGCGGCTTGCCGCTGCATCAAGGTGGGCGCGCGCGCATGTTGGCGGTGGCGACCGCGCGGCGTTTGGATGCGGCGCCCGATGTGCCGACAGTTGCCGAAGCGCTTGGTCTTGCCAGTTTTGAAACGGTGCTTTGGCATGCGGTATTCGCGCCCCCTGCCCTGCCCGCACCAATCCTGGAACGGCTTTCGGCTGCGACCAATGCGGCACTCGCCGATCCTGCCTTCCGCGCCAGCCTTGCCGCATCTGGCATCACCGCTTCCGCGCCTGGCACACCTGCCAGCGCCGCCGCTTTCATCGCCGCCGAGACCGCACGCTATCGCCCAGTGGTCGAGGCTATTCGTCCGGAGCTTGAACAATGACCCGAGTATTGCGCCTTGCCGGCGCCCAAATGGGCGCCAACCAAAAAGCCGATAGCCGGGAAGCAATCCTGGCGCGCATGGTGGCACTTCTGGAACAAGCTGCCGCCGCAGGGGCAAAGATGGTGGTGTTTCCAGAATTGCCGCTGACCACCTTTTTCCCGCGCTGGCTGTTCACTGATCAAGCCGAATTGGATTCTTATTTTGAACGCGAAATGCCCAATCCGCGCGTGCAGCCCTTGTTTGATCGCGCGCGCGCCTTGGGTGTTGGCTTTTATCTTGGCTATGCGGAGCTCACACCGCATGGCAAGCGCTACAATACGTCGATCACGGTTGGGCCGGATGGCAGCGTGCTGGGCAAATATCGCAAAATCCATCTGCCTGGCACGGTGGAACCACGCATCGGGGATCGCTTCCAGCAATTGGAAAAGCGCTATTTCGAATATGGCGATCTGGGCTTCCCCGCCTTTCGCGGCACCGATGCCTGGGGCCGGCCCGTGCTTGGCATGTTGATCTGCAATGACCGCCGCTGGCCGGAAGCCTGGCGCTGCTATGGTTTGCAGGGGATCGAGTTGATGCTGATTGGCTATAACTCCGCGGCCTATGATCCGATGGGGGGCGATACCGAAGATCAGTCCTTGCGGACCTTCCATTCGACACTCGCCGTGCAGGGCAATGCCTATATGAACGCAACCTGGGCGATTTCGGTCGCCAAGGCGGGTGTTGAGGATGGCTCGGGCCTGATTGGCGGTTCAGTGATTGTGGACCCGAATGGCCGCGTGGTGGCGGAAGCCAAGACGCTGGGTGATGAGATCATCGTCGCCGATGTGGATTTCGATGCCTGCCGTCAGGGCAAGGAGAAGATGTTCAACTTCGCCGCCCATCGCCGCCCGCAATGGTATCGCGCCATGATTGACCAGGTGGGGGCGGTGCCGCCGGCGTGATGCGCGCCGCGCGAATCACGCGCACACTCTTTCGCACCCCAAAATTAGTCACAGCATTGGGCCGAGCCAGTGCCAAGAAAGATCGCTTGCCTCGGCCATGCTGGTGCTCCAAGTGGCCTGCTTGCCGCCCCTGCTTAGCGAACGCCCAGGTCCTGCGAGAAGCGCAAGAGGTAGCCATCCGGGTCCTGGACGACCAGTTCTCGTGCACCAAAATGCTCGGTGCCGCGCCTGTACCAAGCATCCTCGATGTCTTGGAACACTGGCCAGCCGGCGGCGGCAAGGCGTTCGCTTACTGACTTAACTTCGGGTATGCGTATCTGGAAGTTTATGCCACGCCCGTAAGGGCGCTCGAGGTGGCCTGTCATCCATCCACCGCCCTTCTCGATCATGATATGCGCATCTCCCAATGCCAGATACGCGAACGGGCGTTCTGGCCGGTCATATTGGATGATAAAGCCAAGCACCTCGACATAGAAATGCATGCTGCGATCAAAATCCGCCACCTCTAGCTCCGGGACGAGAGCGATTGGTTTAGGGGGCGGAATTGATGAGGTCATGGTCAGTGCTTTCGCAAAATATTGGGCGGAATTCAACGGTACCAGTGAAATAGGGACAAAAAACAAGAAGTAGAACAGGATGTCTGCAGCTATATGTTGAGGGTGATATACTGATCGAGCGAAGGATGCATTCATGACCCGTTCCCTTGTTCTGGCCGCCGCACAATTGGGGCCGATCCAAAAAGCCGAAGGCCGGGATGTTGCCGTCGGGCGCATGATCCGCCTGCTGGAAAAGGCGCATCAACGCGGTGCTGAGGTTGTCGTGTTTCCCGAATTGGCGCTGACCACCTTCTTCCCGCGCTGGTATGAGGAAGACCTCGCCAATGCGGATCATTGGTATGAAGCGGCACTTCCTTCCAATGAAACCGCGCCGCTATTTGAAGCCGCGCGTAAATACGGCATCGCCTTTCATCTGGGCTATGCCGAAAAAACGCCGGAAGGCAGGCGCTTCAATACCGCGGTCTTCGTGCTGCCCTCAGGCGAGATTATCCTGAAATACCGCAAGGTGCATTTGCCGGGGCATAAGGAATTCGATCCCGTCCGCCATGTACAGCATCTGGAAAAGCGTTATTTTGAGCCAGGTGATCTTGGCTTTCCGGTGATCCGCGCGACGGTTGCGGGCCAGCCCGTCAATCTTGGCATGATGATCTGCAATGACCGCCGCTGGCCGGAAGCCTGGCGCGTGATGGGCTTGCAGCAGGTGGAATTGGTCATGCTCGGCTACAATACGCCGTCACTGAATATGGAAAATCGCGGCTTTGAGGCGCCTCATTTGCGTGTGTTTCATAGCCACCTCTCCATCCAGTCCGGGTGCTACCAGAATTCCTGCTTCGCGGTCGCAACCGCCAAGGCAGGTACGGAAGATGGGCATGAGCTGTTCGGCCATTCCATCATCGTGAACCCGCAAGGGGAGATCATGGCGCAGGCGACAAGCTGGGGTGATGAGCTGATCGTGGCGGAAGCGGATCTCGGCAAATGCGAATTGGGGCGCAAGACAATTTTCGATTTCGCACGCCATCGCCGCCCGGAACATTATGGCCGCATCGCCGAACAGGTGGGCAGCGTGGCGCCGGCGGAATGGAAGGGCGGGGCGTAAACTCAGACCACGGCGACATTCGGCCCAGGCGGCAAAATGCCGAAGGGGTCAAAGACCAAGGGCGCGGCGCGCGTGATCGCCACCAAGTCAAAAGCGCGGTGCGGCGTGCCAAGGATGATCGCCTCAGGCTGTGCGCCATCCGGCATCTTTAGAGCCACGCTGCGCGGAATGGCTGACAGCGCCTTGGGAACCGCGCTGAGCACCGGATCATGCCAGGCAAGCTCAGCCCGCGCGTGATGCAAGTGGCGCAGAAGGCGCAGCGGTGCGGCGGCGCGTAAATCCGCGACATCGGGTTTGTAGGTCACGCCCGCCACCAACACGCGCTTACCGGCTAGATCATCGCCAAGCCGCGCCCGGATTTGTGCCAGCACGCGCGCCACGCGCCCGCGATTGCGCGCCATGGCCTTCGCCAGCAAAGCGGATGGTGCGCCTGCCCGTACCGCTTCCATTTGTAGGAAGGCCGGGTCTACCGGAATGCAATGCCCGCCCGCGCCAAGCCCAGGCCAGAAGGGCGAAAAACCGAATGGTTTTGTTGCCGCTGCTGCCACCACATCGCGCGTCGGCACACCAAGCGCGGTGAAGGCGGCGTGGAGTTCATCCATCAGCGCGATATTCACAAGGCGATAGGTATTCTCCAACAGCTTGGCGCATTCCGCGACCTCGGGGCTCGCCACCATCTCCACCCGATCCACCAAATGGCGCCAAAAGGCCAAGGCGCGGCGGAGTGAGGCGGGATCTGTTGCACCCAAAAGGCGCGGAATGCTGCGCGTTGGCGGCGCATGGGGGCCTGGGTTTTCCCGTTCGGGGGAGACGGCCAGGAAGACATCCCGCCCGATGCGCCAGCCCGCTGCTTCAAGTACCGAACGACATAATCCATTGGTAGCGCCCGGCTGGCAGGTAGATACGAGGCAAACCAGCGCACCTGGCGAGAGGCCTCGCGCTGCGATGCCTAAGGCGGCGCGCACAGCGGTCAGATCAGGCCGCCCGCGCGCATCGAGCGGCGTCGGGACGCAAATCAGCCAAGTATCGGCGCCCCCAAGCTGAGCAGGATCGGCGCAAGCCCGAAATCCGCCATGGCCGCCGCGATGGGCTTTCTCGGCGCTCTCCCGCGCTCTCTGCGCTGGGTCAAAGCCCAGCACCTCATAGCCGGCAGCGGCTGCGCCTAGCGCCAAGGGCCGGCCCACATAGCCAAGCCCGAGCACGGCCAAACGCCCCCGGCTGAGCCGGGGGGCTGGCGCAAGAAAAGGGTGTAAAAGATTTAGGCTCACGGCCTCATAATTGTATCAAATAAAATAAATGCAACCCATGGTTTTATTCTGCTTTGATATTCAGTCGTCCAACGCCTCGACCATCGCCACCGCCCCTTTCCTTTTGCAGCGTCAACAGCACGGCTAAATGCTTGTTTTTGCGCCACTACAGGCTGGGGAATCTGTTTCCAGCCCCGGGGATTCTCCCCTAAAGAGGGGCTCTCCCCTGCTTAGGAATAGGTCATGGTCACAGGTTCAGGATCGGATGATGGCGGCATGCTCACGGTCGTGGGGCACCCGCTGATCCAGCACCGGCTTTCGCATATGCGCGAAAAATCCTGCCCCGTGCCGACCTTCCGCGTCCTGCTGCGCGAAATTGCCATGCTGCTCGGCGCTGCCGCGCTGGCCGATTTGCCGCTGGAAGCGCGCGAGGTTGAAACGCCGCTGGAACGCATGTCCGCCCCCAAGCTGGCCGGCAAGCCGCCGGTCTTCGCGCCGGTACTGCGCGCCGGCATTGGCTTTCTGGATGGCATGCTAAACCTACTGCCTGAAGCCGGTGTAGCGCATATCGGCGTCTATCGCGACCACAAGACGCTGGAAGCGCATGAATACTACTTCAAGGCGCCGGAGGATTTGGCCGAGCGCTTGGTGATCCTGCTTGATCCCATGCTGGCTACCGGTAATTCAGCCGTCGCAGCACTTGATCGCCTGAAGGCGCGCGGTGCGACGCGCATTCGCTTCATCTGCCTGCTCGCGGCACCCGAGGGTGTTCGCCATGTGCGTGAAGCCCATCCCGATGTGCCAATCTGGACCGCGGCGATTGACGAAAAGCTTGATGCGAACGGCTATATTCGCCCCGGTCTTGGCGATGCCGGGGATCGCGTTTTCGGGACGTGAACCCGAGCATTTTCAAGCCAAGTGGGTTCACTTGGCGGCTCGGAAAATGCGACCAAACCTAGACGCATTTTCAAGCCAAGTGAATCCACTTGGCGGCTCGGAAAATGCGACCAAACGAGGGTTTAACGCGCTTTAGATATGTAGCGCCCGCCCATCCACCGCGAGCGCCGCTTCCTTCACCGCTTCATTCAATGAGGGATGCGCATGGCAAGTGCGCGCCACATCTTCGGCACTCGCGCCGAATTCCATCGCCAGCACCAATTCCGCAATCAGCGTGCCGGCATCCGGGCCGATGATATGCGCGCCCAGCACTTTGTCTGTCGCCTTATCGGCGAGGATTTTCACAAACCCATCCATATCGCCCATGGCGCGGGCGCGGCCATTCGCGGTGAAGGGAAATTTCCCGATCTTGTAAGATACACCTCGGGCCTTGAGCTGTTCTTCGGTTTCACCCACCGAAGCAACTTCCGGCCAAGTATAGACCACACCAGGAATCGCACCGTAATTCAGATGCGGCTTCTGCCCAGCCAGCATTTCCGCGAGCGCCACACCTTCTTCTTCCGCCTTATGCGCCAGCATCGGGCCCGTGATCACATCGCCAAGCGCGTAAATGCCCGGCACATTGGTGGCGTAATGGCCATCCACCTTGATGCGCCCACGTTCATCCAGCGCAACGCCCACCTTGTCCAAGCCAAGCCCAGCCACATAAGGCCGGCGCCCAATCGCCACCAGCACGACATCAGCGGTCAGTTCTTCCGTGGCACCACCTGCTGCGGGTTCCAATTTCAGCGTCACACCCTTCTTTGACTTGGTGGCCCCCATCACCTTGGTCTTGAGCTTCGTCTTAATGCCCTGCTTCGCCAGGATGCGTTCAAATGCCTTGCCCACTTCCAGATCCATGCTGGGCACCAGACGGTCAAGGAATTCCACCACCGTCACTTCCGCACCCAAGCGGCGCCAGACGCTGCCCAATTCCAAACCGATATAGCCGCCGCCAATCACCACCAGATGCTTCGGCACACTCGTCAATTCCAATCCGCCGGTGGAAGTCACGATCTGCTTTTCATCAACCTCGACGCCCGGCAGGGGAATGCTTTCACTCCCGCTCGCGATCACGATGTGCTTTGCGGTGTAATCCTTGCCAGCCACGCTGACGGTGCCGGGCGCAGTGATGCTGCCCTCACCCTTCAGCCAGGTGACCTTGTTCTTGCGGAACAGGAATTCGACACCCTTCACATTGGCGCCAACCACTTCACCCTTGCGCGCCTGCATCCGCGCCAGATCAAGCTTCACCGAACCCACCGTGACGCCATGATCGGCAAGCTTATGCTGTGCTTCTTCATAATGTTCCGAGGATTGCAGCAATGCCTTCGATGGAATGCAGCCGACATTGAGGCAGGTGCCACCCAGCGTTTCGCGCTTCTCAACACAAGCCACCTTCATCCCGAGTTGCGCGGCGCGGATCGCGCACACATAGCCGCCGGGGCCGGCGCCAATCACGATCACATCAAAAGCATCACTCATGGTCAGGCGTCCTCAACCCTTGTCTTTTCAACGCCATGTTTGGACCGGGCGGGCGGGCCGATCAAGCCATGGAATTAGGGCTTGGGTTTTGGGCGTTTTCCCCCCTATCCTGCCCCAGAAGCCGCGCCGATAGATGCGCGCTCGGGAGGAAGAAGCATGACGAAAAAAACCGATGTTTCGCGCCGCACCCTGCTGGCCGCGACCGGCGCGGCCCTGGCAACGCCGGGCCTTGCCCTCGCGCAGGGGCGCTACCCGGATCGGCCCATACAGCTTGTGGTCCCCTGGCCTGCCGGCGGTTCTGCCGATGCGCAGCTCCGCTCCATCGCCGAACTGGCCGGCAAGGCGCTTGGCCAACCCATGGTGGTGCAGAACCGCCCTGGCGCGGGCGGTACGCTCGGCCCGCTGACGGTCGCGCAACAGGCGCGGCCCGATGGCTATACGCTGACGCAGATGCACCTTTCCGTGCTGCGCCGGCCCTGGATGATGCGCACACCCGGCTGGGACCCGATTGGCGATTTCACGCATATCATCGGCATGACGGGTTGGCTGTTTGGCACTGCCGTGAAGGCCGATAGCCCGCTCAAATCCTGGCAAGACCTTCTTGCCTATGCCCGCGCCAATCCCGGCAGGCTGACCTATTCCACCAGTGGCATCGGGACCACCAATCATTTGGCCATGGAAAGCATTCAGGAGATCGAGAAAATCAGCCTGACGCATGTGCCCTTCCGCGGCGCCAATGAAGGTGTCACCGCCGTGCTGTCCGGCCAGGTGGATATGATCTGCGATAGCTCCACCTGGGCGCCCAATGTCGAAGCGGGGCAGATGCGCGCCCTTGCGGTCTGGAGCGCGGAACGCGCCCCGCGCTTCCCCGCCGTGCCCACCTTGAAGGAGTTGGGCTATGATATGGTCGTTGCCTCCCCTTACGGGGTCAGCGGCCCCAAGGGCATGGACCCCGGCATTGTGCGCGTGCTGCATGACGCCATGAAGGACGCGCTTTTCAGCCCCGAAAACACGCGCATCCGCAGCCAATTCGACATGCCGTTGGTGTATCAAGATACGGAAAGCTATCGCCGCTTCATCGTGGAACGCGTCGAATACGAAAAGACCATGGTGCGGCGCCTTGGCCTGACTTTGGATGGCTGAGGGCAGCGCCATGGTGACATTCAATCGCCGCGCAGCGCTTAGGCTTGGGCTTGGCGCGAGCCTTTTGGCCGCACCTGCCCTTGGGCAAGGCCGCTTTCCCAATCGGCCCATCCGCTTCATCACGCCCTGGCCGCCGGGCGCATCGCTTGATGTACTTCAGCGCAGCATGTTCGAAGTGGTGCGGAAGGATTTAGGCCAGCCGATCCTGTCCGAGAATCTCCCCGGCGCACGCGGCACCCGCGCCGCCACCTTCCTGGTCACGCAAGGTGTGCCCGATGGCTATACCCTGGCGCATCACCATCTTTCCGTCCTGCGCCATCCCTTCCTGACCAAACAGCCAAGTTGGGACCCGGTGAATGACTTCACCTACATCATGCAATTCTCCGGCTTTACCTTCGGCACGGTGGTGCGCACCGATAGCCCCTATCAGCGCTTGGCCGATGTTTTCGCCGAAGCCCGCCGCAAACCCGGCGAGCTGACCTATTCCACCAGCGGCATCGCCACCACCAACCATATCGCCATGGAAGATTTGCTCCGCCGCGAAAAGGCGGAAATGACCCATGTGCCCTATCGCGGCGCACAGGAGGGTGTGACCGCCCTGCTCGGCCGCCAAATCACCATGGTCGCCGATGCACAAGCCTGGCGTCCACAAGTGGAAGCGGGCGAATTCCGCCTGCTGAGCGTCTGGACGCGCGAGCGCCTGGGCGGCTTTCCCAATGCGCCGACACTCAATGAACTCGGCTACGATATGGTGGTTACCAGCCCCTATGGCGTTGTCGGGCCACGCGGCATGCCGGGCGAAATCGTCGAAATCCTGCACAACAGCTTCAAAAAAGCCTGGGAGGATGAATCATCCCAAGCCGTGGTGCGCCGCTGGGACATGCCGCGCGAATATCTCAATACCGCAGATTACCTGGCCTTTGTGAAGGCGCGGGTGGAGTATGAGAAGGAATGGGTGCAGCGGTTGAATTTGAGTATTGACTGAAAGAAAAAACGGGAGGGCTCTGCCCTCCCGCGTTGATTAGATATCCAACATCAGCCTGCGCGGGTCTTCGACGCTTTCCTTTACGCGCACCAGGAAGCTAACGGCTTCCTTGCCATCCACAATGCGATGGTCATAGGACAGCGCGATATACATCATGGGGCGGATTTCGATCTTGCCGGCCACCGCCATGGGACGATCCTGAATCTTGTGCATGCCAAGAATGCCCGATTGCGGCGGGTTCAAAATCGGCGTGGACATCAAGGAACCATAAATGCCGCCATTGGTGATGGTGAAGGAACCACCCGCCAATTCCTCAAGCTTCAAGGCGCCATCACGCGCGCGCTTGCCGAACTCCCCGATGCGCTTTTCAATCTCGGCAAAGCCCATCGTATCGGCATTGCGCAGCACCGGCACCACCAGGCCCGAAGGCCCGCCCACCGCAATGCCCATATGCACGAAATTCTTATAGACGATCTCATCGCCATCAATCTCGGCATTCACCGCCGGGAATTCCTTGAGCGCGGCAATACATGCCTTCACGAAGAAGGACATGAAGCCAAGCTTCACGCCATGCCGCTTTTCAAAGGCATCCCGATATTCTGAACGGAGCGCCATGGCAGCCGACATATCCACCTCATTGAAGGTGGTGAGCATTGCGGCCGTATTCTGCGCTTCCTTCAAGCGGCGCGCGATGGTGGCACGCAGCCGCGTCATTTTCACGCGCTCCTCACCCGCTTCCGGCGCGCGCGAAGGCCGCGCGGCGGGTGCGGGCGCCGGCGCGGCAACCGGCTGCGCCAAATAGGCCAGCACATCACCCTTGGTGATGCGCCCATCCTTGCCCGTACCCGCGCCAATCGCGGCAGCGGAAACACCTGCTTCGGCGATCATCTTGGCCGCCGCTGGCATCGGCGCATGGCCTGCTGCAGGTGCAACAGGTGCAGGTGCTGGCGCCGCAGGCTTGGGCGCCGGCGCGGGCGCAGCAACAGGCTTGGCAGCACCAACGGCGGCGCCGGCCTGAATGCTGCCCAATACGGCACCAGGTACCACCTCCGCCCCCGTATCGGCGGCAATGGCGGAAATCACACCGCCCACCGGCGCATTCACTTCCACCGTTACCTTGTCGGTCTCAAGTTCCACCAAGGGCTCATCAGCCGCCACGGCGTCACCGGCTTTTTTCAGCCAACGCGCGACGGTGGCGGAAGAAACGCTTTCGCCCAGGCTGGGCACGACAATATTGGTCATTGATCGATCCGTTCCAAAACCAATACGCGTCAGCCCGCCAGGGCCGCGCGCACCAATGCTTCCTGTTGATGTTGATGCACTTTGGCAAGGCCGGTGGCGGGGCTCGCCGCCTCCTCCCGGCCGACATATTCGGGGCGCTTCGCTTTGACATCCAGCGTCTTCAACACGCCTTCAATCTTGCGATCCACGAAATTCCAGGCACCCATGTTTTCCGGTTCTTCCTGGCACCAGACCACATCCGCATTGGGATATTGCGCCAGCACCGGCGGCAGGCTGATCCGCGGGAAGGGATAAAGCTGTTCCATCCGCACAATCGCGACATCCTTGATGCCCTTGTCGCGGCGTTCCTGCAGCAGATCATAATAGACCTTGCCAGTGCATAGAACGACACGACGGATTTTCTTAGGCGGCGCGATCTTGTCCACCTCATCAATCACATGGCGGAAACCACTGCCGGGCCCGAATTCAGAGAGATTACTGATGGCAAGCTTATGCCGAAGCAAGGATTTCGGCGTCATCACCACCAAGGGCTTGCGGTAATTCGCCTTCATCTGCCGGCGCAGCGCATGGAAGTAATTGGCCGGCGTCGTGAAGTTGCAGACGCGCATATTGCGTTCCGCGCAAAGCTGCAAATAGCGTTCAAGCCGCGCAGATGAATGTTCCGGCCCCTGCCCTTCATAACCATGCGGCAGCAGCATCACCAGGCCGGACATGCGCAGCCATTTGGTTTCACCCGAGGCGATGAACTGATCAATGATCACCTGCGCACCATTGGCAAAATCGCCAAATTGGCCTTCCCACAGCACCAGTGTTTTCGGATCAGCCAGCGAATAACCATAATCAAAACCAAGTACGCCAAATTCCGCGAGCAAGGAATTGAAGGCTTCGATCTTAGCCTGCCCCGCGCGGATGTTATTGAGCGGCGTATATTCCGCCTGCGTTGCCTGATCAATCAGCACCGCATGGCGATGGCTGAAGGTGCCGCGTTGCACGTCTTCGCCTGACAAGCGAACGCGATGGCCTTCAAGCAACAGCGAACCGAAGGCAAGCGCCTCCCCGGTTGCCCAATCAATGCCCTCGCCAGTTTCGATCGCCTGGCGCTTTTGTTCCAATTGCCGCGCGATTTTGGAATTGACGCCGAAATCGGCCGGCACGCGCGAAAGCGCCAGCCCAATTTCCTTCAGCGTTTCCGTCGCGACCGAAGTCGCTTCAAGCTGCTCCGCCTCATCCGTTGAACCTGCGGGCCGCAGGCCGGACCAATGCCCTTCCAGCCAGTCAGCCTTATTCGGGCGATAGGCTTGCGAAGCCTCAAACGCTTCCTCAAGCCGTGCATTGAAAGCATCCAGCATGGCCTTGGAGGATTCGGTTGGCACGGAGCCTTCTTGCGCCAGCCGATCCGCATACAGCGTGCGCGTCGTCCGCAATTCACGAATGCGGTTATACATCAACGGCTGGGTAAAGGCGGGCTCATCGCTTTCATTATGGCCGTGGCGGCGATAGCAGACGATATCCAGCACCACATCCGCGCCAAATACCATGCGGAATTCGGCGGCCAGACGCGCGCAGAACACCACCGCTTCCGGATCATCACCATTCACATGCAGGATCGGCGCCTGGACGGATTTCGCCACATCGGTGCAATAAAGCCCGGAATAGGCATGCGCCGGCACAGTGGTGAAGCCGATCTGGTTATTGGTGACGATATGCAGCGTGCCGCCGGTGCGATAGCCAACCAATTGGCTCATGGCGAGGGTTTCATAAACCACGCCCTGCCCCGCAAAGGCAGCATCGCCATGCAGCAGAATGCCCATGACAGAACGCCGGCCCTTGATATCGCCGCCCATATCCTGCCGCGCGCGCACCTTGCCGGCCACCACCGGATCAACCGCTTCCAGATGCGAAGGATTGGGTTGCAGTGACAGGTGAACCTTATTGCCACCGATCTCGATATCGGTACTGGTGCCAAGGTGATATTTCACATCGCCCGAGCTTTCGATATCGTCCGGATTGGCGGAATTGCCTTTGAATTCCGAAAACACCTGGGTGAAGGATTTCTTCACCACATTGACCAGCATATTGAGCCGCCCGCGATGGGCCATGCCGATGACGATTTCCTTGGCACCCTGCTTGGCTGCGGTTTCAATCGCCGCCTGCACCGCCGGGATGGTCGTTTCACCGCCTTCCAGGCCGAAGCGCTTGGTGCCGACGAATTTCCGCGCACAGAAAGCTTCAAAGCCTTCCGCTTCCGTCAGTTGCTGCAGGATTTGATTCTTCTGGGTGGTATCAAAGGCGCCGATCCAGGGCGCACCTTCAATGCGGCGCTGGATCCAGGATTTCTGATCCGGGTCCTGGATATGCATGAATTCAACGCCGATCGAACCGCAATAGGAAGCGCGGCAAATGGCAAGGATTTCGCGCAAGCTGGCGGTTTCCTTGCCCAGCACGAAATCAAGGAAGATCTGCCGATCCAAATCCTCATCCGTGAAGCCATAAGTCTTGGGGTCAAGCTCCGGGTGGGATTTGGGCACTTGCAGACCAAGCGGATCAAGCCGCGCTTCGAGATGCCCGCGCACGCGATAGCTGCGGATCAGCATCAGCGCCCTGATCGAATCCAGCACCGCGCGGCGCGTGGCTTCGGGGTCCATGGCATCTGGCTTGGCGCCTTTGGCGGGCGCTGGCTTTTCGGGTTCTGGCCCAAAGGCGCCGCGAATGCGGGGCGCCCAGGATGCGCCGGAGGCATCCGTCAGTACCGCGCGGGCTTCATCATTCAGTGAAGCGAAAAGCTCCGCAAAGGTGGGGTCCACACTTCCGGGATTTTCTGTCCATCTCGCGTAGAGATCAGCAAGATAGGCAGCATTCGCCCCCGTCATCGCGGTTGCGAGAATATCCACTCCGGCCATCAACCTTCTCCCTCCCGCCTCGTCTTCCCCAGCAGGGGATGGGCGGATGTATTCTTGTGGTGCCGTGCAGCGCCCCGGCACCGGGGCAGAGGGCTGCGAGCATAAGGCCTTAACGCCCGCTGCGGCAGCCCCCCTAGTTCAACTTTAGGGCGAAATCAGCCGCCAAGCGCCTTGACCATTGTGGAGCCTAGCGCAGAAGGACTATCCGCAACGTGAATCCCGGCCGCTTTCATCGCGGCCATTTTCGCTTCCGCGGTATCGGCACCGCCGGAAATCACCGCCCCAGCATGGCCCATGCGCCGGCCGGGGGGCGCCGTGGCGCCAGCGATGAAGCCCACCACCGGCTTATTCGGCTTGCCGGGTGCGAAATTCTCCCGCTTCAGGTACTCAGCCGCCAGAATTTCGGATTGGCCGCCAATCTCGCCAATCATGACGATGGATTTTGTATCGGGGTCGGCCAGGAACATCTCAAGCACCTCGATGAAATCCATGCCCTTTACCGGGTCGCCGCCAATGCCAACGCAGCTTGATTGGCCAAGCCCGGCGGCCGTGGTTTGCGCCACCGCTTCATAGGTCAGGGTGCCGGAGCGGGAGACGATGCCAACCGAACCCGGCTTATGGATATGGCCCGGCATAATGCCGATTTTGCAGGCGCCCGGTGTGATCACGCCAGGGCAATTCGGCCCGATCAGGCGGGATTTTGACCCATCCAGCGCGCGCTTCACCTTCACCATATCCAGCACCGGAATGCCTTCAGTGATGCAGATAATCAGCGGCACTTCCGCGTCAATCGCTTCCAGAATCGCATCCGCCGCGAAGGGCGGCGGCACATAGATCACCGACGCATTAGCGCCGGTCTTGGCCACGCATTCTGCCACCGTGTCGAAAACCGGCAGGCCGATATGGGTGGTGCCGCCCTTGCCCGGCGTCACACCGCCGACATAGGTCGAACCATAGGCAATGCCCTGTTCGGCATGGAAGGTGCCCTGCGCCCCGGTGAAACCCTGGGTCATCACGCGGGTATTGGCGTTGACAAGAACAGCCATGGTTCAGGCCCCCTTCACGGCAGCGACAACTTTCTTCGCTGCATCGGCAAGATTATCGGCAGCGATAATGGCAAGCCCGCTATCGGCGAGGATCTTCTTGCCGAGATCAACATTGGTGCCTTCAAGCCGCACCACCAAAGGCACTTTCAGCGACAGCGTCTTGGTCGCTTCCACAATGCCCGTCGCGATCATATCGCATTTCGCGATTCCGCCGAAGATATTGACCAGAATGGCCTTCACATTGGAATCGGACGTGATGATGCGAAACGCTTCCGTAACGCGCGCCGCAGTGGCGGTGCCGCCCACATCCAGGAAGTTGGCCGGGCTTGAACCATAAAGCTTGATGATATCCATCGTCGCCATGGCCAGGCCCGCGCCATTGACCATGCAGCCGATCTCTCCATCCAGCGCGACGTAATTCAGGTCGTTCTTGACCGCGTCCAGTTCCTTCGGGTCCATTTCGCTATCATCGCGCAGCGCTTCCAGATCCTTGTGGCGGAACAGGGCGCTGTCATCGAAGGATACTTTGGCGTCGAGCGCGACAATCCCACCCGCGCCGGTCACGACCAGCGGGTTGATTTCAACAATGGCGCAATCAAGTTCAACAAAGGCGCCATAAAGCGCCAGCACAAACTTGGTGAAGGATGCAACCTGCTTGCCGGTCAGCCCAAGCCCGAAGGCGAGCTTGCGCGCATGAAAGCCTGAGACGCCCGAAGCCGGGTCAACCGCGACCTTCAGGATTTTCTCGGGATGGTTTTCCGCGACTTCTTCAATTTCCATCCCGCCTTCGGTGGAGGCCATGATGGTGAGCCGCGAGGTCGCGCGGTCCACCAGCAGGCCCAGATACAATTCGCGGGCGATATCGCAGCCATCTTCAACATAAACGCGGGATACCAGCTTGCCGGCGGGGCCGGTTTGCTTGGTCACCAGCGTCTTGCCAATCATGGCGTCAGCGGCGGCCTTTACATCGGCGACGGACTTCACCACCCGCACGCCGCCCTTGCCATTCGGGTCTTCCATGAAGCGGCCAGCGCCGCGGCCACCCGCATGGATTTGCGATTTCACCACATAGACCGGGCCAGGGAGCTTGGCGGCTGCCGCGGCGGCTTCCTCGGCATTCCAGGCGACATGGCCTTCAAGTACGGCAACGCCATAGCGGCGCAGCAGCTCCTTCGCCTGATATTCATGGATATTCATGCAAAATGCCTCCGGTCCGGATGCGAAAAGGGCCAGGCAGGACCTGGCCCCAGGCTGTTCAGCCTACCAGCTTGCGTGACGCTTCGATCAATTCCTGCACCGCAGCGCAGCTTTTATCGAAAGCGGCTTGTTCAGCCGGGTTCAATTCAATTTCGACGATACGCTCAATGCCGCCAGCGCCAATCACGACAGGCACGCCGACATAAAGATCCTTGATGCCATATTGGCCGGTGAGCCAGGCCGCGCAGGGCAGCACGCGCTTCTTGTCCTTCAGGTAGCTTTCCGCCATGGCGATGGCGGAAGCCGCCGGCGCATAGAAGGCGCTACCGCGTTCCAGAAGCTTCACAATCTCCCCACCGCCATTGGCGGTGCGTGCCACGATGGCATCAATCTTTTCCTGCGTGGTCCAGCCCATCTTCACCAGATCAGGCACGGGAATGCCGGCAACCGTCGAATAACGCGTGAGCGGCACCATGGTATCGCCATGGCCACCCAGCACGAAGGCCGTGACATCTTCGACCGAGACATTGAATTCCTGCGCCAGGAAAAGCCGGAAGCGCGCCGAATCCAGCACCCCCGCCATGCCGACAACCTTGTTGTGCGGCAGGCCGGATTTTTCGCGCATCACCCATACCATCGCATCCAGCGGGTTGGTAATAACGATCACAAAGGCATTCGGGCAATGCGCCTTGATGCCTTCCGCCACCTGCGCAATCACGCCGGCATTCTTCGCCACCAGATCATCGCGGCTCATGCCCGGCATGCGGGGGAAGCCAGCGGTGACAATCACCACATCGGAACCGGCAATGGCGGCGTAATCGCCCGTGCCGACCATGTGCGAATCAAACCCATCCACCGGGCCGGATTGCATGATATCGAGCGCCTTGCCCGCGGCGACGCCGGGGAAGACATCGAACATCACGACGTCGCCAAGTTCCTTGAGACCAATGAGATGAGCCAAAGTGCCGCCGATATTTCCGGCGCCGACCAAAGCAATTTTCTTGCGGGCCATGTCGCTTCCTTAACCTTGCCTGGAAA
Source organism: Roseomonas sp. (assembly GCA_020249505.1). Taxonomy (GTDB): domain Bacteria; phylum Pseudomonadota; class Alphaproteobacteria; order Acetobacterales; family Acetobacteraceae; genus Neoroseomonas. The sequence continues at coordinate 14,335 of JADCFN010000021.1, read as the reverse complement.
ACGCACATTTCCTAGCCCCGAAGCCCCGCCCCGGCAAGGCGCCCCCTGCCAGTGGTGCGATTCATGCCAAACTTATACCAATCCTAAACTGCCCCGGAGCACCAATAGCCCCGTATTTGGTGGACCGATTCACGCCGCTATCGGGAACCGAAAGCAGCGACCGGACCACTATGCCGGGCCTCCAGGCCCCAAATGCGGCAAGGTTCGGTATTCCTGGCTTTGCATTTCGGTCAGTCGGGACGCTGTGCGTTCGAACATGGCCGCATTGGTGCCGCGTTCATAAAGCTGATCGGGGCTGGAAGCGGCACTCGCCACCAGCTTGCAGCGGTGTTCATAAAGCGTGTCGATGCAGGTGATGAAGCGGCGCGCCTTGTCGAAATTCTCGGGCCCGAGCCGGGGGATGTCATCCAGCACCAGGGTGTGGAAGGCCTCGGCAATCGCAAGGTAATCCGCCGGGCCAAGTGGCCTGCCGCAAAGCTGATTGAAATCGAAGCGCGCGACACCGCGGGCGGCCTCCGGCACCTCAATCACCCGGCCAAGCAAGGGCAGGTCCATGGGTGTCCCCCGCACCTGGCCGGTAAGCTCGGCAAAGGCCGCGTCCAGTGCGGCCTCAGCCCGGCCATCGGCGGGGACATGCCAGGTTGGCAGGCTTCTGATCCTTTCGCGCCGGTAATCGCGCGCCGCCACCAGGGGCCAGACTTCAACATGGCGGTTGATCAGGGCAATAAAGGGCAGGAAGGCATCGCGGCCCGGCTGGCCCTTGAACAGATCATCCGGGGCGGTGTTGGAGGTCGCGACAATCACAGTCCCGCGGGCAAAAAGCGCCTCAAACAGCCGGCCCAGGATCATGGCATCCGCAATGTCATGGACCTGGAATTCATCAAAACAAAGCAGGGCAGCATCGGTGGCGATGGAATCGGCCAAAGGCGGGATGGGGTCCGCGCTATCGCCATGCACCTGCTTCCAGCCATGAATGCGCCGATGCGCCTGCTGCATGAAGGCGTGGAAATGCAGCCTTTGCTTGCGCGGGACCTCGGCGGTCTCAAAAAACAGGTCCATGAGCATGGATTTGCCGCGCCCGACCTCGCCTACCAGATAAAGCCCTTGCGGGGGCTCCGGGCGCGGCGGGGCAGCGCTGCGTCCAAAAAGCCGACCAAGCAGCCCAGCAGGCTTGGGTGCGGCGTCCAAGGGGGCGGGGTCATAGCCGCGCAGTGCCAGCCAAAGCGCCTGCAAACGCTCCATCGCCGCGGCCTGGGCCAGGTCTGGCGCCAATTCACCGCCGGCAAGCCGGGCCTGATAGGCGGACCATGGGCCGAACGCCGCCCCTTTGTTTTTCGAGTCGCTTTCCTCAACAAGCTGCATGGGCCGCGCTTAGCCCGAGAGGGGCAGCCCCACAATCGGGCCGGCATTGATCGGGGGCAGGGAAGGATTTAGTGACATGGCATCCTTAAAGGTGCGAGTTTCCATGTCCCGTTCCGTTGCCATTCTCTATGCCGCTGATGGTTATGTCTCGCAGGGCCGCGCCATGCTGGGGCGGCGTGTCGCGGGCGATAGTTTCCTGAATGGCTTGCTGCGCCATGGCGGTCTGGACAGCCTGGTTGGACTTTTGCTGAATGATCGGGAGGCGGAGGGCTTTCCGGCGGAAATCCAGGCCCGCGCGCCAGGTTTGCAAGTGCGCATGGCCAATTACGAAACGCCGCAGGCCGTGATCGAAGCCGGCACCCTGTTTTTGCCGGGGCCGGGGCTTGGTTCCTATAGTTTTTGGCGTCGGCGTCTCGGCAATCAGCGCGCCTTCAGCCTATGCGGGGTAACCCATACCACCTCCACCGATCGGGTCATGGATGCCCTTGCCAGTGGGCTGACCGCGCCGGTTCAGCCCTGGGATGCGATCATCTGCACCTCCCGCGCGGTGCAGAGCATGGTGCGGCGGCAAATCCAGGAAAACGCGTTCTATTTGCAAAACGCGCTGGGGGCGTCGCGCGTTGGGGTGCCCATGCTGCCCATGATCCCGCTTGGCGTCGATTGCGCTGCCTTCAAGCGCGACCCCGCGCTGGGCATGGCCTATCGCCAGGAATTGGGCATTGGGACAGAGGACATCGCCATTGTTCTGGTGGCGCGCTTGTCGAATGCGACGAAATTCTCGCCGCTGCCCATGTATCTGGCGCTGCAACGTGCCGCCGAAAGGCGCGGGCGAAAGCTGCATTTGATCTTGGCCGGTTGGATTGAAGGCGACGGTTCCCGTGCTGCCTTTACTGAGGGTGCACAAAAGGCTTGCCCCGATGTGAAGGTACATTTCGTTGATGGCCAGAATGCTGAAATCCGCGCCAAGGCCTGGGCGGCGGCGGATATCTTCACCCTGCCTGTGGATAATGTGCAGGAGACCTTCGGTCTGGCCCCGGTGGAAGCCATGGCGGCCGGGCTGCCCGTGGTGGTAACGGATTGGGATGGCTTCCGCGACACTGTGGAAGATGGCGTCACCGGGTTTCGCATCCCCACCATCATGGGCGGGAATGGGAATACCATTTCGTTACGCTATCATATGGGCACAGATGATTACAACGCCTATTTGCGTAATACCTCGCAAGCCATCGCCATGGATATCGGCGCGGCGGCAGATGCCTATTATCGGCTGGCGGAAGACGCCAATCTGCGCCAACAAATGGGCGAAGCGGCAAGCGCCCGCGCGCGGCGGATGTATGATTGGGCGGCGGTCATTCCGCAGTATCTGGCACTGTGGCAGGAACAGGCGCGCATGCGCGCCAAGGCCCGCGAATTCGCGCCATTGATCAAAGGTCGTCAGCCTGTACCGGCCCGACCCGATCCTTTCATGCTGTTTGCCGAATACCCGACACGGCGGCTTGAACCTGGCCAGCGCGTAAGCCTGGTGCCGGGCGCTTCGCTCGATCGTTTGAAGGCGCTTGCGGCCATCCCGGGCACTGTTGCGCGTGGGTCCCTGCTGCCATCGCTCAATGGCTTCGCCATTATGCTCGACCGCCTGGCCCAAGGCAGCATGACAGCGGCCGAATTGGGCGGCACGCTGCCAGCGGATCAACGCCCCCGTGCCGGGGCCGGCATGGTGTGGATGATGAAGCTTGGCCTCATCACCATTGCGCCAGCCGAAGAAGCCAGGACGGAATGAGGATGCCCCAGCCTTCGCTGATGGCTGTTCGGCATTGCCTGGCTGATATGTTCCTACGCGGTACCTTTTTGTGGCGCCTCGGCGCTGGGCCACCCAAGCGGGCCTTTCTTGCTCGTCATATGATTTTGTGTTGGCCGTAACAAAATGATCAAGTCCGTTGCACTATTCTATTCCCCCGACGCCTTTGTTTCTGGAACGCAAGCAAGGCTAGGCCGGCGCGTCGCAGGGGATGGTTTTCTGAATGGTCTATTGCGTCATGGCGGGCTTGAATCGCTGGTTGGTGTCTTCGCTCATGATCAGGAATTTGCGCAATTCAAGGCAGATATCGCGTCACGCGCACCAGGATTGCAGGTGCAGGCGGCGAGCTATGAAGCGCCTCAGGCGCTGGTGGAAGCGGGCATTCTTTTCCAACCCGGGCCGCGCCTTGCAGGTGCATCCTTCTGGCGGCGGCGTTTGGGCAATCAGCGCGGTTACAGCCTATGCGGCATTACGCATACCACCTCCACCGAACGTATCCTGGATGGGCTGGCAGAGGGCCTGACCGCGCCGGTGCAGCCTTGGGATGCCATCATTTCAACCTCTCGCGCGGGGCAAAACAGGGTGCGCCGGCAATTGCTTGAACATGGCCATTACCTGCAGCATGCGCTGGGCGTGACGCGTATCCCCATGCCCATGCTGCCGGTGATCCCGCTTGGCATTGACTGTGCTTCCTTCAGGCGAAATCCGGCGCTGGGCGCTGGCTATCGTCAGGAATTGGGCATTGGCCCCGAGGATATTGCCTTCATCCTTGTGGGGCGGCTTTCCGTGCGGACGAAACTCTCTCCGTTGCCGATGTATCTGGCACTTCAGCGCGCCGCGGAACGGCGTGGGCGCAAGCTGCACCTCATCCTGCCCGGTAAGTTTGACGATGATGCATCGCGCATCGTCTTTACCGTAGGGGCCAAGCAGGCCTGCCCGGATGTCACGGTGCATTTCGTTGATGGCCACGATGCTGAGACTTATGCCAAGGCCTTGGCAGCAGCGGATGTCTTTACCCTGCCCGCGGATAACATTCAGGAAACCTTCGGCCTCGCCCCGGTAGAGGCCATGGCAGCGGGCCTGCCCGTGGTGGTGACGGATTGGGATGGCTTTCGCGATACGGTTGAACACGGCGTCACCGGCTTTCGTATCCCAACCATCATGGGCGGGAATGGGGGTGAGATTTCTTTCAGATATCAAATGGGCACCGATGGCCACGCAAGTTTTCTGCGCAATGTGGCCCAATGCACTGCGATGGATATTGGTGTGGCGGCGGCTGCCTATTATCGGCTGGCGGAAGATGCCAATTTGCGCCGGCAAATGGGCGAAGCAGCCAGGGCGCGAGCGCAGCGCATGTATGATTGGGCCGCGGTCATTCCACAATATCTGGCTCTCTGGCAGGAACAGGCCCGCATTCGTGCCAAGGCCACGGAATTCGCACCGCTGATCAAGGGCCGCCAGCCCGCGCCCACGCGGCCCGATCCTTTCATGCTGTTTGCCGAATACCCAACGCGGCGCCTGGAACCGGGGCAGCGTGTAAGCCTGGTGCCCGGCGCCAAGCTTGACCGCCTGCGGGAACTTTCCGCGATCCCTGGTACGGTTGCGCGCGGTTCCTTGCTGCCATCCTTGAACGGCTTCGCCATGATGCTGGAACGCCTGGCACAAGGCAGCATGACTGCCGGTGAATTGGGTGGCGTGCTGCCCGCCGATCAACGCCCGCGCGCCGGGGCCGGCATGGTTTGGATGATGAAGCTTGGCCTGATCACCATCGCGCCTGCCGAGGAAGCCAAGCCCGACTGACTTGACGCGCCCGCTATCCGGGCTTCCGATGCGCGCGCCATGCACGACGCATGGCGCGCCTTGGGATAGAACAGCATGGCAACGCATGATCGGCACGACACCTTTGATCCAATCAGCCTGGAAATCTACTGGTCCCGCCTGATTTCCATTGCCGATGAGGCTGCAACCGGCCTGCTCCGCACGGCCTTTTCCACCATTGTCCGCGAATCAAATGACTTCGCGACAGTGCTGATAGATCGTAATGGGGATTCGATCAGCGAGAATACCGGCGGCATTGCCTCCTTCTCCTGCATTCTGCCGAAAACTACCAAGACATTTCTGGAACGCTTCCCGGCCGAGACCTGGCAGCCGGGTGATTGCGTCATCACCAACGATCCCTGGCTTGCCACCGGGCATTTGCCGGATTTCACCGCGGTCAGCCCGATTTTCCACCAGGGGCGTTTGGTGGGCTTTGCCGGTTCCATTTCCCATTCGCCCGATGTCGGCGGCGCACTTTGGTCCGCCGATTGCCGGGAATTGTTTGAAGAAGGCATCCGCATCCCCCCTTCCCGCCTGTTTCGCGCCGGCAAACGCAATGAAGATTTGGTGGAAATCCTACTCGCGAATGTGCGCCTGCCGCGGCAAGTGATGGGCGATCTGGAAGCGCAGGTGATTGCGAATGAGGTCTGCGCGCGTGGCGTGGATGAATTTCTGGGCGATACGGGCCTGCCTGATTTGCAGGGGCTGGGGGCTGCACTGCATCAGCGGGCGGATGCCGCCATGCGCCGCGCCATTGCGGCGCTGCCCGATGGCACCTGGCATTCCACCCTGGAAGCAGATGGCTTTGATGAGGCGATTACGCGCATTGCCTGCGCCGTCACCATCAAGGGTGAGACGATGCATATTGATTTCGCCGGCAGTTCCAAACAGGTGGATCGCGGCATCAATTGCGTGATGAATTACACCCATGCCTATTCGGTTTATCCGGTGAAATGCGCGCTGGACCCTTTTACCCCGCGCAATGAGGGATCCTACGGCGCCATTACCGTGAGCGCGCCTGGGGGCAGCATCCTGAACCCTCGCTTCCCGGCGGCATGCAGCGCGCGGCAATTGACCGGGCATTTGCTGGCGGGTGCGATCTATAAGGCACTCGCGCCCATCATGCCGGACAAGATCATTGCGGAATGTGGCGGCGCGCCCACCATGCGCGCGCTGTTCAGCGGGTTGGATGGCGCGGGGGATCGGTTTTCGCAGGTCTTGTTCGCCTCGGGCGGCATGGGCGCTTCACCGCATCGCGATGGGCTGCCGACCACGGCCTTCCCGACCAATGTCGGCGCTGGTTCGATTGAAGCTTATGAAAGTGTGGCGCCCCTGGTGGTCTGGAAGAAAAGACTGCGCGCGGATTCCGGCGGGGCCGGGCGCTTCCGCGGCGGGCTCGGGCAGGAAGTGGAGATTGAGGTGCGCGCGCCGGACGAGGTGCGGCTTTCGCTGCTGTCTGACCGGCGCGACCATCCGGCGCAGGGCGTTTTGGGTGGCGGCGCGGGCGGTGCGGCGGTGATTGCCTTTGATGATGGCACGCGCCCACACCCGAAATCGCGCACCACGGTCGCACCTGGGACGCGGGTGACGCTGCTCTATCCTGGCGGCGGCGGTTATGGAGACCCCGCAACGCGTGATCCCGAAGCCTTGGCGGCCGATATCCGCGATGGCTATGTCTCCGCCCAAGGTGCCACGCGTGATTACGGAGCCAAGCCATGAACGCGACAGCACGCATCGGCGTTGATGTCGGTGGCACCTTCACCGATTTCGTGTTGCATGATCCGGCGCGCAATATGGTGGCCACCGGCAAGCGGCTGACCACACCAGATGATCCATCGGAAGCGATTGTCGCCGGCATTGCGCGGCTGCTGGAAGAAACCGGCCTGAAGCCCGCCGATTTGCACAGTATTGTGCATGGCACGACTCTGGTGACGAATACCATCATTGAACGCACCGGCTGCAAGGTGGGCTTGCTCACCACTGATGGCTTCCGCGATTCCATCGAGATCGGGCGCGAAATCCGCTACGATTTGTATGATCTTTTCCTGGAAGCACCGCCCACTTTGGTGCCGCGCCATTTGCGCCTGGAAGTGCCCGAACGCTTAGATGTGCAGGGCGCGGTGCTGCTGCCCCTCGATGAGGCCGCACTGATCGCCGCCGCGCGCCAGTTGGTGGAGATTGAGAAGGTCGAGGCGCTGGCGATTGGCTTTTTGCATGCCTGGCGCGACCCGCGCCATGAACGCCGCGCGGCGGAGGTGATCCGCGGCCTTTATCCCGATCTGCCCATGACCCTTTCTTCCGCCGTGGCGCCGGAAATCCGCGAATTTGAACGGATCAGCACCGCCTGCGCCAATGCCTATGTGCAGCCGCGCATGCAGCGCTACCTGGCAAAGCTTGAAGCATCCCTCGCCGCGATGGGCGTAACGGGGGCGCTTTATGTGATGCTCTCGGGCGGCGGTATTGCTTCAGTGCAGGAAGCGAAGGACTACCCGATCCGCCTGATTGAAAGCGGGCCGGCGGCGGGGGCCATGGCAGCATCATGGCTCGCGCAACGCGCCGGGCTTGATCAGGTGATTTCCTATGACATGGGCGGCACCACGGCCAAGATGTGCCTGATCCAGAATGGCGCACCGGACCGCAAATTCGATTTCGAAGCGGGGCGCGTGCGACGCTTTCAGAAAGGTTCCGGCCTGCCGCTGAAAGTCTCCGTCGTGGATATGATCGAAATCGGCGCGGGCGGTGGTTCCATCGCGCGGGTTGATCCCGCTTCCGGGCTGATGAAGGTCGGCCCACGGAGTGCCGGCGCTAAGCCAGGGCCGATCTGCTACGGGCGTGGCGGGGTTGAGCCGACGGTGACCGATTCCGATTTGGTGCTGGGCCGGCTTGATCCCGCCTATTTCCTCGGTGGCGAAATGGCGCTTGACCTTAACGCCGTGACGCGCGCCGTGAGTGGTGATCTTTCCGCCAAGCTCGGCGTGAGTGCCGATGATGCCGCGCTTGGCATTCGCCGCATTGTGGATGAGACCATGGCGGCGGCAACCCGCATGCATATGGCGGAAAAGGGCCGTGATCCGCGGCGCTTCACGCTGATTGCATTTGGCGGCGCAGGACCGGTGCATGCATGTGATTTGGCGCGGCTACTCAAGATCAAGCACGTATTGGTGCCACTCGGCGCTGGTGTTGCTTCTGCGATTGGCTTTCTGGTCGCCCCACCCGCGACTGATTTGGTGCGCAGCCTTGTGGGGCGGTTGGAGCGGTTGGAGTGGGCGAAAATCGCCGCACTTTATGCCGAGATGGTCGCCGAAGCGCGCGGGTTGTTGCTGGGCGCCGGCGCTGATCCGGCGGACATTATCTACAAGCCGGCGGCGGATATGCGGTATGTCGGCCAGGGCTTTGAAATCCCCGTGCCGATGCCGAGCCTGACGCCCGGTGAGGATGATATCGCGGCGATTGAGCAGAATTTCCTGAGCGCCTATCGTGAACGCTTCGGCCGCGCGCTGGATGGGCTGCCGATTGAAGCGCTGACCTGGCGGCTGGCCGCTTCCGCACCGGGGCGTGATATCGCCATGGAAGGCGCGCAACAAGCCGAGGCAGGCGAAGCGCAGCGCGGCGTAAGGCGCGCGCTATTTGAAGGCCATGGCTGGTGCGATTGCGCAGTTTATGACCGCTACCGCTTGGCGCCAGGGGCAGCTTTCGCTGGCCCGGCGCTGGTGGAAGAACGCGAATCAACCTGTGTTATTCCACCTGGGGCCCTGGTTTCCGTGGACAGGCATCGCAATCTAATCATTGAATTGAGCCAAAGCTGAGGGAGGCTTCCATGCATTCCATCCAACGCCGCGTGGTTTTAGCCGGGCCGCTGGCCGCGCCCGCGCTTCGCACAGCTTCCGCGCAGGAAGCCTGGCCGGCGCGCCCGGTGCAGATCATCAATCCCTGGCCGGCGGGCGGTTCATCGGACACCATGGCGCGGCTTTTCGCGCAGCGCTTCACCGCGGCTTTCGGGCAGCAATTCGTGGTGGATAATCGCGCCGGAGCTTCGGGTACGATTGGCCATGGCGCGGTCGCGCGGTCGCGCCCGGATGGTTATACCCTGCTTTTTGCGACCAATAGCACCTATGCCATCGCACCCCATCTGATCAGCCCCCTGCCTTATGATAATCGCGCGGGCTTTACGGGCATCAGCCTGGTGGGGCGCACGCCGCAGGCGCTTTGCGTGCACCCTGGCTTGCCGGTGAATAACATCGCGGAATTCCTGGCCTATGTGCGCGCCAGGCCAGAACAGGTTTCCTTCTCCTCAGCCGGGATTGGCGCATCAAGTCATTTGGCGAGTGAAATGCTGATGGCGATTGCTGGGCTTAAGATGCTGCATGTGCCCTATCGCGGCGGCGCGCCTTCCATGCAGGCCGTGGTGGCTGGTGAGACGCAAATGTCCTTCATTGATGCGGTGTCATCGCTGCCGCATCGCGCCGCGGGCACGCTGAAATTGCTGGCGGTGGGCACCGCGACAAGGTCTTCGCTATTGCCGGAACTGCCGACGCTGGCGGAATCAGGTGTGACGGGGTTTGATTCGTCCACCGATATGGCGCTGATGGGGCCGGCGGGCCTATCCAGCGTGGTGGTGGAACGTCTCGCCGGCGCGGTGCGCGCGGCGGTGGATGACCCGGCCTTTCGCCAGCAGATGATCACGCAGGGGACGGAGCCGCTTGGCGATAGCCCGGCAGAGTTTGACGAGTATTGGACGCGGGAGCTTGCCAAATGGGGCGAGGTGATCCGCAGCCGGGGGATTCGCGCGGCGGGGTGAGGGAGGAATGTTGCTCCTGAACGAAATCTGCGTGTGGCCCGGATCAAACTGGTTGGCGGAGGCATAAGCTTTGTTGCGCAGCTTGTTTGGCTTGAAAAAAAGCAAGAATGAGCACACCACGTTCGGACGTGAGCCATTCGCGCTCGCAGACCCTGAGAGTTTTCCGCTACAGGCTCAGGAGCATAACTTCTCCTACAGCGATGGTATGTTGGAAGTTAATCAGCAGAAAATTTTTCTGCGTGGATCCTTTGACAACGCTCAATTGGTACTAAATCGTCAAGTCAGTTTTCATGATTGTACGTTTCGGAGATGTACCTTTAAGTTCGGCGGCAGCACCAGGAGCGATTTTCTGACATCGCGTTTGATTGATTGCCGATTCTCTTACAGTCGCACTGGTTATTTATTTATGAAAAATTGCTTTTTCGAAGGAGTCGAGTTTGATGGCGGAATGGAATTTGGTCAACTACGCATGGAGTCTATATGGGGGCTAGAGACTTCTTTGGGCCTTGAGGGCATCGAAATCAGTGACAGGCAACAAGCCCGTAGACTCGAATATGATCTAGCGGCTTCATTCTTTCCCCTTTGGTATCGTAAACTCTCGTGGGATAAGCTTCGCGGTTTCGGTAGCCTGCCCTTCTTCGGCCTTTCCTATGGCGGCACTGCGCTGATTCTATTTTTGCTGAGCGTTATTGATCACTACAACACTCAGATCGGCAGATTGAAGTTAAAGGTTGATTCTAGCGACACCATTGGCTCCCTTCAGAGCTTTGTTGACCGGCTGAACCCACTATCATTGAGCTGGCAGATGCCGACTCTGTTGATCGGTGCAGTGCTACTGATGATTGCGAGCACCATTTACGCATGGAAGTGCCCATCGCGGATCAAGGAGTTTTCGCTTGAGCGCTGGACCAAGGAACTTGGTAAGTCTGCTGTCAACTACGTGCCATTGACTTGGCGTAATCCGGTTTTGCGATGGATATGCGGCGTACTTTTTTGGGCCGGAAGTGCCCTCACGGTGATCGTCCTCATTTGGCGGCTAGGTCAGGGTTTTTCCCAAGCATGGCGGAACTGGTAGCTTTTAGCGCTGACTTCTGGCTCCGAAGCCGCCCTCAATTTCCGTCGCCTCCGCCTCAAGCAGGAAACCCAGATTGCGGAATAGCATGGCCGGACTAAGGACTGATTTTAGGCCCACCACCAACAATGTTCTATTTTTGTTCTTGCCAAACCCCTAAGTCTCCGGCATCTTCCCCTTGCACCGAATCGAAGCCTCAGGGCCTTGTGGCGGGGCGCTGACGAATTTTCTGGTCTCCCTGCCATAAGTTGTGGTAGTTGCGGCCAAAATCGCGCTATGGTTGAAATTACCTCAAGTTACACACCAGCATCGGGGATAGGGCATGGATAAGGGAAAAGCGCTCGACGCAGCGCTCAGCCAGATCGAAAGGGCCTTCGGCAAGGGCTCCATCATGCGCCTCGGCGCCAAGCAATCCTTGCAGGGGGATATTGAGGTTATATCCTCAGGCTCGCTTGGGCTTGATCTGGCGCTTGGCATTGGCGGCCTGCCCAAGGGGCGCATTGTTGAAATCTATGGGCCGGAATCCTCAGGCAAAACCACGCTCGCTTTGCATGTGATTGCGGAAGCACAGAAGCGCGGCGGCACCTGCGCCTTTGTGGATGCGGAACATGCGCTTGATCCCGGCTATGCCAGGAAGCTTGGCGTGGATGTGGACAACCTGCTGATCAGCCAGCCCGATGCCGGCGAACAGGCGCTGGAGATCGCCGATACGCTGGTGCGTTCCGGCGCGGTTGATGTGTTGGTGGTCGATTCCGTCGCAGCGCTCGTGCCGCGGGCGGAATTGGAAGGTGAAATGGGCGATGCCCATGTCGGGCTGCATGCGCGGCTGATGTCGCAGGCGCTCCGCAAGCTCACGGGTTCGGTTTCCAAATCCAATACGCTGCTGATTTTCCTGAACCAGATCCGCCTCAAGATCGGGGTGATGTTCGGCAATCCGGAAACCACCACGGGCGGCAATGCGCTGAAATTCTACGCGTCAGTCCGCATGGAAATCCGCCGCATCGGCGCCATCAAGGAACGTGATGAGGTGACGGGTAACCACACCCGCGTGAAGGTGGTGAAGAACAAGATGGCCCCCCCCTTCCGAGAGGTGGAATTCGACATCATGTATGGTGAGGGCATCAGCAAACTTGGTGAACTCATTGACCTTGGCGTGAAGGCCAATATCGTTGAAAAATCGGGCGCCTGGTTCTCCTGCGATAGTCAGCGCATCGGCCAGGGGCGTGAGAACGCCAAAGGCTTCCTGCGTGACCATCCGGAAATGGCCGCTTCCATCGAACAGCGTATCCGCGGCCAAGCCGGCTTGCTGGCCGAGAAGATGCTGTCTGGCGATGTCACCGAAGAAGAGGAAAAGGCGGCGGCTGAATAAGGCTGGCGACTGCGGGTGGGCTGCATTCCCTGGCGTCTTAGCTCACGGAGTATCGAGCCCATCTGCGGTTTAGGTTAGGCTGCGTTTTGGTGATGCATCGTACGGCGGTGTTGGGTGGTTCTACGCTTGATGCGCTCGCGGTGCTGCCGCTGCCGCCGAACTGTGCGGAGCTGAAAGTGGTAAGAAATATCAGGCAAATCGCGCGCGAAAATTCGCTATCCCATCGCGCGTTCCGCAATGACGATGACATTGTCGATCATTGCGGCCATTCACGGACCAAGCTTAGTAACCAGCGGCAGCGCATCATGTCCATCGGACTTCAGAAAGAGGTTCATAAGCACTGAGCCATGGGACTTGGAATTATGTCGAGGTGCTGGAAGGTATTCAGATCGCGCTTGGCGAGGCAGCGGAACCGATGATGCTGGAACTGTGAAAATGCCTTTTTTCTGCCGCTTGGCGAGAGCATCATTGCAAGATTAAGGGAGTCGTTGCCATGGCCTTGAAGCTCCATCATCTTGCTGCGCTGGCCTTGGGTTTGGCCGGGCTTGCGCTATCGGGCGCGCCGGCAAGCGCGCATCCACAATATGGTTATGGTCATGGCTATTACCCTCGACCTAACCCTTATCCGCGCGGCCATGGGGAGGTGGTGATCATCCAACCCCCAGTCCGCTATGCGCCGCCGCCCGTTTATTACGCGCCACCACCGCCCGTCTATTACGCGCCCCCTCCCGCCTATTATGCCCCGCCGCCAGTCTATTACGCGCCGGCACCTTATCCCCGCTATAGCTATTACGGGCGACCCGGCGTTTCGCTCAATTTCCGCTTCTGAAGCCCGGCTTGCGCACGCCTTCCGCGCGGCGCAATTAGGCCCCTTATGTGCACGCTGATTTTGCTCAACCGGCCCGATCATGAATGGCCGATCCTGGTGGCCGCAAATCGTGATGAAAGGGCGGATCGCGCCTGGGATGCGCCAGCGCCCTGGTGGCCTGATTACCCCGGCGTGATCGGTGGGCGAGACCGCAGCGCCGGCGGAAGCTGGATGGCGCTTGGCCCCAAGGGTGTACTGGCGGCAGCACTCAACCGCCCCGGCAGTCTTGGCCCCGCGCCCGGCAAACGGAGCCGCGGCGAATTACCCTTGATGGCCGCCAGTGCCGAGACAGCCGAAGCGGCGATGGATGCTATCACCCGGCTCGATGCCGGCGCCTGGCGGCCTTTCAACCTGGTGGTCGCGGATCAGAGGAGCGCCTTCTACATCGAAGCGCTGGGTGAGGGACGCCCGCAGGCCATGCTGATGGCGCCGGGACTTTCCATGGTGACTTCCCATCCGCCCAATGATGAAAGCCACCCCCGCACACGGCGCCATTTGCCGCGCTTTCGCGCTGCCGCCGTGCCCGACCCCGCGCGGGGCGATTGGCGCACTTGGGAAGAACGCTTGGCCGATGACAGTCATGAAGGTGATTTGGCAGCGACGCTCAAGGTACCGCTGCATGGCGGGTATGGGACGGTTTCGGCCAGTCTTTTAGGTTTCGGGGCGGCTGGCAAAAGGCTATGGCGGTTTTGCCCAGCGCCCCCCGGCGAGGGTATCTTTACAGCAGTTGGGGCTTGCTGAAGGGATATCGCTTACTGGACCTGTCGCGTATTTATGCCGCTCTGGTATCTCCATTTAGGCTGCTTGGCGTTCGAAAGCCTGGGGGCTTTTGCCTCCCAACGCCGAATGCCTGCGGCTGTGGTGAGAGTAGGCTCGGTTCATTTGAACAGTTCTGGTGCGTTTCCTAAGTGGTTTTCTGCCTCGGTTAGGCTGCCATCGGGATTGATGGCAGCGCGGTAAAATAGGCCTCGTCCGGTGTCTGCCCGCCAAGGCTCGAATGGGGCCGACGGGTGTTGTAGAAGCCATCGATGTATCGGCCAAGCGAAGCCCGCGCCTCAGGGACACTGGCATAGGCTCGCAGGTAGACCTCCTCGTATTTGATGCTCCGCCAGAGCCTTTCCACGAAAACATTGTCCCGCCAGGCCCCCTTGCCATCCATGCTGATCGCGATCTCGTGACGTTTCAGCAGTTCCGTGAAGGCCAGGCTCGTGAACTGCGACCCCTGATCCGTGTTGAAAACCTCGGGCTTGCCG
>JADCFN010000020.1 GCA_020249505.1 Roseomonas sp. | reverse complement strand
CTATGGCATTGATGCGGCCCGGCAAGGCTTCATTGAAGGTGGCAATGCGCTGGTCTTGGGTGCGGCGTTCCAGCGCATTGGTAAGCTGGCGCAGATAGGGCTGGCCGAGCAGGTCCAGCGTAGGTGCCAGCCGGTCGCGCAAGGCTTGCGGCATGGGCTGCAATACGCCTGCGGTATAAGCTTTATAGGCTTCCGTGAAGCCGCCTGGATTTGCTTCATGCTTGCGCGCCAATTCTTCCAGCGTGGCGCGGGCGTCTATTTCTAGGCGGCGGCCCCCAGCTTCCAGGGCAGCGCGATTGAAAGCGGCGCGGTAAAGGCTGCCGCCCCCTTCCATCTGCGCGCCTGGTGCGCTGATGCCGGCATTGAAGCCCGCTTCGGCGGCGGCTGCTTGCGCTTCCTGATCATCGCGGCGGGCGCGCGATGCCAGCACGCCATTGATGCGGTCTGCCAAGGATATGAATTGCGCGCCGCCGGTCTGCTGCGCGTTGTAGCTGGCCTGCGGCATATTGCCGGCGGGATCAATGGCGGCGCGGGCGGTGAATTCCGGGGCGGGTGGGGTGGGTGGCATTAGTTGCCCTGTTGCACATTTACATTGATGGTCTGACCCGCACGGCGCGCGGCTTGGCGGTCCAGATTGTCAAACAGGTTGATGCCCGCGCCGATGCTGCCGGTCCAGCTTGTGAAGTCCGCGCCTTTGCCGGTTGCATCTGCTTGGCTAGCGAGGAGGTTGGCGCCGGTTTTTAATTGCTCGCGCCGTATGATGGTGTTGGCGTTATTGAGCGCCAACTCGCGTTCCGCCACGGTTTTGGCTGCGTCCGCAACGGTTTCAGGCGTGCCTTCCAGCGTCAGGCCGGCGCCAGCATAGCGCGCGTTTTGCGCAGCCAGCACGCGCGAAAGCTGCTCTCGTAATGCCAAGCTCTGCTGAAAGCCGCGCAGGGTTTCTTGGTCTGCGGCAAAATTCTGCTGTTGTGATTGGCCTTGCTGAACGCGCGCTTGCATGCGCTGCGCATTGGCTGCTTGTTGGGCGCCCGCCACGCCAAGCCCGGCGCTGGTAACTGCGGCTGCTGTGCTGAGTGCAGCCATGGTGCTGGCGGCTGGCAAGATATCGGCAATGAAGGTCATTCATCCACCTTCACGGTATAGGCTAGCGCCAATAATTCCAAAGGCGCCGGGATGGTTTGGGACAATTCGATATCCTGCTGGCGACGATGGCCCAGCAAGCCGCGCAGTTTGATATCGCCGCTGAAGATGGGCGGCGGCGTATCCAGTGGCGCAGCGGGCGCAGCGCCAACCTGGCGCAAGATCACCGGTTGCCCGCGGATTTCGAAAATGCCGCTATCTTTCACGCGTGCGGTGATTTCTGTGATCCTGGCGCGGCGCCCGGTCAGCGGGCCGGATTGATCGCGCGGTTCCACCGGCAGGGTTTTGGTGCGGGTTTCAAAGCCAAGGCCGATTTCGGCCGCATTGGCATTGCGCGGTAAAGTGACCGCTCCGTCACTTGGTACCGCTGTTCCAAGATAGGCATTATCGGCAATGATTTGACTGATCAGGCCACCAAGATGGGTCAGGCCGGAAACGCTGGAAAATGGCCCGCCTGTGGTTTGCCGCACGGCCCCATCGGTCAGGCAGGCTTCATCCCATTGTTCAATGCGGATCGCACCATTGCGCAGCACGGCAAAAAACACTTGGCCGGATAGGAGGGCGCATGCGCTTTTGATTTGCCCTTGAGTTTCCCAGCGCGTGAAGGCCACCACTTCCTGGCTGCGCAGCGTTGTCATCACGGTCATGGTGCCATCGGTATTGACTAGCAAAACATGGTCAGCGTCGTCGTTGCTGGCGCTGGTGCGCGCGGTGATTTCAATTGGGTTTTTGATCAAGTGTGGCGCCAAAAGCGATGCCAGGCTGGATTGCCAGGCCGCTTCGGTATCGGAATAAAGAAACTGGCGCAGCGCAGCGCCGCCGCGTTGTATGAAAAGAGTGGCCCCATCTACCTCTGCGATGGTGGTATAGCGCTTGATCCCGCGGCGCGTTTGCCCTCTGCGTTCCACGGTCTTGGGTGTAATTGGTACACCTTCGATGGTGTGTTCGGCGCCGGATGTGAAGATCAGCAAACCACGGCCTGACACCATTTGATGAATGGCGTTCAATTGGTCCGTGTCTATGGTGATATTGATGGCTTCATCATCCAGGCCGGTGCCGACATTCAGATTGAAGAAATCGCCAATTCGGCTAGCGAGCATGGTGGCTGGACGAGATTTCAACCCGCCAAGCCAAAGTCGTCCATCATGAAAAGTCCCGCACTCAGGCCAGCCCCGAGAGGCAGAAATGACAGGTTCAGCGCCAACGCCAAAATCATAAGTGGGTATGTTGCTGAAGCTGATGGCGGTGCGTGTCCAGGTGGTTTCTGTAGCGCCGCGCTGGATTTGCTGCGGCTGCATATCCGGGTGGAAGAGCAGCATGGTATCGGCGGATTGCGCGCGATTGATTTGCGCGGCCTGGGCGGCATTCCAGGGGCAGCTGGTGACTGTGGCCAGATAAGTGCCATCGGCGCGAAAGACGTCAAAGGCGCCGCTGCGCAGCGCAATGCAATAGGTCTGGTCCACATTGAAAGCGAAGGGCAGCACGCGCACCCCATCCGTGCCGCCTGCCAGGCTATATAGGTGCCGCATGCCAGGGCGGCGGCGGATGCCACCCTGTGGCCGGACTAGCATGTTACGGATCAGTGCTGCACCGGAATAATAGCGCGCCACCTCAGTTCGCGCATTCAGGGCGGGCGTGAGCTCCCCGGCGGTGAAGCTGGTTTGCTGGGTCTTGATGGATCGCATCAACGGCCCCAGCGCGCATTGACAAGGGTTCTGCTGCGCAGCATTTGCGGCGTCCCCTGTTGGCTATCCAGGTTGCGCGCCACGCGCATCAGCCCGCCGGCGCCATTTTCCATCGGGTTGCCATAAGCCCGGCGCTGGAAGAAATCGGCAATGGTGGTGCCAGCGCCCACTGCCACGGCCAAATCAGACGCCAAGGCGGTGCGCGCCAATTGCGTGAACCACGCGGGCCAAGCGGCGCTGTCAATTTCCACTTGATAATCGCAATACAGCGTGGGTGAATTGGATAAGATGCGGTTTTGGAAAATTTCCCATTCATCAGCGGGCGGCGCG
>JADCFN010000002.1 GCA_020249505.1 Roseomonas sp. | reverse complement strand
TTGCTGCAGGAAATAGATGCGTAGCATCCGTTCGATCCTGATCGGCGGGCGGCCTCGTTCCCCCGAGGGGTAATGAGGCTCAATCAGGGCTGAGAGCGCGGCCCAGGGCACCACAATCTCCATCTCGGCAAGGAACCGCTCTCGTCGTGTCTGCTTGTGGTGGCGGTCAAAGCCGAGGCTGGAGAAGCTCTTTTGCCGCATGGAGGGCGCACTCACGGGTTGATTGGCCGATGCGCAAGAGAATCAGAAAATTAGTGATAGGGCCGTGATAGGCCAAGACGGCGAGATTAAATCAGAGGTTCCCTAGAAATCCTCCGTCCTGCCCACGCGGATACCAGCCGAAAAACTGGTCCGCGATATTCGCCGTGCCACGCGCAAGCACCATTCCACTGAGGACAAGATCCGCATCGTCCTGGAAGGGCTCCGCGGCAAGGAAAGCATCGCCGCCCTATGCCGCCGCGAAGCCATCGCCGAGAGCTTGTATTACGCCTGGTCCAAGGAATTTTTGGAAGCCGGTAAACACCGTCTGGCTGGTGACGCGGCCCGCGCCTCCGCCAGCCAGTGACCCAATTGAAGCGCTTCAGTAGCCTATGGCAAATGACCGCATCACAGCCGCAGGACGCGGCGCTGACATCTGAAACCCGCCCCCGTAGCGACGCGCATGCACGGCGGGCCGGTTCAAATCACCGGCCCCGACGGTGCTTAGCCCATCGGCCGCGTCACTCGGCGCGGATGCCGGCCTCTCTCACGATCTTGCCCCACTCAGCATGCTCGGCGCGTACTTGGCGGGCGAATTCTTCTATCGTTCCGCCACCGATTTGCTCGCCCCGCTCTGCGATACGGTTACGCGCTTCTTCGTCCCGGCAGGCGATGTTCAGCTTGTCGTTAATGTGCTGCGCCAGATCGGCCGGCAGGCCGCGCGGGCCGAACAGGCCGACCCAAGCCCCGGTGATGAAATTCGGCAGGCCGGATTCTTCGGCCGTTGGCACATTGGGGAAGGCCGGAAGTCGGGTAGGGGAAGTAACCATGATCGGGCGCAGCCTGCCTTCCTGAACGAAACCGTGTACCAACGACGGCGCTTCAAACTGCGTCTGGTAGCGGCCGGCGATGAAGTCCGGCAAGGCTGGCCCACTGCCGCGATAATGGATGAAATTGAATACCGGGTTGCCCAGTCGGCCCCGCAGTTTTTCCGATATCGCATGGGCGATACCGCCGGCGCTTGTCGTGCCCATGTCTATCCCGCGCGGCTGTTGGCTGCGCATCCAGGTGACCCATTCCTGGAAATTCCGGACCGGCACATCCGGGTGCACCAGCAGCAGCACCGGCGACTTCAACATCATTCCGATCGGGACGAGTTCCAGCGGGTCGAAGTTTACGCCCTGCATGGTATGCGGGTTCAGCACGAGGGTACCGACATTGGCGACCGTGAGGGTATAGCCGTCGGGCCTGGCGCGCAGCACCTGCTCAACCGCAATATTGCCGCCGGCACCGCCGCGATTTTCGATAGGCACTGGCTGGCCGATGGCGCGGGAGAAGGGCGCCTGTAGCATGCGGGCGGCAAAATCCGTCTGGCCGCCCGGCGGGAAGCCAACGATCCAGCTGACCGGCCGGTCCGGCCAATTGCCGGGGCCGCGCGCCGCCTGGGCGCGGGCGAGGCTGGGAACGGCAAGCGCGCCGCCGGCGACGAGGCCGAGCGCGGTGCGCCGATTCAGCGGAGTGGAATGAGACATGTTTTGGACCTCAGTTTCCCCAGATGGCCGGTTGATCCGACCATTCAAAGATGACGCTATCGTAATCCAATTGGCTATGCAACGGTAATGATGCCGGGGTGGCGCCAGCACTTGGATCAGAGGCGGGGGCCCTTGAGATAGAGGCGGAATACGGCATCCAGCGTCTTCCACAACCACCACAAAAGATTTGCGGTTCGAAGGGAAACATTCTCTAATCCAAACTTCTACTGCACTGTCGCCAACCTGTGGCGAGCAAAGCGGGGCAGTCTTTTGCCCGGCCCCATCAGCGCGCCAATAACCAATGAGGAGGCACGTCATGGATCACATTCCTGCCCGACGGATCGGCACCACAGGACTCAGCGTCTCAGAACTCGGCTTTGGTGCCGCGCCCATTGGTGGCTTTCGCGCCACCATTAGCGAAGGAGAAGCGCAAGCGCTTCTTGAAGCCGCTTGGCAGGGCGGCGTCCGCTTCTTCGATACCTCGCCCTTTTATGGCTATGGCCGCAGTGAATTGCGCCTTGGGCATTTCCTCCGGCAATACCCGAGAGAGGATTTCATCATCTCTACCAAGATTGGCCGTGTGATGCATCCGCAGCGCCCGGGTGAACCGGCACCAGGCGATCTGCGCAGCAATGGTCTGCCAGGGTTTATCCCTGCATTCGACTATAGCTATGATGGTGTCATGCGTTCGCTTGAACAATCCTGCTTGCGGCTTGGGATTTCGCGCATGGATATACTGTTGGTCCATGACATAGATTTCTGGACCATCCAGGACAGAGACCTGCTTGAACAGCGTTTTCGCACCCTGATGGATAGTGGTTTTCGTGCGCTTGATGAATTGCGTAGCGCCGGGGTCATCGGCGCCATTGGCTGTGGCTTGAATGAAGCAGATATGTGTCTGCGCTTTGCCCAAGCCGGCAATTTCGACTGCATGCTGCTGGCCGGGCGCTACACCCTGCTTGAACAGGGCGCGCTGGATGCGTTTCTGCCCTATGCCGAAGCGCATAATGTCAGCGTGATCATTGGCGGGCCTTATAATTCCGGCATCCTCGCGGGTGATGTGCCCGATCATGCGACCCATGATTACAAGGCTGCGCCGCGACACCTGATTGAAAAGGCGCGTCGGATTGCGGTTGTGTGTCAGCGCCACCAAGTGCCTTTGGCCGCGGCCGCGCTGCAATTCCCGCTTGCACATCCAGCCGTCGCATCAGTGATCCCGGGCGCCTTATCCGCCCGCGAAGTACAACAAAATCTCGGCCATTTGCGCCAACCCATCCCCGTCGCATTATGGCACGAATTGCGCGCGGAAGGGTTGCTTGCGCCGACTGCGCCGATCCCGAGTCAAGCGTAACGCTGGGCGAATCCAAGGATTGGGTAGGGGTAACCTAGGCATGGACAATTTGAAGCCTGAAGCGCTGAATGATGAAGCAAGGCCCATCTTTCGTCGTTTGCTCGGCATCATGATACCAGCCGATCCCGAAATGGCGCTGCCATCGGCCGATGATCCTTTGATCGTTGAAGACTGCATTGAAACTTTGGGGCGGGATGCGGCCGCTATTCGCATTCTTCTTGCCGAATTGATGCGCCTTGGCTTTCTTGATCTGCCTATTGAGCGGGCCGAAGCCGAGGCGATGGCATTGCTCAGCGAGGCGCGGGCAGAGGTGCAGACGCTCTCCCGCGTTGTGGTTGCTGCCTATTATCGTGATGATCGCGTTATGCTTGCATATGGCCGGGAACCGCGCGCGCCTTTTCCAAAGGGCCATACATTACCGCAAGGCGATTGGGCGCTGCTTGATGTTGTCAAACAGAAAGAACCCTTCTGGCGTGATGATCGCGAGGCATGATCCATGAGCCGACATGACATGGTAGATGTGCTCATCATCGGTGCCGGTGCCTCCGGTGCGGCGATCGCCTGGAGTCTGGCCGATACGCGCATGCGGATCCTTTGTCTGGAGCAAGGGGATTGGGTTAAATCCAGTGACTACCCGGCGAATAGCCGCAATTGGGAAGCGCGCCGCTACACGGATTTTGATATTCACCCCAATCGCCGCGCCAGACCCACCGACTATCCGATCAATGAACAAAACTCTGTCATGAAGATCGCAAATTTCAATGGCGTTGGCGGCGGCACGATTCTCTGGACAGCACATTTTCCGCGCATGCATCCTTCGGATTTTCGTGTCCGCAGCCTGGATGGTGTCGCTGATGATTGGCCAATCAACTACTGGGATCTTGAGCCTTTTTTTGAACAGAATGATCGCTTCTTTGGTGTTTCAGGCCTGCCAGGCGATCCCGGCGTGCCACCGCGCCATCCACCCATGCCACCGCTCGCCCTTGGCCGGACTGGCACGCATTACGCCAAGACCATGAACAAGCTTGGCTGGCATTGGTGGCCATCCGATTCCGCGATTGCGTCAACGGATTATGATGGGCGCGGCAAATGCATCAATCTCGGCCATTGCACGCCCGGCTGCGCGCAAGGCGCCAAGGCGAGTGCGGATATCACCTATTGGCCCGCAGCGCTGCGTGCCGGTGTGGAATTGCGAACGCAATGTCGTGTGCGTGAGATTACGCTGAATGCGCAAGGCATGGCGAATGGTGCCATTTATTACGATGCTGATGGCAAGGAACATTTCCAGCCGGCAGAGGTGGTGATCCTGGCCTGCAATGGCATTGGTACACCACGCCTTTTGCTGAATTCAGCATCCGGGCGCTCTCCGCAGGGGCTCGCGAATTCCAGTGGCCTGGTGGGCCGCAACCTTATGCTCCATCCCTGGCCACAAATCCGCGGCCATGTGGAGGAGGAATTGGATGGTGATCGCGGGCCGATGAATGTGATGTGGAGTAAGGAGTTTTACGAAACTGATCGCTCTCGTGGATTTGTGCGCGGCTATACCATGCAATTTGGCAGAACCACCGGCCTGGTCAATGAAGCCATCACCAGCGCGGCTGCGGGCATCCTGCCTTGGGGACGGGATCACCACAAAACCTATCGCGGACTTGTCAATCGCCGTCTAATCATTGGCATCGCGTGCGAAGATCTACCGGAAGAGCATAATCGCGTGACGATCGATCCGGAATTGAAGGACAGCCACGGTATTCCTTCGCCACGGATTGATTATACCATCAGCGAAAATACGGCGCGCATGATGGAACACGGCATTTCGCGTGCGACTGAGGTACTTGAGGCTGCAGGCGCGCGCAATATCTATACTTCGCGTACGATACTGAACAGCCCCGGACATTTGCTCGGCACTTGCCGTATGGGGAATGATCCGGAAAGGTCAGTCGTCAATGCCTGGGGCCGAAGCCATGATGTCAAGAATCTCTTCATCGTGGATGGCAGTATCTGGGTCACCTCCGGGGGTGTGAACCCAACCTCCACCATCCAAGCGCTGGCGCTGTATATCGCCGATCAGATGAAGCGACGCCTGGCCAATCTTTTCGATGAGGACTGATGTTACTTGTGGATTTGTCGTGAAGCGAATTCGCCCTTCAAACCGCGGCCCTGCCGCCATCGACATAAAGATTGACACCATTGATGTAGGCGCCCGCATCGGAACATAGAAGCGCCGCTGCCCCGCGTAGATCATGCGGATGCCCAAGCCTGCCGGCAGGGATACGCTCAACCAGCGCGGCACCTTCAACCGCCATTTGGGCGCGGTTTCGGGCCGTGAGGATGGCGCCTGGTGCCAGGTTATTCACGGTAACCCCCTTACCGCCGAATTGCCGGGCAAGATTTCGCATCCAATTCCACTGTGCGGCCTTGGTGCCGGCATAGACCATCATCTTCGGATGCGGGCGCATCTGCTGGACACTTCCTATCGTCAAGACGCGCCCCCAACCGCGTTCCGCCATGGGCGGTACAAGGCTTTGCAAAAGTTCAAGTGGCGTGCGCAGATTTACCGCGATCTGCTGATCGAAATGCGCGCGGCTGATATCCTCATAAGCTTCCGGCAATTCGATGGAAGCGTTGAGCACAAGGATATCAACTGCCGCCCAGGTAGAGACCGATGCGGCCAAAAGCCAGCCCGCATCATCGCAGCCAAAATCCTGCCCAAAGGCGCGCGCAACCCCGCCTGATTGTTCAATCTCTCGCACTACGGCGTCGGCGTCGGCGGCTTCCTCGGCGGTTCCCGCATGGTGAATAGCAAGCCTTGCGCCAAGCTCACTAAGAGTGAGCGCAATGGCTCGGCCGATTTCACGGCGTGCGCCTGTGACCAATGCTGCGCGACCGTCCAGGCGAAATTGATCAATGATGCTCATACCTTCATCTTAGGGCAGAAGACGCACGTGTTCCACCTGGGAGGTTTGGAAGACGCTGTCCAGCGTCAGCACCTATGGGACCAAGTTGGCGATTTGAATAACGGAGGATTTCTGGTTCATCGTAACCCCAAGGAGAGTGAAGATGAGCCAGAAATTCTCGGCCCCACCCGCGCGGGTGCCAGCTGAAAAGCTGGCCCGCGATATTCGCCGAGCCACGCGCAAGCACCATTCCGCCGAGGACAAGATCCGCATCGTCCTGGAAGGGCTCCGCGGCGAGAAAAGCATTGAAAATATTGAAAAATGAGAGCCAGAGAGTTTCGCTTTCACAGTCCCCTTTCCTACGCCATTCCCCATCAGGCACTCGCTCTCCCCCCGCCCGTTCCCTGCGCTTTTTAGCAGGATTCCTGGGGTTCTTGGGGTAGACCTGTTGACCGGCCAAACCCGGAAAAGCCCGAAATTCGCTCTCCGTCGGCCAATTCTCTCATAACCTGTTGACTTGGCCGATTTAGTACGGAGGTCGTAAGCTGTTGGAAAGGCGTGAGTTTCGTGTAACGAAAATGTGGCGTGGTTCGAACCCCACTTGCCCGAAATCCGTACTTCGTGAGCTAACATTATGTTACACTTAGCTTCGGCCTGCCTGGTTGGCGAGGCGGGCCGATTGGCCGCCTGCCTGCGGGATCTGCGCGCGCCGGAACGCATCCGGCATGGCGTTGCGGAGATGTTGCGCTTTCGGCTGCTGATGATCGCGGCGGCGTATGAGGATGGCAACGATG
>JADCFN010000019.1 GCA_020249505.1 Roseomonas sp. | reverse complement strand
TCCCGCCGGAGCGACTGATCCGCGCCCTGTTGTTGCAGGCTTGCTACTCGATCCGTTCGGAACGATAATTGGTCGAACGCATTGAGTTTGACCTTCTGTTTCGCTGGTTTGTCGACCTTGGCGTTGATGACCCTGTATGGGACGCTACGACCTTTACCAAGAACCGCGACCGCCTGTTGCAAGGCGACGTGGCCTCGGAGTTCATGCGCGCGTTACTGGCGCAGCCGAAAGTAAAGGTCCTGCTTTCAAGCGAGCATTTCTCGGTTGATGGCACGCTGCTGGAAGCCTGGGCCAGCACCAAGGGCTTCCGGCCGAAGGTCGGCTCTGGACCGCCGCCTGGCACGGGCCGCAATGGCGAGCAAAACTTCCACGGCCAGAAGCGCAGCAACGAGACCCATGCATCAACCACCGACCCCGATGCGAGGCTTTATCGCAAGGGACGCGGCAAGGAAGCCAAGCTGGCCTTCATGGGGCATGCGCTGATGGAAAACCGCAACGGCCTGATCGTTGGTGCTGTTGCTACACGCGCCTCTGGCCATGCGGAGCGTTTGGCCGCGCGGCACCTGATAGAACCGTATGCCGACCGACCGCAGAAGGTCACGCTGGGCGGCGATAAAGGCTTTGATACACAGGATTTCGTGGCCGAACTCCGGGAGATCAACGTGACAGCGCATGTGGCGCAGAATACCAATGGCCGGCGCTCGGCGATTAATGGCCGGACCACACGCCATGCTGGCTATGCCATCAGCCTGCGTATTCGCAAGCGGATTGAGGAGGCTTTCGGGTGGGCAAAGACGGTGGCAGGCTTACGCAAGGCACGCCATCGCGGGCTGCCCAAGGTGGGCTGGCAGTTCACTCTGGCGATGGCAGCTTACAATCTGGTGCGCCTGCCGAAGTTGCTGGTGGTGGCGGCGTGATGCCGGGAGTCTGTCCTGAGCGTGCCGCCAGGGCCAAAAAATCACTGAAAATGCTTGTGCCCTGGCGCAGGCAGCGCTGAAAACATACTCGCGCCCCAAAATTACGATGCTCAATGACAGCTTTTCAGCAGCCTGTTAGCGGCCCCCTTCCCCTTCACCGGAGACGTCTCCTTTCTCGCGTGATCAGGGAAAACATTTTTTACTTTTACTCGCGCGCATTTTCCAAGCCACCTGGTGGTTTTTTGAGGCGCCAACAAATGCTACCCACGCCACTGAACGATTTTTTCCGCTACAAAAAGGGTGGCAACAACGCTGCCCACAAAAATCAGCAAATGATTGCGAATGGCATCACGGCGCGGGACCATGTCGGGCGGGATGGATGGCGTCACTTCAGCGGGCTCGGCCTGCGCGGCCTCAGCCGCCACCTCGGCCGGTGTCAATGCCGGGCCAAGGTAGCGAAAGCGCCGCGATGCTTCTGCCGGCGCCACTGCGCTGCCATCCCAGGCAAGCCATTGCCGCGCGGCGGTGTTCCAACCCATCGGCAAAGGCGCCTGCCCGCCATCATCCAAGCGCGCCAACCAATGCCAAGCGCGGGCAGTATCCGCGGGCTCGCCGGGGCGGGTGGCGTCGGGCCAAGCATTCATGGTTTTTCCCCCTACTATTTCGTGAAATCATTCCCGATCCTGGAACAGGATGCAATCATCTCCTTGACTGGTCTTTGTATAACCGGCCCTGGCTTGCCGAGACTGCCCATTCACGCCCAAATTGATCAGTGAAACGGAGGCTCAAGACAATGGCGCAAATCACCCGTCGTGCGGCGCTTGGCGCTTCGGCATTGCTTGCCATGCCGGCCTTGGCGCAGCCTCGCTTCCCTGAACGGCCCATTCGCCTGATCATTCCCTGGGCGGCCGGCGGTCCGGCGGATGTGGGCTTTCGCATCATGGCCGATCATGCATCGCGCAACCTTGGCCAGCCGGTGGTGGTCGAAAATCGCGGCGGCGCTTCCGGCATTTTGGGTGCCATGGCGCTGCAGGAAGCGCGCCCCGATGGCTATACGATTTCGCAAATGCATGTCGGTGTGGTGCGGCAAATGCTGCTCAATCCCCGCCCGCCCTATGATCCGATCAATGACCTGACTTACATTCTGCAAATTACCGGCTTCGTCATGGGCCTGGTGGTGCGCGCGGATTCTCCCTGGCAGAGCCTTGAACAATTGCTGGCCCATGCGCGCGCCAATCCGGGCAAGCTCAATTTTGGCACGCTTGGTATTGGTTCCACACAGCATCTGGTGGTGGAACGCATCGGCTTTCAGCGCGGCTTGAGCTGGACGCATGTGCCCTATCGCGGCACGTCCGACACGCTGCGCGCGCTGGTGGGTGGGGAGATTGATTTTGCCTCAGAAGCATCCGGCTGGGCGCCGATGGTGGAAGCGGGGCAATTGCGGCTGCTTGCGATTTATACCTCCACCCGCGCCAAGCGTTTTCCGCAGGTGGCAACATTGAAGGAACAGGGCTTGGATATTGTGGTGGATAGCCCAGGCGGGCTGATCGGCCCGCGCGGCATGGATGCCGGCGTGGTGCGCGTGCTGGCGGAAGCCTTCACCGCCGCCACGCAAGACCCCGCGCATTTGCAATTCCTGGAACGTGTCAATCAGCCGCTGATACTGATGGATGGCGCTGCCTATCGGGAATCGATGCGCCAGACCATGGATGAAGAACGCGCCCTGCTGCGGCGCCTCAATCTTGCGCCTGCTTAAACAGCGGCGCTATGCTGCGTGCCAGCCGGCGCCAGATAGGCATCGAAACACGCGGCCAAATGCCGCAGGAAGCGCGCACCCTTCGCGGTCATCGTCAGGCGCCCAGCGGCTTCCGTCACCAGCCCATCGACGATCAGTGGGGCGAGTTTCGGAAGCGCGCTTGCTAAAATCGCCCGCGGCACAATCGAGAGATCCAAAGCCTGATCGCACATGATGCGTTCAATCATCTGGGCGCGGACAAGGTCTTCCCCCGTAAAGGCGCGCCCGCGCGCGATGGGCAGTCGCCCGGCTTCCACCGCGGCAAGCCAATCACGCTCATCGGCGATATTCTGAAAAAAGCCGGCGCGGCAACGACCAATTGCCGAAGCGCCCAGGCCGAGCAATACCGGCGCATCATCCGTGGTATAGCCCTGAAAATTGCGCCGCAGCCGGCCGGACGCAGCCGCCCGCGCCAGGGCATCTTCCGGCCGCGCGAAATGATCAAGCCCAATCGCGAGATAACCCGCATCCGTCAGCACGCGCGCTGCCGCTTCAGCCTGCGCCATGCGGAGCGTCGCATCCGGCAAATCCTCAAGCCTGATCGCCTTTTGGTGCGACTTCATCCAAGGCACATGCGCATAGCCGAAAACCGCCACACGATCCGCACCTTGGGCAGCGGCGAAACGGGCCGAGGCTTCAACTTCCGCCACCCCCTGCCCCGGCAGGCCATAGATCAAATCCATATTGATCCCGCCAATGCCGGCAGCCCGCAGTCTTTCAACCGCCACTGCAACTTGCTCCGCCGGCTGCACGCGTCCGATCAGCCGCTGCACCTTGGGCGAGATATCCTGCACGCCAAGGCTTGCACGCGTCAGGCCCATGCCGGCCAGCGCGTCAATCATGCGGGTATCAAGCGTGCGCGGATCAAGCTCGGCGGCGATTTCCGTGCCGTGCTGAAACGGGAAATGCTGGCGGAGTACAACACCCAGCGCGATCAGCCCCTCTGGCCCCAGCGCCGTTGGCGTGCCACCACCAAGATGCAAAGCCGCCACACCGCCATGCGCGGGCAGCACCGCGCCCAATAGCCGCGCTTCTTCTGCCAAGGCTGCGCCATAACGCCCGATGCGCGTAGCGGATCGCGTCACTGCCGTATGGCAGCCGCAATACCAGCAAAGCGATGCGCAAAACGGCACATGTACGTAAAGCGACAGCGCATCATTAGGTTTGGTTTCCGCCAACCAGCCGCGCAATGTCGATTCATCAAGCGGCGTAAAATGCGGTGCGGTCGGGTAGCTGGTGTAGCGCGGCAGATTGGCGCTGGCATAGGCGAGCAGGCCGGAATCCGGCGCTTGGGCGGCTTGGGTCATGCCGCACAAAAAAGCCCGGACCATCGGCCCAGGCTTTGCGTTGGCGCAAAAGTACCGCGCGGATCAGCGCGGCAGCCGCCCGAATTGCCCCGAACCAGGGGTGGAGCCAGCACGGCGGCGCGACGCTTCGCCTCCGCCCCCACCACCACTGCGGGCCGGGCCAGGACGGCGCGGGCGTTGCTGTTCCTGCGCCTGGCGCGGCTTTGGTGCGGCGCGTTGCGGGCGGGCCTGACGTGGCGGGCGGGCCGGGGCGGCTTCCTCGGCTTCCCCGGTGCGGCGATCTTCCGCCGGGATCTGCGTGCGGATCAGCTTTTCAATCGCGCGCAGCTTGTCGCGGTCTTCGCCCGAACATAGCGCAATCGCAATGCCAGCCGCACCGGCGCGCGCGGTGCGGCCAATGCGATGCACATAGGTTTCCGGCACTTCGGGAAGATCAAATTGGATGACATGGGTCACGCCATCCACATCAATGCCGCGCGCGGCGATATCGGTCGCCACCATGACCGGTGCGCGCCCATCACGAAACGCTGCCAAAGCAGCTTCACGTGCATTCTGGGACTTGTTGCCATGGATCGCATTGGCCTTGATGCCATCCTGGTCCAGCTGATTAACAATGCGATCCGCGCCATGCTTGGTGCGGCTGAAGATCAGCGCGCGACCAACACCTTCGCCACGCAGCAATTCCGCCAAGACGCGGCGCTTATCCTGCCGATTGGCGTGGATGACGCGCTGCGCCACTTTCTCGGCCGTCGTCGCCACCGGCGCCACTGCCACGCGCACGGGTGATTTCAGCATTTCATCCGCCAGGCGGTTGATTTCCGTGGGCATGGTCGCGCTGAAGAATAGCGTCTGGCGTTCCACCGGCACAGCGCGGATCAGGCGGCGAATGGCGGGCAGAAAGCCCTTGTCCAGCATCTGATCAGCCTCATCCAAGACCAGCGTACTGACATGATCCAAGCGCGCAGAGCCCTGTTCCAGATGGTCCTGCAAACGGCCAGGGGTTGCCACCAGCACATCAATGCCGCGGCCCAGCGCCTGGCGCTGACCACCAAAGCCCACACCGCCGAAAATAGTCGCGATGGAAAAGCCGAGATGCTTGCCATAGGTGCGGAAGCTTTCGGCGATTTGCGTCGCCAATTCGCGCGTGGGGCTCAGCACCAGCACGCGGCAGCCGCCGCGCGGCGGGCGGCCCTTCAGCAGGGCAAGCTTATGCAGCAAGGGTAGCGCGAAGGCTGCCGTCTTGCCGGTCCCGGTTTGGGCAATGCCCAAAAGGTCGCGCCCTTCCAGCACCGCCGGAATGGCCTGGGCCTGGATGGGGGTTGGGGCTTTGTAGCCCTCATCCTTCAAAGCCTGAAGGATAAGCGGGTTGAGGCGCAGAGCCTCGAAATTATCGGTCACGATGAATCCTAGATCAGCCACGCACAGACTTCCGGGCCAAGCGCGGCTTGGGGCAGAAAGCCCCGCGGGATTGGGACCGTCCTAAGTGGGAAAAGCGATCTGGCCGACCCGGGCCCGCACCGCGCTTCCAGAGAAGCGGCGGGGACCGATCACGCAGCCGGCAGGGCGCGAGGCGCGCGGAAAGGCACGCTGACCGGATGCATATGGGCGCCCTTCAAGGCGAAAGCAAGGCGGGGTTACCCCCGGGCGTTTTACGCGGACATTTTGATCGGCGGTTCCACATCCGGCGGCAACGGGCAGACATAGGGGGTCGCTGCTATGCGCTTCTGGTGATCCGCCTTGGCGGCGGCGAGGATTTCCGGATTGGCGATGGCATCCACCGCAGTGCCGGCCATGATTTTCGCCACATGCACCAGCCCCTTATGGGCAATGCCGGATTTGCCCTGCGCCGTGAGCTGCCAGGAATGCCCCGGCGTGCCGACAGCACAGGTCGCACCACGCGCCTGCACGGTGGGCACCGCCCAGGACACATCGCCCACATCGGTGGACCCCACACCGCCAAAACCCTTGTTTTCCAGCGGCACGATCTTGTCACAGAGCGGCAAATCCATCTCCGGCGTCAGCCCATGGCGGCGAAAGGCGGAGACAATATCCTCGGGCTTCAGCGTCGCCTGGATTTCGCGCGCATAGCGGCGATCTTCCTCATCGAATTGCGGCGCACCCAGGCGCTGGAAATTATCGTACATCGCCTTTTCCAAAGGCGTATTGCCGAGCAGATTGGACACCGCGCTGACCACTTTGGTGGAGACACTGGTTTCCGTCATCAGCGCCGCGCCATCGGCAATCTTGCGGACGCGCGCGACCAGGCCATTCAGTTCCACCAGATCCCGCGCGCGGATCAAATAGCGCACCTTGGCCGTGCCCTGCACCACATTGGGCGCAATGCCGCCCGCATCCAGATAGGCGTAATGAATGCGTGCATCGGATGGCATGTGTTCGCGCATGTAATTGACGCCGACATTCATCAATTCCACCGCATCCAAGGCGCTGCGGCCCAGATGCGGCGCGGCGGCGGCGTGGGATGACCGGCCGGTGAAAGCGAAATCAATGCGCGTATTGGCGAGCGAAACCGGTTCATTCACCGCGGAAAACGCTGCCGGATGCCAGCAAATCGCCATATCCACATCATCGAAGCAGCCCGCGCGCACCATGAAGCCCTTGGCCGCGCCGCCTTCTTCTGCGGGGCAGCCATAATAGCGCACGCGCCCCTTGATGCCGTTCTGCGCGAGCCAATCCTTCACCGCACTCGCTGCCAGCAAGGAAGCGGCGCCGAGCAGATTATGCCCACAGCCATGCCCGCTGCCATCGCCCGGCAAGGGGCGCGGTTCCGCAATGCCGGCTTCCTGGGACAGCCCCGGCAGCGCATCATATTCGCCAAGGATCGCAATGATGGGGCCTTCTTCCCCCGCCTCACCCATCACCGCCGTTGGGATGCCCGCCACATTCTGCGTCACGCGAAAGCCATGGGCTTCCAGCATCGCGGTATGTTCGGCGCAGGAACGGTGTTCGGCGTAGCAAAGCTCCGGCATGCCCCAGACGCGGTCGCTGAGTTCAATCGCCTCAGGCGCCTTGGCATCCACCAGCCGCCAGATTTCTTCGGTATTGCGCATTGCTTTAGGCTCCCAAAATCCTCGGGCGGAGTGTCGCGCGGCGCCCTGAGCAAGTCCAGGGATGGACGGGGCGCGGCCGGCAGCGCAAGCTTTATGTCTTGTGGAAAGGAAACCGCCATGGCCCGTGTGCGTGAAGTCTCGCCCGAGGAACTAACACCGGAACTACGCGATATCTGGCATCGCTATGTCACCGGCTATGGCCCGTTTGAGGAGCAATTGGCGGTCTTCGCCCATGTACCGGCGGCGCTTAGGCACTTGATGCCGATGCTGATGGAATTGCGCGCGGCGGGGACGCTGCCACGGCGCTATCTGGAATTGGCGATTGTGGTGGTTTCCAAGCTTAATGCCTGCGATTACTGCGTGGATCATCACGGCCCGTTCCTGGCGGTGGAAGGCATCCCGACCGAGGCTTTGGAAGGCCTGCCGGGGCGGATTGATCACCCATCGCTGACGCCGATTGACCGGCTAGTGGCGGAATATTCGGTCGCCGCCTGGGAGAATAGCCATCGCGTGCCGGAGCGCCTGTTCCGCGCGCTGCGGGAGCATTTTTCCGAAGCGCAGATTGTGGAACTCACGCTCCGCATCACGCTCTGCGGCTTTTTCAACCGCTTTACTGGTGCGCTTGGGATTGATGCGGCGGCGCATAGTTAGGCGGCCGCGGAATAAGCGCGGGCTAAGCCCCATCACGCCGACGGCGCTTCCCGGCGCTGCGGCTTTCAATACCAGACTGACATGCGGCGCCGCCCTTGCAGACATGAGGGCGCCCCCGGCGCGCAGGATTTTAGGCTCCCGCCACGTCTATGGAATGGAACTAGTGCGGGAGACACGCCGTCATGTACAAGCCTACGCCAAGCCGCGCCACCCGCAGAGGCGCAATCCTTGGGACGCTGGCGCTCAGCGGTGCCGCCATTCTGCCCATCAAAGCTTGTGCTGATCACCCGGGGAGAATCTTGCGAAGTCTGTATGGTCCCGATACCCTGCCAGAGCCATCAGCAGACATGTTTTTTGCCCCCCCATGGCGCGTGCTGAGTTCAAACCTGGTTCCAGACCATGATTTCGGCCCATTCCCCAATCCCGGGAACCCGTTTTCCGTTCGCGCCCGGCGCCGGTCCTTTATCGTGCCCTCAGACCCGGTCGCCGCGTCAGCCCCCATGCCCATCGGTTTCTCGGAGTTTGGCGTCATGCTGAACGGCATTCCATTGGACCCGGCAGGGCCACATTGGCGAGGCGACCGGCGCAGCGGCTGGCAGTTTGAGGTTATGTCACCGAAAGCCCGCCCGCATCTTGGCCTTGATGACAGTAACGCGCATGTCCATCCGGATGGTGTCTACCATTATCACGGCCCGCCTTCCGGGTTGTTGCGGTCGCTTGGCGTTGCTGATGCGCCCCCCAAAAGCATGGTCCTGTTGGGTTTTGCGGCGGATGGCTTTCCAATCTATTGGCGCTGGGGGCATCTTGTGGCCGATGATCCTGCCTCTCCGCTGGTTGAACTGCATTCCGGCTATGTCCTGCGGTCCGGTACCCGTGATGGTGGACCCGGCGGCCGCCATGATGGCACTTTTGTCGAGGATTATGTGTATGATGGGGCGCGTGGACGGCTTGATCCGCTGAATGGCCGGATCGGCGTGACGCCGGATTGGCCGGCAGGCATCTTCCACTATATCATCACCGATGCGTTTCCCTGGATTCCAAGGCTTTTCCGAGGGCAGCCGCACACCTCCTTTTCCGGGCACCGTGTTGGCCCTGGCATTGATGGGGTACCGCCAGCTTTGCGAGGTTACCGCGCCTGATCGAAAGAGCCATCTGGCCGCGCAGGAATCCCATTGGCTCAAGCGTTATGGGATTGGGTTGACCTTTTGTGACGGAAGAGAATTATGGGGGTTTTCATCAATATGCATGATGTTGGCGAATAAGGGATTTCGGGGCAAGTTTTTGGGAGCAAAGGCGGTTGGCCGATGTGCGCGGCGGTGATGTTGAGGACCGTCAACTATTGCTGGCTTCGGGTCGGGGAGATCGCAAGGCCTTCGCCCGCCTGGTATCGCGCCATCGTGGCCTGGTCGCGCGCGTTGCGGGGCGATATGGTCTTGGTCCGCACGATGTCGACGACGTGGCGCAGGAGGTTTTTGCACGTGCCTGGGATGCAGCCCCAAACTGGCCTGCAGATGGCGCACCTTTTGCCGCTTGGCTTTATCGCGTCGCGTCCAATCTCGCGATTGACTTGTTGCGACGCGAAAAGCGTCGACCTGTGACATCGCTCGAGGCCGCATCCATGATCGCCGATATGGCACCTGCCCCAAGCGCCGCCGTGTTGCAGGTGGAGCTTGCGTCGGCAGTCCGCGCTGCCTTGCTTGAGCTGCCGGAACGCCAACGCCTTGCGGTTGAACTTGTGCATCTGGAAAGCCGGTCTGGCGCCGAGACCGCCGCGCTGCTTGGCACGTCCATTGGCGCCTTGGAAGGCTTGCTATCCCGTGCACGACGCGAACTCAGGATTTTGTTGGCCCGGCGTGGCCTGGCGGCGGCCAAGGATTGGGATGAGGGTTTGTCATGAGACCAGAACGCATTGATCGAATGATCCGGGCCTATGGCACTGATGTCGCGAAATGGCCGGAAGCTGGTGATTTGTCAGACTACGCCCAGCATTCGCCTGGTCTTCTGCGCGCGGCGGCTTCGGTTGACGCGGCGTTGCAGGCTTTGAGACGGGAGCCACCCGCACGCGGCATGCTTGAAGATGAGGCATTGGCCGAAGCGGCGATTGCACGCGCCGCCAAGCGAAGGTGGGATAATTGGCCCCTACGTGCGGCCGCTGCCTCCGTTCTATTCGCGGCCGTGCTTGGTGCTGCGACGGGATCCTTCACCGAAATGAATCGCGTTGAGAGCTTGCTTTTTTCGACAAAGCAGGGTGCTTGGGGCGCTCCGATCCGACCTTTGGCCGGGAGGGTCGAATGAAATTTCGGAAGGTCTTGTTGACAGGCATCGTGATCGCATCTTTCGCGGCAAATGCCTTTATCCTGGCCAATTGGGCCGCGCATTGGGCCGTGAGGGAGGCGCGGTCGGCCAGCAGCCTTCCACCGACACCGGCCGAACGCATGGCAGCCGCCGTTGGTGCGGAGGATGCCCGCCTCTTGCGCGCTGGATGGCGGGTTTGGGACGCTGAGTTCACCGCACGCCGCGCTGCCTTGGAGCGGGCGCGGGCGGAGGTGCTTCGGGAGTTTCACCGAGATACCCCTGACAAAACGCGTCTTGCCGATGCATTCGCCGCCATCCGGGAGGCCGAGGCGCGGATGGAGGCGATTGCGCATTCCTTCGTGGTATCCGTCGCGCCATCCTTGAGTGTTGAAGGACGCGCGCGAATCTCCGGCCTGCGTCCACCTCGGTCCTGATCGCGTATTGCGCGATCCGTGCGCCATCCCGCGATATTGCGCGACCAAAGGCCAAGGGTTTGGGGGCAGTCTTCAAGTCGGATGGAATGACGTGGCGCGCAGGAATGATAAGGGCTCGGACGTTATGCTTGGGGGAGGGGCTTTTTGCTCCTTCTCGCCAACCGGCAATGGCGGCGTCGGACAGGGTGGGCAACATTGGAATGAGGGAACTCGAGTGGCATTCTACCCCATCATTTCCCTTGGCTTTGCTCCCGCTTTGCCAGGCACCTTTTGAATTGACCGGGTCACACCTGAACCAAGGAGCGTTCGAAAATGAACATCTCTTCTGTAGGGGCGCCGCCCCCTGCCATGCAAAGGCAGTTTGTATCACAGCTCACTAGTAATGGCCTGACAGCAGAAAAAGCTAGCTTCGTTGAGACACAGGCAAAAGCCGCTTTTCAGTCGGTAGGCAATATGGCTCCTGGCGCCTCTCACAAGGAGAGTGTCAAGGCCGCTCTCGAGCAGCGCATTTCAGCGGATGTCGCTTCGGGTAAACTTTCCGACGAAGATGCGAAAATCGTCTTCCAGACATTCGAGGATCTTGATCCGGCCAAACAAACTTCCGGGCAGGGACTACAGGCAGGCGGGGGCATGATGCCACCAAATGGCGTTGGCGGCCCGCCACCCGGCGGAGGCCCTGGTGGCTCCGGCGGCCCTCCTCCTGGTGGCGGTCAGGGCGGTCCTTCTGAAAAAGGGGCTTCGCGCTCAGGCCAAAATAATGGCTCCTACGACGATGCAGTGATCAGCATGCTTACAAAGTACCTGGCCAGCCTGAAGCCCGGCAGTTTCTTTGATCAGGCGGCCTGATGTAGTTCTTGAGCGTTTTAAAGCCAAGGGTAGCACTAGGCGGCCCGGGGACCGATCCAATCTCGGCGCGTTGAAATGCGGCCATTTGGGTATCATCGCTCCGACTCTTTAGTCAAAGGTGGGTGAATTGCCTGTCCTGCAGCAGTTCACCCACCCCCATTTTGGGGGCAGCGCGGCGCTAAGCCCCCTTCACACCCCCCGCCGTCAGCCCAGCCACAATCTGCTTTTGCGCCACCAGCGTCAGGATCAGCACGGGCGCCGTTACTAGTAACGCCGCAGCGGAAAGCGGCCCCCAGGCGATCTGCTCAAAAGTCAACATGTTGTTCACCGCGACCGGCAGCGTGCGCGTTTCACGCCCCGCCAGCACCATCGCGAAGATGAAATTGTTCCAGGAAAAAATGAAGGACAGAATAGTGGCAACGGTGATCCCTGGCCGCGCCAAGGGCATCGCCACATAACGAAACGCCTGCCAGATGGTCGCACCATCCACCAAAGCGGCTTCTTCCAATTCCGGCGGCAGGCCCTCAAAAAATGAAATCATCACCCAGACCACGATAGGCACCGTGATGACCAAATGCGTGATGACAATCGGCGTCAGGCTGCCGGTCATGCCCAGCCATTGGAACAGCAAAAACAGCGGGATCAGATAGGAAAGCCCAGGCGTAATGCGCGCAATCAGGATCAGTGCCGCAGCGCGCATGGCGTGCATCTTGGCGATGCCATAGCCCGCCGGCACGCCAATCAGCAGCGCAATTCCAGTGGCACCGAAGGACACCACAATGGAATTCCAGGCAAAGCGCAGGAAATCATTGCGTGCAAAAACTTCGCGGTAATTGTCCAAGGTCGGCGATTGCGGAATGAAGATCGGCGGCCAATCGGTATTGTCCAGCTCATTCTTGAAGGATAGCGACAGCATCCAAAGGAAAAACAGGATGGCGGGCGAAACCAGCACCAGCACCGAAAAGCCAAAGCCAATATTGCCGATCAGCCGACGCAGCCGATACTGCGCAGGGCTACGCTTTGCTTCCACACTCATGTCATTTTCACCCGCTGACGCGTCCATAGCAGCAGCGCAGCCAGCGCCAGGATGATCACAAAGAACACCACCACCACGGCCGAGGCATAGCCCACATTGTAAAAGGCAAAAGCTTGCAGATAAAGGAAGATATTGATCGTCTCGCTCGCTGAGCCCGGCCCGCCCTGGGTGATGACGTAGATCGTATCAAAAGCCTTCAGCGCATCAATGCAGCGGATGATCAGGGCCACGACAATAAAGGGCATCAGCAAGGGCAGCGTGATGTGGCGAAAGGCCTGCCAGCCATTGGCGCCATCAATCTTCGCAGCCTCATAAGGATCAATCGGCAAGGAAGCGAGGCCACCCAGGATCAGCAGCATCACCAAGGGTGTCCAATGCCAGACCTCGATCATCACCAAGGTTGGGATCACGGTATTCGCGCTATAAATCCACATGCTGGGCGGCAGACCCACCTGGCCCAAAAGCCAATTCAGCACGCCAAGCTGCGGGTGAAAGGTCATGGTCCACACCAGCGCCACCGCCACCGGCGTTGCCATCATGGGCAGGATGAAAATGGTGCGCGCCAGGCCGCGCAGCGGAAATTTGCGATTAAAGGCCAGCGCCGCCGCCAGCCCCAGCAGCATCGGAAACACCACCGCCAGCAGCGTATAGAATAGCGTGCGCAGCATCGCCCAGCCGAAGCGGGAATCAGAAAACAGCTTGGTGTAATTATCGAACCCCACCCAGCGCCTTTCCCCGCCCAGATGCCAATCATGGGCGGAGACATAAATCGTGAAAATCCAAGGAAAGATGATGACGGCAAGCACCACCACCGCCGCCGGCACAATGAACCAGCCATAATGCCGGGCGTAATTGCGCACCCGCGCCCCCTTGCTGGGGGACGCGGTGATGGTTTCAGCTTGCTGCATCAGTTTGCGAGAGCCTCAGCTTTCCCGTTCGCTTTGCTCAAGAACCGGGCGGAATTCAGCCGTGGCGCGACGCAGTTCCGTCGCCACATCCGAACCGCTGATGGTGTTGGTAAGTGCCGTGCCGATCACGTCGCGGAATTGCGTCACCGGCACAATTTCCGGCAGGCCAGCGCGCGCGATTTTCGCACTTTCATTGAGCGTGTTGAAGAATTCGCGCGGGAAGGTGCTGGCGGCAATCGCCGCTTCATTGCCGAAGGGGCTGCTGCGCGCCGGCACGCCGGCACCGCTGGTCAGGAAGCGAAGCTGGTTTTCCTTGCCAAGCGCCCATTGCAGATACAGCCACGCCGCGCCCTTTTTGCGTGACGCTTCGGGAATGCCATAGCCCGCGCCGAATAGGCAGCAATGGTGATTGGCACCGCGGCCCTTCGGCACCAGCGCATAGCCAACCTTGCCTGCCACGCGGGAACGCTGGCGATCTTCCAAGGGTGCGGCGAAGCCAATGCCATCAATCCACATGGCCGCGCGGCCCTGCATGAAGGTGGTTTGGCATTCATTCCAATTGAAGCCGATGGACCCGGGCGGGGAGACATCACGCAAGAACTTCTTGTACATCTCGCCGGCCCAGATCGCGTCATCCGTATCCGTGATCAATTGGCGATTGGCGTTGATCATGTCGCGCTGCGCCGTGCCAAGCAGATAGCTGGACCACAGCACAACATTGGCGTTCTTCAAGCCGCGCCCGACATGGCCATAGATCTGGCGGGAAGGTTCGGTCAGCGCGCGCGCCGCTTCGAACATGCCATCAAAGGTCGTCGGCACGGCAATATTCTTCGCCGCCAGCAATTCCTTGTTATAGTAAAGGATGAAGTAATCAGCGAAGGCCGGCAGTGAATCCATCCGCCCATCGGCTTGCGTCGCATATTGCACCATGCCAGCGCCAAAATCGGCGAAGTCGAAATCAGGCGCGGTGATGGATTGATCCGCAATCAGCGCCTTGATATCCGTATTCCAGCGAGCCTTGCCGACCTGACGCTTATTCACATGCAAGCTGAGTTCCGCCACATCGAAGGAAGGCCTGCCAGAGGCATATTCCACGATGATTTTCTGGCGATGCTGCTGTTCCGGCACCACTTCAATACCGCAGCGAATGCCCGTCAGGTCTTCGAATTCCTTGTTCTGGCGTTGCAGCAGCAAGCCACGCGGCGATGTTTGCAGCGTGACTTCGATGCGTTCGCCGGCAAAGCGCTTCCAGTCAAAGCGGCTTTGCGCATTGGCTTGCCGCACAAAGGCGGGCGCGGCGATCAATGCCGCGGTGGCGCCCAGCGCCTGGCGGCGCGTGATCTGATTGGCCATTCCTGGACCCTCCGTTCGTTCACGGCGCGGCATTGGTGCGGCGCCTCGTTTCCTGATCCTTCTCCTATCCGCGGCCTACCGCAAGCGGGGAATTACAGGGCTTCCCGCTGCAGGGCCTCCAGCACCGCCGGATCGGTGATGGGGCTGGTATCCCAGGGCGGCGGCGGTGGTGGGTCCAGCGTCTCAAATACGGTGGAGAGTTCGATGTTCCCGGCATCGGCCGGGCGCGGATAAGGTGTGGGGTCCGGCGCGCCCGGCAGTTTTGGGCGGCCAATGCCGATGAAGAAATCCTCCAGCCCCGCCGGGATCAGCAGCCACAGGAACCGAAAGGGATGCGCGCCATCATTGATGAAGCCATGGCGGATATGGGGCGGCGCAACCATGAAGCTGCCGGTCGGGATGCGCCGCACCACACCATCCAGCCGCCCGAGCGCCTCACCCGCCACCACCCAGAAAATCTCGGTCTGCGCCGGGTGGGCATGTTCGCGGATCTTGCCAAGCGGCGGCAATTCCTGAAGCCCCGCCGAAAACCCAGCGGGCATGCCGGCAATGCGGGGGGAGGTCAGGACCTCGATCCAGCCATTGGCCGGTTGCGGCTGCCAATGCTGCGCCCCGCCGCCCGGCGGGATGAGAACAAAACCACCGGAATCGGACATGGGCGATCCTTTCAATGCAGGCGCGGGCGCTTCAGGAATTGCACGCGATCAGCCGAGGTAACGGTCACATCCCGGCGCGATTTACCGCGAGCCACCTGCAAATGGATATTCACCCCAGCCGGCCCCATGGCCCAAATGGCGCGCCAGAAATCAGCCAATTCGCCAACCTCGGCGCCCTCAACCGACAGAATACGGTCGCCATTGCGCATCCCGGCTGCCTCGGCCGGGCCACCAGGGGCGAGGGAGGCCACCGAAATCCCCTCCTCATCCTCGGTCGCATAAAGCCCAAGCCAGGGGCGCGGCGGGCTAGAACGGCGGCCCTGGGTGACAAGG
Organism: Roseomonas sp.; assembly: GCA_020249505.1. Lineage (GTDB taxonomy): Bacteria > Pseudomonadota > Alphaproteobacteria > Acetobacterales > Acetobacteraceae > Neoroseomonas. The sequence continues at coordinate 35,977 of JADCFN010000019.1, read as the reverse complement.
TCATCCAAAATGGGCTTCAGCTGATGCACCGGGATGACCATATTCAGGTCCAATCGGCGCCCTTCCTCCCCTTGCTGCAAAATCAGGGAACCAATGCCAACCAGCTTGCCATCGGGGCCAAACAGCCCGGCGCCACCCCAGGAAGGATGCGCGGGGGCGACAAACAGCGCGTCTTCCATCAGATATTCCCAATAGCCGGCAAAGGGCTGGCGCGCGACCAGCTTGCCCGCCACCGCATGGGTGCGCCCGCCTGCTGCGGCCATGACAGTCGCGGCGCCAATCTTCAGCTTTTCGCTATCGCCCAGAACAGCAGGTTTCAAAGGGATTTTGCCCAAAGCCTGCACCAGGGCAAAACCGGTTTCCTGATCCACCGCCAGCGCATGGCCAGCAACCGCGCGGCCCTCGGCGGTGGTAATCCAAATGCTCTCGGCCTCGCTCACCAGATAGCCGACGGTCAGCACCAGGCCATCGCCAATCAGCACGCCGCTGCCTTCGCGTTCCGTGCCCAGCACCCGCGCGGTAAAGGCATCGGGCGGCACCTGGCTCCGCAAACCGACCACGGCGCGATAGGCCTGATCCAGGTCGAAGCCATGCTCCGTCGGGTCGGGCTGCAAATGCTCAGGAATATCCCAGTCTTCTTCCGCCATGATGTCTCGGTTCAATGTCTCGGCGTTCTATACCATAGGCTTTCCATCTGGTCAGGCTACAGGGTTTGGCAGCGGCGCCAAGGCCGGGCAGGATGAGGGTGGCGATGTCCCCAAAGGCCGGGACAAAGGGGGGAAAGATGCGCTTGCGCTGGGTTTTGTCCGTTCTGATGCTGTTGCTGGCGCCTTTCGCGCCGGCCAGCGCCTATCCCGAAAGGCCCATTCGCGTGATCGTGCCCTATGCTGCGGGTGGGGCGACCGATGTGGTGGCCCGCGTGCTGGCGGAAGCCATGGCACCGATTCTGCCGCAGCCGCTTGTCATCGAAAACCGCGGCGGCGCTGGCGGCATGGTGGGGGCCGAGGTCGTGGCCCGCGCCCCGGCTGATGGCCATACGGTGCTGTTCAACAATACCGGCCACGCGGCCTTGCGCGTGCTGGTGCCCAATCCGCCGATTGATCCCATCACCAGCTTGCAGGCGATTGCGGTGGTCGCTGAATCTCCCATTGTGATGTTGGTTGCGAATAATGTGCCGGCCAATAATCTCCGCGAATTCACCGCGCTGGCTCAGGCACGACCCGGGCAATTGGATTATGGCAGTTCTGGCGGTGGCGGCATTCTGCAAATGGCAGCGCTGCTTTATCTGAAGGCGACGGGCGTGCAGTTGAATGAAGTGCCCTATCGCGGCGGCGCGCCCGCAACACTCGACCTTGCGGCGGGGCGGATTGCCATGATGTTCGATGCGGGGCTGACGGGCTTTCAGACCGCGCGCGGCAATCAGGCGCGTGCTTTTGCCGTGACGACCGCGCACCGTAATGCTGCCAATCCTGATGTGCCGACCTGGCGCGAAGGCGGTGTAGACGCGGAAATGAGCGTCTGGCAGGCGGTTTTTGTCCCGAGCGCAACACCGCGCGACCGGCGCGAAATACTGAATGCCGCGATCAACCGCGCCCTTGGCCAGGAAGCGCTTCGCAAGCGCTTGGGGGATTTGGGCGCTGACCGCATTCTCAGCCTGAATGTCGCCGAAAGCGAAACCTATCTGGCCGCCGAGGTGACGCGCTGGGAAGCGCTACTGAAGCGCTGAGCCATGCCGGAACCTTTGCCAGAGGCCATCGCTGCGGGGCTTGTCGCCATGGGGCTGCTCGCCCCCGGCCAGCCTGTGCAGGGTGAGGCGCTGGCGGGCGGCGTTTCGTCCGATATCTGGCATCTAAAACTGCCCGATGGGCGCGAGATTTGCGTCAAACGCGCTTTGCCCAAGCTGAAGGTGGCCGCCGATTGGCGCGCGCCCGTGGTGCGCAATACTTATGAAGCGCGCTGGCTTTTGGAAGCAGATCGCGCTTTGCCCGGCGCCGTGCCGAAACTCCTCGGCCAGGATGAGGCGACGGGCGCGCTCGCCATGGAATTCCTCTCGCCGGCGGATCATCCTGTCTGGAAGGCGCGGCTGCAGGGTGGCCATGCGGATGTGGCCTTCGCGGCTGAGGTCGGGCGGCGCATCGCGGCCATCCATGCCCATGCCGCCGCGCATCCCGGCTTGGCGGGAGCTTTCCCGACGGATGAGATTTTCCACGCCATCCGGCTGGAACCTTATCTGCTGGCGACCGCGCGCGCGCATCCTGATCTGGCAGCGGTTTTGGAAGATATCGCGGCAGTCACCGCGCGCAGCAAACGCAGTTTGGTTCATGGTGATGTCAGCCCAAAGAATATCCTGTGCGGGCCATCAGGCCCAGTGTTTCTGGATGCGGAATGTGCCTGGTGGGGTGATCCCGCTTTCGATCTTGCCTTTTGCCTCAATCATCTTTTGCTGAAATGCCTGTGGACGCCAAGCGCCAGCGCGGGATTCATGGCCTGCTTTGAAGCGCTTTCGGCGCGCTATCTGGCCGGCATCACCTGGGAAGCAGCGGATGCGCTGGAAGCGCGCGCGGCGCGGCTGCTGCCGGGGCTTTTCCTCGCACGGGTGGACGGCAAAAGCCCGGTCGAATACCTGACCCAGGAGCATGATAAAAACCGCGTGCGCCGCGTGGCGCGTGCCTTATTGACCAAGCCCGAGGATCGCCTGCTGGCGGTGCGCGCGGCCTGGGGGGAAGAGATCGGCGCATGAGCAGCACCAGCATCACCGCCATTCGCGGTCGTCGCGTTTGGGACAGCCGAGGCCGGCCCACCGTGGAAGCGGAAATCACCCTGGCAGGTGGGGCGACAGGCCGTGCCATTGCCCCCGCCGGTGCCAGCACCGGCAGTGGTGAGGCTTTGGACAAGCGCGATGGTGGCGCTGCCTTTGGCGGTTATGACGTGACCGGCGCGGTGGATGCCGTGAACCGCGAATTGGCCCCTGCCCTGCTTGGGATGGATGCGCGCGCGCAAGCGGCCCTGGATGCGCGGCTGATTGCGCGCGATGGCACGCCGCAAAAAACGCGCCTTGGCGCCAATGCGACGCTCGCCGTTTCCATGGCGGCTGCCCATGCTGCCGCGGCGGCTTCTGGTGTGCCGCTCTGGCGCTATCTGGGCGGCGATACGCCCAATGTTTTGCCGCTACCGCAAATCCAAATTCTGGGCGGCGGTGCCCATGCCGGGCGGCGCGTGGATATCCAGGATTTTCTGGTGATGTGCCCGGCCGCGACCAGCTTTGCCGAGGCTTTGGATTGGACCGCCGAAGTCTATCGCGCCGCTGGCGCCATCATGAAGCAGCGCGGGCTCATGCAAGGGGTCGCCGATGAAGGCGGCTGGTGGCCCGCCTTCACCGCCAATGAACAGGCTTTGGAAACCCTTGTTGCCGCCATCGAAAAAGCGGGTTTTGCGCCGGGGCGGCAAGTGGCGATTGCGCTTGACATTGCGGCGACGGATTTCGGCAAGGGTGGGCGGTATAAGCTTGGGTTGGAAGGCCGCGAACTCGGCACGGATGAGATGATCCGCATGTTGCTCGGCTGGATCGCTGCCTATCCGATCGCTTCCATCGAAGACCCGCTGGCCGAGGATGACGCGGCGGGCTTCGCTGCCTTCACCCGCGAAGTGGGCGGCCGCATTCAGGTGGTGGGCGATGATTTCCTGGTGACAGATGCCGCGCGCGTGCGCCGGGCTGCTGCCATGGGTGCCGCCAATACCGTGCTGATCAAGCCCAATCAGCGCGGCACACTGACCGAAACCAAAGCCGCCTGGGATGCCGCGCGTGACGTGGGCTTCGCCGGCATTGTCAGCGCCCGGTCGGGCGAAACCGAGGACGTCACCATTGTCCACCTGGCGATGGGTTGGGGTGTCGGCCAATTGAAGGTCGGTTCCTTCGCGCGATCCGAGCGCATGGCGAAATGGAATGAGGCGCTTCGCGTGGAAGAAAGCCTGGGCGCCCGGGCGCGTTTTGCCGGCGGCGCCTATCTTGGGCGGTCCCGGCCATGAAGGTGCTGCTGCATTATGACGCCGGGCCGGGGCTGGCGGCACAGTTGGCGACACTGCCCGGCATTGACCTGACCATCTGTCCGGAAGCCGATACCGCGCTTTACGCGCGCCTGCTGCCGGAGATTGAGGTGATCTGGCATGTGCTCCGCCCCATCACCGCCGCTGATATCGCCGCCGCGCCCAAGCTTCGCCTGATCCAGAAAATCGGCGTTGGCGTGAATACCATTGACCTGGAGGCCGCCCGGGCGCGGGGCATCGCGGTGTGCAATCTGCCAGGCACGAATAGCCGGGCGGTCGCGGAAATGACGCTTTTGCTGATGCTGGGTGCGCTGCGCCGCATTGCCTATTTTGATGCTGAGACCCGCGCCGGGCGCGGCTGGTCTCAGCCCCCTGCCCTACAGGATGGTTTGTTTGAACTGGGCGGGCGGAAGGTGGGGCTGGTTGGCTATGGCGCGGTGCCGAAGCTTCTCGCCCCCGTCCTACAAGCCATGGGGTGTGAGGTTCTGTACACCGCCCGCGCCCCGAAGCCCAAGGCGATTGGCACGTTTCGCCCGTTGGAGGCACTTTTGGCGGAAGCCGATGTGGTCTCACTCCATATCCCAGAAACGCTCGAAACCCGGGGGCTGATCAATGCCGCGGCGATTGCCCGCATGAAACCGGGCGCTATCCTGGTAAACACCGCCCGTGGCGGCCTGGTGGATCAGCCCGCACTGGTGGCGGCGCTGCAATCTGGCCATTTGGCTGCGGCGGGGCTGGATGTTTTTGCCGCCGAGCCCCTGGACCCCGCCGACCCTTTGCTTGGCCTGCCTAATGTGGTGCTGGCGCCGCATGTCGCTTGGCTTTCCAACGGGACCTTTGCCCGTTCCTTCAGCATCGCGGCAGAGAATTGCCAACGGTTTGCCGCAGGTAAGCCGCTTTTGAACCGCGTGGCGTGAACCGGCGTATTAAGCCGCGCTCTATGCGTTTTTTTCGCGCAAAAGTTAAAGGTTAATGCTTTAATTCTTTGCAACGCGGGATAGCGCATCGCTGACAATTTCCTTTGGTATGCAACGGCAAGAAGCCTTCCCTTACCAGTCCCGAACATGTAGAATTAGGCGCCATGTCTATTTCACTTTCCGAACTCGAGCGCTTCCGGTCGGATTCGTTTGAGCCAGCAAGTTTTCGTGAAAGGGGTTCAACCGTCCCATTCACGACCCCCTTGCTGCTGAATGCCCGTATGCGCGCTGCCAGTTCCGGACGTGGATTTGAGGTGGTGGTAGCCAATCCTTCCGGCGGCCGCGGGGCCTTGATCATGCCTTGGTTATTCATGCCGGAGATTTGTTCTCCCACGCTTTTTGATCGCCATTTATGGGAGAGTTTGAGCACTGCGGAGGACATTTCCCCGGTCGGAATTCGGCAGGAGGCGCAAAGGCTGGCCGCCCAAGGACTCGCCGGGCGGCGCGCTGCCTTGGCGGCCAGGGATGCACAGCGGCGCGACCAATCCGGCCAAAGACTGATGCGCGCCATGCTGCTTGAGACACTGATTGCGGCCTCCGAAGTGCCAACTGAAGCGGCTGGGCGATCCAGCCTTACCGATAGCGCATCCTTCCTGAAACGGGGTGAACGTGCTGTCGCGCGCGCTGCGGCTCTGGCACAAATCCCAATCGCGGAATTCTCAGCGGATCTTGAGGCTCTTGCTATCGCCTTGGCCGGTTCAGCACCAAAGCTTGAAGGCGAAGATGCGCGGTTGCGCGAAATGGTTACAAAGCTTGATGACCTGGTGGACCAAGTAACCCACTGGGCGGCCGAACAACAGAAAGAAGCGCCTCATGTAATGGCAGCGCGTTTCATCGTGGAAACGGCGCGGCAGACATTGGAATGCGCCGAAATCGCCCTGGCAACCGCGGATGCCCTGATCGCCGATCTTGGCCTTTTTGTGCCAAAATGGCGAACGGAAAGGGATAATGTCCTGGAACGTGCGCGGAGGCCTGAATGGGTGCTGGATGGCTGGAAAACACCCATCGCCCTTTGGGCGGCAGCAGACGCGAAACAGCGTCGCGCCACAATATGGGAAATGGCCCTGATTGCGCCGATCCTGCCGCGCGAGGCCAAGGCTTGGCTTGGCAAGGTGAGCGATTGGCGCGAAACGCCACGGCGCATCACCCAGGTGGTGCGCGATAAATCCGACTGGCGCAGCGGCAATGTCATGGAACTTGTCGCCCGCAACGAGCATTTGATCGGCTTTTCAATCGCGTATGAAAACCGCGTCTCCCCAATGGTACTGCCGCAGGTGAATGACCGCTTGGCGCTGAAACGTGATGGTGCCGCCTTCAAGACGAAACAGGGCACCCCGCAGTCCACCGTCGCCCGCAGCGCGGCAGAAAAGCCTACCATTTTCGAGTCAACGTCCCAAAAACTAGACACGGAAAACCCTGTGGCGCTGACCCGCTCTCTCGGCAATCAGGTTGAAGTTGCCTCAGATGCGGCGCTGCTCAAGATTGTTGCGCTAGTGGATCGGCTTGGCGACCCGGAAATCCATGAACGCCTTCTCGGACCTTCGCTGCGGCGCCTCAAGCGCCTGCGCCCACCAAGACCCGCGAGCCTCACACGCCTTCTTTTCCTTCCAATGGAAGGGGCCTTGGTGGCTCCCCTCCAGTGGAAACGTACTGAAGGGCGCATTCCTCGTTCGGCCTTGGGGCCGATGATCGAATCCCTGCAAGACACGAGCGCTTCCCAATTAGAGTTACTGTCGGTTCAACTGCGTGGCGGCAGCCTTGATGATCATCAGCTTATGACGCGCGTTGGGCTGCAATTATGGGGCTTGGCCGCCAATTCAGTGCCGCGCCTGCGCCTGGGCACTGGCTGGTCAAGCGCTGGCCTGGGGCAACCGGATTTTGAGCGAATCACACAATTTGCTGGATCCCTTTGGCGACACGCTGGACCGATTTGGGATTGTTTGCAGCAGATGGGTGATGATTGCCCACCCGAAGCGCTGCGCGCTGCGCTTATCGGACCAGCCAATGAAGGGCGCCAGGTATTCTCCGCTGCCTTGGAGACCCTGTTAAAACGGGCCAGCCGGCCTTCGCTTTTCTTAAGCCTGATTAACAATCTACCGGCGCAAGTCACCGGGGTTGTAGAGGAGGTCTTGAATCTCTGGATTGGCATTACCCTACCCGAACTCGCGGAAGAGGATTTCGCCAATGGCGCCAGGCTGGCGGCAGAAGCCGGGCTGATCATCGCCGCTCTTGAAAATCAGCCCAAGATAACGTCAAAGTTAGATGCAAAGGAACTTCATGCGCATCGGCGCAATCTTGATCAGTTCTGCCGGTCAACCTATCGCGAAGTTGTATCAGTTCACGTGAACGCCGCCCTGATGGGACTGACCCCAAACCAAATCGGTGATTTGGCTGAGATCGAAGCCATGGCACGGGTGGCCCGAAGCCTTGAGGAGACGGGAAAGCGTTTTGGGCCATCGCAAAGCTATGTTTCCGTTCAGGAGGAATTCCGCGCCGAGATGGAAAAACTGCCGCAGGGTGAAACTGGGGCTGGCATCACGGCTATGGAAATCGCGCGTATCGAAGAAATACTCGTTGGCCGCGAATCGGCGGAACGCTCGCTCAATCGTGTTCAGCGCAGGGGTCGGCAGCCGCTATGAACGGTTAACGCAGCGGCTTCTGCCGGGTGACGCGTGCCATGGCTGCAAATGCTGGCTGGCCGGCTGGCCCTTATGCTATAGAAGCCTCTAGTCAGGAGGGTTACACGCAAGTGCTTGAGCATTCATCACGCCGCGCCGTGTTAGCGTTGGCGCTTTCCGGGTTGGTGCTGGTGCCGCGCCCTGGCCTCGCCAACCTGCCGGACAAGGTCCAAGCGGCCATAGACAAGCTCCGCGCCGGGCGTAACGCTGAAGAAGGGCGCATGACGCTCCGTCTGCCGGCGATTGCTGAAAATGGCAATGCGGTGCCGCTAAATGTCATGGTGGAAAGCCCCATGACGGCAGCCGATCATGTGAAGGCGGTCCATGTTTTCGCGACCGGCAATCCAACGCCTGAAGTCGCGGTGTTTCACCTGACGCCGGCCATGGGCCGCGCCACGGTGGATACGCGCATCCGCCTGGGGCAGACTCAGGATGTGGTGGCCTTCGCGGAAATGGCTGACGGGCGCCTGTTCATGGCGCGCGCCGAGGTGAAGGTCACCATCGGCGGCTGCGGCGGCTAGGGCAGAAGGAAAGCGCATCATGTCCTCACCTATCGGGCAACCCCGCCTTCGCCTTCCAGCCCAGGTCAAGGCCGGAGACATCATCGAAATCCGCACCCTGATCACGCATGTGATGGAAACCGGCCAGCGCCGCACGCCAGAAGGCCAGGAGATTCCGCGCGACATCATCCGCCGTTTTGAGGCGCGTTTTGAAGGCGAATTGGTCTTCGCCATGGATCTGGCGCCGGCGATTGCCGCCAACCCTTACATCGCTTTCCCCTTCCGCGTGGAGCGTGCGGGCCGGTTTGAAATGACCTGGACCAATGATGCCGGCGAAACACGCAGCACGAATGCTGAATTGAAGCTTGGGTGACGGGCGCCCGATCCATGCGGGCGGTTTCCATCTTTAGCGACGCCATATGATCACGCGGCGTGATCTGCTCGCGGCTGCTGTTGCGCTAGCACCTTTGGGGCGGACGGCCGCTGAAGCGCCGAGCCAGAATGAACTGTTGCGCTTTGCGCCGCTTGGCCAGGTCACGCTGATCCATATGACGGATCTGCACGGCCAATTGATGCCGATGAACTTTCGTGAAGCCTCGGCCAAGATCGGCGTGGGGGAAGCGCGCGGCCGCGTGCCGCATATCACCGGTGAGGCGTTCCTTACTGAATTCGGCCTGGCGCGCGGGACGGCACTGGCCCATGCGCTGACCGATCTGGATTTCGCCGAACTTGCGCGACGCTTCGGCCCCATGGGTGGGATGGATCGCATGGCGACCATCGTTAAGGCGATCAGGGCAGAGCGCCCCGGGCGCTGCCTGCTGCTGGATGGCGGCGATACCTGGCAAGGCGCCTGGACGAATTTGCAAACCAAGGCCGCTGATATGGTGGCGGTGCAAAAGGCCTTGGGCGTTGAAGCCATGGTCGGCCATTGGGAATTCACCTATGGCGCGGAACGCGTGACGGAATTGGCCAAGGGGCTCGGCTTTCCATTCCTTGGCGGCAATATCCAGGACCGCGAATGGAATGAGGATGTCTTCCCCACACATGCCATGTTTGACCGTGGCGGGGTGAAGATTGCGGTGATCGGCCAGGCCTTTCCCTATACGCCGATTGCCAATCCGCGCTGGATATTTCCCGATTGGGAATTCGGCATCAAGGAAGAAAAAATCGCCGCCCGCGTGCAGGCTGCGCGGGATGAGGGCGCCAGCTTGGTCGTGCTGCTTTCGCATAACGGTTTTGAGGTGGATCGGAAGCTCGCTGCCCGCGTGCCGGGGATTGATGTGATCCTGACCGGCCATACGCATGATGCGCTGCCAAGCCCCGTGCAAATTGGGCGCACATTGCTGATTGCGACTGGTGCCTCAGGCAAATTCATCAGTCGGCTTGATCTTGATGTGCAGGGCGGGCGCGTGGCCGGTTATCGGCACGCGCTGATCCCGGTGTTCAGCAACAGCATTACGCCCGATGCCGAAATGGCGGCCTTGGTGCGCGGCCTGCGCGAACCCTATGCGGTGGATTTGGCGCGCGTCGTGGGGCGCACGGAAAGCCTGCTGTGGCGGCGCGGCAATACCGCCGGCACCTGGGATGATGTGATCTGCGATGCGCTGCTTGAACAGCGTGATGCCGAGATTGCGCTTTCCCCTGGCTTTCGCTGGGGCACGACGCTGCTGCCCGATACGGATATCACTGCCGAGGATGTCTGGGCGCAAACTGCCATCACCTATCCAGCCGCCTATCGCAGCGTGATGAAGGGGGCGGCGATCAAGGCCCTGCTTGAGGATATTGCCGATAATTTGTTTCACCCAGATCCCTTCTATCAGCAGGGTGGGGATATGGTGAGGAGCGCCGGCATTACCTTCACCCTGGATGTCGCGGCAGGTGCGGGCCAGCGTATTTCCAATCTGCGGCTGAAGCGAAGCGGGCAGGCGATTGAAGCGTCTCAAGATTACGTGGTGGCCGGCTGGGCCAGCATCAATGAAGGGGTAGAAGGCCCGCCGATTTGGGATTTGGTGTTTCGACAGTTGGCGAAGGGGCCGTTGAGGGTGGCGCAGCGCCAGGACGTTGAACTGCGTGGTATGTGACATCCGGGCTTAGGTTCAGTGCATTCAGCCCAGCAGGCATCACGCTGGCAGGCGCGCCATCAGCATTTCCGCGTTCTGCCAGAAGGACAACTCACCCCCATAGCCGGTGAAACGCCCGATTTCCTGCTGATTGACCATCAGGATGAAGGTGGGTGTCACCCGCCAATTCGGGATATGGCGTAAATCCTCTGGCAGACCGCGGGTGGTGTCCACGCGCCTAAGTGGTGCGCGGCGCCCAAGATCAGATTGGTTCCAGGCCCTTTCGCCGACTTCAGCCAGCCAACGACGACACCAAACGCAATCATGCCGATCCATCATAACCAGTGTGGCATTCTGCGCCGCAGCCGGGCGGGCTAAGAGCGTGGCAACCCCCAGTAACAGCGCGGTGCGGCGCCGAAGCATCAATTGGCGCCCGTGGCGCGGCGCAGATAGGCGATCAGATCGTTCAGTTGCTGTTCATTGCGCAGCCCGGCAAAGGCCATGGATCCGGCCGGCACCACCGCCTTCGGGTTGGCGATATAGGCGCGCAGATTCGCCTCATTCCACGTTAGCCCTTCGTCCGCCTTGCCACGCATGGGGGTAGAGTAACGAAAGCCTTCCACAGCGCCCGCACGGCGATCAAAAACGCCATAAAGATTGGGGCCAACGCCATTACGCCCGCCTTGATCCACCGTGTGGCAAGCACGGCATTGGTTGAAGACGCGCTGCCCAGCCTCAGCGTCCTGCGCCGAGGCAAGGCTTGGCGCCATCAGCAAGGGTGCGGCAAGCATGGCGATACGAAGTTTCATTTTCCTATTCTCCCGGCAAAGGATTCAAGCCAACCGGATTACTGCGGGTTTTCTTGTTGACCGCTGAAAACCCGGTGGCTAGGCTCGCCTTATCATCAATGAAGAGCCCGCATGCAAGCGGCTTTTTGAGGGACGCAAAACCATGAAGATCAGGTTCGCGCTGTGCCTGTTACTTTTCTCGGGCGGGTCGGCCGTCGCGCAGGCGCCAGATACCGCCCTGCTGATCGGTGGCTGCCAGGGCTGCCATGGTGTAAGCGGCCAGGGGGGGAATGGTATCCCCTCCATCAAGGCCAATCACAGCCGCGATGAATTCGTCGCGCTCATGCGCGCCTTCAGTGCCAATGAACGGCCCGCCACGATCATGGGGCGCATCAGCCGCGGCTATACGCCGGAACAAATCGCGCTTTTGGCCGCGCATTACGCGCGCCCGCAATAAGCCGGAGGAGAAACATCATGGCCCTTTCCCGCCGCGCCTTCCTGGCCGCCGCCGCACTGCCCGCAGCCCTTGCCGCACCCCGTATCGCCCATGCCCAGGCCGGCGCCGGGCGCGTTGTCATCATTGGCGGTGGCTTTGGCGGCGCTTCCGCCGCGCGTTTCGCGCGCGATAATTTCCCCGCGCTTGACATTACGCTGATCGAACGGAGCCGGAGTTTCACCACCTGCCCTTACGGCAATCTGGTTCTCGCCGGGCGGCGGGATATGAACAGCATTACCTTCGGCTATGAAAAACTCGCCGCGCGTGGGGTGCGTGTGGTGCATCAAAGCGTGGTCGCGGTGGATGCCGGCGCGAAGCAGGTGCGCCTCGCGGATGGGGCGCAGGTGCCTTATGACCGGCTGATCATGTCACCTGGGATTGACCTAAGGTGGGGTGCCATTGAAGGCTATGATGAAGCGGCGAGTGAGCGCATGCCGCATGGCTGGGTGCCATCGCTGCAACCGATTTCCCTGCTGCGCCGCCAGCTTGAAGCCATGCCCGATGGCGGCAGGTTTGTGATGGTGATCCCGGACAATCCCTTCCGCTGCCCGCCCGGCCCTTATGAGCGGATCAGCATGGTCGCCGATTATCTGAAGCGCGCCAAGCCGCGCAGCAAGCTGATTGCGCTTGATGCGAAGAACGGCTTTTCCAAGCAACCGCTATTTCAGGATGCCTGGGCAGAGCTTTACCCCGGCATCATCGAATGGCGTGGCGCTTCCAGTGATGGGCGTGTGACGCGGGTGAATGCCGCTGCCATGGAAGTGGAAACGGAATTCGGCGAAAAGCTGAAGGGCGATGTCATCAACGTGATTCCGCCGCAAATGGCCGCGAAGATCGCGCGTGATGCGGGGCTTGCCAATCAATCCGGCTGGTGCCCGATCAAGCCCGCAACGCTCGAAAGCACGCAGGTGGAAGGCATCCATGTACTGGGCGATGCGACCATCGCCGCGCCCATGCCGAAATCGGGCTTTGTCGCGTCATCGCATGCCAAGCATGCGGTGGCCTGCATCGCGGCATCGCTGGCGGGGCGCGCTCCGCCATCCGCGACCTTCTTCAATACCTGCTACAGCCATGTCGGGCCTGATTACGGCATTTCCATTGTCGGCGTCTTCCGCCCCGGCGCCAATGGCTTTGCCGAGGTTGAAGGTTCAGGCGGCGTCAGCCCGCGCAATGCAGCACTGACCGCAGAGCGCCGGCGCGAACATCGTCAGCTTGAAGCGCTTTATGCCGATGGATGGTACTACAGCATCACGGGTGAGATGTTCGGCTGAGATCGGGCAAGGGGCAAAACCCTGACCATCCAAGCGATGGTCAGGGGCCAGTTGGCGATGAGAAGCTCTCTGCCAGGGAGACCATCATGAGGCTTGGAAAAGACCCGAAATCATCCTCCCGGCGCGGCCTATTGCGCGCCGCTGGTGCGGGTGCGGCCAGCCTGGCGACTGCGGGCGGCATCGCGCAGGCGGCTGGCAATGCGGAAAACCAACCGCCCAATCTGCCGGAATGGTCGCGCAGCCTTGGCCCCGGCGTGATCGAGGAAACCTATGGTACGCGCAGCCGGCATGAAACCGCGGTGCGCCGCTATGTGCCATGGCTGACGCCGGATCGGGTCTCATCAGTTTCCTTCACGCCGCTTGCTGATATGCATGGCATCATCACGCCATCCGGGCTGCATTTCGAACGCCATCATGGCGGCGTGCCGGATGTGGACCCTGTGGATTATCGGCTGATGATCCATGGCATGGTGGAACGCCCGCTGATTTTCACGCTGGAAGATCTGAAGCGCCTGCCATCGGTCTCTCGCATTCATTTCATCGAATGCCCGGCCAATGGCGGCATGGAATGGCGCGGCGCGCAAATGTCTGGCGTGCAATTCACCCATGGCATGCTTTCCTGTTCGGAATGGACCGGCGTGCCTTTGAAGCTATTGCTCGCACAAACCGGCTTGCGCGCCGGAGCTTCCTGGCTATTGGCGGAAGCATCGGATGCGGCGCATCTGGCGCGGTCCATCCCGCTATCCAAGGCGCTGGATGATGCGATCATCGCTTTTGGCCAGAACGGCGAAGCGGTGCGCCCACAGCAGGGCTATCCGGTCCGGCTGGTGCTGCCTGGCTATGAAGGCAATATGTGGATCAAATGGCTGCGCCGCATCGAAATCGGTGATCGGCCTTGGTTCACGCGTTGGGAAACGCGCACCTATACGGATTTGATGCCCGATGGCCTCGCCCGCCAATTCACCTTTGTGAATGAGGTGAGTTCGGTCATCACCGCGCCCTGCCCGGAAAAGCCGCTGCGTGGGCGCCCAGGCTTTGTCGAAATCTCTGGCCTTGCCTGGTCTGGCGCCGGGCGCATCACGCGCGTGGATGTGAGTGTGGATGGCGGCGATAATTGGCGGAGTGCGACCTTACAGGACCCCGTGCTGCCCAAGGCGCTGACACGGTTTCGCATCCCCTGGGAATGGGCCGAAGGCCAGACCGCTTATTTGCAAAGCCGCGCCATGGATGAAACCGGGCGCGTGCAGCCCACCATCACGGCGCTACGACGCGCGCGCGGCGTGGAGAGCATTTATCACAAGAACAGCATCCATACCTGGCTGGTTGACCGCGACGGGACGGTGGTGAATGTCCAGATTGATGCTTAAGGTTGCGGGATACACTGCTGCCGTCATGCTGATTGCTGGGCTTGTGCAGGCGCAGCAGGCGCCAAATTCTTCAGCGGCCATCAGCGATATTTATCGCCCCTTCACTGCGCCTCCGGGCGAGAGAACGCGCGCCGATATCGCTTGGCCCGCCAGTACGGCAGCGCTTACGGCACCCATCCCAGGCATCGGCCGCGCCGCAACAACGGCAGAAATCGCCGGCTGGGATATCGCCGTGCGCGGTGATGGCCATAACCTGCCGCCCGGCAGCGGCACCGCGAAAGAAGGCGAGGAGCTTTACGTCACGCATTGCGCTGGATGCCACGGCGATTTCGGTGAAGGGCTGGAACGTTGGCCCGCGCTGATGGGCGGGCGCGGCAGCCTGCGATCTGATCAGCCAAAGCGCAGCATCGGTTCCTTCTGGCAGCATGCGCCGAGCGTCTTTGATTACATCCGCCGCGCCATGCCCTATGCCGCGCCGCAGAGCCTATCAAACGACGAATACTACGCCATCACCGCCTATGTGCTATACCTGAATGAGCTGATTGGTGAAGACGACAAGATGGATGCAACAAGCCTACCCAAGCTTGCCATGCCCAATCGCGATGGCTTTGTACTGGAAGGGCGGCCCGATACCGAAAACAATGCCTGCATGAGCAATTGCCGCGAGGGCCGCCCGGTGAGCATCACCATGGATAGTCGGCGCTTTGTGGCACCCGGTTCAGGGTCTGGCACGGATAAGCCGGAGTAGACCGGCGCTTCCCCGCGCCTATCCCTCAGCCTGCCAGACTGCTGACGGGTGTGGCCCTGTCCTGATGCATCACACGAAGCCCTGGCGCGGGCGCGGATGTCAGCAGCGCATCCGCCATATCGCGCACCGACGCGTGGCGCCGGCAGATCAGCCATTCGCCGATATTCCGACGCAGCCTTGCCCAACGGCGCGTAAACGGCCTCCCCGAGACGAAATAGGCAATCGGCTGAGCTTCGGTCGCCATGTGCTGCACCAGACGTTCCGCCAATTCGGGCCCGGCACCGATAGGGGCGGTATCGCCATCGCGGCGCTTGCGCAGGACCACGGAGGTATGGCGCGTATCCTCATGCTCCATCGGCACAAAGCCGCATTGCCATGCCAGCAGCAACAGCGTCTCCGGGGTGAAATTCCAGATATGCGCCCGGTGAAAGATATTCCCCACCTGCTTATGGGTAGCGGAAAGATTGGGCACCTCAAGAAACAATACGCCATCTTCGGCAAGCCAGGCATGAATGCGCCGCAGCGCCTGCCAGGGATCGGCCACATGTTCCAGCACATGGTTCATGGTCACCAGATGAAGGCTTGCTTCAGCCGGTGCCGCCTGTTCGAAGCCGCCGGTTTGCATGGCAACGCCGTAGCTCCGCCGCGCGAAATCCGCATAGGCTTCGTTTGGTTCTATGCCGCGCGCGTCAAAGCCGCTGCGTGCCATGACATAAACGAATTCGCCCGAAGAAGCGCCAATATCCAGAATGCGCGCGCCACCATGCAGGAAGGGCATGAGCCTTCCAGCGCGAGACATGGCGCCGCGCAAGGCGCGCAGTGAATGCTTGCGCTTCGGCTCAAAGCCGCCCTTATACGCCACGCGGTAATCCTTGGCGTAGAAATCGGCGATTTCTGCGGCACTTGGCAGCGGATGATGGCTGACCAGGCCGCAGCCGCAGCAAATAGCCGTTTTCAGCGGCTGATGCCCGCGGCCACGTGTTGCCAGCACCTCACTCTCCAAGCCGCCGCATAGGCCGCAAGGATCAGCCGAAAAACGCTGCCCGATCTGCATGGAAGCCTCCTTGACGGGGGCTGGTTAGCCTAGGCAGGGCTTCGGCAGGCTGACGGGGCCTGTCAGCTTGATGTCAGCTATCGGGGACTATTTTCTAGGCTCCAGGAGAATCGGGCCGCGATGCGGATTTTGGTGGTTGAAGATGAGCCAGGGATCGCGCGGGATGTGATGGGCGCGCTGGCATCGGCCGGCTTTGCCGCGGAACATGCCGCCGATGGCGACACCGCCTGGCAGCGTGGCGGCATTGAAGCCTTTGATGCTGCCGTGCTTGATCTTGGCCTGCCGCGCATGGATGGGCTTTCGCTGATCCGCCGCTGGCGCGCGGAAGGGGTGGCCTTTCCGATCCTGGTACTTTCCGCGCGCAGTACCTGGACCACACGCGTGGAAGCGATAGATGCCGGCGCCGATGATTTTCTCATAAAACCCTTCGCCATGGAGGAGCTGTTGGCGCGGTTGCGCGCCATCCTGAGGCGTGCTGCTGGGCGCAGCCAAAACATCCTGGTGATTGGGGATTTGCTGCTTGATCTGCGCGCAAGGCGGCTTTCACGCGCAGGGGTGCCGGTTGAATTGACTTTGCTGGAATTTCGGCTGCTTGCCTATTTGATGCATCATGCCGGGCGCACCATTCATCAGACGGAGCTTTCGGAACATCTCTATGCCGGGGAAGCGGATCGCGGCGATAATGCGATTGAAGCGCTGATGGCACGCCTCAGGCGCAAGATCGGGCCGGATACCATTCGCACTCGGCGCGGCCATGGCTATGTGATTGGCGGTGATGCGTGACGAATTCCGTCCGCGCGCGTTTTGCCATTGTGGGTATTGCCACGGTGCTGATCGTGATCGGGGCGATCGGCATGGCAGTGCAGGGCATGTTCGAACGCCATAATGAAAGGGAAGTCTTGGCGGAATTGGATGCCGATTTGCGCTTCCTGGCGCGCAGCCTTGTGCTGGATAATGGCGTTGCGACGCTCAGTGTGCAGCCCTTGGCTGATCCGCGCTTTCAGGAACCGCTTTCGGGGCTGTATTGGCAAGTCAGGAATGACCGCACCGGGGGGATACTGCGCTCCCCCTCGCTCGCTGGTGCCAGCTTCCCGCTCGAGCATGATCGCCTGCCGCTTGGTGAGCGTCATCGCCACATCGTGTTCGGGCCTGAAGGCACCAAGCTGATTGTGCTTGAGCGCCGCATTGAGGACCCGAGCGAGCCGGCAGCGAGCTACCGTGTGGCGGTGGCCGTGGACCGCAAGCTGCTGGAAGCGGCCAATCGCGCCTTTCTGCTTGATCTGCTGCCGCTGCTGGGGCTGATCGGGGCGGGCATGTTGCTTGCCTTTACCTTGCAGGGCGGCCTTGCGCTGGGCCCGATCGCGCGTGCCAGGCGCGCCTTGCAGGAATTGGCTGAAGGCAAGCGGGAAGGGATTGGCGGGGCGCTGCCAAGCGAATTGCAGGCATTGGCGAACCGCTTCGATGCGCTATTGGATGAACAGCGCCGCGGCGCGCGATTGGCGCGGGAACGCACCGCCGATCTGGCGCATGGGCTGCGCACCGCGCTGGCCTTGCTGAATGCGCGCATCAGGGAATTGCGTGATCGTGGTGATGACGAAATGGCGCAAGCGCTGGAAGCCATTTCAACCAGCATTGAACAGCGCATGGCCCGCGAATTGGCCCGCGCCTACATCGAAGGCCCGAAAGCCCGTGGGGCACCGCTGGCGCTGCGCCTGGTCATTGAACGTGTCGCGCGCGCTTTTGCGCGCACCAGCCGTGGCGAAACCCTGACCTGGCAGCAGGATATTCCGCAGGACGTGACGGCGGAGATTGAGGAAGGCGATTTTGTCGAATTGCTGGGCGTGCTGCTTGATAATGCAACGAAATGGGCCTCCGGCAGGATCGGCATTGGCCTGCATCTGGCGCAAGGGGTTGTGCGGCTTTCGGTGGAAGATGATGGGCCTGGCATTCCGCCGCAGGATCGTCGTGCGGCATTGACCCGCGGCGTGCAGCTCAATAGCGACAAAAGCGGCACAGGCCTTGGCCTTGCCATGGCGCGCGACATCGCCCTTGCCTATGGTGGTGAGGTTGAATTGGCCGATAGCGCGCTTGGCGGGCTTCGCGTGGAGGTAGTGCTGCCGCTGCGCCGCACTTGACTTGAACCAGGTTCGGCGTCCGGCACCGACAAGCCAGAATAGGCTTAAGCCCCGCGCGCGGCGCTGCGCAATTCCTCAGCGAAATCGGCGCGTTTCTGGTGGATGGAGGCAATCACGCGCCCCATCGGCACGCCAAGCGATACCAGTGCCGCTTCGGATAATTGCAGGCTGGCTTCAATTGTCTCCGGCACTGTCTCACTCACACCCTGTGCATAAAGGTGGCGCGCATGCGCCGCATCCCGCGCGCGGGAGATGATGGGCAAATCCGGCCGCGCTGTGCGAATGGCACTGACAATCTGATCTATCTGCGGCGTAAGATTAATGGTGATGATGACGCTTTGCGCCGAAGCAAGGCCACAAGCCTGCAAAAAGGCCGGGCGCGCGGCATCGCCGAAGAACACTTCCTCATTGGCGCGGCGCGCGCGGGCCACGGTTGCGGGGTCATTATCCACCGCGATCTGCCGCAAGCCATGTTGGCGGAGCAGCGCGGCCACTGTTTTGCCCACGCGCCCATAGCCGATGATGATGGCATGGCCCTGCTGCGCGCCCGGCAGGGCCTCAAGCTCTGGGTCCTTGGGCCGGGTTTCTTCCAGCAAGGGCGCTACGCGCCGCGCCAGCGCGGAAAGCAAGGGCAGCAACGCCATACTCAGGCTGATCGCCGCCAAAATAAAACTGGCCAGCTTCGGCTCAATCAGCGCGAGGCCCGTCGCAAGCCCAATACCGACAAAAGCGAATTCACCGCCAGGGCCAAGCAGCAAAGCCGTTTCCAAAGCCGCCGCGCGGGTTAGCGCGAAATACCGCGCCAGCGCGTAAACAATGCCCGCCTTCAGCAGCACAAGGCCAAGCGCAAGGCCAAGCAGCAGCACGGGTTCGCGCATCACCGCGCGGAAATCAATGCTCATGCCCACGCTGAAGAAAAAAATGCCAAGCAGCAGGCCCTTGAAGGGCTCAATCGTCGCCTGCACCGCGCGGCGATATTCGGTCTCAGCCAACAATAGCCCGGCGACAAAGGCCCCAATCGCCATGGAAAGCCCAGCCATCGCGGCCATGATGCCGGTCGCAACAATCACAAACAGCACGGCGGCGATAAAGAGTTCCTCGGAACGCTGCCCCCCCACCAGGCGAAACAGCGGGCGCAGCACCACGCGCCCCACCAGAACAATCAGCGCCAGCACCAGCAAAGCCTGCCCCAAGGCGATGGCGATGCTGAGCAATACGGAACTGCCCCCCTTGGCGCCCAGGATGCCGATAAACAGCAGGATGGGCACCACCGCGACATCCTGCGCAAGGAGGATGGAAAAACTGGCGCGGCCGCCGCTGGTGAGCAACCTTTCCTGCTGCGCCAGCAATTCCAGCACAATGGCGGTGGAAGAAAGTGCCAGGCAGGCGGCCAGCACCGCGGCGATGCCTGGGCTGAAGCCAAGCAGCAGCGCAAGCAGGCTCAGAACCACAAAGGTAATCGCCAATTGCAGTCCACCCAGGCCCAGCACCAGCCGGCGCATCGCTTTCAGGCGATCAAAGGAAAGCTCAAGCCCAATCAGGAACAGCAGAAAGACCACGCCAAGTTCCGCAATCGCGGTAACGCTTTTCGCGTCAATCACTGTGAACCAATAAAGCAGCGGGTAGTCATTGATGAAGGACCCCAGCGCGAGCGGCCCGAGCAGCGCCCCCGCGCCAAGATAGCCAAGCACTGGGCTGACACCGACGCGGCGCAATAGAGGCACGATCACGCCCGCCGTGCCGAGCACGACCAGCGCATCGCTATACGCCTGAATATTGAGCCCCTCAGCCACCCCAAAACCTATTTGTTGACCTGCCAAAAGGTACATATAGGCAGGAGATGGTCCTTTTGAGGCAGCCAAGCACCCGCGGCAGCAATTATCCTAGCAGGGCCTTGGTATAGCGCGCCGGATCAAAGCCAATCACCAGAAGATTGCCTTGGGTCAGTATCGGACGCCTGATCATGCTGGGTTCGGCGAGCATGAGGGCGATAGCGCGGGTCTCATCCAGATCCTGCTTGCGCGCATCGGGTAGCTTGCGAAAGCTTGTGCCGTGGCGGTTCAGCACGGCTTCCCAACCGGCGCGTCCAACCCAAGACTGCAGCATATCCGCTTCTATGCCTGAAATCTTATAATCATGAAAATCATGCGCGATGCCATTCATATCAAGCCAAGCGCGCGCCTTTTTGATGGTATCGCAATTGCGAATGCCATGAATTTTCACGCGCATCGTGCCGAGCCCCCCTGCTTCCGTTCCTTGGTCATCGGGCTTCGAAAGGCGAAGCAATCCGAAACACCGATGGCGGCATTACGCTTAACTGGTACCGAAAATGATTTCATCCCCGACATGCGAACAGGTTTGCACAACCCAGCATGGGCCAGGGTTGCGATCAATATGCCAGTGCTCGCACCAAGACCCGCATCGGGCAGCGCCAGGGATGGCCCGCCCGGAATAGGTGGCACTTAGCCGGCCGCTGCGCCGCTGCGCGGCGTACGTTGGCGGTTGGCCTTATTCGCGCTATTGCTGCGATTCTGCCGATTGGCCTTCTGGCCCTGGGAAGCGCTGCGGTTGCGCGTGGATTGGTTGCGCTGCGTGCTGCTGGCAGCGGCTTCCGTACCATCAGCGGCGCGCCGCGGCGCGGCATCAGCCGGTAGGGCGCTGGTCGCGGCCATCAGGCCACCAAGGGCGGCAAGAAGCAAAAAGCGTTTCATCATGGGTTCAACCTTCCTGAGCGAATCGGGCTTTTCTTTAGCACGATTAGCCAAGGCCCTGACCATTCAAATTGCAGACGGCGGGTTTTCCGTCTGCACACACCAACAAAATGAAATTTCTGTCATCCAATGGCGGCTCGGGCACTACTCTCCTGAAGCCTTGGCCTTGGCTTCTTCCGCGCTACCGATCCCGCCATTTGCCTTGGACCATTGCACCGGGTCTTCCAGGAATTTCCGCACTTCCTTCAAGGCGCCTTCGCTGAAATAGGGGCGCTCTCGGCACACCTCCAGCACATCCCACCAGGTGCAGAGGTGATGCAGGTTCAGGCCCATGCCCTTCATGGTTTCAAAGGAACCAGGGAAGACACCGTAATAGAAGACAACAAAGGTATGATCACAAATGGCGCCGGCATCACGCAAGGCATTCGCGAAACGAATCTTTGAGGCGCCATCGGTGGTCAAATCTTCCACCAGCAGCGTGCGCTGGCCAACAGGCACTTCGCCTTCAATCAGCGCATTGCGGCCAAAGCCCTTCGGCTTTTTCCGCACATAGGCCATGGGGGCCAGCATGCGATCCGCGATCCAGGCGCCGAAGGGAATCCCCGCCGTCTCACCGCCCACCACCACGTCAATCGATTCATAGCCGACATGCCGGCCGATCTTTTCCACACCCAGATCGCAAATCCGGTTGCGCGCCCGCGGGAAGGAGATGATTTTGCGGCAGTCAATATAAACGGGGCTCTTCCAGCCGCTGGTAAAGGTGTAGGGCTCTTCCGGGCGGAAATTCACCGCCTTGATTTCAAGCAGGATACGCGCGGTGGTGAGCGCCGCGTCGCGGTCCCAGTCGGAGGCATGAAGGGCGGGCATGGATAGGGCTCCTCTCTTTCCGGGCTTTGGTAATGCGCTGGGGCGGCGGCGTCCATGACCCTGGCCGAGTCGCCCCGGATTTGGGTGCTGGCGGACCCGCGCGCCGGTACGGCGGCGCAGGCTTTGGGCATTGCCGAAAGGCTGGGTGAACCCTTCCGTCGGGTGGATTTGGCCTGGGGGGCGCTGGCGCGGCTGCCTTTGCCCTTGCCAAGCTTGACGGGCCTGACCCCCGAAGCCCGCGCGGCCTTCACGCCCCCCTGGCCGGCCTTGGTGATATCGGCGGGGCGGCGGAGCGCACCGGTCGCGCTTTGGTTGAAGCAAAAGGGCGTGCGGCTGGTGCATTGCATGCGCCCCGGCTTTGGCGCGGCACGCTTCGATTTGCTGGTGATTGGCCGGCATGATGCGCCGAAGCCTGCGCCCAATATCCTGCCCATTCTGGGCGCGGCGCATCGGATGTCGCCCGAAAGGCTGGCAGCCGCGCGGGCGGAATTTGCCGCACTTGCTGCGCTGCCTTCCCCGCGCGTCGCCTTGCTGATGGGCGGGCCACCGCGGGCTGAGGGCATGGACCCAAGCGTTGCCGGCGCCATCACGGCCAAGGTGGCGGGGTTTGCCGGCAGCGTGCTGGCCACCGCATCGCGCCGCACCGGGCGCGAGGCAGAAGATGCCATGGCGGCGGCGCTGGCGGGGCATGCGCATAAGCTGTTTCGCTGGGGCGACGCGCCGCCCAACCCCTATGCGGGCTTCCTCGCCTGGGCGGATCAGGTGGTGGTGACGGGGGATTCGGTTTCCATGCTCTCGGAAGCACTGGCCACGGCGGGGCCGGTTTTCATCGCCGATCCGGGCGGGCTTGGGCCGCGCCACAAGCGCTTGGCGGAGAGCCTGATTAAAGCGGGCCAGGCGCGGGATTTGGCCGCCGCGCCCGCGCCATTTGCGCGCGCGCCGCTGGATGAAAGCGGGCGCATCGCCGCCGAGATCAAGCGGCGCGGTTTGCTGGGCTGACGCGGGCGCAATCCAGTCTATGCTGCGCGTGATACGAAAGGTGCCGCCATGACCCGCAGCCTGAGCCTTGCCTTTTCACCGCGCTTCATCTGCCTGAGCTTGGCCTTGCTGGCCACGCTGCTGCTTGGCCTAGCGTTAATGGTCGCCCCCGGTTTCTGGATGGGTTTGGGCTTTGTCATCGCGGCGGCGCTCAGCGCGCTTGGCTTGCGCGATCTGTTCCACCCGACGCATGCCATTCTGCGCAATTACCCAATCGCCGCGCGACTGCGGTTTCTCATGGAAGAAATTCGCCCCGAAATGCGGCAATATTTCTTCGAAGATGAAAAGCACGGCACACCCTTCAGCCGCGACAAGCGCGCCATTGTCTATCAACGCGCGAAGAAGCAATTGGATAAGCGGCCCTTCGGCACGCAGTATGATGTCTATGACACGGGCTTTGAATGGTTGCAGCATTCGCTGGCCGCCCGCGCGCCCGCCCATGATCTGCCGCGCATTCTGATCGGCGGGCCGGCCTGCACGCGGCCTTATTCCGCTTCCATATTGAATATCTCCGCCATGAGTTTCGGATCATTATCCGCCAATGCCATTCGCGCCCTGAACCAAGGCGCCAAGCGCGGCGGCTTTGCGCATGACACGGGCGAAGGCGGGCTCAGCCCCTATCACCGCGAAGCAGGCGGTGATCTGATTTGGGAAATCGGTTCCGGCTATTTCAGTGCACGCAATCCGGATGGCAGTTTTTCGCCGGAGCGCTTCGCCGAAGTCGCGGCCCTCGATCAGGTAAAAATGGTGGAACTCAAGCTCAGCCAAGGTGCCAAGCCCGGCCATGGCGGCGTGCTGCCGGCTGCCAAGGTCAGCGCGGAAATCGCTGCCACGCGCGGTGTTGCGATGGGGCAGGATTGCGTGTCCCCGCCCGTGCACAAAGCATTTTCCACCCCGGTTGAGATGATGCGTTTCATTGCGGAGATGCGGCGCCTGTCGGGCGGCAAGCCAGCGGGCTTCAAGCTTTGCATCGGCCATCCTTGGGAATTCCTCGCCATCTGCAAGGCCATGATCGAAACCGGGATTGCGCCCGATTTCATCGTGATTGATGGCGCGGAAGGTGGCACCGGCGCGGCGCCCCTCGAATTCATGGATCATGTCGGCATGCCGCTGCGCGAAGGTTTAAGCTTCGCCCATAATGCGCTGATCGGCATTGGGTTGCGTGATCAGATCAAGCTTGGCGCCAGCGGCAAGATCGCGACTGCCTTTGATGTCGCGCGCGCGCTCGCTCTCGGTGCTGATTGGTGCAATGCCGCGCGCGGCTTCATGTTCGCCATTGGCTGCATCCAATCGCTTTCCTGCCATACGGATCACTGCCCAACGGGCGTGGCAACACAAGACCCAACCCGCCAACGCGCGCTACGCGTGCCAGACAAGGCGCCACGTGTGCATCAATTCCATGCCGCGACTTTGGAGGCGCTGAATGAACTGATCGCGGCCGTCGGGCTTGCGCACCCATCCGAATTGCGCGCGGACCATTTCAGCCGGCGCCTTTCGCCGAGTGTCGTGAAAAGCTTTGCCGAGCTTTACCCGACGCTGCCGCCCGGCGCCCTGCTCACCGGCACGGATGATCCGCGCTTTGCCGAGGCTTGGGCGATGGCGGATGCGCATAGCTTCGCCCCCTGCCGCAAGTGAGGGCGTTGTGGCAACGCTTGCGCTTCTGGGCGCGTTTGGTGTTGCGCGATGGTCTGGCGCTTTATATTGCGGCGCGTGACGCGCGCACGCCCTGGTTTGCCAAGCTGCTGGCGCTTCTGGTCGCGGCCTATGCGCTTTCCCCGATTGACCTGATCCCGGATGCCATTCCGGTGCTTGGCCTGGTGGATGAGGTGATCCTGCTACCCATCGCCATTGCGCTGATCGCGCGTCTGATCCCGGCCGATGTCATGGCCGAAAGCCGGGCAGCGGCCCAGCGCATGGTGGAAAGGCCGCGCAGCAAGGCGGGCGCCGCCATCATCATCGGGGTTTGGGTCTTGGCAGCTGGAGCGCTGCTGTGGTGGGTCTTCACGCGCTGAGCCAAGCCAGCCTAGGCTTCTGCTCATCAAAACCAAGGGAGAGAAACCATGGCCAAATCCGCACTATGGAAGAAGGGCGATGCGGTACGCACGCGCCTGATGGGGCAGGCCACCGTCAAGAATATGGCCCAGGGTGTTTATGACGACC
The DNA here is from genome assembly GCA_020249505.1 of Roseomonas sp. GTDB lineage: Bacteria > Pseudomonadota > Alphaproteobacteria > Acetobacterales > Acetobacteraceae > Neoroseomonas. Next base: position 11,083 of record JADCFN010000019.1, on the reverse strand, counting down.
CCATCATGGAAAAATTCGGCGATTATGCGCGCGAGGCTGTGTTTGGGATGCTTTGGTCCCGCCCGGGGCTCGATCTCAAGACAAAGGCGCTGATTTGCGTCATTTCCGATACCGCCATCCATGCCTGGCCGGAACTCACCATTCATCTGCGGATGGCGCGGCGCATGGGCTGGAGCGAGGATGAACTCACTGAAGCGCTGATGCATCTTTGCGGCTATATCGGCCTACCCGCGGTGCGGGAAGCGATGATCGTGGCCAAGGGCGTCTTTGCCGAAATGCGCGCCGAACCCGATGGCGGCCTGGCCGAGGCCTGATCTTTGTCTTTCTGACCATTTAGCCTAGAAACGGCCCGGGCGGTTCAGAACCCCGCCCGGCCGAGAAACGGAACAAAAGCGCCCATGTCCCAGACTACCCTTGCCTCCATCGGCTTTCCGGCAAAGGAAGGGGCGCGGGCCTTCACCACGCGGCCTGAAATCAGCGGGACCTTCGGCGCGGTTGCCTCCACCCATTGGATCGCTTCCCAGGTTGGCATGGCGGTGCTGGAACGCGGCGGCAATGCCTTTGATGCCGCCGCCGCTGCCGGCTTTATGCTGCAAATCGTGGAACCGCATCTGAACGGCCCGGGCGGCGACTGCCCCATCTTGCTCCATAGCGCCCGCACCGGACAGCAGCAGGCCATTTGCGGCCAAGGCCCCGCGCCGGCCGGCTTGAATGTCGCGCTCATGAAAAGCCTGGGCCATGAAATCATGCCCGGCACCGGCATGCTGGCCGCGCCCATCCCCGGCGCCTTTGATGCCTGGATGCTGATGCTGCGCGATCACGGCAGCTGGAAGCCGCGCGATATCCTTGCCTATGCCATTGGCTATGCGCGCCATGGCGCGCCGATGGTGCCGCGTGTCCGCGCGACGATTGATTCGGTGCGCCCCTTGTTTGAGGCGGAATGGAAAACCTCGGCCGCGCTGTGGCTACGCAATGGCGGCCCGGCTCCGGGCGGGCTTTATGCCAACCCGACACTCGCCGATACCTATGAAGGCGTGGTGCGCGAAGCGGAAGCGGCGGGTGGGGATCGCGTGGCGCAAATCGAAGCTGCGCGGCGGGCCTGGTATCGCGGCTTTGTGGCGGAAGCGATTGATCGTTTCTGCCGCACGACAGAAGCAATGGATACGTCGGGCCGCCGCCACCGCGCCGTGCTGAATGGGCAGGATTTGGCGAATTGGTCCGCGACCATCGAAGAACCACTTGGCTTGGATTACCACGGCCATCGCGTGCTGAAATGCGGCCCCTGGAGCCAGGGCCCCGCGATGCTGCAAACCCTGGCCTTGATCGCCGGCGATGACATCGCGGCGATGGACCCGCTGGGCGCGGATTTCATCCATCTGGTGACGGAGGCTATGAAGCTTGCCTTCGCGGATCGTGAAGCCTTTTACGGCGACCCGAATTTCGTTGATGTGCCGATGGTAACCCTGCTGTCGCCCCCCTATAACGCCGCACGCCGCGCTTTGATTGGCGCTGCTGCCAGCATGGAATTCCGCCCCGGTTCACCGGATGGCCGCACCCCGCGCACGGATTACGCCGCCGCCATCCGCCGCGCGCAGGAAATGACCGCGGCTGCCGGCAGTGGCGAGCCCACCGTCTCTCGCCTTGGTGCCGCGGGTGGCGATACCTGCCATGTGGATGTGATTGATGCGGCCGGGAATATGGTAAGCGCGACACCATCGGCGGGCTGGCTGCAATCCTCGCCCGCCATTCCTGAGCTTGGCTTCTGCCTTGGCACGCGCTGCCAAATGTTCTGGCTGGATGAGACGCTACCCAATGGCCTGCAGCCGAATAAGCGCCCGCGCACCACGCTTTCCCCTGCACTCGTTCTACGCGATGGCAAGCCCTGGATGAGCTTCGGCACGCCGGGCGGAGAGCAGCAAGATCAATGGCAATCCATCATGCTGCTGCGGATGCTGCATCACGGCATGAATATCCAGGAAGCGATTGATGCGCCTTCCTTCCATTCGGAACATTGGATCAGCAGCTTCTGGCCGCGCGGCGCCAAGCCCGGCAAGCTGGTGATTGAAGGCCGCTATGCGCCGGAGGTGCTGACGGCGTTGAAGGCGCGCGGGCATCAGGCGGAAGCGGGTGGCGATTGGTCCGAAGGGCGGCTGACTGGCGCGCGGCGTGAAGCCGATGGCACTATTCGCGCCGGCGCCAATCCGCGCGGCATGCAAGGTTATGCGGTGGGACGGTGATGGAAAAATCAAACGAAACCAAACGGGAATACCATGCGCGCAAGCGCATCCTGGTTACGGGGGGTGCTGGCTTTGTCGGCAGCCATTTATGCGATGCGCTTTTGGCCGCGGGGCATGAGGTGCTTTGCGCCGATAACTTCTTTACCGGCAATAAGGCCAATATCGAAAAGCTGCTGGATCACCCCTATTTCGAATTGCTGCGCCATGACGTGACCTTCCCGCTTTATGTCGAAGTTGATGAAATCTACAATCTCGCCTGCCCCGCATCGCCCATCCATTACCAGCATGACCCAGTGCAGACGCTGAAAACCAGCGTGCATGGCGCGATCAATATGCTGGGTCTCGCGAAGCGTTTGAAGGCGCGCATCCTGCAAGCTTCCACGAGCGAGGTTTATGGCGACCCCAATGTCCATCCTCAGCCCGAGGAATATTGGGGCAATGTGAACCCAATCGGGCCGCGTTCCTGTTATGATGAGGGCAAGCGCTGCGCAGAAACCCTGTTCTTCGATTACCATCGGCAATTCCGGCTGCAGATTAAGGTAGCGCGCATCTTCAACACCTATGGCCCACGCATGCACCCGAATGATGGGCGCGTGGTGTCCAACTTCATCGTCCAGGCTTTACGCGGTGATCCCATCACCATTTACGGAGGCGGCAAGCAGACGCGTTCCTTCTGCTTTGTCTCAGATCTGGTCGAAGGTTTGCGCCGCCTGATGGATTCACCCGAAGATGTCACGGGGCCGATCAACCTTGGCAATCCGGGCGAATTCACCATGATTGAATTGGCCGAAGCCGTGATCCGGCTGACCGGCTCCGCTTCACGCATGGTGTTCCGCCCTGCCCCAGTGGATGACCCGCGCCAGCGCCAACCTGATATCACCAAGGCGCGCGGCAGGCTTGGCTGGGAGCCGACCATCCCGCTGGAACAGGGCTTGGTGCAGACCATCGCCTATTTCGACAAGCTGCTATCGAGAGGAAACGCCTGAGCATGCGCATTCTGCTCGCCATCGCACATTTCTTTCGTGCCGAGGAAGGATCAAACCACAGTTCCACCGATGCGCATCGGCGTGATCAGCGCGCGGCGGCGATCCGGAATGTGATTGATTCCTGGCGCGGACATTACGGGCCGGTCTATGGAATCAATGTCTGGCACAAGAAATTCGAACCCATGGTGGGCGTCGCGGACCAGCTTGACATCATCGTGCTGGTGAATGGCGAGGATCACCTGCTTGACCTTGATTACTGCCGTTCCCGTGGGGTGCGGCTTTATGATGCGAAGCTTGATAATCCGCGCATGCTGGGCTTCACGGCGCATAAGCTTTTTGCCGATGCGCGCAATGTCTATGATGTTTTCGCCTTTTCCGAAGATGACCTCCGCCCAACCGGCGGTGATATGATCCCACGCATCCTGGCCTTTCATGATGATTACGGTTGGCGGCGCGTGCTGTTTCCTAATCGATTTGAATGGAATCCGCGCGGCCCCGCGCTGAAAACCTATATTGATGGCATGCTACGCCCAGGGCTGCTTGCGCCCTTTGAAGCGGCGCTGCCGGGTGAGCGTTTCCTGAAAGGCCGCCAAGGGGCAAAGCCGCTCACCTTCCAGCGCGCGACCAATCCGCATTGCGGCTTTTTCGCCATTACCGCCGAGCAATTGACGCATTGGATGGCGCAACCGCACTTCGGCGATCAGGATTGCAGCTTCATCTCACCGCTTGAAAGTGCCGCAACACTCGGCATTCTGAAAACCTTCCCGATTTACAAGCCATTCGGCCGCGATATGGGTTGGCTTGAAATCGAGCATCTGGATACGCGTTTTTCCGGCATGAATTTGCCGGGGCGCCCGCAACCCACGCCCCGGCCAAGCTGACTTCAGCGCGGGCGCGGCCCGCTTCGCCGCGGCGCCGGGCCGCGCTTGGCGGTAGCAGGAAGTGCCGCTGCCGGCGCAGCCTTGCCCGATTGCGCGCGCAAATCGGAAATCGTGGCGCGATTGGTCACCTGTTCCGGGTTCATCCGGATTTCCACAATGGCGGGCTTGCCGGAAGCGAGCGCACGCTGCACGGCGGGCACCATTTCCTCGGTCTTTTCCACCACCTCACCATGGCCGCCAAAGGCTTCAATGAAGCGCGCGAAATCAGGATTGGTCAGCGCCGTGCCGGAAACGCGATGCGGATAGGTGCGTTCCTGATACATGCGGATGGTGCCATACATCTGGTTGTTGAAGACCAGAATGACTGGATTGACCGAATGATGGAAGGCGGTCGCGATTTCTTGGCCCGTCATCAAAAACCCGCCATCGCCAACAAAGCCAATCACCGGCCGTTCCGGATACACAATTTTGGCACCAATCGCAGACGGCACCGCATAGCCCATGGCACCATTGGTGGGGCCAAGGAAATCCTGCCCCGCGCCCACATGCATGAAGCGTGTTGGCCAGGTGGCGAAATTGCCGGCGTCCGTCGTGTAGATCGTATTGGCCGGCAAAGCCTTTTCCAAATCCTGCAAGGCTTTCGCGAGATTGAGTGGCCCTTCGTAATCGGGCGCTGCCGCCTGCTTCATGCGCGTGGCGCGCAAATCCCGCGTCCAGCCAGCCCAGGCGGGCTTTTTGATAGGCGCTGCCGCCTTGGCCGCTGCGGCAAAGGCATTGAGGTCTGCCGTGATACCAAGTGCGGGGCGATAGACGCGCCCGATTTCAGATTGCTCGGGATAGACATGCACAATCGGCGTCGCCCCCGCCATGTCGAGCAGCGTATAACCCTGACTGAAAGTCTCCCCAAGGCGCGATCCAATCGCGATGATCAAATCTGCATCCTTGGCGTGTGCCACCAGGCCCGGATCGGCACCCACGCCAAGATCACCGACATAGTTTTCCGAATTGCCATCGAAAATCCCCTGACGGCGGAAGCCAACCGCCACCGGCAGATCATTCGCCAACAGGAAATCGCGGATATCGGCCTTGCCCTGATCAGACCAGCGTGAGCCACCCAGCACCGCGAGCGGACGCTTGGCCTTGCCCAGCATCTCCATCATGCGCGAAACGGCATCGGGCGCCGGGTGCGGCGGCAGCACGGTGGCGGGGCCGATATCCGGCACATTCGCCATGCGCTTTTGCATTTCCTCACTGATCGCAATCACCACCGGGCCAGGGCGGCCAGACACCGCCACATCAAAGGCATGCGCCATCAATTCCGGGATGCGCTTTTCATCATCAATCTGCGTCACCCATTTTGCGATGGGGCTGAACATGCGGCGATAATCAACTTCCTGGAAGGTTTCGCGGTCTGTCTCCTCCACCGGGATTTGGCCGACCAGCAGCACGAGCGGCGTTGAATCCTGCTGCGCGACATGCACGCCAATCGCCGCATGGCAGGCACCCGGGCCGCGCGTGACAATGGCCACACCTGGCTTGCCGGTGAGTTTCCCATAGGCCTCTGCCATATGGATGGCGCCGGCTTCAAAGCGGCAGGTCACCAATTGCAGCCGATTGCGCACGGAATAAAGGCCATCGAGCAGATCAAGATAGCTCTCACCCGGCACACAAAACGCGTGAGTGACGCCTTGTGCCACCAGCGCATCGGCCAAAAGCTTGCCGCCTGTTCTTCCTGTCTTTGCCTCGGCCATAACCGCTTCCCCAATCAATTCAGATGGGCGGAAACTAGCCGATAAATCCAGCGCGTGAAATCACCCTGAGCCGAGGCTGCGGCGTTATTCAGCCGCCTGATGGCCGTGGCTGGTGGCAGGGCGCTTTTCCAATTCCGCAAGCTTGGCAGCAATGGCGCCAATCGGCTTGGTATAGGGCGCCAGCAGCAAATACAGCGCCGGCACGGCGTAAAGCGTCACGATCGTGGAAAGCGTAATGCCGCCCACAATCACCACACCCAAAGCCTGACGGCTTTCCGCCCCCGCCCCGGTTGCCATGGCAAGCGGTACGGCACCCAGCACTGTCGCGATGGAGGTCATCAGAATCGGGCGCAGCCTGACGACAGAGGCTTCCAGCACAGCATCACGGATGCTCATGCCCCGATCACGCAGCTGATTGGCGAATTCCACCACCAGAATGCCGTTCTTCGCCATCAGGCCAATAAGCAAGACCATGCCGATCTGGCTGAACACGTTGAGCGTCTGACCCGTCACCCATAGCGCCAATAGCCCACCTGTCACGGCCAAGGGTGTGGACAGCAAGATGACAAAGGGATGCACGAAGCTTTCAAACTGCGCCGCCAGCACCAGGAACACCACCAGCAGCGCCAGCGCAAAGGTCACGTAAAGCGCGCCGGAACTTTCGCGGAATTCGAGGCTTTGGCCCAGATAGGAAATGCGCGCTTCCTGCGGCAGCACTTCCTTGGCGGTGCGATCAAGGAAATCCAAAGCCTCACCCAGCGAATAGCCAGGCGCGAGCGAGGCTGTGATGGTAATGGCGCGCACGCGATCCTGGCGCGACAAGGTCTGCGCGCGGGCGCGTTCGGACAGCGTCACCACATTGGAAAGCGGCACCAGCCCGCCAGTGCCCGTGCGCACAAAGACATTTTGCAAATCATAGGGCGAAAGCCGGGCCGATTCCGGCGCTTGCAACATCACCTTGTATTCCTGCCCACCCACGACATAGGTGGTCACTTCGCGTGATCCCATCATGGTTTCAATGGTGCGGCCCACGGCGGCGATGGAAATGCCAAGATCGGCTGCCTTGCGCCGATCAATATCCACGCGCACTTCCGGCTTGGTTTCCTTGAAGTTGTGATCAAGGTTGAGCAGTCGCGGATTGGTCCTTGCCCTTTCCAGGAAGGCATCGCGCCAGGCGATCAGCGTATCATAATCCGGCCCGCCAATCACGAATTGTACCGGCGGCTGGAAGCCACGCTGGCCGAGCGAGGGCGGGTTCAGCGCAAAGCCGCGAATACCCGGCACGCCAGCGACCAGCGGGAAAATCTCGGCAGCGATGGCCTGCTGCTTGCGCTCACGCTCATTCCAGGGGGCCAGCCGCACAAAGACATTGGCGATATTGCCAACGGCCGGGCGCTGGAAGCCGCCCACGGTTGCGAAGACCGCATAGGCCTCACCACTGTCCAGATAGCGCTGCAACAGGCTTTCCAGGCGCATCACATGTTCGATGGTATAGGGGAAGGAAGCGCCCTCAGGCCCCGTGGTTGGAATAATCACCACGCCGCGGTCTTCGGTGGGGGCGAATTCCTTGGGCAAAACATTGAACAGCACCACGGCGAAAAGCGACATGGCCGCCGATGCGCCCATCACCAGCAGCGGCGCACGCAGCGCCTTGTCCAATGTCCAGCGCAAAGCCTCATTCATCGCCACGAAGAAAGGCTCTGTCATGCGCACCAAAAGCCCTTCACCTTCATGCGGGCGCAGCAGCTTGGAACACATCATGGGCGTGAGTGTCAGCGCAATCAGCCCCGAGAATAACACCGATGCGGCAAGGGCTATGCCAAACTCCGTAAATAGCCTCCCCGTATTGCCCCCCATGAAGGACAGCGGCAGGAAGACTGAAACCAGCACCAGCGTTGTCGCAATAACGGCAAAGGCAATTTCACGAGAGCCAAGCAAGGAAGCGAGCAAAGGATCCTCGCCTAGCTCGATCCGCCGATGGATGTTTTCCAACACCACAATCGCGTCATCCACAACAAGGCCAATGGCGAGCACAAGGCCAAGAAGCGTCAGCACATTCACCGAAAACCCGAATACTGCCATCGGGATGAAGGACGCCACGATGGAAACGGGAATGGCGACAGCAGGGATGATGGTGGCGCGCACCGAACGCAGGAACAGGAAGATCACGCCCACCACCAGCGCCAGCGCGATCATCAGCGCATGCTCAACCTCATAGATGGATTGCGCGATGAAAAGGCTTTCATCGTAGCCGATAATGGCATCCACGCCGGGCGGCAGGCTTGGCTTGATGCGTTCCAATTCCTCCTTCACGCCATCAGCAACCGCAAGCGTATTGGCGGTGGATTGGCGCAGGATGCCAAGGCCGATGGCAGGCCGGCCATTGATACGATAGCCGCCGCGCGTATCTTCAGCGCCAACCTCAACCCTGGCGACTTCGCCAAGCAATACCTGCGCACCCCCGGTACCGCGCGCCACCACCACCTGGCGGAATTGCTCGGGCGTGCTCATGCGCGTGTCGGTGCGCACGGTCAATTCGCGGGCGGAGCTTTCAAGCCGCCCGCCGGGCAATTCCACATTCTCCCGCCGGATCGCGTCTTCCACATCCTGCACCGTCAGGCCACGCGCGGCGAGCGCTTGGCGATCCAGCCAGATGCGCATGGAAAAGCGCCGTTCGCCAATCACCAAGACCTGCGCGACACCTTCCACAATCGCAAGGCGGTCCACGATGCGCCGGCGCGCGATATCGGTCAGGTCAAGCGGTGAGAGGGTTTCGGAATTGAGCGCGATCCACAAAATGGGCCGGCTATCGCCATCCACCTTTTGCACAATCGGCGTATCGGCCTGTTCCGGCAGCCGCGCCAAGGCGCGCGCCACACGGTCGCGCACATCATTGGCGGCACTATCCACATCACGCGTCAGGCGGAATTCCAGCGTGATCTGGCTGCGTTCATCGCGCGATTGGGATTGAATGGATTTGATCCCCTCAATCCCCGCAACGGCACCTTCCAGGATTTCCGTAATCTGATTATCCACCACGGGCGCCGAGGCGCCGCGATAGGTGGTCACCACCTGAATGATCGGCGGGTCAATCTTCGGGTATTCCCGGATCGGCATCTTATACAGTGACGCCAGCCCAAGCACGATCAGCATCAGGCTGATGACAGTGGCGAAAACCGGCCGTTTGATTGAGATATCGGAAAGGACCATGGGTTCAGCCCTGCTCAGCTTGTCGGACGTGCAGCGGTTTCGATGATGCGCACCGGCGCATCCGGGCGCAAGCGCTGAATCCCGCGCACGACAACCGATTCCCCGGCGGCGAGCCCTTCGCGGATTTCCACTTCGCCGGGCAGGCGGAGCCCCAGCTTCACTTCCTGGCGCCGGGCGCGCCCATCACGGATTACGTAGACAAAGGCGCGGTCGCCAACGGGGTCAATCGCTTCCTCGGCCACCAGCAGCGCGGTTGGGCGTTCTTCCAGCACCATTTCCACATTCAGGAACAGGCCAGGGCGCAGCGCTTCATCCGCATTGTCGAATTCGCTGATCACGCGCACGCTGCGCGTTGCGGGGTCAATGCGCGTATCAATAATCGTCACCTCACCATTGAAGCGGCGATCGCCATAGGCGGTGCTGCGCGCGGTGACTTGCCGGCCAATGCGCACCCGCGCCAGGAAAACCTCCGGCACGGCGAATTCGACGCGCACGCGGGAAAAATCATCCAGGGTGGTGATGGCCGTGCCGGGCTGGATCAGTGCGCCCAGGCTGACTTGCCGCAAGCCAACCCGCCCGCTGAAGGGCGCGGTCACGCGCAATTCTTCAAGCTTTGCCTCCGCCTGACGCACGCGGCCTTCCGCCTGACGGGACAAGGCTTCAAGCGTATCCAGCCGCTGCGCCGCGATGGTCTGGCCGGGCTGCAAGCCACGGGCGCGCTGCAATTGATTGCGCGCATCATCCAATAGCGCGCGCGCCTGATCGAGCTCAGCCGAAACCGCACCAGAATCGAGTTCCACCAGGGTTTCACCCGCCTGCACCTTCTGGCCTTCGGTGAAGCGGATATGCGTGACAATGCCAACAATCTTGCCGGTGATGGTAACGGCTTCGCGCGCGCGCACCGTGCCGACACTCTCAACCCTATCCACCACCAGTCCGGTGCGCACAGGCTGGACGATAACACCCACGGGACCGGTTGGGCCACCGCGCGCGGGGCCCTGGCTTGCCGAGGGTTGCAACCCAACCAATTGTAGCGGCGCGGGCAGGCCAAATTCCTCACCCTTGAAATGCCAGGCGGCGCCGGCGCCGGCGATCAGGGCAAGTAGGCCTAGCTGCGTGATGGTGCGCATATCATTTCAACCCAAACCGCCCCCTCAGGACCGGCACCAAGGCAGAGCGCGACCGCAAAAGCGGCCCCGCACCGCAGGAAAGAGCCGGGCGAGAGCGCCAAGCTCGGAAAGGCTTCTGCCGCGCCCCGCAGGCCGCGGCAAGTTTCACTTTTTTTAGATATGGGGCTGCCCCTCGTTCGGCGCTACCCTGATGCAGCGCGCCTGCCGCCCGGGGACGATTTGGCGCAAGGGGGGCACCCCGGCTTGGCAGCCCTCAATTACCTCGGCACAGCGCGGCGCGAAGGCGCAGCCGGTGGGCACCTTATCCAGCATCGGCGGCGCGCCGGGGATGGTGGTGAGCCGCTTGCCGCGCATGCCGGCATGGACCGTCGCCCCCAACAGGCCCTTAGCATAGGGGTGCAAGGGGCCGGCCATCAGCGCGCCGACCGGGCCTTCTTCCACCACCTTGCCGGCATACATCACCGCCACACGGTCAGCGATTTCCCCAGCAACGCCAAGGTCATGGGTCACAAACACCACCCCCATGCCAAGCTTTTCCTGCAAGGACCGCAGCAACAGCAGCACCTGGATTTGCACCGTGGCATCCAAGGCCGTGGTCGGTTCATCCGCCAGCAGCAGCTTGGGCCGGCAGGCCAGTGCCACCGCAATCATGGCGCGCTGCCTCAAGCCCCCGGATAATTCATGGGGATAGGCGGAAAGCCGCCGCTTGGCCGAGGGGATTTGCACCAATTCCAGCAATTCCAAGGCCCTGGCATCGGCGGCGCTGCGGCTGGCGCCTTCATGGCGCTGCACGGTTTCCGCGATTTGCCTCCCGATGGTAAAAACCGGGTCAAGCGCCGTCATGGGTTCCTGGAAGATCATCGCCACATCGCCGCCGCGGAAATCGGC
>JADCFN010000018.1 GCA_020249505.1 Roseomonas sp. | reverse complement strand
CCACATCGCCGGCCCCCTCAACCACACCGATCATCGGCAGGGCAAAAACACTAGCCAATACAAAACAGCCAGTCAAGCCCAAACACCACACAACCTCGCGGTGAACGGGCTTCTAGTACCATCAACAAAACACGTCAAGCGCCCATCCACTCCCGAAACCAGGCGGCAAAGGCCGGCACGCCCACCTCAATCGGCGTTTTAGGCTCAAACCTGCACAAAGCCTGGATAGCGCCGATGTCGGCGAAAGTCTCCGCCACATCCGTCACCGGGCGCGGCGCATCCTGGATAATCGCCTTCTGACCAAGGCTTTCCTCAAGCACCGCCACAAAGCGCCGTACTTCGACGCTCCGATGATTGCCGATATTCAGGAGGCGCGGCTTGGCGTCATTCGGTGGGCGGTCCAGCGAACCCAAAACTCCCGAGACGATATCAGCGACAAAAGTAAAATCACGTTTCAATCGCCCGCCTTCGTAAAGGGTGATGGGCCTTCTCGCGAGAATCGCATCCGCAAAAAGCCAGGGCGCCATATCCGGACGGCCCCAAGGCCCATACACTGTGAAAAACCTTAGACCCGTTTGCGGCATTCCGAAGATGTGCCCATAGGCTTCGCTGATCAATTCATCGGCGCGCTTCGTCGCCGCGTAAAGAGAGATCGGATGATCCACACGAACATCTTCTCGATAAGGTAAATCCCTGTTGCCACCATAAACAGATGACGAACTGGCATACAGAAAATGCTTCAGTCGCGGCAGCGCGCGCGCAGCTTCCAACATCACAAGATGGCCCATCACATTGGCTTCAACATAGCTGTAGGGATCAACCAGCGAATGCCTGACGCCTGGTTGCGCGGCCAGATGAATGATTTGCATGACTTCACGATGCTGACTGAATATTTCAGCTATCGCCACCCGATCTGCGATATTCACTTCCAGGAATGAGAAATATTTCTGCGTCAAAAGTCGATCACGCCGCGCATGCTTCAAGCGCAAATCATAATAGGGCGTGAGACTATCAAGCCCGATCACCTTTTCGCCACGCGCTAACAGCGCTTCGGCGACATGCATCCCAATGAACCCCGCCGCACCGGTCAGCAAAATAGTCATTGCGCGATCAGCCGATCTTCAAGCAATTCCAGGATGGCGTGCCCCAGCGCGATATGTGTTTCCTGGATACGCGCGGTTTCACTGCTCGGCACGATCAGGGCAACATCGCAAAGGGCTGCGGCAGCACCGCCATCTCCACCCAGGAAACCAATCGTTCTGATTCCCATATCACGCGCCACCTGAAGTGCCTTGATGACATTCGGCGACCGGCCGGATGTTGTGATCCCAAAAAGCACATCACCCTGCCGGCCCAGGCCAGAAAGGGGTCGCGCGAAGACATCCTCAAAACCATAATCATTGCCGCCCGCGGTCAGCGCCGTAGGATCAAGCGTGAGTGCGATTGCCGGCCACGACGGGCGTTCAACCCGAGACCTGAGGCGTACCAATAATTCAGTTGCCAGATGCTGCGCATCTGCAGCGCTGCCACCATTGCCGCAGAAAAACAGTCTCCCGCTGCCCCGCAACGAGGCTTCGCACAGATCAATCGCTTGAAAGACCAATGGCGCCATATCGCTCGCGACATGCCGGCGGAGGGCAATGCCATCCTCCATCATCACCTTCAAACGCGCTTGTTCTTTCATGATGAACGGCTCCAACGCTTCGCAGCGCATCATAGACTGATTAGGGCGCTTTGTGGCGTCCCAAGCAGACCAGCAGCCCCGGCCAGGGTTATGATGGCATCAGAAATGCCAGCGCGTATAGCTCAGCACGATCCGTGATACGGCTCTTACGGCAGCTTGCCCAGACGCGTTTACTGCCCAAAAAACTCAGGCTTGGGCGACCTGCGCCTGATGATTCCGGCCGTACCTTTCCGTGAAAAGGCAACGGAGGAAACAAGCATCACCTTGATCAAGTTCGGACACAAAAAAAGCGGCAGGGTTTCCCCTGCCGCCTTTTTGCCGAATGATCCGAAGATCAGAAGGCGACGCGCACGCCCGCGACGAGCACGGTAATGTCGCGCGTGAGGTCGTTTGGACCAAACTTCGCCAGAGTTGCACCAGCGCTGGTTGGCGCTGCTGTCGGAATATTTTCGTCCTTGATCTGGTTATAGCTGCCAAACAAGGTCATGCCTGGGGCAAGAACATAGGCAGCGCCAAGACCCCAATAGGTCTGGGTACGGTCAGCAACCGTGGCGCCATTATCCTGCTCAGCCACGGAATAAAGACCGCCGAGGCTGAGGGCACCGATCGTGTAGGTAATACCGGCGGCATATTGCGTGCTGCCATCAATACCTTGGGCGATCGAACCGCCAGCCGGGACCGTACGGTAGTTGCCCCAGGTGTAATCGCCACCGACCGCAAAGCCCCAAGCGCGCAGCAGGAGGCCGGCAGAGTAGGTGGTGATGTTCTGGTCTTTTGACGCGAGCGGCGCGCCATTGGCGGATTGCTGGGCAGGGTCAGCAAACTGGCCGGCCAATGATGCCTGCACGCCAACATCACCGAAGGTGCCGCGATAACGCAGCGCTGCGGAGATTTCGTTGGTCAGACCTGTGAAATCACGCTGGAAGGCGGTGGTGCTGCTGGCATTATCCGCGCGTTCACCTTCGCCACGGTTGGCCGCATAGGACACACCAAAGTCAAAACCCATCATCTGCGGAGAAAGGTAGATGATCTTGGTCGCGTCGTTGCCGTCGCCAATGCCGGCACCAACATAACCAGGGGACGGGAGGAACTCATCCCAATCGCCTGACTCACCAAGGCCCTGAGTCGCGGGGCGGCGTACCTGGAGCAGGGACGCCGCGCTATCTTCCTGACCGAAGCGGATTTCACCCCAACCGCCCTTTACGAACCCGTAAAGTTCATCGAAGCTGACGCCTGTGCCATCACCTGCGGTGCTGACCATATTGTCCATCTGCATTTCGAGCATGGCACCGTAGCGCATGCCATTCGCCGCGACACCATCAACATAAAGGTTGATTTCAGCGTCGTTACGGAAGTCGGAACGCTGACGGCCCCTGGCGTTGTTCAGGTTGACAGCGGCAGCGCCTGGCGTCGTGACGGTACCAATCACAGCGCCGGTCGAATCAATCACGTTAGTTGTGGTATCTTTACCTGCCGCAGTCGAACCGGCGCTGTTCCGGAAGAACGCCTTATCAGCATCATCCTGCACGTTGCCGTAGGTGAACTCAAAATAGCCGCCAAGGCGCACGATCAAGCCGCTGGTCGTCGGCGTTGTGGGAACGTTCGGCACGCCATCATTGCCATGCGGGCCAGCGCCGGTGATGCCGACCGGGGTCTGGAACAGGGCGGCGGCGGTGCCGGTGGGCGCCACGGAAGTGGCGGGCAGGGCCGGCGGGGCAGCCGGCGCGGCGGCCGGGCGGGCCTGCTGGGCATTGGCAACCGGCGCGACGAGCGCGAGGCCGACAACAGCCGTTGTCCCCAGAAGAATTTTACGCATTCAAGTCCTCCTCATAGCCGGAAAATCCGGCAGTGTTCCTCGGCCCCTGCCCCCGGCAGGAAAGAAGCCCAAACACCCATTACGGGCGCCAAAGCCTCCAGACCTTACGGGACTATGATCATTTCAGCGCGCTGGCCGCAACCTCTCAGAAAGGTCTGGCGCGACTTGGTCACATCACTGTGGCAAGTGTGCAACAGGGGGTGCCAACCCACCAATGGCCGCAACCCCCGCGGCGCAGCGGGGCACCGCGCCTAGGCGGGCGGGTGTGACGCCCCCCAAAGCCATGGCTGGTTTTCTCAGCCCGCGGGCCATGGCAGCCCAGCGCGAAACGCCCAAGGCGGGCGCGCCGGGGTGGCTTTCGGTTGGGAACAGCGGTGACAGGAACAGGCAATCGGGCTTCAGGCGCCTGGTCCGCGCTGGGCCGCGCTGCCCGCCATGGGCTGCCATGCTCAACATAAAGCGGCCCGGCGCGGCCCGGCGCGCAGTCAAAAACGGCAGCAGGCCAAGGCTTTCCCGCCGATCCGGCACATGCAGCCCCGCCCGCAAAGCCAAAGCCGCCCGGCCATCGCCGGCTACCAGTAAAGTCAGGCCGCGCTGTTTTGCGAGTCGCGCCACAGGCTTCAGTAGGCCCGGCGCCAGGCCGCGCAGCACTACCCCAGCGCCCCGCGGCAGGCGCTGCATGGCCGCGCGCGGGTCCGGCAGCCGCGCCGGGTCGCTGAACAGCCATAGCCGGGGCAGACCACTCGGCGCCGGGCGGGCGAATCGGCCCCAGGCGGGGCGCACCCCTGGAAGCGGGGCCGATTCCCTGCCATTTGGCTTTGCCATGACCGATGCCCTTGCCATTGCCGACAACCTCTCCCGCATTCGGGCGCGAATCGGGGAAGCCTGCGCCCGCGCCAATCGTCCGGCAAATGCCGTGACCCTGGTGGCCGTTTCCAAGACCAACCCGGTGGAGGCGGTGGAAGCCGCCCTCGCCGCTGGGCAGATGGTGTTTGGCGAAAACCGGGTCCAGGAAGCGGCGCAGAAATTTCCGGGGCTGCGCCCGGTCTATCCAGGGCTTCAGCTTCATATCATCGGCGGCTTGCAGACCAATAAGGCGCGGGACGCGGTGAAGATCGCGGATGTGATCGAAACGCTGGACCGGCCCAAGCTGGCCGAAGCCATTGCCGATGCCATGGCCAAGGAAGGCCGCCGGCCTGATCTGCTGGTGCAGGTGAATACGGGGGATGAGGCGCAGAAGGCCGGCTGCCCGCGCGCCGAAGCCGATGCCTTCATCCGCGCCGTGCGGGATGATTTCGGGCTGCCAGTGAAGGGCTTGATGTGCATCCCGCCCGTGGAAGGCGACCCTCGCCCGCATTTCGCCTACCTTGCCAATCTGGCGGCGAAGCATGGGCTGCCCATCCTTTCCATGGGCATGAGTGGCGATTTTGAGGCCGCGATTGCCGAAGGGGCGACCCATGTGCGCGTGGGCAGCGCCATTTTCGGGGCGCGCGGCTGATCACGCATCCGCCGCTTGACGCCAGGGGCATAGCGCGGGATCACGCGGCAAGGTTTTTCCCACGGTGAACAAGCTCATGACGCGCGTCTTTTCCGGCATTCAGCCTTCCGGCGTTCCAACCCTTGGCAATTACCTGGGCGCCATCCGCAATTGGGTGCCGATGCAGGATGCGCATGAAAGCATTTTCTGCATTGTGGATTTGCACGCCATCACCGTCTGGCAGGATCCGAAGGAGCTTTCGCGCCAAACGCGCGAAATGGCCGCGGCGCTGATTGCCTGCGGGCTTGATCCCAAGCGCTGCACCCTGTTCGTGCAATCCCACGTGCCGGCGCATGCGGAGCTTGGGTGGATCTTCAATTGCGTCGCGCGCATCGGTTGGCTCAATCGCATGACGCAATTCAAGGACAAGGCAGGGAAGGATCGCGAAGCGGCCTCAGCGGGGCTTTATGTTTATCCGAACCTGATGGCGGCGGATATTTTGGCCTATCACGCGACCAAGGTGCCGGTGGGTGACGATCAGAAGCAGCATCTGGAATTGGCCAATGATATCGCGCAAAAATTCAACCATGATTATGGCGTGGAATTCTTCCCCAATATCGAACCGCTGATCCAGGGCGTTGCCGCGCGCGTCATGTCGCTCCGCGATGGCACCAAGAAAATGTCGAAATCCGATCCATCGGATCAGTCACGCATCAACCTCACCGATGATGCGGATGCTATTGCGCTCAAAATCCGCCGCGCCAAGACGGATGCCGAACCAATCCCCGAGCATATGGCCGGGCTGGAAGGCAGGCCGGAAGCACGCAACCTGGTTGGCATCATGGCGGCGATTACGGACACGTTGCCGGAAAACGTGCTGCGGGAACATTCAGGCCAGGGCTTTGGCGCCTTCAAGGGCACGCTGACGGAAGCGCTTGTCGCGCATCTTTCCCCCATCGCCGCTGAGATGCGCCGCTTGCTGACCGACCCCGGCGCCCTGGATGCCGCGCTGCATCTGGGCGCCGCGCGCGCCAATGCGGTGGCGGAGCCCATCATGAAGCAGGCGCGGGAGATCATCGGGCTGCTGCCGGCGCGGTGACTCGGGGGCTGGCTTGCGGGGCGTCCTGACCACTCGTTAAGCTTTCTGCGGCATGACTGCGCCATGGAAGGGGGCAGCCGGCATGATCGGCCTGGATTGGGGCACCACATCGCTGCGCGCCTATCGGCTGGACCAGGCCGGGGCTGTGCTGGACAAGCGCGAGAGCAAATCGGGCATCCTGTCCGTGAAGCCTGGCGGCTTTCCGGATGAGCTCCGCAAAATAGCCGAAGATTGGCTGGAAGCCGGCGAAAAGCTGGTGGTGATTTCCGGCATGGCGGGCAGCAAGCAGGGCTGGGCGGAAGCGCCCTATCTGGCTTGCCCCGCCAGTGTCGCGGAAATCGCCCGCGCGACGCTGCCCGTGCCCTTCCCCGCCACGCGGGTGCGCTTGGTGCCGGGGCTGAAGGCGCGTGATGCGGATGGCGTGCCGGAGGTGATGCGCGGGGAGGAAACGCAAATCCTGGGCGTTCTGGACCGCCTGCCTGAACAGGAAACAACGCTTTGCCTGCCCGGCAGCCATTCCAAATGGGTGCGGGTGCGGGCTGGCCAAATCCTCGATTTTGCTACGCATATGACCGGGGAAGTCTTCGCCGCACTTTCCGCTCACACAATCTTGGCGCGGAGTCTCCATCGTGGCGCGGCGCATCATCCAGGCGCCTTTGCGCGCGGCTTGGATCGCGCGCGGCAGGGCGGCGGCTTGCTGCATCAGCTTTTCGGTCTGCGCAGCCTTTCGCTGTTTGATGCTATGCCGCAGATGGAAGCGGCTTCCTATCTTTCCGGCCTGTTGATTGGGCATGAAGTGGCATCGGCGCTCGAAGCCGGTGTGGCGCCACCCGTGCATATCATCGGTGCTGCGGCACTGACGCTACGCTACAGCGCGGCACTTGCGGCCTTTGGTGTGCCGAGTATCGCAGACGAAGAAGATGCTGCGGCGGCAGGACTTTTTCGGGTAGGTATTTCGATCGCAAGCGCCTGATCTAAATAGCCAGAATAATGCGCTTCATCTCAGCCGCTGTCTTTGTCCAGGTAAGGCCTGCCAACAACTTTGCACCCGCCGCGCCAATTTGTGCTGCGCGCGTGCGGTCAGTGTAGAGTGTCTCAAGGGCAGTTACGATTTCATCGATATTGCTTTCACGCCAGCCAGGTACGCTTAGAATCGGTCTTTGATCTGTTAATGCCAATGCGGTGCCATCCCGCAATAGATCAAGATGGCCGCTATTGGCGCTCAGGATACAGGGTACACCGCAAGCCATGGCTTCCATCGCGACAAGATTCGTGCCGCCTTCGCAGCGATTGGGAAAAACCGCCGCGTCCATTTCACGCAAGATGGTCGGCATGGATGCATTAGGAATCAAACCAAGATTGAGGAATTGCTCCGGCTTGATGCCATTGGCTGCTGCCCAGCCATCCACATCGGGCTTTCCATCATGCGTGAAAGGAAGCGGTGCGGTGCGGCCGATACCATTTATGCCCTTGGCAATTTGTGGCCAAAAATTTTCCCAGGCGACGACTAGCAGGGCATCCGGGTGGCGTGCGGCAAAGATACGCCAAGCTGCCATGACATTGTCCTGGCCCTTTCGCGGTTCCAGCTTGCCACCACTAAAGACCAAAAAACGATCTGGAAATAGCCCGCGCTTCGCGGCTGGATGAAACAATGTCGCGTCCACGCCTTGCAGTACGGTTTCGACACACGGGATACCATGGGCGCGCAGCACTTCAGCATTCCATGTTGATCCAGCAACAATACAATTGTGACGCGCCACAGTATCGCGCGCATTATGCCCCAGATCCTCGGTCTCAAAAAACACCACACCAAGGTCAGGTTGACCCGCAAGAGGGCCACCATGAGGCCCAGGCTGCGCTTTGAGATCATTTCCCAATGATGACAAAAAGACTGCGCTCAAGGTGATGGGGTCAGGGTCTTCCTTGACCAAACGCCGGCGTAAATCTGCGGATCGTGCAGAAAACGGCTGCAGGGCAAGCCAGCGCAGGGGATCAACATGGATGACATTGCGATCGACATCAGATGTCGAAGCCAGCGCCATGCTCCGATCCGATGCCCAGGAAAGAGCCAGATTCAGCCCATAGACCCCCCAACCATGAATTGAAGTTGCCGGCCACGACATGACAATATGAGTAACCATCGAAGGAAGCTATCGGCCCTGGCTTTGAACCGTCAAGCCAGGAGTTCTTCACCAGGTAGACATTTGACCATCTTGCCGCTTATGAGGCGCCCAACAAAGGAAATATGCCATGCCGATGTCCCGTCGTACCCTGATCGCCGCCACCGCCGCCCTGCCTTTCGCCGCCAGTGCGCAAGCAGCCTGGAAGCCATCCCGCCCGGTGACGCTGATTGTGCCCTTCGCTGCCGGGTCGGGGACCGATTCCGTTTCGCGCCTACTCGCCAGCCTGCTGGAACAGGAATGGGGTTCCCAGGTGGTGGTGGATAACCGCCCAGGTGCCAATGGCGCGATTGCCGCAGTCGCGACCGCCCGCGCCGCGCCGGATGGCCATACGGTGATGATCACCACTAATAGCCCGCATGGCGCGACCCCTGCACTGATGAAGCGCCCAACCTATGACGCCATCAATGATTTCACGCCGATCGGGCGCATGGGGACTTACATCTTCGTGCTTGCAGTGAATGATCAGGTGCCGGTGCGCAACCTGCGCGAATTCCTCGCCCTGGCGCGGTCCCAGCCCGGCAAGCTGAACTATGCTTCGGGCAATACAACCGGCGTTGTGGGCGGCGCGATGCTGACTTCCATCGGCAATATCCAGATGGAGCATGTGCCCTATCGTTCCACCCCGCCCGCCATGACGGATGTGATTGCGGGGCGTGTCACGGGCATTATTGTGGATGTGGCGGCTTCGCGCGGCTTTTTGCAGGAAGGCAAGCTGCGCTCGCTTGGTATTACTTCCGCCACGCGCACACCGCTTTTGCCGAATGAACCAACGCTGGCCGAAGCGGGCCTGCCCGGCTTTGAATTGCTGTCCTGGATGGGCGCCGTTGGCCCGGCGCGTATGCCGGCGGAGGTCGTCACCGCCTGGAATGCAGCGCTGCGCAAGGTATGGGAAAGGCAGGAAACCGCGGACCGCCTGGCGACCTTTGGCATTGAGCGCGTGACCTCCACCCCTGAGGAGTTCGGCGCCTTCATCCGCAGCCAGATCGAAACCTGGGCACGTCAGATCAAGGCTGCGGGGATTGAGCCGGAATAGCAGGTTTAATTTTGACCATTTGCGGCAGCGCAAGCCTTGAAATCGCCACCTTTGCTTACCATTTAAGCAGGAAGCGCACCGGGGAGGGCTGCGCGTAGCGATTCAAGAAGGGGATCATCATGACCATTTCCAAAAATGCCACTGCCCAAGGGCTTGAGCGTCTTCTCGCGGAACTGGCCGATACCTGCCCGGTCGAACGCGCCCGGCTTGAAGCGGCTGCGCGCATCCTGAATGCGGCGCGTCGCGCCGCCGGACTGCATTTGGCGTCTTCCGACGCAACCCGCGCTGTGGCCGAAATCCTCCGTCATTGGGACCCTGAGGCCGTGACGGCGCTGGAATATGCCGAAACCCTGCCCGAAGCCGCGCTGGATCGGCTGCTGCGCGCTGCGCCCGCTTGGGCCGCTGCTGCCAGCCGCGCGCTTTCCAAGCCCGATCGGCACGCGGCCTGATTTTTTACCTCCCTCAGCTTTTGGCCCGGCCGCCCATGGGTAGCCGGGCCTTTTGCGTTTTGGCCCGGTTTCCCAAAAGCCTGGGCTCGCCTATAACGCTTTGTCATTGGCCAATGGCCGGAGTTGCAGTGCCATGATGGAAAGACGAAGCAAGCCGAATGGACCGCGCCGGGTGCTGCTGCTGACCGGCGCCTCTCGCGGGATTGGCCACGCCACGGTGAAACGCTTTTCGGCGGCCGGGTGGCGCGTGATTACCGTGTCGCGCCAGCCCTTTCCGGAACAATGCCCCTGGGAAATGGGGCCCGAGGATCATATTCAGCTTGATTTAGGCGACCCGGCGGCGACTGAGGCGATGATACCGGAAATCCGGGCGCGCCTGGCACCTGATGGCGGCATGCTGCATGCGCTGGTGAACAATGCCGCGATTTCGCCCAAGGGCGAGGGTGGGGGGCGGCTTGGCACGCTCACCATGCCGGCGGATGGGTGGCTGCGCGTTTTTCAGGTGAATTTCTTCGCCCCCATCCTGCTCGCACGCGGCTTGGTTGATGAATTGGCGCGCGCCAGCGGGTCCGTGGTGAACGTTACCTCCATCGCCGGTGGGCGGGTGCATCCTTTTGCAGGCGCGGCCTATTCCACATCCAAGGCAGCGCTCGCTGCACTTACGCGCGAAATGGCGGCGGATTTCGCCCCGCGCGGCGTGCGGGTGAACGCGATCTCACCGGGGGAGATTGATACCTCCATCCTGTCCCCAGGGACGGACAAGATCGTGCAGGAACAAATCCCGATGCGCAGGCTTGGCCGGCCAGAGGAAGTGGCGCAGGCCATTTATTTCCTGTGTACCGAGGCGTCTTCCTATGTGAATGGCGCGGAGATTCACATCAATGGTGGGCAGCACGTTTAGGTTTTTCTGAGACGTGACGCCCGCACCGCGCGCGAGCCTTGCCACCCTTGGGCTGCTATTGCCTCTACTGAAGCCCTATTGGCCGCGCGTTCTTGCTGCGATTGCGGCGTTGTTGCTGGCGGCGGGGCTGACACTCGCGCTCGGCCAGGGTCTTAAGCATCTGATTGATGATGGCTTTGCCGGCGGGCCAGGCGCCTTGGACCGGGCTGCGCTGGTGATGGGCGCTTTGGTCACTGCCTTGGCCATCACCACTACCACGCGATTTTATCTGGTGTCCTGGTTGGGCGAACGCGTGGCGGCGGATTTGCGTCAGCGTTTTTTCAATCATGTGACCGGGCTTTCGCCGAGTTACTTTGAAACGGCGCGCATCGGCGATGTCATGTCGCGGCTGACGGCGGATGTTGGCCTGCTGCAATCGCTGATTGGTTCGGCCATTTCCATGGGGGTGCGCCAAGCCATCACAGGTATCGGTGCATTTTTGATGCTGGTACTGACCAGCCCGAAACTTGCAGCGCTGATTGCGTTGATCCTGCCTGTGGTGGTGCTGCCGCTGATATTTTTTGGTCGGCGCGAAAGGCGACTTTCCAAGGCAGCGCAGGAGCGGATCGGTGATCTGGCCGCACAAGCAGAGGAAACGCTTGGCGGCATTCGCGCCATTCAGGCTTTCACGCAGGAAGATCGCGCGCGGGCGCGCTTTGCCGTGGGATCGGAAGAAGCGGTGCGTGCGGCACTCCGGCGCGTATTCTCCCGCAGCCTGCTGATCCTGGCGGTGATTTTGCTTGGCTTCGGCGCCATTACCTTCAGCCTTTGGGTGGGCGGGCGCGATGTCATTGAAGGGCGGATTTCGGGCGGGGAGCTGACCGCCTTTGTCTTTTTTGCAGTGCTCATGGCCTCCTCCGGCGCCACGGTCAGCGAATTATGGGGCGAGATCCAGCGCGCCGCAGCGGCGGCTGACAGGCTTGGTGAGGTGCTGGCCATCGCACCCGCCATCGCCGCCCCAGCCAATCCGGTTCCCCTGCCGCCCGCGCAAGGCCGCGTGGTGTTTGAAGCGGTTACGTTGCGCTACCCGACCAGGCCCGATAGCGCGGCACTTAGCGATTTCAGCCTGGCCGTGGAACCGGGGGAGGCGATTGCGCTGGTTGGTCCCTCAGGCGCCGGCAAGACATCCGTGCTATCCCTGCTGCTGCGCTTCTATGACCCAAGCGCGGGGCGCATCCTCCTGGATGGGGTCGAGATTACGCGGCTTGATCCGCGCGCGCTGCGGTCGCGCCTCGGGCTCGTGCCGCAGGAGCCAGTGATTTTCAGCGCCAGCATCGCCGAAAACATCCGGCTCGGCCGGCCCGATGCGAGTGATGCGGAAGTGGCGGCAGCCGCCGAGGCCGCCGCGGCGGCGGAATTCATCGCGGCCCTGCCGCTGGGCTTTGCCACCGAACTGGGCACGCGTGGTGTGACCCTTTCCGGCGGGCAGCGCCAACGCTTGGCGATTGCGCGCGCGATCCTGCGCGACCCCGCAGTATTGCTTCTGGATGAAGCAACCAGCGCCTTGGACGCCGAAAGCGAATTCGCGGTTCAGCAGGCGCTCGCGCGGCTTTGCGAGGGACGCACCAGCATCACGGTAGCGCATCGGCTGGCGACCGTGCGGCGCGCGGACCGGATTGTGGTGATGGATACAGGCCGCATCATCGCGACCGGCACGCATGAGGCGCTGCTGGCTGAAGGCGGGCTTTATGCAAGGCTGGCAGCGTTGCAGTTTACGGATCGCGGCGGTTCCAAGAAGATTTAGTGGTACGATTAATGCCAACCTTTTCCGATTCAAAACTGCCCGCGCGCACCACTAGCCCTATTTATGGTGAGCCGCTTCAGACTGCTGTCGTCAACCGACAGCAGCGACGGCACCATTAAAGCATGTTGCGTTCACATGGGTTCACGCAACCCGCCCTAGGTCGTTTTTTTTCGAGCATCTTCACCCGTTCAGATAATTTCATCTGAACGCGACCTCCTCTATAGCGGTACCATCATGCCCATTTGATTCACCTTTAGCTCCCATCATGAAGTCTCACTGTGATTTTTGGGCTCGGGGATGATGCCTCCAACCCTTATCAAGTCGGCCGCCGAAATACGCCAATGATCCGCGCTTTTCGCCTTGCAGTGGAGACATTGATCAGGCCGTTATAGCGTTTTTCTTTTTCTCAGCTTCAGTCTGTGCGTAAAGCGCAAGCCGCCTTTGGGCAGCATCAGAAAGTAAGGATGTATAGTTCAATGATGCCACAGGCAAGGATTCCGTAAAATGACAAGCCACGAAATGTCCAGCGCTTGTCGAGCGGAGCTCTGGCATCTCGACGCGGCAGCGATCCTGCGCGAAAGGGCAGCGCGTATGAAAACGACAACCGGGCGGAGGGTTTAACGGACTTGGTATATCACCTTCCAGCGGTTTCACCTGCCCCCGGCGTCGCGGATCAGGATGCGGGATGGCCGCCAGCAGCACGCGCGTATAGGGGTGCTGCGGCGCCTCGAACAAGGCACGCTTGGGTGCAAGCTCGACAATCTGCCCAAGGTACATGACCGCGATGCGGTCGGCGACATGCTTCACCACGGCAAGATCATGCGCAATGAAAAGATAGGATAGGCCAAAGCGCGCCTGAAGACCCTTCAGCAGATTGATGACCTGGGCTTGGATGGAAACATCAAGGGCGCTGACCGGTTCGTCGCAGACGATAAGTTCAGGGTTCACTGCGAGTGCGCGCGCAATGCCGATACGCTGCCGCTGACCGCCAGAAAATTCATGTGGGTAGCGCTGCGCATGGAAATCACGCAGCCCCACCAGGCGCAACAACTCAAGTGCCCTTGCACGGCGTGATGCGTCATCGCCTATCCGATGTACAAGCATTGGTTCTGTCAATGTCTCAACAACGGTTAGGCGCGGGTTCAGGCTCGCGAAGGGGTCCTGGAAAATGATCTGCATGTGCCTGCGCATAGCGCGCTGGGCAGCACCCTTCACTTTGGTGATGTCATTGCCGGCAAAAGTGATGCACCCCGCACTTGGTTCGATCAAGCGCAGCACAAGCCGTGCGGTGGTTGATTTTCCGCAACCGGATTCCCCAACCAAAGCCAGGGTTTCACCACGATGAACATCAAAGGAAACACCATCCACCGCGCGTACGACACCAATCTGCTTGGCCAAAATCATTCCTTTGCGGACTGGATAATGCTTCGTGAGATCGCGGACAGAAAGTAGGGGCGCTGAGTTCATGAAGCAGCAGCCTCGATCGGGATACGCCAGCACGCGACAGCATGGCCTGGCTGCAAGGGCTTGAGTGCCGGGACTTCCCTGGTGCAGGCAGCCTGCGCAAAAGGACAGCGGGGATGAAAGCGGCAGCCGGCAGGCAGGGCAAAGGGTGGCGGTACGCTGCCTTCAATGGCAAGAAGCGTCTCACGCTCCTCATCCAGGCGCGGGACCGATCCAAGAAGACCAATCGTGTAAGGGTGCTGTGGATCCTCAAAAAGCGTGCGGGCGGGGGCGCGTTCAACAATGCGTCCAGCATACATCACCGCAACTTCATCGGCCATTTCAGCAATCACACCAAGATCATGCGTGATCAGAATAATGGACATGCCAAGCTCAGTCTGTAATTCCCTGAGCAGATCGAGAATTTGCGCTTGTATGGTCACATCCAGGGCAGTGGTGGGCTCATCGGCGATGAGAAGCTTCGGCTGGCAAGACAACGCCATGGCAATCATCACACGTTGACGCATACCACCGGATAGCTGATGCGGATATTCCTCAAATCGGCGCTCCGGCGCTGGAATCCGGACGCGCCTGAGTGCCGCGATGGCCCGTTGTTTGAGTTCATGCGCTGACGCCTTTGGATCATGCGCGCGCATGGCTTCTGTGATCTGAAAGCCTATCTTATGCACGGGGTTCAGGCTGGTGAGTGGTTCCTGGAAAATCATCGCCAAATCGGCGCCGCGCAAATTGCGCATGGATGTATCGTCAAGCGCCAGCAGGTCGCGCCCATCAAAAACAATACGGCCTTCTGCGATACGCCCAGGCCGCGCAACAAGACGCATCACGGATAAGGACAACACCGATTTGCCACAGCCGCTTTCCCCAACAATCCCGAGGGTACGCCCCTTGGCAACTTCAATATCCACACCGTCAACCGCGGGGATGTCACCCGTCATGCTGCGGAACACGGTGCGCAGTCCCTCAATACGCAGTAATGGCGGTGTTTCAGTCATATCGAGACGCGGCGCCGGAAGGCTTCAGGACCAATGGAAGGTGGGCGGCGCAATCT
Source organism: Roseomonas sp. (assembly GCA_020249505.1). GTDB lineage: Bacteria > Pseudomonadota > Alphaproteobacteria > Acetobacterales > Acetobacteraceae > Neoroseomonas. The sequence continues at coordinate 30,431 of JADCFN010000018.1, read as the reverse complement.
GTTCCGCCTGGCGATGTGCCCAATCCTGCTTTGGCACATTGGCAATCACGCGCTGCTGCGCTTCGTGCAAATGTTCCGCTGCTTGGCGATAATCCATCGTCAGCACCTCGCCATTTTCCACCACCTTGCGGCCATCCACGAACACGGCCTTCAGCGCGCGGTCGCCCGCCGCATAGATCAGGCTGCGAATGGGGTCATAGGCCGGGCGGATCATGGGATGGGTGATATCCACTAGGGAGAAATCCGCCTTGCACCCCACCGCAAGCCGGCCAATATCATCGCGCCCCAACGCGGTGGCGCCGCCAATCGTCGCGGCATTGAATAAATCCGTCGTGCGCAGCGTGCGCGGCGAATTCGCCTGGGTGCGCGCGATATGCGCGGCCAGACGCATTTCATCCAGCATGTTATGCGGATAGGTATCCGTGCCGATCCCCATATTCACGCCATTTCGCATGTATCGCCCCAGATCACGCAAAGCGATACCGCGACGCGCGAAAACGGTCGGGCAATGCGCGACTGTCGTGCCCGTCTCCGCCAGACGCTTCAGATCGGTTTCAGTGTGCCAGTGCGTGGAAGGGTGGTCATCCAGGAAAATCCCATGGCCGATGATCGCACGTTCCCCAAGAAGCGCGAGCGAATCAAGCCAGCCGATCGGCGTTGTGCCATGCCGGCGCGTGATTTCGTGGAATTCGACAACGGATTGCGCCGCATGCACCTGCCAGGAAAGCCCGCGTTTATTGGCCTCAGCCCGGCTATCCTTCAAAAGCCCAGCCGAGCAGGTATCAATCTGCGCCGGCACCACCATACCGAAAAGCCGGCCGCATTCATGCTGCTCGGCGCGCTCTACCAAGCGCAGCGCTTCTTCCATCGCCTTTTCGCCGGCCTTTTCATCCCACTCATATTCGACCACATGGCCATTCTTGGTGTACCAACGGGCAGAACGGAACATCGGCGCCACACATACCCGCATGCCTGCTTCCGCGAGCAGATCAAGCCAGCCCGGATGCGCCATGGAAAGATCAGCAAGCGTGGTCACACCGGAAAGCAGCAATTCGGAAAGCGCGACCCGCACGCAATGCGGTACCGCTTCGGCATCCGCGCGGAAGATCGGCATGTATTCATAAAGCGAGGAATTATAGAGACCCGGTGAGCCTATCTCATCCAGAAAACCCTTATTCATCGGCTCGCTCGATGGATGGGAATGGATATTCACCAGGCCCGGCATGATCATGAGACCCTTGCCATCCATTACCTCATCCGCCGGGCCTTCATAATGCCGGCCGACAAAGCGCAGTACACCATCAGTGAAAGCCATATCTGCATCGGGCAGGTAGGTATGGGATTTTTCGGTGGCATCCCAAGCGACAATCAGATCAGCATTACGAATCAGTGTAGTTGGCATGGCGTAACTCTCCCGGTTCATGTCGTTGCGCGGCCCTGCCTGATTCGTGCGGGCAGGGCGCGTCAGGTTTCAGCGCGTCAGTCGGATATCGAGCCCCTTGTAGAGCGCGACACCATAAATCCCATGGGCACGCACCCCTTCCGTGCGGCTTGAGGAAGCCACCCAAAGCTGTTCCTGTGCAATCGGCACCCAAACATTGTTCTCCGCAATGATGCGCTGGGCTCGGCCAATGGCCGCAGCACGCACTGCAGGATCAAGGGCTGTTTTAGCCTCATCCAAGGCGGCGTCGGTGCGCGGGTCGCTCCAATTCATACGATTGGGAGTGGGGCGATTGCGGCTATCGAAATAGAGCGCGAAACTGTCAGTCGCCGTCACATACGGGTAGGACATGATGAAGGCATCAAATTCCTGCGTCGCCAATCGCCCCCAGCCAACCGTTGCATCCCAAAGCTGAATGCGCATTTCAATGCCGATACGGCGCAAATCTGCCTGGACGGCTTGCAGATATTGCTGACCCGCCTGGGTTTGCAGCCCATAGACAAGGAAGCTGGCACGCTGGCCATCTTTTACGCGCACACCATCGCCACCCATGCGCCAACCGGCTTCCTCAAGAACCTGGCGTGCCTGATCCGGGTTGAATTGCGGCACAAGCTTAGCTGCTTCTGCATCAAAACCGGTGACGGCTGCGTTCAAATAGGCATTGGCCGGAACCGCTGTGCCGAACCACACCGCGCGCACCATTGCTTCACGATTGACCGCCAAATTGACGGCGCGACGGATGGCGGGATCGCTCACCACCGGCTTATCCACCTTGAAGCCCAGGAAATGATCCCAGAAGTAATTATCCTGCTTTGACATGCGTACATTGGGCTGACGCCGAAGCTGCTCCACCGCAATCGCGGGAATATACTGCGTCACATCGCCCTGGCCGGTCTGGAGCGCCGCAAGCCGCGTTTGGCTTTCCGGTGAAATACGCCAGATGATCCGGTCAACTTGTGGCGCGCCGTTCTGATAAAAATCCGGGCCCCAGCGGTAATTTGGATGACGCTGCAGCACCAAATCTTGGCGCGGGGTCCAGCTTACCCAACAATAAGGACCGGTCCCATTGAAACCCTGCACACCGAAATTCTCGCCAAGCCGTTCAACGGTATTACGGTCCACAATGGATGCAAAAAATAGGCTGAGTTGATAGAGCAATTCACCGAAAGGCTGTTCCAGCTCATATTCCACAGTATGCGCATCACGGGCGCGGATCTCCTTGACCGGGCCGGCGCGCCAGCGCACCGGGCTTCGCGTGGCCGGGTCAATCCAGCGCTTGATGGAATAGACCACATCATCCGCGGTCATCGGCCGGCCATCGCAGAAGGTGACATCCTTGCGCAGATGGAAGGTATAGGTTTTGCCATCCGGGCTGATATCCCAACGCTCCGCGAGTAACGGGCGAATGGTCTTCATATCGTAATCAAGCGCGACCAGCGTATCGCTCATCATATAGATGGATTCGCCGGCACTCCGCGCGGTAGAGCGCGCGGGATCGTAGCGATCTGCATCTATTTCGCGCAAAACCACAAGCGTATTGCGAGGATTTGTTTGCGCCAGGCTGCTGGCCACTGGCAAGGCGACTGCCAAGGCGAGCAATGCAAAGCCAAGCTTCATCTTCATGTCACGTCTCTCCCGATCAGGCGTTGAAGGATCAAAGCCGCAGCCTTGGGTCAAGCGCATCGCGCAGCGCATCCCCAAGAATATTGAAGGCCAGTACAACAATGAAAATCACGACACAGGGCACCACCGCGATATGGGGCGCGAAAAACAGAAAGTTGCGCCCTTCGGATGCCATGGCGCCCAGCTCTGGCACCGGTGGTTGTGCCCCAAGTCCCAGGAAGGAAAGGGCGGATCCTAGTAGGATAACTTGACCAAAGCGCAGGGTTGCAAAGACGAAGATCGCCGATAGACAATTTGGCGCCAAATGCCGCCAGATCAACCGCGCGTCCGTCATGCCGGTTGCCCGCGCTGCCTCAATATAATCCAGCCGCATGACGACGAGGGCGGAGCCTCGCACAATGCGTGCCATCAGCGGGACAGTTGCTACCGAAAGCGCCAAGACCACCGAAAAAATCCCCGGCCCGAAAATAGCCGCAATGGCCAACCCCACGAGGATGGCAGGAAAGGAAAGCATAATGTCCACCAACCGCATGATCGGCGCATCAAGCCAGCGCTGATAAAAGGCAGCAAAAAATCCAATCAGCGCGCCAAAGCCGCCACCAAGCAGCACCGCGATGAAGCCCATCAACAACGAAACACGCAAACCATAGAGCAAGCGCGTGATCATATCGCGCCCCTGGGCATCCGCACCCAAGGGCAAGCCAGGGCTGCCGGGCGGTTGCATGGCCTTGGAAAGATCATTGTCGTAGGGATCAGTTGGCGCCAGCAAAGGCGCGAAGATCGCCGCCAGAAGTAAGGCCACAACAAGAAACAAAGAAAAGGCAGCAGCCGGTTCACGCAGCAATCTGGCTAGAAGCCCCGGGCGTTCAGGGGCGGTCACCTCCGCCATATCCTGCACGGCACTCATGCCTCACGGATCCTTGGATCAAGCGCAGCGTAAAGAACATCCACCACAAGATTTACCACGATGAAGCCGAGCGAGAGCACAATGATGGTGCCCTGTGCCGTCGGAAAATCGGAAGACAGGATGGCGCCGACCGCCAGCCTACCAACACCGGGCCAGGCGAAGACGGTTTCTGTGACAACGGCGCCGCCCAGCAGAAAGCCAATTTGCAACCCGATCAGCGTGACAACGGGCACCAGGGCATTGCGTAACGCATGGCGCAGCACGACCAAACTTTCGGTCAATCCCTTGGCGCGTGCCGTGCGGACATGATCGGCGGTCAGCACATCCAGAACGGCAGTGCGGGTCATGCGCGCAACCGGCCCGATGAAAACACCGCCAAGCGTGATGGCGGGCAGGATGATCGCCTTGATGCCATCAAGCGTCCATAACGGTCCGCCGCGCCCGGTAAAGGGTAGAAGCTGCCATTGGAAGCCCACGAACCAGATCAACAATAGACCCAGAAAGAATACCGGCACCGAAACGCCGGCAACTGACACGGCCATGATGCAGCGGTCCATGAGCGATCCGCGCCAATAAGCCGCAAGCGTGCCGAGAAGAATGCCGAGTGGAATTGACCAGAAAAGGCTCGCCGCCATCAATTCCAGCGTGGGTCCGATGGTTGCGGATAATTCTTGCGTGACAGGCACATTATTGATGATCGAAACACCAAGATCACCTTGAAGAAGCCGGCCCATATAAAGTGCGAATTGGTGATGCAGCGGCGCATCCAGGCCAAGATCAGCGCGGATGGCGGCAATCACATCCGGTGTGGCGGTTGGCCCGGCGCGCACCGTGGCGGGATCGGTCGGCACCACCTGCATCAGCAAAAAGCCGATAAGTAAAACGCCAAACATCACCGGAAAGGCCAGGATCAGGCGATGCAGGGCATGGCGCAGCATCAGGTGAAGGCTCCGTGGCGATCAAAGATCGGCGCACCATCGCGCAGGGTGGCGTCAACCTGTACAGATAATATCTCCTCCGCATCCAGCGTGAAGATATCGCGCGACAGGATGGCCACATCTGCTTGCATGCCTATGGCCAAGTTACCGCGTCGATCTTCGGCAAACTGGGTATAGGCGCCGCACCAGCTATAGCAGTGCAGCGCTTCAGCAAGGGTCAAACGCTCCGCCTCACCAAGCACACTGCCCTTATTCGTGCGACGCGTCAGCATGGTATAGAGATTGATGAAGGGATCCACCGTGGAAACTGGACAATCGGAAGAAGCCGCAGGGTGATGGCCCTCATCCAGCCAGGTTTTCATGGGATAGGCAGCTTCGGCACGCGTCATGCCAAGATTGCGCACGTAAAGATCGCCGAATTCATACATGAAGACCGGCTGCGGCACAGGCAAAATCCCGCGCGCCAGCATGCGCCGCCGCTGATCACGCGTGACAAAGCCGCAATGTTCAATGCGATGACGCCGACCGGTGAAGGGATGCGCGGCGGAATCTGCAGCCTCCATCCCACGCAAAACCTGCTCGATGGCGGCATCACCGATGGCATGGATATCCAATTGCCAGCCCTGCTCATGATAAAGTTTCAGCAAGTCGTGGATGGTCTCATCAGGAAAGGTGAATACGCCGGTGCCGCCACCGGCAGATGCCAGATAGGGTTCGAAAAAAGCCGCCGTCAGCCCGCCGGCACTACCATCCGCGAAGACTTTCACGGCGCCCCAACGGAGTGAATCATCGCCCCCCATGGGGCGCAGCCCCGCGGCCCAGGCATCGGCGGCTATGCCTTCCGGATTGCCTGCCAGAACCTGCCACATGCGCACCGGCAGGCGCCCGCTTCGCTTGGCTGTTTCATAGGCGTCAATTTCTGCCATGCCCGCGGTCATGCCTACATTCATATCCGTTGCGGATGCGAAGCCAAGTGATGCAAGATGCAATGAAGCGCGTTCAATGGCATCCACCATTTCCGCTTCGCTTGGCGGTGGCATGACATCCCGCACCAGGCGCATGGCGCGTTCCTGAAACAAGCCGGTCAGGCGGCCGGCTTTGCGTTCAATCACGCCCCCTTCCGGGTCCGGCGTGTTGTGCCCGATGCCCGCGAGGCGCATCGCCGCTGAATTGGCAACACCCATATGCCCACAGGTGCGCGTGATAAAAACCGGATTGTCAGGCGCTGCTTTATCAAGCTCAGCCATATCGGGATGGCGCCCAACATCAAGCGCTCCGTGATCATAGCCACGCCCCAGGATCCAAGCCCCCCTTGGTGCATCAGAAGCGGCGGTGCGGATGCGCGTCAATAACTCATCAAGGCTCCGCACCTGTTCAGCGCGAAGGTTCACCTGCGACAACCCAAGGCCATAGGGCAGCAGATGCATATGCGCTTCGTTGAAGGCGGGGATGGCAGAACGCCCGGCAAGATCAATGCGCTTAGTGTCAGGCCCGGCAATCCCCATCGCATCATCACCCAGGGCGATGATGCGGCCAGAATGGATGGCAAGAGCATTGGAAAACCCCAAGCCCACGCCTGGGAAAACCGACCCATTATAGCAAAGAAGATCTGCCTGCATGGTGCAACTGTTACGGCGTAAGGCCGTCACGTCAAGCAGGTTTTGCGCCTGATCTGCGCCGCCCCGTGACTGGCGCACCATGGAGTATTAAGAGACCGCTTTAGCTTCATAGCCAACTCAAACCATTAGAGAGGCAGACCATATGCTTGCCTGGACGAAAAAAGCAATTTGCGTCCGTTACTTGATTGAGTTCTGATGAAAACCCAGATCAAGAGACGTATTTAGTCAGGCCAGTATGTGCTTATTCCTGGCTTGGTGGCGAGATTCATGCCAGCCTTTCCCGACACGAAACTGCCCCCACGCACCACTAGCCCTATGTTTAGTGGGCCGATTCACACTGCTGTCGGGAACCGACAGCAGTGACCTGACCAATAGAGCCATGCGCGTCTTTTGCTTTATTTTTTCGAAATTTTCGTCAAATCCAGCGCTTTGAGGTCTTGAGTTTCCTCGATGATCAATACGCTTGTGCGTCGTATGTCCCCAGCGATAATGTATCCGAATAGGCGATCGCAACATCTGACCCAACCATCGCTTGGCTTGAAGGCATCACCATGTCAGAGTTTGGCAAATCCATTCGGCATTTCTGGGCGCTTGATTGGCGCACGACACATCTTAATCACGGCAGCTTTGGCGCCACGCCCATGCCCGTATTGGCCGCGCAAGATAAGATACGGCAGGAGATGGAACGCGCTATCGGCGATTTTTTTGTTTCCCAATTATCCCAACGCTTGCGGGCAGCCGCGGCAGACGCTGCTGCATATCTCGACGCTGGCGCTCAGAATATTGTTTTTGTGGATAATGCGACAAGCGGCATTCAAGCCGTCATTGGCTCCCTGGCGCTGGGGCCCGATGACGAAATCCTGATCAATGACCAGACCTATAATGCCGTGAAAAATATCGCCCGCCACGCGGTCCAGCGTTGTGGGGCCAAGCTGGTCGAGGTGACGCTGCCCTTTCCGGCTCAGGATGATGAGGCGATCCTGGCTGCGTTCACAAAGGGTCTTAGCGGACGCACCCGGCTTGTAGTGCTGGACCACATCACCTCGGCCACCGCCTTCCTGATGCCGATAGATCGCATGATTGCGGCTGCGCATGCTGTTGGCACCCTTGTTTTGGTGGACGGCGCACATGGGCCGGGACAGATTGATCTTGCCGTAGAAAAACTGCGTGCTGATTTCTACTGCGGAAATTTCCACAAATGGATAATGGCGCCCAAAGGTGCTGCCTTTCTTTGGGCGCGCCGGGAACATCAAGCCTGGCTGCACCCGCCAGTGCTCTCGCATGGCTTTGGTTCTGGCTATATTGCTGAATTTGACTGGACCGGAACACGCGATCCTTCGGCTTATCTTTGCGTCCCAGCGGCAATCGCTTTTCGAAAAAGCTTCGGCGATCATAAGATCAAGTCGCGCAATAGCGCCCTTGCGGCGGAGGCTAGCGCGTACCTCGCCAAAATCTGGCAAACGCGGGTCGGTGGACCAGAGCCATCGGTCACCTCCATGCGCCTTGTACAATTGCCAAACATCAATTGCTCTGCCGATGAGCTTCGGGTCAAGCTACGGCGTGATCATCGCATTGATGTGCCCGTCAATGCGCTTGGCGGTAGACTTTGGGTGCGTATTTCGGCACAAATTTATAATGAGATGGATGACTACCGACGCCTCGCATTAGCGGTGACCCAGCTTTCAGGCTAAATTTGGAAAACCACGCTTTCTCACCCGCCCCCAGCCGCAAACCCCGCCACCAATTCGCGGATGCGTGCCGGGTCGCTTTGTTCCATCACGCGGCGCGCAAAGCGTGCGCAATCGCCGATATCAAGCCCGCGCACCGCCTGCTTCACGCGCGGAATGGCGGATGCATTCATCGAAAAACTGCGAATGCCAAGCCCCAGCAGCAGCGGGATCAATTGCGGATTGCCGGCCATCTCCCCGCAAATCGAAACCGGCATACGCAGCCTAAGCGCGGCTTCGGTGGCGAATTGCATCAGGCGCAGCACGGCCGGGTGCAGCGGGTCATAAAGATGTGCTACTTCCGCATCACCACGATCAACGGCAAGTGTGTACATCGCCAAATCATTGCTGCCGATTGAAAAGAAATCTGCTTCCAGTGCAATTGCATCGGCCGCCAGCGCCGCACCTGGCGTTTCGATCATGGCACCAAGCAGCGGTAGTTTATCCGGCAGCTTGTCACCCCGTCGGCGGAGCCGCCGCGCGACGCGGTCAAAAATATCGCGCGCCTGTTTCATCTCTTCCGGGATCGTCACCATCGGTAACAAAAGCCGCACCTGGCCATCTGGCAATTCCGCCGCCACGCGCAAAATCGCCGCGAATTGCACTTCCAGCAATTCCGGCCGGCGCAGCAATAGCCTGATACCGCGCAGCCCAAGCGCTGGATTAGCGCCGGCATGCGTCGGTGCAATACCTTCGGCAAGGGCCGCGATATCCTTCTCCCCACCCCAATCCAGCACGCGAATGGTCACCGGGTCCTGGCCCATGGCTTCCAGGATTTGCCGATAGGCCGCGCATTGCGCTTCCTCATCCGGCAAATCCTCGCGGTTCATGAACAGGAATTCGGTGCGCAGCAAACCAATCCCCTGTGCGCCAGCCTGCGCGATCAACGGCAATTCCTGGGGAATTTCCAGATTGGCCTGCAGTTCTACCGCTTCGCCATCGGTGGTGATGGCGGGCAGGCGCCGCAGCCGGCCAAGCCGCGCACGTTCCCGCGCATAGGCCGCCAGTTTTTCCTTTGCCGCCGTCAGCGTCGCGGCTTCCGGATGGATGGCTATATTCCCCGCCGCACCATCCAACACCACCAGATCATTGCGTCGCACGGTTTCCGTCAGTCCCGGTACGCCCAGCACGGAAGGAATGCCAAGCGCGCGCAGCATGATCGCCGTATGGCCATCCGCGCCACCCTCATCTGTCGCGACACCAGCAATACGTGCCGGGTCCAATAGCGCGGCGTCTGAAGGTGTCAGTTCCTCGGCGATCAGGATGCACCCTTCAGGCAGGTTCTTCAGGCTGCGAAAGGGGGTTGCGGTCAGGTTGCGCGTGACGCGCCGCGCGATATCGCGCACTTCCGTCGCACGGCGCGAAAGCCCAGCGCGATCGTCATCCTTGGCGGCTAGGATTGTTTCCGCAATTCCCTCAGCCTCATCGGTGATGGCGGTCTCGGCGGCGAGCAATTCGGTTTCAATCCGTTTGCGCGCCCCGCGGATCAGCCGCGAATTGCCGAGCATAAGCAAATGCGCATCAAGCAAGGGCGCGATTTCTTCCTGCGCTTCTTCGGGCAGAATGGCGATGCGCGTTTTCAGCTTGGTGACTTGCTTGCGCGAAAACGCCACCGCATCGGCCAGGCGCTGGCGTTCAGCTTCAATCGCTTCCGTCGTGATGCGCCGGCGCGGCGCCTCGGCGGGTGCTTCGCTTGTGTCAAACGCGGGGCCGATGGCGATGCCGGGCGAAACCGGAATGCCGCGAAGCTGCGTTTCGCGCCGGCGCGGGGTTTTGCTGGCGCGCGGGCGGGCGGGCGTTTCAGTCTTCATGGAAGCCCGCCTCAACCAAAGCTGCCACAGCGTCCAAAGCTTCCTTGGCGTCCCAGCCTTCCGCTTCGATCACAATTTCAGCGCCGCGCCCGGCCCCCAGCATCATCAGCCCCATAATGGAAACCGCCGGCACGCTTTGCCCATCACGCAATACATTCACACAAGCTGAATAACGTTCTGCCAAGGCGACCAATTTAGCCGCCGCGCGGGCATGCAAGCCACGACTATTCGGGATGACAACGCTGCGGCGCAGTACCATGCCGCCAGAAGAAGGGGCCGGGGCTGCGTCGCTCATTCCTTGGCGCCGCCATTTTGCTTGGCGGCCGCGACATCCCGCGCGAGTGCGATATACTTCCGGCCAGCGGCCTTGGCGTGATCCAGCGCTTCATGCAGCGGTTCACTGCCGCGAATCTTCGCAAGCTTCACCAGCAAAGGCAGGTTCACCCCCGCCAGCACTTCCACTGACTTGCCTTTTTCTACCATCTGCATGGCCAGGTTTGAAGGCGTGCCACCATACATATCCGTCAGCACCACCACACCATCACCCTGATCAACGCTGGCGATGGAATTGCGAATATCCTGCCGACGCAATTCCATATCATCATCGGGCCCGATGCAGACTGTCGCCACCGCCTGCTGCGGCCCGACAATATGTTCCATCGCCAGCCGCAATTCTTCGGCCAACCTGCCATGGGAAACCAGAACAAGACCAATCATGATTCTTGCGAAAGGGCCCCCTGGCCCGCAGCAGAGGAAGAGCCGGCGGCGCTAGCCTGTCCACCGGCGATTTTCAATTCCCGATGGGCAAGATCTACCCGCCAACCGGATGCACGAAGATGCCCTGCCAGGCGTTCCGCGACAAGGACTGACCGATGCTTGCCCCCGGTGCAGCCCAGCGCGATGGTGAAATATTTCTTCCCCTCGGCGGCGTAACGCGGCAGCAAAAGCTCAAGAAAATCCCGTAACCTCTGCCAAAAGGCCGAAAAATCCGGATCAGCTTCAATGAAGGCCGCAACGGGCGCCGCTTGCCCGGTCATGGGGCGCAGCACCGGGTCATAATGCGGGTTGCGCAGAAAACGCACATCGAAAACCAGATCCGCTTCCCGCGGCAGGCCCTTCGGATAGGCGAAGGAGAGCACGGAAACCGCGAGTCCCGCCGCCGCATCCGGGGCAAAGCGCCCTTCAATGATGCGCCGCAGATCAGCCAGCGGCAGGTCCGAGGTATCAATCGTGAGATCCGCGGTATCGCGCAGCGCTTCCAGCAGCGCCTTTTCCCGCGCAATCCCTTCCAGCACGCGCGATCCCATCGGGCCACCTGGCGCCAGCGGATGGCGGCGGCGCGATTCGGTGTAGCGGCGGAGCAGCGCCTCATCCTCAGCGGTTGCGAAAATCAGTGACACATTGATGTCGGAGCGCAGCCGCAAGCGTTCCAAAACGCGGAGTACAGCAGCAGCATCGAAATCGCGCGTGCGCGCATCAATCCCGGCGGCGAGTGGCAGTACACCATCACCCACCAGCGATTCCAGGATGGAAATCGGCGGGTTGTCCACTGTCTCGAACCCCAAATCCTCCAACACGCGCAGGATGGAAGCCTTGCCCGCGCCGGAAAGCCCGGTGACCAGGACAATATCGCGCATCGCGTTGGTCATGCTGCGAAGGCCCCGGCCTTTTGGTGCAGGCGCCCGGTGGCGGCGCCAAGCGCGTAAATCACCTTGTCGCAGGCAGAATCTTCAAAAGCGTGCAGCGTGATGCGCGGCACCGCGCCGGCGGGGCCTTGCCAGAAGGCCGGCTCAGGCAGGCGCGGCACATCGGCTTGCGCGGCCAAATCCACCACCAGGCGAAGCTGCGCATTTTCCGCCACTGGCAGCGCGGTAAAAATCCCAAGGCCGCGAATTTCCAGCATGCCGCGCAAGGCGGGTGGCGCGCTAACCGCCGAGCCTTCCAGCATCACCTGATCATCCGCCACCAAGTGCCAGCCGCGCCCGATCAGGCGCAGCACCAGATCGGATTTGCCCGCGCCTGACGGGCCGCGAAACAGCACTGCCTCTGACCCCCAAGCTGCTGCACTTGCGTGGATGAGCATTTTTCGCCGGCACCATCGCGCCGGCCCCTTCCTGAGGTGGCACCCACTCTGGCGCCTTTGCCTGATGGGACAATGCCAGAAAGGCCAGGGCGCGGGAAGCGCTTGCCGGGGCGGGGCGGGCGGGGCAGGCTCGGCCCATGATTGAGAAAAGCGAGATCAGCGCCGCCGTGGCGCGCATTGCCCCCCATATCCGGCGCACCCCGGTACTCCGCCTCGCACCGCAGGAATTGGGGACGGAACACCCGGTCACGCTCAAGCTGGAATTACTGCAAGTGACGGGGTCCTTCAAGCCGCGCGGGGCCTTCAATCGGCTGCTGTCGAATACTGTGCCACCGGCGGGCGTGGTGGCGGCATCCGGCGGCAATCACGGCGCGGCGGTGGCGTATGCGGCGCAAAGCCTTGGTGTGCCCTCGGAAATCTTCGTCCCCGCGCCCACGCCGGCCGTGAAGCGCGCGCGGATTGAGGGCTTCGGCGCCCGGCTTGTGGTGGGGGGTGCCAGTTATGAGGAAGCGCGGATCGCATCCGAAACCCGCGCGATGGAAACCGGCGCCATGCTGGTCCATGCCTATGACCAGCATGAGGTTCTGGCGGGCCAGGGCACAATTGGTCTGGAATTAGAACAGGATGCGCCAGACCTGACGCATGTGCTGATCGCGGCGGGCGGTGGTGGTTTGTTTGGCGGCATTGGTGCTTGGTATGCGGGGCGCGCCGGCCTTGTGGTGGTGGAGCCCGCTTCCTGCGCGACGCTGACAATGGCGCAAAAAGCGGGCGCGCCGGTGGATGTGCCGGTAGGCGGCCTTGCCGCCGATAGCCTGGGCGCACGCCGCGCCGGGCGCCTCGCTTTTGAAGTACTCAGCGCCACCAACGCCACCTGCGTTACGCTGCCGGATGAGGCGATCATCGCCGCGCGGCGATGGTTGTGGGAAAAGCTGCGCATCGTGGCCGAACCGGGTGGCGCTGCGGCGCTGGCCGCGCTGCTTTCCGGCGCCTGGCGCGCGCCCGCTGGCGCGCGGATTGGCATTGTGCTGTGCGGCGCGAATTGCGATCCGGGGGGCGTGGTTTAGGCCGCACCCCCGCGCGGGATCATGCCTTCTTCCCGCGCCTTGATCTGCAGCGCCAAATATTTTGAGTAAATGCGGCATTGCGCCAGGCTGCCGGCCATGAACCACAGCCCTTCTTGTGCGGTGGGCTTCCACATATTGGCCAATTCGCCATCCTCACCGATACCCCAGATGGGGCCGACCTTATCGGCAATGGCATCGCCCATCAGACGGCGTACCAATTCCTGCTGCGTATAATAGCCGGTCGCGAGCACCAATAGATCGGCGGGGATGATGCGCCCATCCTTCAGCTTGGCGCCTTCCGCGACGAATTCAGCGATATCGTCAAATTGCAGCAGCCCGATATCGCCATTGATGATCAGGCCCGAACAGCCGGCATCCAGGTAATAGCCGCCACCACGCCTGCGGTATTTCATTTGATGGCCGGTGCCATCCTCACCCAGATCATATTTGAAGCCGCGTGCCTTCAGCCCCGCAATCAAATCCTTGTCCATTTCCGCCATGCGCTGCACGGCCAATTGATAGCCGTGGATGATCAGCGGATAGGTCCCGGAAGTTGCGATCAGGTCACAATCTTTCAAAGACGGGCCTTCATCATAAAGCGCGTAATTCATCTTCGCACTTGGGTCTATGCTGACGACCGTGGTGGACCCACGCTGGATGATGGTGGTGGCAACATCATGGCTGTGCAGATCCTGCGCCACATCATGCCCGCTATTGCCGGTGCCAAGCACCAGCGCCTTCTTGCCGCGCCAGGCCGCGCCGCTGGAGAAGCTGTGGGAATGGATCACATCACCCTTGAAGGCATCGAGCCCCGGCAAATGCGGCACTTTGGGAATGCCGCTGACGCCATTGGCGAAAATCACATGGCGCGGCGCCATTTCCCGGATGGAACCATCAGCGCGGCGCAGCCGCACGCGCCAATGCCTGGCCTTCTCATCGTAAGAACCGCCGAGGAATTCTGTGCCGGTCCAGACATTGATCTCAAGCGCCCAGGCGTAATGTTCGAACCAATTGGCCAGCATGTCCTTCGGGATGTATTTCGGCCAGGTTGGCGGGAATTGCATATAGGGCAGGTGGTTCACATGCACCTGGTTATGCAGCGCCAGGGAATGATAGCGCTTGCGCCAATTATCGCCGATGCGCCCGTGCTTTTCGACGACCAGCGTATCCAACCCAAGCTGGCCAAGCCGCGCGGCGATGCCAAGCCCTGCCTGCCCCGCGCCAATCACCAGCACCACCGGGTCTCGGCTGGCGAAGGCTTCGGCCTTTTCGCGTTGGTCGAGCCAATTATCGCCGCCGAAATTGCGCGAATAGGCTTCTCCACTAGGCCGGCGCTTGCCGGTTTTTTCCTCAAATCCCGTGAGTTTTTCAAGCGTTGTCAGCAGCACCCAGGCTTGGCCGGGGTTTTCAGCCGGCAGGCGCAGCACGCCATCGCCGCGACCAAGCCGTGTTGCAAAGGTGAAAAGCGCTTCGATCACCTCAATGCCCAGACGCTTGACGCGCCGCGGCGGCGTGCGTCCTTCAGCCAGGGCAAAGTCATGCGCGCCAGTGGCAGGCGCGGCCTTTGCCAGCGCCGCCGCGATATCAGCGGCACCCTCATGCGGCGTGATATTCCAGGTGAAGGCGAGCAGATCGCGCCAATGGCTTTCCGGTGCAAAAAGCTCAGCGAGCCGCCCTGCATCAGCCGATGTAAGCGCGGCCTCAAAGCGTTGCAGCCAGGCGCTCACCAAAGCCGCATCATCCGCTGCGGTGCTGAGCGCGCTATTGGTCATGTGGTTCATGGTAACTCTTGCCTTGGCGTTTCCTTGAGGATCAGCCTAGCCCATTCAAGGCGGTTGAAAAACCCGCCAGTCTCACGCCGCATCAAAGCGTGTCAGCAGCGCGCGTAGCCGATCCGGCACGGGGATGGGGCGCTTGGTTGTCTGATCGGTCCAGACCCAAACAATCTCACCAGTGGCGAGCAACCTATCGCCATCGGCGTGAAAAATCGCCGGCTGAAAGGCGATGGAAGAATTGCCAATCCGCGTGGTGCGCACGCCAATCGCCAATTCCTCATCATGGCCAATGCCAACCTTATATTCCACAAGGGCGCGCACAACGTGAAAATCCGCGCCGCTTGCCTTGATTTCAGCGCGATTATCCCAGCCGACGGCACGGATATAGGCGGATACCGCCATATCATACCAGGTCAGGTAATGCGCGTTGAAGACAATGCCCTGAGCATCCACTTCATTGTAGCGAACGCTCAGGGGGTAGAAGTAGCGGAAGCTGCTTCGTTCCATGCTCAGGCAGACTTGATGTCTTTCACAATGGCCTTGGCTGCATTGACCATGATGGCGACTTCATTGGCGATGGTCACCAGCTTATAGCCCATTTTGATCATGCGCTTGGCATAGGCAGCAGATCCGCAATGCAGCCCGGCTGAGATGCCGCGCTTGCCGCATTCCGCGATCAGCTTTTCATAAATGCCCAGGATGAAGGGGTCTTCCACATCCAGCTTCGGTTCCAACCCGTAGGAGAAGGAAAGATCCGAAGGCCCGACATAAATGCCATCAATCCCCGGCACATCCAGGATGGCGCCGATATTCTCAATGGCTTGTTTGGTTTCGATCATGGGAATGACGAGGATTTCGTCATTCGCGGTCTTTTGATAGGAACCGCCTTCGCCATAAAGCCCGGCGCGGATGGGGCCATTGGAACGCGTGCCATGCGGCGGGTATTTGCAATATTGCACCAGGGCGCGGGCTTCTTCGGGCGTATTCACCATGGGGCAGATCACGCCATAGGCGCCGGCATCCAGCACCTTGCCGATGATGCCCGGTTCATTCCACGGCACGCGCACCATGGGGGTTACGGGGTGGGGCTGCATGCCCTGAAAGCACGCCACGCAGGAAAGGTAATCCTGCACGCCATGCTGCATATCCACCGTCAGGCTATCCCAGCCCGATTGGGCGAACATTTCCGCCGAAAAGGCATTGGGGATGGCAAGCCACCCATTGGCCACGGCCTGGCCGGCCTTCCACATCTGTTTGACCTTATTCGGCATTGCCCTGTTTCCTCCTTGGGGACGCTGAGGGAGATGAGGCTAGGCCAGATCGCGGCACGCCGGAAGATGCCCCGCTGGACGCGCTGGCCTGCAAGCGGCAGTTTGGCGCCATGACGTCTTGGCATATCGCTTCGGAAACCGGCCGGCTCACGGATGTGCTGGTCTGCCCGCCGGATCACTACCGCTGGATCCCAACCAACAGCATCGTCCGCCGCACGCTGGATGGCGCGCAGCAGCCCTCATCCCTCGCGCTCAAGGCGCAGCATGGGGAATTGGTGCAGGCGCTGGAACAGGCGGGGGCGCGCGTGCATCGGCTGCAGCCCGAACCGCATCTTCCCTATATGGTCTATACGCGGGATTCGACCTTTCTGACGCCCTGGGGCGCGGTGCTCTGCCAATTGGAAAGGCCGCAAAGGCGCGGCGAATATGCTGCGCTGATTGATTTCCACGCCGGGCAATTCTGGCGCAAATCCTCGGCCGGCACGCTCGAAGGCGGTGATGTCCATATCATCCGCCCGGGCCTTGCGCTGATTGGCGCATCCGGCGGGCGCACCGATCTGGCGGGGGCCGAACAACTCGCCGGCTGGCTTCGGGCCGAAGGGTGGGAGGTGCGCATCGAAAGCTTCGATGAGCATTTCCTGCATCTGGATGTACTGTTCTGCATGGCAGCACCCGGCCTTGCGGTGGCGTGCCTTGATGTGCTGGACACAGATCTTATTGCCTGGCTCGGCGCCCATGGCATTCGCTGCCTTGATGTGCCCTATCACGATGCCATGCGCCTTGGCTGCAATATCCTGGCCCTGGGCGATGGGCGCGTCATTTCCGCGCGCGCTTCCACCCGATTGAACGCCGCGCTGCGCGCTGAGGGGCTTTCCGTGCTTGATCCGGAAATTTCCCTCTTTACAGCGGGCGGCGGTGGCCCCCATTGCCTGACCTGCCCGCTGAAGCGGGATGAGGAAACACCATGAATGCCAGCGCCCCCGCCATAGCACAGGTCATTGCCAGCATCCGCGGCTTTCTGGGTGAAAGGCTCAGCACCGCCCAGGCAATGCGCGAACAGCATAGCCGGGGTGAGGATACCACGCCGCCAACGCTGCCCGATGCCGTGGCGTTCGTGCAGACGACGGATGAAGTGAGCCGTATCCTGGCGCTTTGCCATCAGCATGGCGTGCCGGTGGTGCCCTTCGGCGCCGGCACATCGCTTGAAGGGCATGTCAATCCGGTGCGCGGCGGCATATCGCTCGATCTCTCGCAAATGACGGCGGTGTTGGAACTAAACACCGAGGATATGGATTGCCTGATCGAACCCGGCGTCACGCGCCAGGCCCTGAATGATTTTCTGCGGGCCGAGGGGCTGTTCTTTCCGGTTGATCCCGGCAGCCATTGCACCATTGGCGGCATGTGCGCCACGCGCGCTTCCGGCACCAATGCGGTGCGCTACGGCACCATTCGCGAAAATGTGCTGGGGCTGGAAGTGGTGCTGGCGGATGGGCGCGTTATTCAAACCGGCGGGCGCACGCGCAAGGCCGCCAATGGCTATGATCTGACGAGGCTTTTCATCGGATCAGAAGGCACGCTCGGCGTCATCACCAAAATTCGCCTGCGCCTGCACGGTATTCCTGAGGCGATCAGTGCCGCGGTCTGCCAATTCCCAAGTCTGGCGGCTGCCGTGGAAACGGTCAGCACCGTAATGCAAAGCGGCATTCCCGTGGCGCGCATTGAATTGCTGGATGAGGATCAGATGGAAGCCTGCATCCGCTATTCCAAGCTGGAAGGGTTTCAGGCGACCACAACGCTATTTTTGGAATTTCATGGCTCGCCGGCCAGTGTGGTGGAACAGGCGGAAGCGGTGGAAGCCGTCGCGCGGGATTTCGGCGCCACCAGCTTTGAATATGCAACCGATCCGGAAACACGCAATCGGCTGTGGAAGGCACGGCATGATGCCTATTGGGCGGCGATTGCGCTGAAGCCCGGCCATCGCGGCATTACCACGGATGTCTGTGTTCCCATCTCTCGCCTGACAGAAGCGGTGGTGAAGGCGAAGGAAACCGCCGAAGCATCGGGACTGACAAGCTGCATTGTCGGCCATGTCGGCGATGGCAATTTCCATTGCCTGATCCTGTTTCCGGATAATGACCAGGCCGCGCTGGAAAAGGCCTGGACGCTGGACCGAGAAATCGTTGCGCAAGGCCTGGCGTTTGGCGGCACCTGTTCCGGGGAACACGGCATTGGCCTTGGCAAGCGCGAATTCCTTGAACAGGAACATGGCGATGGGGCGCTTTCGGTCATGCGCGCACTGAAGGCAACGCTTGACCCCAAAGGTATTTTGAACCCCGGCAAGATGTTCCGGAATTGAAGATCGCGCGCACCCCATGAATCTTATCGCCCTTTCCATCATCGCCTTGACGATGGGGCATGTGTTTTCGAATGCGGTGCGCACCCTGCCCGCGATTGCCGCCGATGTGCTGCAACGGGATCTTGGCATCACTGCCGATGGCCTGGCCGCGCTGACTGGCGCCTTTCCGGCGACATTCGCGCTTGCCATGCTGCCCGTGGGGGTGGCGCTGGATCGCTGGGGCGTGAAGCCAACTGCGCTTTGCCTGCTGACCATTGCCGCGATCGGCGCGCTGCTGGGTGCCTATGCCGATAGCGCCTGGTCCATGCTGGTGGCGCAGATGGTCTTGGGCATTGGTTGTTCGGGCATGTTGATGTGCCCCATTACCTATGCCGCCAAAAACATGCCGGCGCAGCGCTTCGGCCTTTGGGGCGGCATAGTGCAGGCCGTTGGCAATACGGGCATGGTGATTTCGGCGAGCCCTTTGGCATTTCTGGTGGAATATTCCGGCTGGCGCGCGGGCTTCATCGCCTGTGCAGGGCTGGCGGTTTTTGCGGCCCTGTCGGTTGCGTCTGTGGTGCGTGAAACGCCGCCAGATGCCGCAACACGCCGCAGCCTGCGCGAAGATGCACGCGATGTGATCCGGCTTGGCTTTTCGCGCGAATTACGCGCGCCGATTGTCATGGCCTGGACTTCCTTCGCCGTTGTCCTTGGCGTGCGCGGTCTTTGGGGTGGGCCTTGGCTTATGGAAGAACGCGGGCTATCGCGCGTGGAAGCGGGGCATGTGCTGTTGCTATGCACGGTTGCGCTGATCATTGGGCCTTTGCTCGCCGGCATTCTTGAACGGCGCTATCAAAAACATCGCAGCGGCATTCTCGTGGGCGGGCATATCGGCGCGGTGGCCGCTATCGCGCTGATGGTGCTGGGTGGCGCGCTTGCCTGGCCGGTGGCGGCGGATGCGGTGCTGCTGGCGCTGTTTGGGCTGTTGATCTCAACCCAGGTGATCTGCTTCGCCCTGGTGCGCGCAGCCACTCCGCCGGAGCGCGTGGGACGCGCGCTTTCGGCCATGAATGTCGCCTTTTTCGGTGGCGCTGCCATCATGCAGGCGGCGTCCGGCGTGGCGGCCAGCATCGGCGGTATTGGCGCGGCGCTGATGACCTTTGTGGTCGCGGTCCTGATCTGCTGCGTTATCTTCATGCTGCTGCGCAGGCGGGAGGCTTGATACGCCAGCCTTTCCGTCGCAGATGAACCCTTGAAAAGGCAGGGGCAAATCCGCCCGCCGGGATGAATGGGTGCAGGGCAATGGATGGCATGAATGACACGGTGGGCCGCTTCGGCAGCGGTCAGGCGGTGCGGCGGTTGGAAGATGGGCCGCTGCTGGCCGGTGCGGGCCGCTTTACCAATGATGAGGCGCTACCGGGCCAGGCGCATCTGGTGTTTTTACGCTCCCCCCATGCCCATGCGCGCATAGCCTCGATTGATGCCAGCGCCGCGCGCGCTATGCCGGGTGTGACGGCGATCCTCACCGGTGAGGATGTGGCGGCGGCGGGGTTGAAATCCCTTGGCGTCGCTCTGCCCTTCAAGCGCCCGGATGGGTCAGACCTAGCCGCGCCGCCGCGCCCGATCTTGGCGCAGGGGTTGGTGCGTTTTGTGGGCGAACCCGTCGCAGCCATCATCGCCGAAAGCGCCGCCGCGGCGCGTGATGCAGCCGAAGCCATCATGGTGCATTACGAAGAGCTGCCCGCCGTGACGGAACTGCGGCAGGCCATCGCCCCCGGCGCGCCGCAGCTTTGGCACGCCGCCGGCAATAACATCGTCGCGGAGACCCGCTATGGCGATCAGGCGGCGGTGGAAGCTGCCTTCGCGAAGGCAGCGCATGTTGTGGCTCTTGATCTGGTGAATCAGCGCCTGGCGCCGGTTTCCATGGAACCGCGCGTGGTGCTGGCCGAATATGATGGTTCGAGTGACCGCTTCACCATCCGCATGAGCACGCAGATGCCATCAGGCTTTCGTGACCAGCTGTGCAAGGAAGTACTGGATATTCCGACCGATCGCGTGCGCGTGCTGGTGGGCGATGTTGGTGGCGGCTTTGGCATGAAGACCGGGCTTTATGCCGAAGATGCGGTGGTTGCCTTTGCCGCGCGGCGCCTGGGCCGCCCGGTGCGCTGGGCGGCAGAGCGGATGGAAGATTTCCTCGCCGCGCTGCATGGCCGCGATACGGATAGCAAGGCGGAATTGGCGCTGGATGCCGATGGCAAGGTGCTCGGGCTTCGCGTGCGCACGCTGGCCAATATGGGCGGCTATACGCGTAATTCCGGTGTGGCCATTCAATTGCTGATCGGGCCTTGGGTTTCGACCAGCATTTACGACATCACCAATATTGATTTCCAATTTACCGCCGTGCTGACCAATACGGCGCCCACCGGCCCGTATCGTGGTGCCGGGCGCCCGGAAGCCATCTATATCATCGAACGGCTGATGGATGCGGCGGCACGCAAGCTGGCGCTTGATCCCGCCGAACTTCGCCGGCGGAACATGATCCGGCCAGAGCAAATGCCCTACAAGAACGCCATGGGCCAAAGCTATGACAGCGGCAGTTTTGAAAAAATCATGGACCAGGCCTTGGTCGCCGCAGATTGGCAAGGCTTTGCCGCGCGCGCCGCGCAATCGGCCAAGGAAGGCAAGGTTCGTGGGCGCGGCATTGCGACCTTTCTGGAATGGACTGGTGGGAATGTGTTTGAAGAACGCGTGACCGTCGCCGTGAAGGCCAATCGCGAAATTGAAATCTACGCCACCACGCAAGCCATGGGTCAGGGCATCGCCACCAGCTATGCGCAGCTTGCTGTGGATGTCTTTGGTGTCGAACTCGACAACATCAAAATCGTCATGGGTGATTCTGATCGCGGCAGCGGCTTTGGCAGCGCGGGGTCTCGCTCACTTTTCACCGCCGGTTCCGCAGTGAAGGTCGCCGCCGACAAAACGGTGGACAAGGCGCGCGACTTGGCCGCCGATGCTTTGGAAGTGGCGCCGGTTGATCTGGAATATCTGGCCGGTGCCTTCCAGGTGGCAGGCACGGATCGGCGGATTGGGCTTTTTGAATTGGCAGCGAAGCAGCCGGAAGGCCGCATTTTCATTGATTCCACCAGCTCTGTTTCCGGCCCTACCTGGCCCAATGGCTGCCATATCGCGGAAGTGGAAATTGACCCTGATACGGGTGAGGTTGCCATTCCGCTTTATGTTTCCAGCAATGATGCGGGGCGCGTGGTGAACCCTTTGATCGTGGAAGGTCAGGTGGTGGGCGGTGCGCTGCAAGGCATTGGCCAAGCATTATGTGAGGCGGTCATCTATGACCCCTCCACCGGCCAACCGCTGACCGCAAGCTTCATGGATTACACAATGCCGCGCGCGGATATGCTGCCCACCGCGACCACGCTTCTTGATCAATCCATCCCTTGCCGCACCAATCCGCTTGGCGTGAAGGGTGTTGGGGAGCTCGGCACCATTGGCGCCACGCCGGCGCTGGTGAATGCCGTTTCGGATGCGCTGGCGCGGCATGGGCGCGGTGCGGTGGCGGATAGCGTGCAAATGCCACTCACGCCGCCGCGCATCTGGGCGCTGCTGCAGGGCTGAAACGCGATGGCGCTTGGCAGAAGACGCAACCGGGAACGCCGCCAGCGCGCCACGCGCTGGCTGTGGCGTCTGTCCCAAGGCGTCATGCTTTTGCTGGTGTTTCTGGGCTTTGGCGTCATTGCCTATCGCGGCGCGGAGGAAATCGCACGCGCCGAGGTCACCACCCTTGAAGCAAGGCTGGCGGCGGCGGCGGAACGCGAAAGCGCCGAGGCGGGCGAGAAAACCAAGCTTATCGCTGAACTTGAACAAGCGCGCGCCGATGCCAGCACCTGGCGCGCACGCCATGATCAGGAAGTGCCGCGCCCGCCCTTCACGGATGTGCTGGCCACCGCCGCGCAACGTATCGCGGCTGGTGTAGCGCCGGAACGGCTGATGGAGGTGCTGCGCGCCGCCGATAATCCGCGCCGCTGTGAAGGCCGCCCAATTATCCGCCGCTTCGCCATTCGGTTTGGCGGTACGCCAAATGCGGAGGAAGGCACCAGCTTCCTGGATGGCTTGCTGCGCATCACCGCCGCCATGCCGGCCGGCACAGAAGATGCGGCGCGGCTTGCCAATGTGATGGTCACCACCGCCTGGAATGGCCGCTCGGAGAACCTGACCGGCTTGCCGCAGCGCTTCACCATCCCGCTCGGCAATCTGGAACTGGACCTTGCCATTACGGCGAGTGATATGCGCGGCTTTGTCCAGGTGGCGCTAGCGACCTGCCCGCGGAACTGAAGGCTCTGGACAGGGGCTTGCATTAGCGCAACCATTTCCTGAAACCGCCGGAGGAAACCCATGAATCGCCGTGACACGCTGAAGGGCGCGCTTGCCCTTTCAAGCCTGGCTGCCTTGCCCGCTGTGGCGCAGAATCTGGATCGGCCGGTGCGCTTCATTGTGCCCTTCGCCCCAGGCGGCACCTCGGACATCATAGCGCGCTTGCTTTCACCAGAGCTCACCAAATCCTTCGGCCAGAATGTGGTGGTGGAAAACCGTACCGGCGCCAGCGGGAATATTGGCGCTGATCTGGTGGCGAAATCGCCGCCCGATGGTCACACCATGCTGATCATTGATGTTTCAACACTGGCCACCGCGCCGTCGCTCTATACGCGCTTTCCCTTTGATCTGAAGCGGGATTTGGCGCCGGTGACGATGCTGATCTACGCGCCCTATATCCTGGCGGTGCATCCTTCCGTGCCGGTGAATAATCCCGCCGAATTGGTGGCCTATGCCAAGGCCAATCCGACGCGCGTGAATGTCGGCCATGCCGGAATTGGTGTGGGCAATCATTTGACAGGGCTTCTGGTGACCCAGCATTGGGGCGCTGATCTGACGCAAGTGCCCTATCGCGGCGGGGCGGCGGCACTCACCGCCGTGGCCACGGGCGAAGCGCAATTGCTGATCAATGGCGCCACCGCAACCGCACCCTTCTGCAAGCAGGGGCAATTGCGCCCCATCGCCGTGACCGGCCCGCGCCGCCTGCCTGATTTCCCGGACGTGCCAACCTTCAAGGAACTCGGCTGGCCGGCGGCTGAAAGCGGCACCTGGCAGGGCGTGCTGGTGCAAGGCGCCACCCCGCCCGCGATGGTGGAACGTCTTTCGCGTGATCTCCGCGCTGCCATGGCCGCGCCCAGCGTAGCGGAGCGCATCACCGCGATTGGCGGCGAAAACCGCGCCGAGGGCCCGGAATCCTTCCGCCGCTGGCTGGATAATGAGATCGAGGTCTGGGGCCAGGTTGTGCGCGCCAACAACATCAAGCTTGATTGATGCCAGAGACGCCGGAAAACTTGCTCGCCCGGCTTAAAGCCGCCGGCATTGCCACGGAAACACGCCATCACCCGGCGGTCTTCACCGTTGCCGAAAGCCAGGATTTGCGCGGAACGCTGCCGGGCGGGCATACGAAAAATCTGTTCCTGCGCCCAGCCAAGGGCGATGGCCCCTTCCTGCTGGCAACGCTTGAGGAATCCCGCCAGGTTTCCATCAATGCGCTCGCCCGTATGGCGGAAGCCGGCAAGGTCTCCATGGGCAGTGCCGAGGAATTGCTGACAATCCTGGGCCTGACACCTGGCTCGGTCACGCCCTTTGGCCTGGTGAATACGCCGCCAGCCCGGATTCGCTTTGTCATGGATGCGGGGCTGATGCGCCATCCGGTGATTTGGGTGCACCCCTTGGTCAATACGGCTTCCACCGGGCTTGCACCCCAGGATTTGCTAGGCTTTCTGGCCGGGCTAGGGCATGAAACCCGGCTGCTGGAACTGGATGGCGCCTGAACCACGCCGGGGTGACTTGCTTCTGCGGCAATAGGGCGCATTTATGGGGCAACAAGACCAGGATTTGCCCCAATGGAAGTGATCTTCGACCCCTCTCGCCCGCCGCAGGGCGCCGCTGCCAGCGCCATCAAGGATGGTGACCAGACCACCTTCATGCAGGATGTGGTGCAGGCATCCAATGATGTGCCGGTGCTGGTGGATTTCTGGGCCACCTGGTGCGGGCCCTGCAAGCAATTGACGCCGGCGCTGGAAAAGGTGGTGAACGCTGCCGGTGGCCGCGTGCGGCTGGTAAAGATTGATATTGATAAGAATCGCGGCCTTGTGCAGCAGCTCGTGCAAATGGGCCTGCCGCTGCAATCCGTGCCCACCGTCGTCGCCTTCTGGAAGGGGCAGATCCTGGATCTGTTCCAGGGCGCGCTGCCGGAATCGGAAGTGAAGCGCTTCATTGAAGGCTTGCTCAAGCAGGCGGGCGGGCAAATGCCGACGGCTGATCTGCTCGGCGAAGCCAAGGCCGCGCTGGAAGAAGGCGATGCCACCACGGCGCTGCAATTATTCGGCGCTTTGGCGCAGCAGGAACCGGAAAACGCCGAAGCCATGGCCGGCGTTGCGCGCTGCCTGATGACACTCGGGCAGGAAGAACAGGCTTTGCAGGTGATTGAAAGCGTGCCAGAGAAGCTCCGCAACCATGCCGAGATTGCGTCCATCCGCAGCGCGCTTGAATTGGCTGCCGAAGGGCGCGAAGCCCGCGCCAAGCTCGCCGAATTTGAAGCGCGCCTGGCCGCTGACCCCAATGATCATGCCGCGCGGATTGATCTGGCGGTTGCGCTGAACGCCATGGATGACCGCGCCGGCGCAGTGGATGCGCTGATTGAAGCCATCAAGCGCGACCGCGCTTGGAATGAGGAAGCGGCGCGCAAGCAATTGCTGAAATTCTTCGAAGCCTGGGGCTTTGGCGATGCGGCGAGTGTCGCCGGGCGGCGCAAGCTTTCTTCTGTGCTGTTCCGTTAAGGCCGGCGGCACCACGCATCATGCAACCCTTCAGCCCGCGCTTGGCGGATTTGCCAAGCGAGATTGCAGTCTTCCCCCTGACGGGGGCCTTGCTGCTGCCGCGCGGGCGCCTGCCGCTCAATATTTTCGAGCCGCGCTATCTGGCGATGACGCAGGATGCGCTGGGCCAGGGCCGACTTTTCGGCATGGTACAACCCGATGCGCGCGGCAAGACGGGCGCGACAGGCCCAGGGCTTTACCGCATCGGCTGCCTCGGGCGGCTTTCATCCTTCAGCGAAACCGATGATGGGCGGCTGTTGATTACGCTGATCGGCGTGACGCGGTTTCGCATTACGGAGGAATTGCCGCAGGCCGCCGGCGGTTATCGGCGTGTACGCGCGGATTATACGGATTTCGTGACGGACTTGCTGGAAGCGGAACCGCCGCCGCTGGATCGCCCGGCTTTGCTTGGGGCGCTCAAGCCCTATTTCCAGACGCGTGGGATTGAGGCGAATTGGGATGCGGTGGAACAAACGCCCGATGCGCTGTTGGTGACGATGCTCGCAATGGTCTGCCCCTTTGATCCACCGGAAAAACAGGCGCTGCTGGAAGCCGCCGAAGGATCAGCCCGGGCCGAGATGCTGGTGACGCTGCTGCGCATGGGGGCAGCGGCCAATATGCCGAACCCGGGCAGCCTCAGTTGATGAAGGGAATTTATCCGTGACCGAAACGCAACTAAAAGGCGGCGCGCTTGACCCCAAGCTGCTTGAAATCCTGGTCTGCCCCGTGACCAAAAAGCCGCTCCGCTATGACCGCGACAAGGGCGAATTGATCAGCGATAGCGCGGGCCTGGCCTATCCGGTGCGTGATGGCATTCCGATCATGCTGCCGGATGAGGCGCGCAAATTGGACGCATGAGCGCACCTTCTGAAATCCGCCTGCGCAAGGCGGAAAAAATCCTGGAGATTGCCTTTGCCGATGGCATGCGTTTTGTGCTGCCAGCTGAATATTTACGCGTGGAAAGCCCGAGTGCCGAAGTACAGGGCCATGGCCCAGGGCAGAAGGTGATTGTGGCGGGGCGGTGCCATGTTGGCATTATCGGTCTGGAACAGGTTGGCCATTATGCGCTGCGGATCAGCTTTGATGATTTGCATGATACGGGGATTTTTACCTGGGAATATCTGCGCAAGTTGGGTGAGGAACAGGAAAGCCGCTGGGCGGAATATCTGGCGGCGCTGGCAGCAAGGGGCCTCAGCCGGGAACCGGCGCGGCGCGCAGGCGGGGTTTGATCCTGATCATGGCAGGCTGCGCGACATCGGCCTAGGCAGGCGCCGTTTTTGTGAAGGAAGCTGCCATGGACCGCGCCCGTTATGATCGCCTTGCAATCCTGTTCCATTGGGTAATGGCGGCGCTTATTTTCTATGCCGCAGCAAGCATCCTGATTGCCGATGATCTGCCGCGCGGCGCCTTTCGGGATTTGATCAAGACCTCGCATAATAGCGTGGGCGCTGTTGTGGTGGTGCTGCTGGCGTTGCGGATACTCTGGCGCTTGGTCAGTCGCGCGCCGGCGATGCCTTCCGCCATGACAGCGCAGCAGCAGCGCCTGGCGAAGCTCGCGCATCTTGGGCTTTATGCGTTGATGGCTATGGTGCCCTTGCTTGGCCTCGCGACGCTTTTCTTGCGTGGGCGGGGGCTGGAGTTTGGCTTCTTCAGCATTGCCTCTCCGCTCGCGGCCAATCGCGCCTTGTCGCGCAGCATCAAGGAAGTGCATGAATTGGCGGCCTATGCCTTGCTCTCGCTGGTTGCCTTTCACGTCGCCGCCGCGCTTTGGCACCAATTCATCAAGCGTGATGGGCTGATGCGGCGGATAAGTTTCAGCCGCTCTTCGCCAGCCGGTCAAACGCCTTGAGACGTGCGATCAGCGCCGGCATCTCCCGCAGCGGGATCATATTCGGCCCATCGGATGGCGCGTGATCCGGGTCTGCGTGGGTTTCGATGAAAACCGCCGCGACACCCACCGCCACGGCAGCGCGCGCTAGCACCGGCGCAAATTCGCGCTGACCGCCGCTTGAGGTCCCTTGTCCGCCTGGCTGCTGCACGGAATGCGTCGCGTCAAACACTACCGGATAGCCAGTCTCCGCCATGATCGGCAAAGCCCGCATATCGGACACCAGCGTATTATAGCCAAAGGAAGCACCGCGTTCGCAGAGCAGGACATTGTGATTGCCCGTGCTCGCGATTTTCGCCGCGACATTCTTCATATCCCAGGGTGCCAGGAACTGCCCCTTTTTCACATTGATCACGCGGCCTGTTGCGCCCGCGGCAAGCAGCAAATCCGTCTGCCGGCAGAGAAAGGCCGGGATTTGCAGCACATCCACCGCTTCCGCGCTTGGCGCGCATTGTTCCGGCGCATGCACATCGGTCAGCACCGGCAGCCCGGTTTTCTCGCGCACTTCAGCCAGAATGGCGAGGCCCTCGGTCATGCCAATGCCGCGCGCGGCGGAAACACTGGTGCGATTGGCCTTGTCGAAGGATGATTTATAGATCAGCGGCACGCCGGCGGATGCGGCGATTTCCTTGAGCGCAGCCGCGGTTTCCAGTGCATGGGCGCGGCTTTCAATCTGGCAGGGGCCGCAAATGAACACCAGCGGCAAATCATTGCCGAAGGTGACACTGCCCGCCTTCACATGGCGCATCATACCAAGCGCGCCTGACGCACCGCAGCGCCGATGAAGCCCGCAAAAAGCGGATGCGGATCAAAGGGCTTTGATTTCAATTCCGGGTGATATTGCACACCGATGAACCAGGGATGGTCCGGATATTCGACAATCTCCGGCAGCACGCCATCCGGCGAAAGCCCAGAAAAGCGCAAACCCGCCGCTTCAAGCCGATCACGATAGGCGATGTTCACTTCATAACGGTGCCGATGCCGTTCCTGGATTTCCGGCTGATCGCCATAGACGCAGCGCACGAGTGAGCCTTCCGCAAGATGCGCCTGATAAACGCCAAGCCGCATGGTGCCGCCCAGATCGGTACTCGCATCGCGGCGCTCCACCTCATTGCCGCGCTGCCATTCGGTCAACAGGCCAACCACCGGTTCCGCACAAGGGCCGAATTCGGTGGAAGACGCACCCTTCAATCCAACAAGATTGCGCGCCGCTTCAATCACCGCCATCTGCATGCCAAAGCAAATGCCAAAAAACGGCAGCTTGCGTTCACGCGCAAAGCGCACCGCTTCAATCTTGCCTTCCGTGCCACGTTCCCCAAAGCCGCCGGGCACAAGAATGCCATGCACATGTTCCAGCCGGGCGAGTGCTTCCGCGTCATTTTCGAAGATTTGGCTATCCACCCAATCGAGCTTCACGCGCACATGATGCGCAATGCCGCCATGCACCAAGGCTTCCGAGAGCGACTTATATGCATCCAACAGATTGGTGTATTTGCCGACAATCGCGATATTGACCTCGCCTTCCGGCGCCTTGATCGCGTTCACAATTCTTTCCCAGCGCGACATATCAGGCTCGCCAAAGGCGGAAAGGCCGAAATGGCGCAGCACTTCCACATCAAGCCCCTCGGCGTGATAGGCCAAGGGCACTTCGTAAATCGTGCTGGCATCCAAAGCAGGGATCACGCTTTCGGGGCGCACATTGCAGAAAAGCGCGATCTTGCGCCGTTCATTTTCCGGGATCGGCCGATCACAGCGGCAGAGCAAAATCTGCGGTTGAATACCAAGGCCGAGCAGTTCCTTCACGCTATGCTGGGTTGGCTTGGTCTTCAATTCCCCGGCTGATGGAATGTAAGGCACCAGCGTCAGATGCATGAAAATGCTGCGCTGCGGGCCAAGCTCATTGCCCATTTGCCGAATGGCTTCCAGGAAGGGCAGGCTTTCAATATCGCCGACCGTGCCACCCACTTCAACCAGCACGAAATCATAACCATCGGTTTCGGTCTGGACCACTTCCTTGATCTTGTCGGTGATATGCGGAATCACCTGCACCGTCCCGCCCAGATAATCGCCGCGCCGCTCGGCCGCGATCACATCCGAATAAATGCGCCCCGTGGTCCAATTATCGGCCTTGCGCGCATGCACGCCGGTGAAGCGTTCATAATGGCCAAGATCAAGATCAGTTTCCGCACCATCATCGGTGACGAAAACCTCCCCATGCTGATAGGGGCTCATCGTCCCTGGATCGACGTTAAGGTAGGGGTCAAGCTTGCGCAGCCGAACCTTATAACCGCGCGCCTGCAACAGCGCGCCGAGCGAAGCGGAAGCGATACCCTTACCGAGTGAGGAGACCACGCCGCCGGTGATGAATACGAACCGGGTCATGGGCGACCTTGATAACCCATCCCCCGATTCGGCGCCAGAAGGTTTTCTTTTCTACTTTATCGCCCCTTCCATTAGCGGATTTTTGAGATTTGTCGCTTTTACTGCGTTGGAGAAGCCGCTTTGTCGGCAACACTATGGAACAGGAAAATCCTCATGCGGATAGACGCCCGGCCCGATGGCTCCCAGATCGTGATCCCGGAAGTCGGCGATCTTGTGCGTCTCACCCGTGATGAAGCCGGCCCAATCGTGACCGCCCATGCCGGCGAATGGGGGCGCATTGTTCGGGTAACGACCCGCAATACACTTGACATCCAGCTTGCTGGCTTTTCCCGCCCCTGAGGCGTCGCAATGGCGCTGGTCAGTGATTTTCCGGCCATCAATGTGGTCCCCTGTGATGGCCGCGGATTGCCGACCGACGGCCGGCATTGGGGGTCTTGGGCAGAACGACGCGGCGGCGCCCGCACGGGCAGTCGTGGTTAATTGAATTGCCGTTTCTGCCTGAAGAGCTGGCTCGGGGAATCTGCACATCTGGGATAAGTGTATTTTCTGCCTGACTGCGGCATGAAGCCGTGAACAGGAGACACCATGACGAGACGACCCCGCCGGAACCACAGCCCTTCCTTCAAGGCGAAGGTGGCGCT
>JADCFN010000017.1 GCA_020249505.1 Roseomonas sp. | reverse complement strand
ATTTTGGACGACCTAACTCCTCCCGAAAATGACCTAACTCCTGAGGAGTTAGGCCTAACTCCTCACTCCTCCCGAAAAATAAAATCATGAAATCAATCACTTGCGAGGACAGAGGAGTTAGGTGCCTAACTCCTCAAATTTCCCACCTAACTCCTCTTTTTTGTAGTCATAGCAACAGACTTTCGCATTTGGAGGAGTTAGGTGCTTCATCACCCCCCTACGGGGGGTGTGCGTGCGCGCCAATAAAGGCGCGCGCACACCACACCCGGGGGGCTGGGTCGCGCGCACGAGGTCCCCCTCCCAACACCCCATCCCCAAAGCCGGGCAGCGACGGTGTGCTCCGCCAAGAACCCCACCGCCGCCGCCCTCACCACCACCATCCCCATCAGGAGACAATCATGGCTCTCTCGACTCTCCCCATGTCCGCGGCGCTGGCAAGCAGGCCGCCCAGCATTTCCGATCGCGAGGTCGGCGCCGCACCGCGACGGGCCGTCCTGGCGCTCGATCTCGGTACCACCACTGGCTGGGCGCTGCGCTCAGGCGACGGTGCGATCACCTCTGGCACCATGACCTTTCGGCCCAGCCGCTTCGAGGGCGGTGGCATGCGGTTTCTCCGCTTTCGCGCCTGGCTGACCGAGGTCACACACCTCGCCGGCGAATTGTCTCAAATCGCGTTCGAAGAAGTGCGCGCCCATGCAGGTACTGACGCCGCACACCTCTACGGCGGCTTTCTGGCCCATCTTTCGGCGTGGTGCGAGGAACGCGCTATCGCCTACCAGGGCGTCCCGGTCGGCACGATCAAGCGCTACGCGACCGGCAAGGGCAACGCCGACAAGGCGGCCATGATCGCTGCCATGCGGGCACGCGGCTTTGCGCCGGCTGATGACAACGAAGCCGATGCGCTGGCCCTGCTGCTATGGGCCACCGACGCTGAGGGAGGCCGGGCATGAACCTGCACGGTGCTCCAATGCTCGCGCAGAGCCCGCTCACGCGCCTGCGCAGCACAACCAACGACGCCGAATTGAACGCCATGCGCGCGGCCGCCTGGCACCGGCATGGCGTGGCCAGCATCGTTGTGGATGACATCACCGATCCATGGCTGCGCCAAGCCATCACCAACGAAGCCAATCGTCGCTGGGGGCGACGCAATGGAGGAAACAACCATGGCCGCTAAACGCAAGACCAAACATCCCGCCAAGGCGCGTGAGGATTTGTCAGCGCCATCGAAATGGCGCTTGCAGCATGGCGATATCGGCGCAGCGATTCGCGCAGCAGATCCGGAGACCGGCACGCCGATCATGCAGCGAAAGGTTGTCGACACGCTCTCGCAAATGCTCGCGCATGGCAGTATCTCACGAGAGATGCATGAAGCGGGCTGTATCTTTCGCACGCTCTTTCGTAGTGCTGCACTAGATAGTATTGCGACGTCGCAATACGTTCGTGTTGCAGCATCATCGGGCGATTGGCTTTCGGTCAGTCAACTTGATGCGCGGCGTCGCGTTTTGAATGCACTCGATGTGCTGGGCGGCATTGACAGCCCTAGCGGTTCGATTGCGTGGCACGTGGTCGGGCTTGAGGTGTCACTGCGTGCATGGTCGGCGCAGCAAGGCTGGAATGGGCGGCTCGTCTCAGCACCCATTGCCTGCGGAATTCTTGTTGCTGCGCTTGGAATTTTGGCAAATCACTTCGGTCTGTTGCCGCGTTCGCACGCCGCTTGATGTGCTGTGAATGGGGGGAATTGCGGCGCGCATTCTCTGTTACAATTCTCCCCCTTCCGGCGCGTAAAACGAAAGTGATATACCTCGTGAAGGTCGAGAAATTGTGTTGAGCGGCGGTGACGCCGGCAGGCAGTAGATCGAAGAACGGAACGAAAATTGGAGAGTAGGTAACGAGAGAACGCAAAGTCAAGATCTAACCTCCAATAACAATGTTTCTGATTACATGGTTCCTTCCTGGCCATGTCGTATGCGGGGGGCGGAAGCGCCCCACCCCTCTAGCGTCAGAATAAAAATATGGGTTGCAGTTTGCACTATAGCAACGTGAATTCAATGACTTAGGTGCAAACCTAGGCCCCTAAGGTTTGCACCTGGTTTGCACCTGGTTTGCACCTGGTTTGCACCCAGCCCCCGCATGGTTTGCACCCTTTCGGCGTGATTTCAGCAGCTTAGCTGCAAACCTCAGCGCATAGCACCGCGCATCCCCGCCCAACCCTTCCCGGATACCCCCCATGACGCTTCCCTGGATGGCCGAGCGGATCCAACTCCGCGCGATTGCATCGCTGCGACCGCATACCGGCAATGCGCGCGTGCATGACGCCGCACAGCTCGCGCAAATCATGGCCAGCATGCAGGCCTTCGGCTTCACCAACCCACTGCTGGTCGACGAGGATGGCGTGGTGATCGCGGGCCATGGCCGCTTGGCGGCGGCGGAAGCGCTCGGCATCGCCAAGGTGCCGGTGATTGTGCTGCGGCACCTCGCACCTGCGCAAAAGGAAGCGCTGCGGCTTGCTGATAATCGCATCGCAGAGAACGCCACCTGGGACCAGGCGCTGCTGCGTGATGCGCTGGCGAGCGTCCAGGCGGCGGAGATTGACCTGGCCGCGCTTGGTTTCTCGGCGGATGAACTTGCGGGCATCCTCGCGGCGGCTGGAGATGCCGTGTCCGACGGCGATGCGCCCGAAGCCCTGCCCGCAGACACCGCCGAGAACCCTGCCACGCCGGCGATTGGCGAAGATGCTGACGATCCCGCCGATGCAGAGCCCGAGGCACCGCGCCAGGCGGTCTCCCGCCCTGGCGATCTGTGGTTGCTTGGCGCGCATCGGCTGCTGTGCGGGGACAGCACCGACGCGGCGGCGGTCGCGCGCGTGATGGGAAGCGATCGTGCGGCGATGCTGTTCACTTCGCCCCCCTATGGCAACCAGCGGGCTTACACGACTGGTGGCGTTTCCGATTGGGATGCGCTGATGCAGGGCGTGTTTCAGCATCTGGACGCGGCACTGCGGCCGGATGGCCAGGCGCTGATCAATCTCGGCCTGATCCATCGCGAGAATGAATGGCAGCCCTACTGGGAAGGCTGGCTGGAATGGATGCGCGCGCGCGGCTGGCGCCGCTTTGGGCTTTACACCTGGGACCAAGGGCCGGGATTGCCGGGCGATTGGAACGGGCGTTTGGCCCCGGCCTTCGAGTTGGTGTTTCACTTCAACCGCATGGCGCGGCAGGCGAACAAAATCATCCCCTGCAAATGGGCCGGCACGCCGAACAAGGGCAGCGGGCTGCGCGCAGCCGATGGTGAAATGAAGGCCTACACGCATATCGGCCAGCCGGTGCAGGACATGCGTATCCCTGACGCGGTGCTGCGCATCACCCGCCACAAGGGACGCGGGATCGAGACGGAACATCCGGCGGTGTTTCCGGTGGCGCTGCCGGATTTCCTGATGCGCGCCTACACCGAGGCTGGCGAGGTGGTGTTTGAGCCCTTCGCGGGTAGCGGCACGACGCTGATTGCAGGGGAACGCACGGACCGCATTGTGCGCGGCATTGAATTGGCGCCCGCCTATGTGGATTTGGCGATTGCGCGCTGGCGGATGCTCTATCCGGATCAGCGGGTGATGCTGGCGGGCGATGGGCGCGATTACGACGTGGTAGCAGCAGCGCGCCAAGGGGCACTTTCCGATGCAGCCTGAGCTTGCCGTTGTCTCGCTGCCGGTCGCGGTGCTGGTGCCTTATGCCGAGAATGCGCGCACGCATTCGCCAGCGCAGGTAGCGCAGATTGCCTCCTCGATAGCCGAATTCGGCTTTGTGAATCCGGTATTGGTGGATGGTGCGGGCGTACTCGTCGCGGGCCATGGCCGCGTCATGGCGGCCAAGCGGCTGGGTATGGCCAGCGTTCCCGCCATTCGGCTGGCACATCTCACCGAACCCCAGGCGCGCGCGTTGCGGCTCGCGGATAATCAGATCGCGCTGAATTCCGGTTGGGACGAGGCGCTGCTGGCGGCTGAGATCGCGCGCATCCGCGATGAGGCAGCGGTGGATTTGGAGGTGCTGGGCTTTTCCCCCGAAGCGTTGGAGGATTTGCTGGCCAGCATCGGCGCCAATGGTGACGCGCCAGCGCAAGGTGATCCCGATGCGCCGGCCCCGGAACCACCCGCGCAGCCCATCACGCGCCCCGGCGATCTCTGGCGCCTCGGTCGCCACCGGCTGCTCTGTGGCGATGCCACCAATCGTGCCGATGTGCTGAAACTACTCGCTGGCGCGAAGCCGCATTTGATGGTGAGCGACCCGCCCTACGGGGTTGGCTACGATCCCGCCTGGCGCAACGAAGCCGGTGTCTCGGCCACCGCACGCACCGGCAAGGTTGCCAATGATGATCGTGCTGATTGGCGCGAAGCCTGGGCGCTGTTCCCCGGCGATGTCGCCTATATCTGGCACGCTGGCGTGCATGCGCGCACGGTGATCGAAAGCCTGGAAGCGGCGGGCTTTGTCGTGCGCAGCCAAATTGTCTGGGCCAAGCCGCGCCTTGTGCTAGGGCGTGGCGATTATCACTGGCAGCATGAGCCGTGCATTTATGGAGTCCGCAAGGGTGCCACCGGTCATTGGCAAGGCGCGCGCGATCAGACAACGCTATGGCCGATTGGTGCCGGCGATGAGGATATGGCGACGGTGCATGGCACGCAGAAGCCAGTCGAATGCATGCGGCGCCCGATGCTGAACAATAGCGAACCCGGCGATGTGATTTACGAACCCTTCTGTGGCAGCGGCACGGCGATCATCGCGGCCGAGACTGCCGAGCGCATCTGCTACGCGATGGAAATTGACGCTGGCTATTGCGATGTGGCGATTGCGCGGTTTGAGGCGATGACGGGCCAGCCCGCGATACTGGATGGCGAGGACCGAACCTTCGCGGATATCACTGCAGCGCGCGCGATCAATAGATCATGATTGCAACTCGCCAATCATAGCAACGAAATTACGCTCATTCTTGCTTGGCTCGTCCCCCGCTACAGCGCGAATGGTCCCTCAGGCGCAGGGAAACTCCCCAGCGCCACAGCAAGGAGACCAAGATGAACGACACCCTTTCAACCAACCAGCTTTTCCTGGAAATCGCCAAGCGGCACATGCCCTCGGTGGAAACGCTGGAGACCAGAAACCGCGACGCGCTCGATTTCCACGATGTCGCAGTCTGGTCCATCCGCAACTCGCTCGCGGAAGCCTACGCAGCCGGCCAGGCCGCCGCCAAACGCAGCAAAAAGCGCAGCCGATAAGGCAAAGCGAGGGCCGAATGATGATGCCATTTGGCCCTCACATCATGATCAAACCCTGCTGAACATAGCAATGAAATAACGCTCTATTTCGCTTGGCT
>JADCFN010000016.1 GCA_020249505.1 Roseomonas sp. | reverse complement strand
GGCTAGTGGTGCGCGGGCGCAGGCTTGGATCGGGGAAGCTTGGCATGAATCGCACCACTAGTGGCCCGATCGCTGCTGGCGGTTCCCGACAGCAGCGTGAATCGGCCCACCAAATATACGGCTAGTGGTGCGCGGGCGCAGGCTTGGATCGGGGAAGCTTGGCATGAATCGCACCACTAGGGCCTCGACCCGACCTGGATGATCATCTCAAACAGGGCTTGCGCATAGCCGCGCAACACGCCCGTGAAGAAGGGCGTCAGCAGGATGAGGGCGACCGCCAGCGCAGCCATTTTCGGCAGGAAGGAAAGGCTAGCCTCATTCACCTGGGTCAGCGCCTGAAAGATGGCCACGACAAGCCCCACAACGAGCAAAAGAATGAGCAAAGGCCCACCGATTTGCAGCGTGACCCAGAGCGCTTCCCGGCTTGCCTCAGCGATGCCGCCCATCGCCCTGCCTTTCCCGATGCATCCTGAACGCCAAGGCGGCGTCAGATCGGCATGCGCATCACTTCCTGATAGGCCGCAACCACGCGATCGCGCACCGCGACCGCCGTTTGCAAAGTGAGTTCCGCGCGGCCCACCGCGACAACCAGATCAGTGACGCTGCCTTCCCCCATCAGGCCACGGGCAGAAGCGACCTCAGCCTCTCGGCTGGTACTGACAGCGTTTTGCACGGCACGGGAAAGGGCTTCGCCAAAGCTTGCGGTCTCACCCCCGCCAGTCGCGGCAGAAGCGGCGGAAGGGGCCGCCATATTGGCCCGATAGGCAGCGGCTGCACCGCCAGGGGTCAGGGGCAAGGGCATCAGCGCATCGCCTCAATAGTGCGGGTCAACATGCCGCGGGAAACTTCAATGACCGACAGATTGGCGCTGTAGCTCCGCTGTGCTTCGCGCATATCCATGACTTCGATGGTGGAATTCACGTTGGGTGTCTTCACATAGCCTTGCGCATTGGCCGCCGGATGGGTCGGGTCATGGCGCGTTGGAAATTCGCCCTTCGAGGTACCCACACGGGCAACCTGGACGATATTGGCGCCAAGCGCACGGTTGAAGCGGTTTGCAAAGGTCACTGTCTTGCGGCGGAAGGGATCACCGCCGGCCATTTCGGACGTGGTGTCCCGATTGGCCAGGTTTTCCGCCACCACGCGAAGCCGCGCGGATTGCACATCCATCCCGGCGGCTGCGATACGAATTGCGCGATCAAGTTCCATGGCTCAGCGCCCTTCTTACCCTTGATTCCGCCCAAGGGCGGTCATGAACATGCTCATGTAGCGACGCCGCACCGAAAGGGCCGTTGCATGGGCCGAATCTGTATCAGCAACCCTGAGCGCTTCCCGCTCAAGTGAAACCGCATTTCCGCTTGAGTCACGATTGGCCGAAATGCGTTCCTTTAAGGCCCGCGGATCCTGGTTACGGGAGCCCTGCAAATGGTTGGCATTGGTTGCCACCAATTGCCTTTCCGCGAGCTTCCCAGAAAGCACCTTGGAAAAGGGCTGCATGTCTGAGGGCCGGTAATTCGGCGTATCCGCATTGGCGATATTCTGCGCCAGCACGCGCTGGCGCGCTTCCGTCCAGCGCATCCGCTGTTCGGCAAGGGCGATCGGGCCGGTCTTGGTCGGGTCCATGTTTCTATCCTTGCACGTTGCGGGCCAAAATGCGTTAAAACGGGACGCGTTACAACATTTTCTAATGGTTTTTTTGCACAAAATCTGTTGGATAGCCATGTGAGCACGCAATCCGAGGATATATTGGGCGCCGAGGCAGGTCGCCATGGCATGGCGGTCCTGGCCGCGATCAAGGCCATGGCGGAAAGCCTGACCCAGGCGGAGGCAAGTCTTGCCGAGGGTTATGCGCTCGATCTTGCCGGGCTGGATGGCGAAATTGCTCGGCTTTGCGCCGCAGCGCAGCAGGCGCCGCCCAGTATGGGCCCGGCGCTGCGCCGCGGGTTGGAAGGCTTGCTCGCCCAGATTGAAAGGCTGCAAGTGGCCCTGCCCAGGCCCGCCAGCCAAGCGGACCGGCCATGACCCTTAGCTTCGCCAATTTGCTCACTGCTGGTCTTGCGCTGCTTTTTGTGCTGGGGCTAATCCTGCTGTTGGCGCGCCTGCTGCGCGCGACGGGTCTTGCCCCGCAAACCGCCGGGCAGCGGCTGAAAGTGCAGGAGGTGCTTGCGCTGGATGCGCGCCGGCGCGTGATCATCCTGCGCTGTGATGGGCGGGAAGTACTGCTATTGACCGGTGGGCCGCAGGATCTTTGCCTCGGCTGGCTGCCGCCCAGGAATGAGGAACCGCCCAAATCATGATGCGTAGAACCGGTTTTTGGGTCCTTGCCGCATGCGCAGTGCTGGCGCTGCCGGCAGGTGTGGCGCTGGCGCAGAGTGTTGCGATTGACCTTGGCCAGACCGGCCAGCCGGGTGCTACGGCGCGGCTTGTGCAATTGACCGCGCTGATCGGGTTGCTGTCACTCGCACCTTCCCTGTTGGTCATGGCGACCGCTTTTGCGCGTATTGTGATTGTGCTGTCGCTGTTGCGTAGTGCGATTGGCGCGCCAGGTATTCCGCCCAATCCGGTGCTGATTGGGCTGGCTTTATTCCTGACCTTCTTTGTGATGCAGCCGGTGTTTGAGGCTTCCTGGAGCCAGGGCATTGTGCCGATGACTGAGGGGCGGATTTCTGAATTGGCGGGGTTGGAGGCGGCGGCGCAGCCCTTCCGCATGTTCATGGTCGCCAATATTCGCGAAGATGACCTGATCCTGTTCATGGATCTGGGCAATATTCAGGCTGTGACGGACCCCGCGCAAACGCCTTGGCGCGCCCTGATCCCGGCCTTCATTGTGGGCGAATTGAAGCGCGCCTTTGAAATCGGCTTCCTGCTTTTCCTGCCCTTCCTGGTCATTGATATGGTGATTGCGAGCATTCTGATGTCGCTTGGCATGATGATGCTGCCGCCATCGGTTGTGGCGCTGCCCTTCAAGCTGATCTTTTTCGTGCTGGTGGATGGCTGGCGCCTGGTCTCGGGCAGCCTGGTGCAGGGCTTCAACCTGAGTTGAAGAATCTCCTTTGGCGATGCGGATCGTTGCCGATCCGCCCTCAGACGCCGGCGCGCGCTTGTTCCTGAAACGTTAGGCGCTGTTTCAGGCGCCCGGCAGGTTTTCCGCGATATAGGGCGGCAGGTTGAAGGCGCCGGTATGCATTTCTGGGGTCCAATAGCGCGTCGTGCCCAGAATGCCGGAAGCCTGCGCACGCCGGCGGATTTCATCGGTCGCCACCGCGCGGCAGCACGCATCCTTGGCCGCCCAGCCAAGCGTCATGAAGCCACCAACATAGGTCGGCACTGCCGCCACATAGGCCCAATTATCCGGGAAGGATTTCGCCCTCCGGCGCGATGTTTCGTGCAATTCATCGGCCTGCATGAAGGGCACGCCGCATTGATTGACGATCAGGCCGCGCGGGGAGAGGATGCGCGCCGCATTGGCGTAGAATTCATCGGTGAAAAGCACTTCGCCCACGCCGATCGGGTCCGTGCTGTCCACGATAATGACGTCAAAGCTTTCCGCAGGCGCGACGCGCACATAATCAATGCCATCGCCGATAATCACCTCGGCGCGCGGGTCGGCCCAGGCATTGCCGCCAATGGATGGCAGGAATTCCTTGGAAAGCCGCACGACCTCGCCATCAATTTCCACCATTACGGCCTTTTCAACGCCGCGATGCTGCAACACGCGCTTGAGCACACCACCATCGCCCGCGCCAATAATCAGCACGCGCTTGGCCGCGCCATGGGCCAGGATGGGCACATGGGTGATCATTTCCTGATAGACGAATTCATCGCCTTCGGTGATCTGCACCACGCCATCCAACAGCATCACCCGGCCATGGGTTTCGCTTTCAAATACCGCAATATCCTGAAACGCCGATTGCACGCGCGCCAATTCGCGCTTCACACGAAAGCGCTGGCCCCAAGCGGCGTAGAGGGTTTCATTGATCCAGCTATCGGTCGCCATGGTGGCACCCTTTCATGAGAAAGGCCGGGCGCTGCCACCCGGCCCCATCCAAACGACAATGAGTAGCAATCAGCCGATCAGGCCGCGCTTATGTTCGGCAAGCTGCACGCGTTCCGGCAGGAAGCCGCGCTTCAGCGCCGGGATCGCCTTATAGGGATCGCAATCGCCGCAGACGAAGATATCCAGCGCCGCGTAATCGCGTTCCGGCCAAGTGTGGATGGACACATGGCTTTCCGCCAGCACCAGCACGCCAGACACACCGCCATTGGGCGAAAAATGATGGAAATGCCCATGCAGGATCGTCGCCCCGGTGGCGAGCGCCCCTTCACGCAGCACCGCATCAATGTGGTTCGGGTCGTCCAGATTGGTCGCCCCCCACAAATCCACGATCAGATGCGTCCCGGCGTAGCGCACACCGTTACGCTGAACGAAATAATCCTTCTCGGCATGGGCCGAGACGTCTTCGTCGGTATTCCGGGTGTCGCTCGGCAAATCCGAAACCATCCCCGGTTGGACGAGAGCTTCCATAGCAGGGCTCCTTCCAGCCAGCAGATGACCAGGGTGATCAGGGGATTCTGATCGGGGTCAACATTTTCGGCATATGGGACAAGCGGGGCGCTGACGCAAGGGAAATCTACAGGGGGAGCCTCAGAAATTTCCTGCCAGTTTCGGCAAGGGCCAAAATCTTTATCGCCTTGGCGGGGCCGTCGCGGGCGCCGCTGCCGAAGCTGGCGCCGGCGTATTCAGCCCACCCAATCTTTCCGGCAGCAGGCGCAATTGGCTGATTTCGCGCTGGAGCCGTGGCAAATCCTGCACGCCGCGCAGAGAGTCTCCGGTGAGCAGCGTGAAGGCCTCCGCCAAAGGCCCGCCCTGCATCCTGGCGCCATAGGTGTCGCGCAATTGACCGAGTGTGGCAGTATCATTGGCCATGGCGGCATAGGCCGCAGCGCGCGCCAAATCGCGCCGCATGGTGGGGTTTAAGGGCGCCGGTGGCGGCGGTACCTTGGCGTCTAAATGTTGCATCATGGCGGAAGCGGCACCGCGCCAATCCTGCGCTGCCGCACGAATCTCGGCCAAAGCCTCAGCGCCA
Organism: Roseomonas sp.; assembly: GCA_020249505.1. Classification (GTDB taxonomy): domain Bacteria; phylum Pseudomonadota; class Alphaproteobacteria; order Acetobacterales; family Acetobacteraceae; genus Neoroseomonas. The sequence continues at coordinate 150,241 of JADCFN010000016.1, read as the reverse complement.
TCATCGCCCAGTTCGGAAAGCACCCCTTCGGCAAGGCGGCGATTGCCGGCGCGCGCCAGGGCCCGTCCGCGTAGAATGGCGCGCTCAACTTCCTGGCCATTGCCATCTGTCGCCGCATCCAGGGCGGCCAAGGTGCCCGGCGCATCGCCTTCGGCCAAACGGATGGCGGCAAGTTTCGTGCTGACCGGCCGGCGCGCCGCCGGGTCCGTCAGCCGCGCCAGAGCATCGCGCAGCACGGCTGAGGCGCGGTCAACCAGGTCAAGCGCGGCAAGCCGATCCGCCAGGACCAGAACGGAACGTATCCCCGCCTCATCCTCCGGCAGGAATTCCGGATGGGCGTCAAAGAAAGCGGCAGCATTCAAGGGGGGCGCGCTTTGCAGCGCCGAAGCGAAAGCGGCGCGCAAATGCGGGCGCAGGTCATTGTCACGTTCCGGGAAGAAGCGCTGGGTTTCCTGCAGCAATTCAAAAGCGCCGCGGCCATTCCCTGCTTCGCGCTGCAATTCTGCCAGCCGGATGCGGGCATTCAGCTCATCCGCATCGCCGCGCCAGGCAAAAAGCGCGGCCTCCAATTCGGCGATGGCACCCGCAGCATCAAGCTGGCCAACCGCCAGCCGCAATTCCACGCTGCGGCGGATGGCGCGCGCGCGCCGCAGCCGATCCCGCCCCTGCATCGCCTGACGATAAGCCGCCAAGGCATCATCGATCCGGCCATCGGCTTCCGCCACCATGCCACGGGCTAGATGCAGGCTGGGATTATCAGGGTCTGCATCCGCAAGGCGGTTTGCGGCCGTAATTTCGCCCGCGGCGGCAAGGCTTTCCATGGCGATCGGGACTAGCCGCTGGGCAAGGGGGCGGGGATAGGACAACAGGAGTGGTAGGCTGGCGGCGATGGCGGGGCCGGCCACAGCATGGTCACCCCGGGCAGCGGCCAGAAAACCGCGCCAAAGCGTGGTTTCATCACTCGACGGAAGCTGCGGGTTTTCAAGTTGCCGTGCCTCCGCCTCACGCCCAGCGACCAGGGCGGCGGCGGCCTGAACCATCACCAGCCGCGCATCGGCCCCCGCGCGCGGGTCTTCCTGCAAAGCGAGCGTTGCCATCGCCTGGGCTTCCTGCGGCATCCCCATCGCGAGCAGTGTTTCCGCCGCATGGCGCCGCGCCTCTGCCCGCCCAAGCGGGCCAGCCCCAGCGATATTGGCCGAAGCCGTGCGCATTCTTTCGAGCAGCGTGGCGGCTGAGGCTGAAGGCAGGTCCATAATGCGGCTGAGCGTTGCAGCCTCGGCCAGCGGCTCTCGGCCGGCGTCAACCCCAAGCCGAAGCGAATCCATGCCCGACGCTTGCAGGATGAAACGGTCATTCAGCGCGCGGAGTTGGATGTTATCGCCGCGCGGCAGCACGGCCACACCCAACATGGCGGGGAGCAATTGGAATTCCGGCTGGCGCCGACCAATCGCAACCGCCTGCCCGGCTTCGCGCAGGGTGCCGACCAGAAGCGGGCTGCCCGTTTCGGGATCAAGCACGGTCACGCTACGCCCCGGCCGTGCCGCGCGCAGCACCAGGCGGGCAGGCGGCCCCTGATCCAGTTCCGGCGTGATGGCGGTGAGCGCCCGGTTGGCGTCCACCGCATCGCGGAAGGCTTCCATCACCCAGGCATTGCCCTCTCGCCTTGGGCGGAGCGTGCCGGGTGGGGCAAGGCGCATTTGCAGGATAGTGGCATCGCCGGTTTGGCGTGCTTCCATGCTGCGGAAAATGGCGCTGCCCTGCAGTTGCGAGAGGTCCAACGCCTCAGGTCGGTCAAAGACGGCAATCACCCAATCGCCGTGACGGAAGATGGCGGCAGAGGTTTCAGCGCCAAGATCAAGAGAAATGGCGCGTCCTTCGGCAATAAGCCCGACCGGTGTGGTGCGCCGTGGCGGCACCACCACCAGCGGGCGCGTCACCGGGGCGGGCTGCGCCTGTGACGGGGCGGGCTGCGGTGCCGTGGGCGCTGGGGGTGCTGTTACTGCTGGTGTAGATGGGGTCGGGGGCGGTGCAACCTGGGGTGACGCGTCCGCATCGGCCCCAGGTCCGGGACGCGAAACATCCGCCGCGGGAGGGGCCGGGGCGGATGCGGTGGCAGCCTGGCTTGTCGGAGGCGCAGCCTCTCGTGGAGGCGGTGCTGTGGGCGGCGGTCGCGCGGCTGGCGCGGCAGGTGGCGCGGTTATGGGCCGCGGCGGTGTGGCGGGGGGTGTTGCGGCACCAGCTTGCGCTGCCGGCGGTGCCGCTGTTGGTGCTGGCGCCGGGCGCTGCGGGGCGGCAGTCGCGGCTGATGATGTGCCACCCGCAGCCTGCGTGGAGGTAGCGCTTGCTTCGGCCCCATCGAGCACATCAATGACCACGCGGTTACCCAGGCGAGAGTGTCGAAACCGCGTCCCAGCAGGGGCTTGGACGATGATCCCACCATCAATCGCCGAAAGGCTTTCAACATTCCTGGGCAGCCGCAGCGCACCGGAAAGATCGAACCGCGCTGGCGTATCAAAGCGGAGGATCAGGCGGTTGCCGGTTTCCTCCGCCCGATAGGTCACCGGTTCGGGCCAATCCATCACCACCCGTCCGTAAGTTGGATGGGTGCCAACGCGAAAGCCAACCGTGGGTGCCTGCTGCGCCATGGCCGGAACGCCCAAGGCAAACCAGATCAGCAGCAAGACACCCACAAGGCGCATCAATCGAAGCTCGCCAAAAGCCGGTCAATTTCGCTTTGCGAAACGCCGGCACCCGGAAGCTGCGGGCCATTGGCCAGTTTTTCGCCCTCGGTGCGCTTTTCATCGCGCGGTTGGGCAACCGGAGCAGGCGCTGCTTCCGGCCCAGGCATACCGCTGGCCGCGGAAACAATCGTCGAAATCCGGCCTTCAATGGCCTTGAGCGCTGTCACAACCTTGCCGATCCGCTGACCCGTGATGTCCTGAAAGGAACAGGCTTCGTATATCCGAGTGACCGCCCCTTGCAACTTATCGGCAGCTTCGCCCGAAAGTTCGGACTGCATTTGCTCAAGCGTTTCGCAGCAATCCAGGATTTCATTGGTGGCATGCGCCGTATGCTCAACAATGGCGTCCAGCTCATCGGTGGCCGAGGGGATATGCGCATCGCGGATATCTTCGACCTTGAGGGCAGCGATCTCAGCCTTGGCGCGGGCGATGGTGCGCCCCAGCCCTTCCAATTCGGCGAGCAGGGCTGATTCCTTGGCCGTCAGATCGCCCGCCATGGTCGCCAACACGGCGCGCACGGTCGCTTCGATCCGGTCACCTTCCGGCCCTTGGGGGGTTCCGTCAGGCATGGACCAGCACCTTTTCGATCTTTTCGCGGAGCGTTTCAGCGTTGAACGGCTTTACGATGTAATTCGAAACGCCTGCCTGCTTGGCAGCGACGACATTCTCGGTCTTGCTTTCGGCGGTGATCATGATGAAGGGCATGTTCTTCAGACGCTGATCAGCCCGCACTTCCTTGAGCAGGTCAAGCCCGGTCATGGGCGCCATGTTCCAATCGCTGATCACGAGCCCAAAATTGCCCGCGCGCAGCTTGGCCAAAGCTTCCTGCCCATCCACAGCTTCATCAACATTGTTGAATTCAAGCTGCTTCAGAAGGTTGCGGATGATGCGCAGCATCGTCCGATAGTCGTCCACAATCAGGACATTGATGTTCTTATCCATGGTTCTCCACCGTTTGCCGACCGGATCATTCGGCCTACTCGCTTCCCGGCCGATTGGCCCGGTGTCTCGCCAATTCGGCGGTGAGAACCCGGGCCTTTTCGGGCCGCATCGCACCGATCACCGGTGCCATTTTCCGCTCACCCATGCGGTCCAGAATCTGGATCACTACGGGTAATTCCAATTCCTCGAAAATCGCGGCCGCTTCGCGGGGGCGCATATTTTCGTAGGTACGAACCAGGCCACGCCAGCCGGCTTCCTCACGCTCATTGCGGGTCCGCTCCATGCCCTCAAGGCGTTGCTGAAGCTGCGTCAGTTCTTCGATACGCTGCCCCAGGCGGCGTTCTGCCGCCGCAAGGACCAATTCGCGGGAAGCGATGGTCTGTTCCCGCGCCTCAAGCTCTGCCCGCCGCGCGCGAAGCTGCTCAAGCAGAGCACGCTCGGCCTGGGTGATGGGGTTAGGCGCATCTGCCAGCCCACCTTCCGGCCTGTCACCAAGGCGCTGAAAGCCGCCAGGGGGGCGGGTCGGTTCCGGGGCGACGGTAAGCGGGGGGGCAATTTCTGCCGCCCGTAAGGGTGCCACTGCCGGCGCGGGGGAGGGTTCGCCGCGCAGCAGCGGGCGAATGACATTTTCAGATTTTACAAGGAATAAGCTACCCATGGCGATAATCGCCAAGGGCAAAAGGCGCGGTTTGAACATCAGCGGGCCCCCTTTCCGGTACCGATGGAGAGGGCACGGAGCAAATCGCGTTCCGCTTGGCTCCGCAGTGGGCCGGCGTCACTCGGCGGTTCCCGCATCGGACGGGTCGCGGCTGGAGCGGGTGGTGGTTCAGGGCTGGCCATGGGTCGGCCAACGCGGACCAGGGCCTCAAGCCGATCCGCCAGGGATTCGGCGCGTTCGATCAGGAAGCGCAAATCATCGCGCAGCGGTTCCGCCGTGGTGACGCGTTCCTGCACCTGCCGGCCGGCGAGTTCGGCTGTGGCGCGCAGCCGCAGGATAGCGGATTCCGCCGCTGCCGCCGCTTCCGATAGGCCTTGTGCGCTGGATTCCATGGCGGCGCGGTCCTTGCGAATCTCACGCAAGGCCCGCTCAAGCCGGATGGCGAAGGGAATAGCGGCGCCAAGAAGCACCAGCAGGGTCACCTGCAGGACCCATTCGAGCCATGAGAATGACATCATGACGAAGCTCCCTTCCGACGTTCAACTTCTCGATCAATGCGCACAGCCAGGCGCTGACCCTTGCGGCCCATCTCCCCTTCAAAAAGCGGCACATCGCCGCAGCGTAGCCTGACCGGCGCCCCTGGCGGCACGCCAAGCGCTATCTGATCCCCGACCTTAAGATTAAGGATCGTGGATAGCGGCAGCATCTGCTCATCCAGCACCACATCCAGTCCGATATCGGTATGGCGCAGTTCTTCGGCCAAATGGGTTTCCCAGATGCTGTCGCGGCCGAATTTCTCGCCCATGAATTGCTGCAGCAGTAATTCGCGGACGGGCTCCAGGGTGGCGTAGGGCAGCAGGATCTCAAGCTTGCCACCGCGATCTTCCATATCCACGCGCAGGCGCACCAGCACGCAGGCATTGGATGGCCGGCTGATCACGGCAAAACGCGGGTTCACTTCAAGCCGTTCAAAGCGGAAATGCACCGGGCAGAGCGGTTCAAAGGCCGCCGTCAGGTCATCCAGCACCACATTGACCAGCCGCTCCACCAGGGTGCGCTCAATGGTGGTATAGGGCCGGCCTTCAATGCGCATCGCGGCCGTGCCACGCCGCCCCCCCAGCAAAACGTCAACCACTGAATAAATCAGGGCGGAATCAACCACCGCCAGACCGTAATTATCCCATTCATCGGCCCGCGTGACGCCCAGCATGGCGGGCAGCGGGACCGAATTCAGGTAATCCCCGAAACGGAGCGAGACAATGCCGTCAATGGAGACATCCACATTGTCGGAGGTAAAATTGCGCAGCGTCGTGGACATGAGCCTGACCAGCCGGTCAAACACAATCTCCAGCATCGGCAGGCGTTCATAGGAAATCAGGCCAGAGGAAATGATCCGCTGGATGCCGCTTTCCTCGGCCTCACGCGCGGGGCCGACGCCGAAACCCAAAAGGCTGTCAATTTCCGCCTGATTGAGCACGCGCGCCGCATCCGCAGCGACTGCCGGCGCGGCCTGCGCTTCGGTGGATGATTCTTCCTCAAGCGCAGCCCCCCAGGCTGCAGCGAGGTCTTCTTCTTCGCCCGTGCCGCTCATTGGACCAAAATCTCTATGAAGAGCACGTCATTGACGCGGATCTGCTGTGCGTCTCCGCGGCCGGCTTGGGCGACCGCGATATTGGCGCGGGCGACTAATTCTTCGCGCAGGCGCTGTGTGCCGGCCGACCCACGCAATTCTTCGGGCCGGACTTCCCTGAGATAGGTTTGGAAAAGGTCCATCAGCCGCGGCATGGAAGCCTGAACGGCGGCGCCATCCTCTGGCCGGGCCAATTCAAGCTTGCTGCGCAGCTTGACGTAAACGGCGCGGCGCCCAGGCGCGTTCAGATTGGTAACAATCTCCGGCATGTCCAAGAAAGCTACAGTACGCGGCCCAGGTTCGCGTTCGGCCGTGGCAGCGGGCGCGCCCATACCGAGTAGTGGCGGCAAAATACCACCGAACCAAAGCCCGGCCCCGATCGCGACCAGCAGCACAGGCAAGGCGAGGAGCAGAAGCTTCTTCTTGCCCCCACCCTTCTTGACCCCCTGTACTTCTTCACTGGCCTCAATTTGCCCTGACATCCATGTCTCCTTCACGACGCATTGTGACAGACTCCCATTAAAGAAGCCTTGCGGCAGGGCTTGCCGGGCCAAAAAGGTTGCAACCGGCAAGTTCTGCCCTGAATAACCACTATAAAGGATGGCACGCCGGTTGCACCAAGCTTTTTACGAGCCGGCCTTTCCGTCGGTTCCTCGGATTTCACTGCCAAGGGTCCTTTTTTCTGGACCCGATTGAGGGAGCCCCTATGGATTCGCCCGGCTATATCCTGATGTCGCGCCTGTCGCTCCAGGAACGGTCCACCCAGGCCATGGCGCATAACATCGCCAATGCGGATACGCCCGGCTTTCGGGCCATGCGGCCGGTTTTCGGCCAAGTCATGGTCAACTTGCGCGGCGCGGGCGGGATGCCTGGGGATTCCTCCATGTCCTTCCCCCAGGACAGAGCGACCTGGCGTGATATGGCGCCTGGGCCGCTACAGACAACCGGCAATAAGCTGGATGTAGCCATTGATGGTGAAGGCTTCTTCGTGGTGGAAACCTCCAAAGGTGAGCGTTACACCCGCGCCGGGCGATTTTCCATTGGCGCCAATGGCCGGCTGGTGGACCAGGAAGGCAATGCGGTGCTGGATAGCCGGGATCGGCCGATTGCCTTTTCGGCCCAGGACACCCAGATCGAAATCACCAAGACTGGCGTAATCCAGAGCGAGAACGGCCCGGTAGCCACACTTCAATTGGTGCGCTTCCAGAACCCGCAGAATTTGGTGGCTGAGGGCAATCGCCTGTTTGACGCCAAGAATGAAGCGCCCGTCCCGGTTGAGCGCCCCAAGGTGGTGCAAGGCGCGCTTGAGGGCAGCAATGTCTCGCCAATCATGGAAATGACGCGCCTGACCGCAGAAATGCGCGAATTTCAATACGCCAGCCAGTTCACTGAACGTGAAGGTGAACGCATCACCAATTCGGTCGAGCGCATCATGCGCCGCCGGTCCTCATAAGACAGAGTAGGAAAAACCGACCATGCGTTCCTTGCAAATCGCCGCCACGGGCATGCAGGCCCAGCAGACCAATATCGAAGTCATCTCGAACAATATCGCCAATATTTCGACCACCGGCTTCAAGCGGCGCCGGGCGGAATTCCAGGACCTGATTTATCAGAACCTGCGCCGTACCGGATCACAAAGCGCCGATACCGGCACGCTGCTGCCTTCTGGCGCGCAGCTTGGCTTGGGTGTGCGCACGGCAGCGGTCTATCGCATCAGCGAACAGGGAAATCTGCAACAGACCGAAAACCGGTTCGATGTCGCGATCCGCGGCAATGGCTATTTCCAAGTGCTGATGCCTTCTGGCGAAACCGCCTATACGCGCGATGGCACCTTTGGGCTTTCGGCTGAGGGTACGATCGTGACCGCAGAAGGCTTCACCGTACAGCCGGCCATCACCATTCCACCGGCGGCGCGTGATGTCACCATCAACGCGACGGGTGAGGTGCTGGCAAAGATTGATGGCCAGGTGCAGCCCCAGAATGTCGGGCAGTTGCAGCTTGCGATCTTCGCCAATGAAGGTGGCCTGGAAGCCATTGGTGAAAACCTTTTCCTGGCCACACCTGGGTCTGGCGATGCACAGCAGAGCGTGCCTGGCGCGGCTGGCTATGGCCAGGTGCTGCAGGGCTTCATCGAAACATCCAACGTTAATGTCGTGCAGGAAATCACGGCGCTGATCACCGCGCAGCGCGCTTATGAGATGAATTCGCGCGTCATTTCAGCAAGCGATGAAATGCTCTCAACTCTGACAAGGCTACGCTGATGGATAGGCGGCTTTTTTTGCTGCTGCCTGCGGGGCTGCTTGCGCTGCCCGGCAAGGCGCGCGCAGAGGTGGTGGTGCTGCGGTCCCAAAGCCTGGTCGAAGATCAGGTCATCCGCATTTCCGATCTTTTCGATGGCACAACGCGTGGCGATGTGGTGATAGGTGCCGCGCCAGCGCCGGGTCAGCGCTATGTCATTGAAGCATCTCAGCTTGCTTCCATCGCGCGGCGCTTCAATGTGGATTGGCGCCCGACTTCGGGCGCTGAGCGGAGTGTGATTGAACGCCCAGGTCGGGCGCTTTCCCGCGAAGCCGCGATTGAGGCGTTGCGCGCCGAGTTGCACCCGCTGGGCCTGCCCGTTGATTCGGAACTTGAACTTGCGGCCTTTTCGCCGCCGATTTTGCCGCTGAATGCCTTGCCTCGGCTTTCCGCTGAGGGGGGTAATTACGAAAGCGGGTCCAATCGCTTCGCGGCGACGCTGGTTGTTATGGCGGATGGCATGCCAAGCGTTCGCATGCGCGTTGCGGGCCGGGCCATTGCCACGGTACAGGCCGTTGTGTCCACGCGCCGGCTGGCCATTGGTGATGTCGTGAAGCCAGATGATGTTCGGTTGATGCAGCTGCGCGCCGAGCGTGTGCGCCCGGGCACTGCGCAGCGCTTGGAAGATGTGGTTGGGATGCAATTGCGTCGTCCGATCGGGACGGAGCTGCCCTTCATGACGGCCGATCTGATGCTGCCGCAAATTATTGCCAAGAATGAAGTGGTGCTGATGGTGGTGGAAGGCCCAGGAATTTCCCTGACCACGCAAGGCCGCGCCCTGGAAGCCGCTTCGCGCGGTGGCCGGCTGAGTGTGATGAACCTCTCCTCCCGCAATATTGTGGAAGCTGAGGCGATTGGGCCGGGCCGTGTGCAGGTACGCCTTGGTGCTGGCCCGATCCGTTCGGCCGAAAGGAGCTGATGATGCGTCTGCCCATTCTTTTGCTTGCGGCGGCCAGCCTTTCTGCCTGTAGCACTGCGGAACGGCTTTCGCGCCTTGGCCAAGGCCCGGAACTGGCGGCTATCGAAAACCCGACCTCCGATCCGCGCTGGCGCCCAGTGACGATGCCAATGCCGAATCCGAGCGATCCGCCCTTGCAAAACAACAGCCTCTGGCGCCAGGGCAGCCGGACGTTTTTACGTGATCAGCGCGCCGCATCGGTGGGTGATCTGGTGACCGTTCTGGTTTCGATCCAGGATGAGGCGGATATGGAAAACTCCACCAAGCGCAATCGCGACAATAGCGAAAGCATGGGGATTCCCAATCTGCTGGGTCTGGAATCATCCTTTGGCAGGCTTTTCCCCTCAGGCTTTGATCCTTCCAAGGCGGTATCCGCGAGTTCCGCCAGCGATGTGACGGGGGCGGGCACGCTAAAGCGTTCGGAACAGATCAATCTGCGCGTTGCAGCGACGGTTTCGCAGGTGCTGCCGAATGGCAATCTGGTGGTGGTTGGCCGCCAGCAGGTGCGCGTCAATCAGGAATTGCGTGATTTGCAGGTGGGCGGAATCATTCGTCCGCAGGATATCGGGTCTGATAACACCGTACGCCACGACCGGCTTGCGGAAGCGCGCATTGCCTATGGTGGGCGGGGCACGATCAGCGATGTACAGCGCCCGCGCTATGGGCAGGAATTGATGGATATCATCCTGCCATTCTGATCTTGTGATGGCGTGATCCTTTCGCGGGTCACGCCATTTTCCTACCGGTCGGCGTGCTTGCGTTCGTAGTGCTTGCGGTATTTTTGCGTGACCATATCGGTCTTCACCACGACAGAAACATCGGTGGTGTTGAACTGCTCATCCAACACCGCGCCGTCACCGACAAAGCCCCCCAGGCGCAAATAGCCTTTCACGAGTGGCGGCAGCGCCGCAAGCGTGGCGCGCTTGTCGATGCTTTCCGGGTTTTTGCGGCGCATTTCCACAAAGCGTTCCGGCAGCGCACGCGGGCGCAATTCTTCTGGCGCCAGATGGAAGGCGTGCAGATAGGTCAATTGATCGGCCAGCGCGTCCAGATCGGTGCCGGGCAGGGAAGCACAGCCGAACATCAGCGCAATGTCATGGCGAAAGACATAGGCCGCGATGCCATCCCAGAGCAATTGCAGCGTTCCGCGGCTGCGATAGGCCCCATCCACGCAAGACCGACCCAATTCCAGCACCGGCGCGGGGTAGGCCACCAGGCGGGAGACATCATATTCACCTTGGGAATACCAGCGCCCAAGCTTTTCCGCGCCTTCGCGCCGGATCAGGCGATAGGTGCCGACAACCGATTCCGGGCCTTCGCCCCGATCATGATCCAACACCAGCAAATGATCGGCGATGGCATCAAAATCATCGCGGTCGCGATGGCTGGCCGCGGTGGCAGTATCGGCGCGGGCACCCATTTCCTGATAGAAAACCCGGTAACGCAGCGCCTGCACCGCATCAATCTCGGCCGCCGTCAGGGCCAGGCGCACGCCAAGATTGCCGGCGCGCAACTCCTCAAAGCCCGCTTCGGGGGGGGCAACGTCATCCTGCTTAATTGGCATCAGCAATCCCGTCCCAGGGCGGCCCCATTCCGGGACAACCCCAGGGTCACAAACCGCAAAACCCTTTATAGATTAGTTTGTCTGATCGCCAAACCGGTAGTCAGCCAGCAGCCGCACCCCGGCGTTTGCGGGGCGTGGTGCCAAGGCCGATCTTCTTGGCCAAGGAGGAGCGCTGCTTGGCATAACGCGGCGCCACCATGGGATACTCCGGCGCAAGACCCCAGCGTTCGCGGTATTGTTCCGGGGTCATGTTGAAAGCGGTTTTCAGATGGCGCTTCAGCATCTTCATTTTCTTGCCGTCTTCCAGGCAAATGATGAATTCCGGTGTTAAGGATTTCGCGATGGGGACGGCGGGTTCCGGGCGTTGCGCCACAGGCACCGGGGCAGTTTCGATGGATGATAACGTGCGATGCACTTCCTGGATCAGGGCGGGCAGGGCGGAGGAGGCAACCGCATTATGCGCCACATGCGCTGAGACGATTTGCGCGGTGAGGGCGAGGATATTGGATGCAGCCTTGCCGTCTGACATGGATTTTTCCCTGGACGATTTACAAATGGTCTAGTTTCCTGTCGGAAGGAAAGCAAGTAAAGTATTCAACATCATCTTCAGGTTGCCGGATCGGCCGGCAATACCGAAAAGGTGAATATCTGATCAAGATTGCAACCATTGCTATGTGCGCCACCCATTTGAAGCTGGACCGCAAGATAGATATCTCTTTGGAAACCTGTCCGATGACGTTTGTTCTTGTGCGTTTGGCACTGGACCAAATGGAAGCAGGACAGGTTTTGGAGATCAGGCTGCGCGGGGCCGAACCGCGACGCAATGTACCATTAACGGCTGTGGAACAGGGGCATGAGGTGGTCAGCATCACCGATCAAAATAACGGAGAATCCATTATTCTGCTGCGCCGAGGTTGATATTTACTTCAATACTCTCAGTTAACGTTCACTTTTTTCCAGTATCCGAAAGGGAAACGCGCAAGACCAATGCCGCCGTGCCATCGGCATAGTAGCGGGGCCGGCGGCCGACCTCTTGCGCGCCAACACCTGCGTAAAGCGCACGTGCGGCGATGTTGGGTTCTGCAACCTCAAGAAAGAGCTCTGTCGCGCTGCGTTGCGTGGCTTCGGCCATCAGGGCGCCCAGCAAAAGGCGCCCAAGCCCCCGGTGTCGCGCCCCTGGTCGGACGGCGATGGTCAGGATTTCAGCCTCCCCCCCCTGCGCCCGGCCGAGTGCGAAGCCGAGAGGCTGATCCTCCCCAAGGGCAAGCAGGCCGAAATGCCCGGGCAAGCCGAGCATCAGCGCGATCGCAGACGGTCCCCAAGACTGATTGGCCGCAAAGCTTTCTGCATGAATTTCCGCGAGCAGCGCCGCCGCTTCGGCGCCCACATGTTTGACCAGCGCTGCCATGCGCGTCAGCCCGGCCGCGTGGTAGCGGGTGGTTCCGCATAAAGCGGTGTCGCGCCGCGCGGGGGAAGCCCGCCTGCAAGCCGTTGCCCGGCCACACGCCCCAACGCCGCCGCTGAGGGCAGCCCAGGCAGCGCGGCGCTGGCCGCAAAACCCCGCGCCGAAAGCGCTGCCGCGGCCGCTGCCGCCGCATCGCCCACCAAAAGCACGGGTGCTTCAGGTTCGGGTAGGTCGGCCAGCGGCAGGATGAGGGGTGGTTCGGGCAGTACCGCGCCTGGGCGGAAGATTTCCAGCACCAGACGACCCTGGCGTTGATCCAGCACAGACCACAGCGCCCGGCCAGCCCGTGCCGCTGGCGGGACCTCCGCCGCCAAAGCCTCACCGGTCGTCACGCCGATCAGGGGCTTGCCGAGCGCCCGCGCCAAACCCTCCGCGAGGGCAATCGCTGTACGCAGGCCCGTAAAGCCCCCCGGCCCGATGCCCACCGCGACGGCGTCCAAGGCGGCCGGCGCGATCCCGGCTTCCGCCAAAACCTGCTCCGCCATCGGGGGCAGGGCAGAGGGATGGCCGCGCGGTGCTTCATGCAGGGCGGCTGACAGGAGCGCGCCATCCTTGAGCAGCGCCGCCGAACAGCGCGCCAAGGCCCCTTCAAGGGCAAGGATCAGCATGGCGGAATTCTAGGTGGGGCGGCATCGGCGGCATGTTTACGCTAAATCGCCGGCGGGGAGAAACCCTGGCACAATCCGCGTAATCATGCAGACTTCCCGAAATACCCAAAGGGAGAAACACTATGAATCTTACCCGCCGCGCTGCCTTGGCCGCGCCCGCCATTCTGCTTGCTGCGCCCTCGCGGGCGCAAACAGGCTTTCCCAATCGTGCCGTGCGCATGATTGTGCCCTATACGCCCGGTGGCGTTTCGGACATCACCGCGCGGTTGATCGCCGAGCCATTGGCCGCCGCTTGGGGCCAGCCGGTGCCGGTGGAGAACCGCGCCGGGGCAGATGGCGTGATCGGTACGGAAGTGCTGGCGCGCAGCGCGCCGGATGGGCACACGCTTGCCCTGGTATCCGTGGCGCATCCCGTGAATGCGGCCTTTTATCGGCTGCCCTTCGATACCATGCGGGATTTCACCTTTATCACGCAGACCACCGCAACGCCTTTGGTCTTGTGTGCGCCGAAAGCCTTCGCACCCAATACGCCCGCTGAATTGGTGGAATACGCCAAGCGTAACCCTGGTGTGACCTTTGCCGGCACGGGTGGCGTAGTGCGCCTTGCGCCTGTGCTGTTTGCCGAGCGCACTGGGATTAAGCTTGAAAACGTGCCCTATCGCGGCAGCACCCAGGCGCATCCCGATCTGATCGCCAATCGCGTGAACATCATGTTTGATACGGTGCCGGCGGCACTGCCGCATATTCAGGCCGGCACGCTGAAAGCCCTTGCCACCACCGGCGCACGGCGCAGCCCGCAATTGCCCGATGTGCCGACGATTGGTGAGGCCTTCCTGCCCGGCTTTGAGGCTTCAACCTGGGGCATGGTGATTGGCCCGGCGGGCATTCCCGCACCCATTCTGGCCAAGCTGAACGCCGATATCCGCGCCGCCTTGCAAGTGCCAAGCGTGGTGGAACGCCACAAGACACTCGGCGCTGAGATTGTGTCCAATACGCCGGAAGAAATGCGCGCCTTCACGGAAGCGGAAATGAAGAAATGGGGCGATGCCGCGCGCGCGGCCGGCATTCAGCCGCAATAGAGTCTGCGCATAACAAGGGGATCGCGTGTTGGCGCGACCCCCGTTCTGATATCAGGCTTTTTCAATCTCGCCGCCGCCATCCACCCAATTCTTGAAGCCGCCCAGATTGCGCACATTGGCATAGCCCATGTCATGCAGTGTCTTCAGCACCAGCGCGGACCGCCCGCCAGAGGCGCAATAGGCAACAATCGTCTTGGCGCGGTCGAAATTCGCATCATGCAGTGCGGATGAAGGATCAGCGCGGAATTCAACCAGACCGCGCGGAATGGTGAGCGCACCCGGCACCTTGCCAGAGGCCGCGACTTCGCCTGGTTCGCGCACATCCAGAAACACAACATCGGCGCGGCCGACCAGGCCCTTTGCTTCATCGGCGCTGATGCGTGGCACTACGGCTTCTGCGGCGGCAAGCATTTGTTGGACGGTTAGGGTCATGGGTCATTTCTCCGAGAATGAAGGCGCATCATAGGCAGCATTCACACTAATCACACAAGCGTTCGGCCACGCAGGATCACATCCGAAGCGCTGCCGAAAGCAGTTATCTCAGGTCTCGAATTCAAGCGCCATCGCCAATCCTCTCGGAGAAGCGCAACAGGTAGCCGTCCGGGTCCTGCACCAGGAATTGCCGCGCCGTCACCGCACCTTCGCCGACGCGGTAGGTCTTCTCCTCAGCGTCGAGAAAAAGCGGCCAACCCACCGCGGCCAAGGCCGCCAGGATTGGCGCAATATCCTCGACCGCGATCTCAAGATTGATGCCCCGTCCCAGCGGCGGCTCGAGCGGACCCGTCACCCAGTCCCGATCCGTGCCCAGCTGGTCGAGCATCACCCGCGCCGAGCCGCGCTGAATGCAGGCGAAGGCGTGCTCTGGCCGGTCGTAAATCACGGCGAAGCCACAAGCCCCGCACCAGAAGGCAAGGCTTTTGGCAAGGTCGCGCACCGAAAGCTCGGGGACGAGGTCGGCGGTGCGAGGTACGAGGGGTGGGGTCATGCCTCATTTCTCCCCGGATGAGGCGGCATCATGGAGCGCATTAACGGCCTTTGCGCAAGCGCTCAGCCGCGCATAAGGGCACCCCAGAAGGCGGCCAGCGCCGCGATGCCGATGGTTGCGGTGGTGCCCATCATTCCAAAAACACGAAAGCGATAATCCTCAGGGTCTTGCATCAGGCCCATGCCATGGGAGAGGCGTGCGGCGACAAGCAGCGCCCCAAGCGCGTGGAGCAGCCACGGCCATGTGCCGCCCCATTCCGCCAGAACCAACATTAGCGTCGCGAAAGGCACATATTCCGCGAAATTGGCATGTGCCCGCAGGGCACGTTCCAAGGCGGCATTGCCCCCTGACCCAAGCGGAATCCGCTCTGCCCGCCGATAGCGAATGACGCGAAAGCTGAGCCAGAGGAAGATCAGCGTCAAAGGCAGGGTCCAGAAGGCGATGATCATGGCGGGAGGCGCTCCTTTTGGCCCTGGGCGGGACGGTTCCTCGCCGCGGATTGGCCAGACAAAGGCGGTTTGCCCCTCACGGGTTGAGAAAACAAGCATTCCCATTCCCCGCCCAAACCGGCATAGGCTTCGCCCATGGCAGCACAACGAAACGCCCTGATTCTCGGCGCCGGCATTATGGGGCTTTGCACCGCCTGGGCGCTCATGCGCGCCGGTTGGCAGGTGCGCGTGATTGAACAGGCGCCCATTCCGAATCCGCGCGGCGCCTCCGTGGATCAGCACCGGCTGATCCGCCACGCCTATGGCGCGCAGGCCGGATATATGCGGATGGTTGATCCTGCCTATGCGGCCTGGGAGATGATCTGGGCCGCGCTTGGCGCGCGGCATTATGTAGAAACCGGCGTGTTGGCCTTGGCCAATCATCATGGCGGCTGGCTTGCGGAAAGCCGGGCTGCGCTGCGGGCCGATGGGCATTCTTGCGCGGATTTGGCACCGGATCAGATCACCACGCGCTTTCCCATGCTGTCAGATACCGGCATCGCCGCCGCCTTCACCTTGCCGCGCGGTGGCGCGCTGCTCGCGGAACGGATTGTCGCCGGGCTCGCCGCGCATCTCGCCACACAAGGCGTGGTTTTCGAAACCGCCGAGGTCTCTGCCGCCCTGCCGGATCGTGCGGCGCTGAGGCTCTCCAATGGCGCGGAACGCAGCGCCGATCTGCTGGTGCTCGCCGCCGGTCCCTGGGGGCCAAGGCTGCTCGGCACTGGGCTTACTGGCCGCGTGGTGCCGTCCCGGCAAATCCTGGTGCGGCTTGAAGCCCCGCCCGCCTTCCGCGCCGCCTGGGAAGCCGCGCCCATGCTGCTTGATCTGGCCGAAGATGGAGGGTTTTACGCCGTACCGCCGGTGGCCGGCACCGCGCTCAAGATCGGCGATCACCGCTTTTCCCGCCAGGGCGACGCTGGGGCGGACCCGCGCGCCGCCACGCCCTCAGAAATCGAGGAAATTCTGGCCCTCGCCCGCCCGCGCCTGATCAATGCGGAAGGCTATCGCGTCTTGGGTGCCCAGGCCTGTTATTACGATGTGGAAGACCGGGAGGAATTCATCCTGGAAGCCGCGGCCCCCGGTTGCTTCGTCATGTCAGGCTTTTCCGGCCATGGCTTTAAATTCGCCCCGCTTTTGGGTCTGGCCCTGGCCGCGGCGGCGGAGGATACTACGCTCGCCCGCGCCCTGCCGGGATGGGCCGCCGGGCGGGATGCGCCCGCCCCTGGTTTGCTTGCTGACTTGGAGTCCACCCCATGACCACCACCGCCGCTGATGATCTGATTTTCGGCCTGACGCGCCTGGTTGACCTGCCGGGCCTGACCAACGCCGCCGGCGCGCCGCTTTCCGCCGATGACATTGCGCAGATCGTCAATGAGGCAAACCGCTTCTGCACCGAAGCGCTGCAACCGAAAGCCCAGGAAGCGGATAAGCAGGGTGCGCGTTATGCCAATGGCACGGTGACGACGCCGGCGCATTACCCGGCCTTGTACGACCAATGGCGCGAAGGCGGCTGGCAGGGGCTGGCAGCGCCGGTGGAACATGGCGGGCAGGGCCTGCCGCTTAGTCTTTGGACCGCCATGACGGAATTGGGCATGGCGGCGGATACCTCCTTCATGCTTGGCCCGCTGCTGACGGCCGGGGCGATTGATCTGCTGCGGCATCACGCCACGCCGGATCAGGCAGCGCGCTGGCTGCCGCCCATGATCGCGGGTGAATGGACCGGCGCCATGTGCCTGACCGAACCGCAAGCCGGCAGCGATTTGGGCATGCTGCGCACGCGCGCGGAACCGCTTGGCAATGGGCGTTATGCCCTGCACGGGCAGAAGATTTTCATCACCTGGGGCGAGCATGATTGCGCCGGCAATATCCTGCATCTGGTGCTGGCGCGCCTGCCGGATGCGCCGCCGGGTTCACGCGGTATTTCGCTGTTTGCGGCACCGAAAATCCTGCCCGATGGCGCTCGCAATGCCTTCCGCTGCGGTGGTATCGAACGCAAAATGGGCATCCATGGCAGCCCCACCTGCATCATGTTGTATGAGGGCGCAGAGGCTGAGATGGTCGGCGAACCGCATC
The DNA here is from genome assembly GCA_020249505.1 of Roseomonas sp. GTDB lineage: Bacteria > Pseudomonadota > Alphaproteobacteria > Acetobacterales > Acetobacteraceae > Neoroseomonas. The sequence goes on along the minus strand of JADCFN010000016.1, from coordinate 132,752 downwards.
GCGGCCTGCAAGCCATGTTCGCCATGATGAACAATGCCAGGCTTGGCGTTGGCACCCAGGGTGTTGCGCATGGCGCGGCGGCCTTGCGGCTCGCGGAAGCCTATGCCGCGCAGCGTGTGCAGAATGGGCGCGCCATAGCGGAGCACCCGGATGTCGCGCGCATGCTGATGGAAATGCGCGCGACGACGCTCGCTGCCCGGCTGATCATGCTGGAAGCGGCGGTGGCTGCCGACCGCGCCGAGCTGATGGGTGATGCCGCTGCCAGCACGCGGTTGGCGCTGCTGATCCCGGTGCTGAAGGCTTGGGCGACGGATCGCGGGGTGGAAACCGCATCCCTCGGCGTGCAGGTGCATGGCGGCATGGGCTTTATCGAGGATACCGGGGCGGCCCAGGTGCTGCGCGATGCTCGCATTGCCCCGATTTATGAGGGCACCAACGGCATCCAGGCGATTGACCTGCTGACCCGCAAGCTTGCGCGCGATGGCGGGGCGGAGATGCGGAAGCTGATCAATGAGATCGCGGCGCTCCCCGATGCTAGGCTGCGCGCGGCGGCTGAGGGGCTGGCCCGCACCACGGAAGCAGTACTTTCCGAACAAGGTCGCGATGCAGAGGCTAGCCAAGCGCTGGCGACTGCCTATTTGGATGCGGTGGGCTGGGTGCTAGGGGGTGCTCTTCTCGCGCGGGCGGCTGCGGCGGATGGCGCGGCCTATGGGGCAGTGGCAGATTTTTATCTGCGGCGGCTTCTGCCGCGTGCTGGGGCGCGCTTCGCGGAAATTGAGGGGGCCATGGCAGCCTGAGGGCTGACCAACCCCTTCAGCCGGCTTGGTTTGTACTTCCTTTTGGACATTTGGTACCGTTAAGACGTAAAGACAGATTGCCGGATGAACGCATCACCACCCTCCCTTTCGCAAACCCGCCCCCATGTCGCCGTGATCGGCGCCGGACCTGGGGGGCTGGCGGCTGCCATGCTGCTCGCTTCCTCCGGCGTAAGGGTCACAGTGTATGAAAAGGATGGCGTGGTTGGCGGGCGGACCCGCACCGTCACCGCGCCCGGCGGCTACCGCTTTGATATTGGGCCGACCTTCTTCCTGTATCCGCGCATCCTGGCAGAAATCTTCGAAGCCTGCGGCGCGCGGCTTGAGGATGAGGTGGATTTGATCCGCCTTGATCCGCAATATCGGCTGATTTTCGAAGGCGCGAATCCGGTCACCATTGAAGCAACGCCCGATCTGGCGCGCATGGAAGCGGAAGTGGCGAAGATCAATCCCGCTGATGCGGCGGGCGTGCGCAGCTTCATGGCGGAAAACCGCGTGAAGCTGGAAGCCTTCCGCCCCGTGTTGGAACGGCCCTTTCATGGCGTCATGACCTATCTGGCGCCGGAAGTGATGAATGGGCTCAAGCACCTGCGGCCTTGGCTTTCGCTGGATCAGGAATTGCAAAGGCACTTTTCTGATCCGCGCACGCGCTTGGCGTTTTCCTTCCAGTCCAAATACCTGGGCATGAGTCCCTTCCGCTGCCCGAGCATGTTCTCCATCCTGTCCTTCCTGGAATATGAACATGGCGTGTTTCATCCGCGCGGCGGTTGCGGCGTGGTTTCGGAAGCCATGGCGCGGGTTGCTGAAAGTGTCGGCGTAGATATCCGCCTGAATTCCAAGGTGGATCGCATTGTCTTCGAAGGTCGCCGCGCGGTGGGTGTGGAAGCGGGCGGGCGGCTGCATGCCGCAGATGCGGTGGTGGTGAATGCGGATTTCGCGCATGCCATTCCGGGCCTGATGGAAGAAGAACAGCGCCCGCAATGGCCCGATAAGAAAATCGCCGAGGCGCGGTATTCCTGTTCCACCTTCATGCTTTACCTTGGCATTGAAGGGAAACTTGATCTGGCGCATCACTCGGTACTGCTGGCCGAAGATTATGAGAATAATCTGGCGCAGATCGAAGCCGGCATCATCCCGCAAAACCCATCGCTTTATGTGCAGGCGGCGGCCAGCACTGATCCTTCGCTCGCACCGCCTGGGCATTCCACACTTTATATGCTGGTGCCGGTGCCGAATTTGTTGGGTGGTGCTGATTGGGCGGCGGAGGCGCCGCGCTATCGGCGGCTGGCACTGGATCGGCTGAAGGCGCTTGGCCTGCATGATATCGAAAGCCGCATTCGGTATGAGAAAATCCTCTCGCCGCAAGGTTGGCAGGATGAATATGCGGTGGGTTATGGGGCCACCTTCAACCTTGCGCATAATGTGCGCCAGATGATGCATTTCCGCCCGCGCAATCGCTTCGGTAAGGCGAAGGGCGTCTATCTGGTGGGTGGCGGCACGCATCCGGGCAGCGGCTTGCCGGTGATTTATGAAGGTGCGCGCATCAGCACCGATTTGTTGTTGCAGGATCTGGGCCTGGCGCGGAGCGAGCGTAGCCCACGCCATATGCGGGCAAAACTGTCCGTATCTGGCGACTGAGAAGGAGAAGGCGCGATGGGTGCCAAGGTAGTTGTCATCGGCAGCGGTTTGGGTGGGCTTGCGGCGGCCGCCACCGCGCAAGCGCGTGGGCATCAGGTCACGGTCCTTGAGCGTAACTCCTGGCTGGGCGGCAAGGCCGCCGTATTGAACCTGCCATCCCCTGATGGGCGCGGGAATTTCCGCTTCGATATGGGGCCCACTATCCTGACCGTACCGCGCGTGCTGCGCCGCATTTTTGCGGAGGCCGGGCGCAATCAGCAGCAGGAAATGCCGCTGATCCGGCTTGATCCGCAATGGCGCTGCTTTTTCGATGGCAGCAAGCAGATTGATCTGATCGAAAACGTGCAGGACATGGCGCGCCTGATGGATGAATTCGCACCTGGCGGGCCGAATGGCGCGGGGTATGAAAGCTTCCAGCGCGTTGCCCGCCATTTGCACAAGGTTTCCGAAAAATTCTTCTTCTGGAAGCCGGTGGAAGGCATCGGCGATACGCTGAACCTTGGCGATAATTTCAAGCCCGATGTGCTGCGCGATGTCATGGCCTTGCGCATGGGCCAGACGGTGGCGAAAGTCATTCGCGGCCATGTGCCGAATGAACAATTGGCGCAAATGCTTGATCACTTCACGCAATATGTCGGTTCAAGCCCTTATCTGGCGCCGGCAGTGCTCTGCAGCATTGGCGACATGCAGGCGTCCGAAGGTGTCTGGTATCCGGTGGGCGGCACGCGCGCCACGGCTGAAGGGCTTGCCAATCTGGCGGCGTCACTAGGCGCTGATCTGCGCACCAATGCCGAGGTGACGGATATTGAGATTGTGGGCGGCGCAGTGCGCAGCGTGACCGCGAATGGCGAGCGCATTGCCTGTGATGCGCTGATTTCGAACATGGATGCCATCCGCACCTATACCGAATTGGTGAAGGGCAATGCGTCGCAGCGCTACGCCAAGAAGTATGAGCCCGCCTGTTCCGGTGTGGTGCTCTATCTCGGGCTCAATCGCCGTTATGAACATTTGGCGCATCATGATTTCGTCTTCTCCCGCGATGCGGAAGAAGAATTCGATGCGATCTATCGCAAGGGCGAACCGGCGCCCGATCCCACCGCATACCTCGCCGCGCCATCGGGCACGGATCCTACCGTCGCACCTGAAGGTGGCGAAGCGCTTTATGTGCTGGTGCATACGCCCTATCTGCGCCCGCATCATGATTGGTCGAAGATGTTCCCGGCCTATCGCCAGAAGATCCTTGATAAGCTGAAGCGCACTGCGGGGCTGGAAGATATCGAAAGCCGCATTGTCTGCGAAAGCCAATTGACGCCGGTTGATATCCATAACCGCTACAAGGTGCTGAATGGCGCGATTTACGGCCTGGCATCGCATGGTTCTTTCACCGGCGCCTTCAAGCCGAGCAATCGCAGTAAGGCGATCAAGGGGCTCTATCTCGCGGGTGGTGCCGCACATCCTGGCCCCGGCATGCCAATGGTCATGATGTCCGGCTGGATCGCGGCCGATGCTTTAGACCGTGATCTTGGCGGGCGCGGCATGTCCCCCGAAGCGGAATTGGCCGGCCGGCGAGAGGCCGATCTGCCAGCCGCGGCGGAATGACAACAGGCCAAGCAAAACAAGTGCCTGATCCGGTGGCGCTGCGTTCGGCGCGCCATCTGGATTTTTTCGATTTTATGTTCACGCGGTTTTTCCGCAAACACATGCGCGCGCTACGCGTGGCGCGCTGGGGTCTGCCCGAATTGCCGGAAGGCAAGCCTGTGGTGATTTTCGCCAATCATCCTTCCTGGTGGGATGGCGTTGCCTTCATGCTGCTCTATCGTCGGCTTTTGCCGCACCGGCCGCTTTTTACGCCGATGGATGCGAAGGCCATTGAGAAATATCGCTTCATGACGCGGCTTGGCGTTTTCGGGATCGAGACCGGCTCCGCACGCGGTTCGGTTGCGTTTCTGCGCGTGGTGGAAAAGGTACTGGCCAATCCCGCGCATATTCTTTGGATCAATGCGCCGGGGCGTTTCAGTGACCCGCGCGAAAGGCCCGTGCCGATTGCGCCTGGCATGATCCGCCTGCCGGAAATCGCACCCGGTGCGGTGTTTGTGCCGCTTGCGCTGGATTACCCTTTCTGGGGCGAACGCAAGGCGGAAATGCTGGCCGCTTTTGGCGCGCCCATCCCCGCTGCGACGCTGCTGGAAGCCCCGCGAGAGGCGCGTGGCGCCATGCTTTCCGATGCCTTGGCAGGCGTGATGGAAAAGCTCAGCGCCGATGCCATTGCGCGTGATCCGGCGGCCTTTCAAACCCTGGTGCAGGGGCAGGAAGGCATGGGCGGCATTTATCAAGCCTGGCGCCGCGCCAAGGCGCTGCTGCGCGGTGAACGCTTCGACCCCCGACATGAACAACGCGCGGAGACAGCGCCATGACAGATTTCCTGCCCTGGATTGCGCTTGCCTTGGCGCTGATGCCGATTGGCTTCGCGATAGATAATCTCCGCCGCATGGCCAAGGCGCGCGGGCCGGCGCCCAAGGATGCGTTGGTATCCATCCTGATCCCAGCGCGTAATGAGGAAGCGCATATCAGCGCCTGCCTTGATGCCGCACTCGCACAGCAAGGTGTCGCGATTGAAGTGCTGGTGATGGATGATGGGTCAAGCGATCGCACCGCCGCGATTGTGAATGCCTATGCAGTGCGTGATGCGCGGGTGCGGCTGCTTGCTTGCCCACCCTTGCCGCAGGGCTGGACAGGCAAGGTGCATGCTTGCGCGCGGCTGGCGGAAGCGGCGCGCGGGACGCATTTCCTGTTCATTGATGCCGATGTGCGGCTTGCGCGTGATGCCGCAGCTCGCATGGCTGGCCATGCCGCGCAGCATAAGCTTGCCATGGTAACCGGCGTACCGCGCCAGATCATTGGCACTTTGGGTGAAGCTTTGACCGTGCCCATGATCAACCTGCTGCTGATTGGCTATCTGCCCGGCGGTGGACGGGCCGAGACTGAACGTGCGGAGCTTGGCGCTGCTTGCGGGCAATTGATCCTGTTCGAACGCGGCGCCTATGAATCCGTTGGCGGGCATGGCGCCATCCGCACGCTGTTGCATGATGGCTTGCAACTTTCGCGCAAGCTGCGCGGTGCCGGTTTCCGGACCGAAATTGTGGAAGGCGTGAAGCTTGCCGAATGCCGCATGTATGATGGGCTGCGCGCAAGCTGGAATGGCTTCATCAAGAATGCGCATGAAGGCATGGCCACCCCCATCGGCCTGCCGATCTGGACCACGCTTCTGGCGGGCGCGCATATCTGGCCCTTCTTTCTGCTACCGGATTGGCAGGCGGCACTTGCCATTGTGCTTGTGTTTGCATTGCGCGCCGCCATCACCTTCAAAACACGCGAAGCCTGGTGGACGGTGCCGCTGCATCCCTTCGCTGTGCTGGTTGGGCTCGCCATTCAATGGACCGCGCTGGTGCGCGTGCTGATCGGGCGCCCTGCCGGCTGGAAGGGCCGTGCCTATTCCGCCAGCGGCGCGGCATGACGGATCAAGGCGCCGCCTCCCGCGCGCCAACACGTGACGCGGGGTCTGAGAATTTCCCTGTCGCGTCCCGGCTGCTGGCGCCGGAAATCCGCCCGAAGGTGCTGGGCTTCTATCGCTTTGTGCGCGCCGCCGATGATATTGCTGATGACCCGGCCCTAGACCCGCCAGAGAAGCTGCGCCGCCTGGCCGCACTTGAAGCCGCACTTGATGACCCAGCAACGGCAGAACCCGCCGCCACGGCCTTGCATCGCGCGGGCAGCGGTACGGATGAAGCGCGCCTCATGCTCTCTGCCTTTCGGCAGGATGCGACGCAAGCGCGTTACGCGGATTGGGCAGGAGTGGAAGATTACTGCGCGCGGTCAGCCAATCCTGTCGGGCGCATGTTGCTCCGCCTGCATGACGAGACAAAGCCCGAAGCCCTCGCAGCCGCCAATGCGCTCTGCACCGCCTTGCAAATCCTGAACCACCTGCAGGATTTGGTGCCAGATCGGCGCGATATCGGGCGCGTCTATCTGCCCGAAGCCTGGATGGATTTGGCCGGCGGTGAGGCGCGCTTCTTCGACCCCGCCAATACCGAGGCGCGGCGCGCCGTACTGGATGCCGCACTTGATCAGGTGGAGGAAAGGCTGGATGCCGCCGCTGCACTGCCGCGGTTGCTCTCGGCCAAACGCCTGGCGCGCGAAAGCGCGGTGACGATTGCACTCGCGCGGCGGCTGCTGGCGCGGCTGCGTGCGGCGGACCCTGTGCTCGGGCGTGTTGCTGTATCGCGGCTCGATTTCCTGCATGGCTTTCGCGCGGCACTCGGCACCGGGCCAAGCGATGCGGCTTTGGTCAGTGCGCGGGTTGGGCGCGCGGGGTCTTCCTTTGCGCGCGGCATGTCGGCGTTGAAGGGCGAAAGGCGTCGAGCGCTTTGGGCGGTATATGCCTTTTGCCGCGCGGTGGATGACATTGCCGATGGCGCCATGCCGGAAGCTGAAAAGCGCCGCTTCCTGGCCGATTGGCGCGGCAAGCTCCGCGCGCCGGATTGTGCGCTGTCGCGCGAATTGGCGCTGGCGCGCGAAAATTTCGCGCTGCCCATCCAGGAATGCGAAGCGATGATCGCGGGGATGGAAACCGATTCTACGCCAAGCCTGCGGATCGCTGATACCGAAGCGCTGAACCTTTATTGCCGTCGCGTCGCCGGCAGTGTCGGCGCCATGGCGGTGCGCATTTTCGGCGCGCCGGAAGCCGCTGATTTCGGCCTTGGCCTGGGACGCACACTGCAATTGGTGAATATCCTGCGCGATCTGGATGAGGATGCAACGCGCGACCGCGTCTATCTGCCGCTTGATCTGTTGGCGGCTGAGGGTGTGACCGATGCGCCCGCCGCAACATTGATCGCAAGCCCAGGCTTCGCCCGCGCCGCCGCACATTTGGCGCAGCAGGCGGAGGCAGGCTTTGCGCAGGCGGCAGCGGAACTACGCCATCTGGATCAGCGCGCCCTGTTGCCGGCGCGTATCATGATGTGGGGCTATCAGCGGCTGTTTGAACGCTTGATGGTGCGCGGCTTTGGCCTGCCTCGGCCACGTCCGCGCCTCACGCGCGGTGAGAAGCTGCAAATGGCGGCCTATGCCATGGGGATCATGCCCATGCCGCAAGCAAGCCAAAGCCGCGCGTGAGCAGCACGGCCACATGCCATGTCATTGGCGCAGGTGTCGCGGGCTTGGTGGCGGCGCTTCGCCTGGCTGGGCAAGGCCGCGCCGTGATGCTGCATGAAGCAACGCCTGTGGCCGGCGGGCGCTGCCGCGCGCTACCAGATGGCACGGATAACGGCACCCATGCGCTGATGGGCGCCAATCGGGCCGCGCTCCGCTTTCTGGCAGATATCGGCGCGCGCGAGGGCTGGGTGGAGGCCGAACCGGAAGGCCTCCCAGTATTTGACCTGGCTGATGGCAGCGCGCGGCGCATCGCGGCAAGCCCGCTCGCCTGGCGCGATCCCGCCAAGCGTCCGCCGGGCTTGAGTGCATCTGCCTTTGCAGCGCTGCTGCGCCTTGCCTTGCCCATTGGTGATCGGCCCGTGGCGGAAGTGATGGCGGCGCATCCCGCGCTGTATCGCGCGCTGATCGAACCGCTCACGGTCGCTGCGCTGAATACACCGGGGCATGAGGCATCTTCCGCGCGGCTTGGCGTGGTGCTGCGCCGGCTTGGGCGGCCCGGCGCGGGCGCGGTGCTGGTGGCGCGCGAAGGGCTCGGGCCGGATTTGATCTCGCCTGCCTTGCACAAGCTGCAAAAGGCTGGCGTCACCACGCGATTCGGTGCGCGGCTGCGCGCCATGACGGAAGCGGAAGGGCGCATCATTGCGCTGCATTTCGGGGATGACAGCATATCGCTCGATCCGCGCGATCAGATTGTGCTGGCGCTGCCGCCTTGGGAAGTTGGGCGGTTGATCCCTAAGCTGCGCGTGCCGGAACGCCATGCGCCCATTCTCAATCTGCATTTCGCGCACCAAACGGCGGGGCCGGTGCGCTTCATCGGTGTGCTGGGAGGGCTGACCCAATGGGTGCTGGTGCGCCCGAGCGGCGTGAGCGTGACGGTCAGCGCGGCGGATGCGGAAGTTGAAGAACAGGCGCCGGATTTGGCGCCACGCGCCTGGGCAGAAATCTGCGCTGCGGCAAAGGCGTTTGGTTTGCCGGGGGAATGGCCAGAAGCGCCGCCCGCCATGCGCGCGGTGAAGGAACGCCGCGCCACGCCGCGCCATGCGGTGGGCATGCCGCCGCAACCGCCGCGGCAGATTTATCGCAACCTGGTGCTGGCCGGGGATTGGACCTGGCCGCGCCTGCCGGCCACCATTGAAGCCGCGGTGCTTTCTGGTGAAGCTGCAGCAAAAGATTTGCCGCGATGACCCCTGCCGAAGCCCTTGCCGCCTTGCGCGCCGCTGAGACGCGGGATGGTGCGCCCAACCTGAAGCAACGCCGTGCATTGCTGGCGGGCCTCGCACGCGCCGTGATGGCGCGCTCGCATGAGATCATGGCGGTGCTGGATGCCGAATATGAAGGCCGCGCGCCGATTGAAACCTTGCTTGCAGATGTGCTGCTGGTTGCGGATGCGGCGCGTTATGCGCGGCGCAATTTATGGCATTGGATGCGCGCCCGCCGCGTGAGCGTGCCCTATCCCTTCTGGCCGGCGCGCGCGCGGGAGGAATTCGTCCCCAAAGGCGTGATTGGTATCATGGCGCCGTGGAATTACCCGGTGCAATTGGCGCTGCTGCCCGCGATTGATGCCATTGCCGCCGGCAATCGCGTGTGTGTGAAACCATCGGAAGCGCTGCCGCGCACCGCCGCGCTGATTGCCGATATTCTGCGTGATGCCTTGGGTGATGACATGGCGCTTTGTGTACAAGGTGGCGCTGAAGTGGGTGCGGATTTCGCGGCCCAGCCTTGGGATCATCTGGTTTTTACCGGCAGTACCGCGACAGGGCGGAAGATCATGGCCGCTGCTGCGCCGAATCTTACGCCCCTCACGCTGGAACTTGGCGGCAAATGCCCGGTGCTGGTGCTGCCGGGGGCGGATTTGAAGCGCACCGCGCGCGATATTCTGGCGGGCAAGGCCTTCAATGCGGGGCAGACCTGTGTGGCGCCCGATACGGTGCTGCTGGTCGGGCATAGCAAGCAGGCTTTTATTGATGCCTGCAAGGCCACCGGCATCGGCCTGCCCGAAACCGGCGTGATCAATGCTGCCCAGCTTGCCCGGCTGGAGCGCTTGATGGCGGGCGCCTCCCTAACTCCTTTGGCCGAGGACGGCCCAGGGCGGCGCATGGCGCTCCGCCTGGCAGAGGCTCCGCCCGAAGCGGCGATCTGCCATGAAGAAATCTTTGGCCCGCTTCTACTAATGCGCGAAGAAGCCTCACTGGAAGAAGCACTCGCTTGGGTTGTGGCGCGTCCTGCGCCGCTCGCGATCTATTTGTTTGGGGCTGTTTCAAAGGAAGAAAATCAGGTTGCAGCCCTGGGTCTTGGCAGCGCCATCATCGCCGGCCGCACAGTTGAATTCGCTGGCTTTCAAGCCTTGGGCTTTGGCGGGTCTGGGGAATCCGGCTTTGGGCGACGTAATGGTTTGGCGGGATTTTTGGAATTCTCCCACCGTCGCGGCCGGGTACATCATGGGAAATTCTCCCTGTCGAGGCTATTCGATCAGCCTCGCGGAAAAGCTGTGGAAAGGTTAAAAAATTTTCTAGCCAAATAGATTTCCACGGTCTATATACATCCTATGGTTGTTTTTCTCCCATCTGCTCCCGTAGCAGAAACGCCTCGCCTTCGGTTGCGCTGCGTCGAAGGTCGCGATGCCCCGGCAATTGCGGAGATGATGACGGAAGCGATCAGCAAGCGATTGGCCTCCTGGCCCGTGCCCTTCTCGCCCCCCATGGCGGAGGAAAAGATCAGCTCGGCCCGCGGTGCGGCAGTGCAACGGCGGTCGCTGCCGCTGGTGCTGGAACGGAAATCCGATGGCGCGATTTGCGGCTGGGTCAGCCTGATGTGCCCGCCTGGCGATGACCGGGTGGCGCTGACCACCTATTGGCTGGGGGAACAATACCAGGGCCAAGGGCTGATGCGCGAAGCGGGGCCGGTCGCGGTGGAGCTTGCCTTCAAGCACATGGATATTGATTGCCTGCGTGCGGCCGTGCAGCCGGATAACGCGGCCTCGCTCGCGGTCATTCGTCTATTGGGCTTTGACGCCATGGGGGAAGGGTGCATCTGGTGCCCAGCACGCGGTGTTGAAGAAACCTGCTTTTGGTTTGAGAAGCCCCGGCCAATCGTGCCGGCCTGGGCGGCGGGTGCGGCAGCCGGCAAGCGCGATTTGGTGCGGCAGGTTTCCGCCTGAAGCGGGGCGCTGGTCCGGCGATGTTTCGCATGGACGGCGCGCGCGTACTTTCGGTATCATTTCCCCCGAACCGTTGGTGATTTTGATCGCCGGCGGGACCAATAAACACGGGGAGAAGGTTTCATGACAGCATCGCTTTCGCGGCGCCGGGTATTGCTGGGCGGCGCCGCCCTTGCCGGGGCCAGCGCGTCAAGCAGAAGCTTCGCACAAACGGCCTGGCCGGACCGCCCGGTTCGGCTGGTTGTTGGCTTCACCGCCGGCAGCGCCACCGATGTGACCGGGCGCATTTTCGCGCAGAGATTCTCCGAAGCCTGGGGCCAGCCCGTCGTGGTGGAAAACGTCGCCGGCAATTCGGGCGCGATTGGCGTTGATCGCGTCGCGAAAGCGGCGCCAGATGGCTATACGCTGATGTGGGCCGCGAGTGCGGCGCTGACGATCCTGCCCAGCCTGCAACGCCTGCCCTTTGATCCCATGAAGGACCTGGCGCCGATTGGCATCGCCTTCGCCATGCCATCGCTATTTGTCTCAAACCGCGATTTTCCGCCGCGCAATATCCAGGAACTTGTCGCCTATGCCCGGGCCAATCCGGGCAAGGTGTCCTATGGGACGCCTGGTGTGGGCACGCCGCAGCATATTGCGGGTGAGTTGTTCTGCCATCAGGCCGGCATCAAGATGGAACACATCCCCTATCGCGGGGCGAATATGGCGGATGTGCTGAATGGCAGCGTGCAAATCGGCATCCAGAATATTGGCGCCGTGCTGCCCATGGTGCGCGATGGGCAGTTGCGCGGCCTTAGCATCACCACCCTGCAACGTTCCGCCAATGCGCCCGATATGCCGACAATGGTTGAGCAAGGCTTCCCGGATTTTGAAGCGAGTTCATGGTTCGGCACCATGGCGCCCGCCGGCACGCCACAACCAATCCTGGACAGGGTGCATGCTACATCCCAGGCCATTCTGGCCGATCCAGCCATGCGCCAGCGCTTCAACGGGCTTGGGCTTGATATCATCGCCGGCAATGGGGAGCAGATGCGCGCCACCATCGCGAGCAATATCGAAAGATGGGCGAAGGTGATCAGGGATTCGGGTATTCGGTTGCAAAGCTGAAAACAGATCAACGCGCCCAGGCCTGTAGGCGGGGACGCAACCGCAGGAAGGCGCGGTAAGCGCCTTCCATCACCCAGAGCAAGGGCGGCAAACGCGCGGCCAGGCCCAAAGGGTACAGCAGTGGTATCGCCCGCCACATGGCCGCGAAAGCCGCAGCACCATGCAGCAGCGGCCCATCACCTTCCCGCGCATGGAAGCGCTGCAACAGCAGGGCCGGATCAATTGGGCAGGAAGCATGATCTGATGTCGCGTCAATGAAGGCTATGGCGCCCTGCTTATCCAGCCGACGCATCAGCGCGATTTCCCGCAGGCAAAGCGGGCAGGCGCCATCGAACCAGATTGTCACGCGGGGAGAGGCCATAAGCGGGAAGTCATGCTTCGGGGCGGGATTTGCAAGCCCAAAGCCTGCCCACCGGGGGACTCGAACCCCCACACCCTTGCGGGCTGCGGATTTTAAGTCCGCTGCGTCTACCATTCCGCCAGGCGGGCCAGGCCAGTGTTTACTAGCAGGCCGCTGAAAAGCTGTCATGAAGCACCGCTTGTGGTTTTGGGGCAGTCGGTTCCGTTTTTCGGCGACTTGATTGAAGCCAAGGCGCAGCAGCTTCAGGGCTGCCATGTCATCCGGCAAATGGCCGCGGATGCGCACCGGCTGGCGGGGCTTCACATTCAATCCCGCGATTGCCTTCATGATGTAAATGACCGGCCGCGCGGGAAACCGGCAGCCTGATGCCGCCCAAGCACATATTGAACGCACCGACGAAGCTGATGCAGGAAATCGGCTATGGCGCCGGCTATGCCTATGACCATGAGGCGGAGGGCGGCTTTTCCGGCCAGGATTACTTCCCCGAGGAAATGGGGCGGCGGGTTTTCTACCGCCCGACCGATCGCGGGGCTGAGGCCGCCATTGCCGAGCGCCTGGCGCGCTTCGCGGAATTGCGCCGCAAAAGGAAAGGCTGATGGGCACAGCATTTTCGCCCTTGTCCTTGCTGCTGGTGGCTTTGGGTGGTGCGGCGGGTTCCGTGCTGCGCTACCTGGTTTCCCATGCGGGTGTGATGCTGTTTGGCGCGGGCTTTCCCTGGGGGACGCTGGCGGTGAATATCATCGGCAGCGCACTGATTGGCGTATTTGGCGCTTTGGGTATTTCCGGTGAGGCGCGGCACTTGCTGGTGACGGGCCTGCTTGGTGGTTTTACGACTTTCTCCGCCTTTTCAATGGAAACCGGCGTGCTGTGGGAAAGGGCGCCGTGGTTGGCGGTGGTTTACGTGGCGGCTTCAGTGCTGGGGGGCTTGGCGGCGTTTGGGGTTTGTTATTGGGGGGTGAGGAGGGGGTGAGGGGGTTATTGGCGCTTCGCTTTTAGTACGGCGAGGCGTTTTTCGGCGATGGGCCCCCGATATTCATCCCCGACCTGCCGAAAGCCATCCACGGCGTTTTGCATATGGGTGATGGCGTCCGCCAATAAGGGGCCGGGGGTGGGGCTGCGTTCGGCCAGGGCAGCGAGGCAATTGCCGAGGTTGTTTTGCGTCATGGCCCAATCGAGCGGCACGCGGTCGCGGGTGCGTTCCTTCAGGGCCTCGCAATAGGCGGCGACGGCACCCTCCAGCCGCGCCGTGCCAGCCTCCTGCCGACCAAGCGCCGATAGCGCATTGCCGAGGTTGTTTTGCGTCATGGCCCAATCAAGAGGCACGCGGTCGCGGGTGTATTCCTTGAGGGCCTCGCGATAGGCGGTGATGGCTTCCTCCAGCCGCGCCGTGCCCACCTCGCGCTCGCCAAGGTCGCTGAGCGCATTGCCGAGGTTGTTTTGCGTCATGGCCCAATCGAGCGGCACGCGGTCGCGGGTGTATTCCTTGAGGGCCTCGCGATAGGCGGTGACGGCTTCCTCAGGCCGCGCCGTGCCCTCCTCCCGCGCGCCGAGCGTTTGCAGCGCAGCGCCGAGGTTGTTTTGCGTCATGGCCCAATAAAGCGGCACGCGGTCGCGGGTGTATTCCTTGAGGGCCTCGCGAAAGGCGGTGACGGCCTCCTCCAGCCGCGCCGTGCCAGCCTGCCGTTCGCCGAGCAGGCGTTGAGCATTGCCGAGGTTGTTTTGGGTCACGGCCCAAGCGAGCGGCACGCGATCGCGGGTGCGTTCTTTGAGGGCCTCGCGAAAGGCGGTGACGGCCTCCTCAAGCCGCGCCGTGCCTGCCTCCCGCTGACCGAGGGTTGCAAGCGCATTGCCGAGGGCGTTTTGTGTGGCGGCCCAATCGAGCGGCACGCGTTCGCGGGTGCGTTCCTTGAGGGCCTCGCGATAGGCAGTGACGGCTTCCTCAAGCCGCGCCGTGCCTGCCTCCCGCTCGCCGAGCGCCCATAGCGCATTGCCGAGGTTGTTTTGTGTCATGGCCCAATCGAGCGGTGCTTCCTCGCGCGCGCTCAAATCTAGCGAAGCCCGAAAGGTTGCACAGGCTTCTTTGAGTGATTGATTATCCCCACCCTGATCCCCTACCACAGACAATGCTCGGGCAAGAGCGTTCAGGATGGTCCACCGGGTCCTATTGGAAAAACTGGCTTGATGCTGTTTTGCAATATCGCGCAACCGCAGAACCAGCGGGTCCAGCCTGTTCGCTACAAAACTACCCCTGTCTGACGCGATAGGATCAATGTTGGCGATGGAAACGGCTGCAACAACTGTACCCAGCGCATCATCAACGCCAGACGAGACAAAGCCCTTTTCAAATGTCAGGTCACGCAATTCCTGGCTATTCACGCCCCGAAAATGAAGCCTGACAGCTTCATCGCGTTTGACGACTTCACCCCAAATGATCGCGGCCATCGGGTTCTTGTATTCGGTCAAAACATCGTCAGCGTGTCGCAAGTTTTTCGATTGTGCGTTGGCGCGGTTTGTGCCGTTGAGGTGAAGCATCCGATGGTCGCGAATAACCCCGATGCCCGGTACCTTATCCAAGGCCCGCGCCACCGCTCTTTGCGCAGTTTCCTTAACGTCATCATTCTCTATGCAGCAGAGAATGATGAGAAAATGATCATCCTTCGTTTGAGGCGGGAAATGAGAGGAATTTCTGGTCCAATGATAACGGATGAACCGTGCTACTCGACCGTAAGCCGGCAGGTACCCCTCGAACCAACCGCGGAAATATCCACCCAACACGGCGCCGATGCCGAGAAATCCAGCGACACCCCAAACTGACTCAGAAAGCCATGTCCACATTATGAAACGCCGCGCCTGATGTTTGAGCGTAGAAATAAAGCCTCAACCCTTGATCTTCAACGCCCAAACCCGGTTTCCAAAGGCCCCCCGGCCTTTGGCGGGGTGGTTTGGAGGGGCAGCGCCCCTCCATGAGGCCCCCCCACCCCCTCACACCATCTGCCCCCGCAAAAACCCAAGTGCCGGCAATGGCGTCCATTTCCGGGGCAGGTCACTTCGTTTGATGGGTGTCACGGAATAATGAGGCACGGGTTGTTTGGCGCGGATAAGCCAATCGGCGTAGGCGCGCACTTGTTGGTCGCGCCAGTCTCGGTCATTCAGGGCGGCGGAGCGGGAACGGAAAACCTCGGCCACGCGGCTTTTGCGCCCCACGGTTGCCACAACGGCCCAGAGCGTATCCTCATCCCCGCGACTGACTGGCGTAAGCGTCACCACGCCTGAATCAGTGCCAAATCGCGGGGCTCTGGGTCAAGCGCCTAATTCAGGCAGCAGCCGGTACCGGCACCCCAATCCGGTGCAGCGGGCCGAATTCGCGTTCCAGGCGGGGGCGGATGGCAGCCTCCCACGCCTTGATGGTGTTCATGGCGATGGCGGGCGGCAGGTCGCCAATCTGCATTTGCAGCAGATAGTGGCAGGGGCTGGCGGCGCGGATTTCGGCGGCCATGCGCGCGGCCACCGTATCGGCGTCGCCCACCAGCATGAAGGACCCCATTTCTTCCAGGCTTGGTTCACCTTCCCAGGTTTTTTCCACCAACAGGCCGCCATCCATTTCCTGTTCCTTGCGGCGCAGGCTTTGGGACAGGCGGATTTGCCAGCGGGCATTTTCAAGGAAGGCCATGGCTTCGGCCTTGTCATCTGTCACGCAGAAGGGGCGCATGGCGCCGAAGCGCAACGCCTCGGGCGGCTTGCCGGCGGCGCGCCAGATATCTTCAAAGCGCCGGCGCGCGGCGGCCAAAAGGGCAGGGGTGAAGTGGCGGGGGGTTACCATCACCACGCAGTCACGTTGCGCGGCGTAGCGATGCAAATCGGGGTTGTCGCCGGCCACCCAAATCTCCGGCAGCTTGCCGGCGGGGCGTGGGGCGATGTGGGTTTGCGGCAGGGAATAATATTCGCCCTCATGCGAAAAGGTCTCGCCGCCAAAGGCCTTTTCCATCATGGCCATCACCTCCAACAGGCGGTGCGGCGCTTCCTGAAGGGATGCATCGAAGCGTTCAAACTCATAAGGCTGGTACCCGCTACCAACGCCGAGGACGAGGCGCCCATGGGTCAGCGAATCCACCATGCCGATTTCGGCAATCAGGCGGGAAGGGTGGTACAGCGGCACGATGACAACGCCGGAAGCGAGTTTGATGCGTGAGGTCTCGCCCGCCAGCCGCGCCAGCATCATCAGCGGCGATGGGCAGACGCAGTAGTTGGAGAAGTGATGCTCGGCGAACCAGGCGATGTTGAAGCCGGCGGCTTCCGCGGCCTTCACCTGAGCGATGGTCTGGTCATAGATCGAGGCCGTGGGCACGCCGCGATTGCGATAGCCCATGAGGTTGAAAATACCGACATCCATGGCGCGGTTCCTTCCTTTTGCTTTCGGGTATGCTGCGCCGAAGTTTCGGCGGGCTCAAGGGGCCATAACTTGCATGGAAAGGCAGGGCAGGGTGTTCTGCGGGCGGTTCCCAGGGGTGATTCCATGATCGTTATCGGCAAGGGCAGCGTGCAAAGCGGCGAATGCGATGTGATGGGGCATATGAATGTGCGCCATTACATTGCCCGCGCGGGGGATGGGCTGGCCTGGCTGGCGCTGGCGCTTGGCATCACGCCGGATCGCGGCTTTTTCGCGCCAGTGGATCAGCATATCCGCTTCTTGCGTGAAATGGCGGCGGGGACGCCGTTTACGATTTTCGGCGGCATTGTCGAGAGGCGCGGGGATCGGCTGCGCGCCTATGTGGAAATCAGGAATAGCGGCACGGGGGTGGCCTCGGCCGCGCTGGTTTCGGATATTGAATTGCGGGACCCGGCCTCGGGCGCAATCCTGCCGCTGCCGGCGGGGCTGGATGAGAAAATCGCCGGCCTGGCTACCACCCTGCCGGATCACGCCGGGCCGCGTGGCCTGCCTTTTGATCCCATCCGCCCGCTACCCGATGCCGCTGGCGCTGCCGCCTTGGGCCTGACCGATGCCTATATCGGCGCCATCCGGGCCGAGGATTGTGACCGCGCCGGGCTGATGCGCCCGGATGTAGTGATTTCTCGCATTTGGGATGGCGTGCCCAATCTGCGCTTTCCGGGGGCGGAGCTTGGCGCGCGCGAAGAAGGGCTTGGCAGCGCGGCCTTGGAATATCGGCTTGTCTATCTGCAACCGATGCGGATTGGCGATTTGCTGATCATCCGAAGCGGCCTGCGTGCGCTCGGTGAGAAAACCACCACCTGGACGCATTTGCTGCATGATGGGGTTACTGGTGCGCCGGTTGCGGCGGCGGAAGCGGTCGGCGTCAGCTTTGACCTCAAGGCACGCAAGGCGGTGGCGATCCCGCCTGAGAGAAGGCGGTTGCTGGAAGGCTTGCTGGTGCCGGGGCTCGGGTTGTGACCGCTCCGCGCGAAATCCGCTTCAATGCTTTTGACATGGCCTGTCTGGGTCATATCCAGCAGGGCATGTGGACGCATCCACGGGATCGCTCGGCTGACTATCTTTCGCTTGATTACTGGATGGGATTGGCGCGGCTATTGGAAGAAGGCCTGTTTGATGGGCTGTTTCTGGCCGATGTGCTGGGCATTTATGATGTGCATGGCGGGAATGGCGATGCGGCGATCAGGAATGCCGTGCAGGTGCCGCTGCTTGATCCCATGCTGCTTGTGCCGGCCATGGCGGCGGCCACGCGCAACCTTGGCTTTGGCGTGACGTGTAACCTCGCATGGGAAAGCCCGGCCCTGCTGGCGCGGCGTTTCTCAACGCTGGATCATCTGACGCAAGGGCGCATCGGCTGGAATATCGTGACCGGCTATCTGGATAGTGCGGCGCGCGCCATGGGGCTTGATCGGCAAATGGCGCATGATGATCGCTACGATCTGGCCGATGAATATATGGAAATTGTCTATCGGCTGTGGGAGGAATCCTGGGCCGCTGATGCCGTGAAGCGCGACCGCGCGGGAGGCATCTATGCCGATCCCGCGCGCGTGAAGCGCATCCGCCATGAAGGCCGGCAATATCGGCTGGATGCGCCGCATCTGGTGGAACCATCCCCGCAGCGCACGCCGGTTTTGTATCAGGCCGGCGCTTCGGATCGCGGGCGGGGTTTTGCCGCGCGCCATGCCGAATGCGTCTTTGTGAATGGCGGACCAAAGCCGCATGTTGCGAAGCTGGTCGCGGATTTGCGCGCC
This sequence comes from Roseomonas sp., assembly GCA_020249505.1. Taxonomy (GTDB): domain Bacteria; phylum Pseudomonadota; class Alphaproteobacteria; order Acetobacterales; family Acetobacteraceae; genus Neoroseomonas. The sequence continues at coordinate 114,265 of JADCFN010000016.1, read as the reverse complement.
CGCGCCGCACCGCGCCCGATCCGCATCTTTGTCGGCGCCACGCTGATCATTGGCCGCACGCGGGCGGAGGCTGAGGCGAAGCTCGCCGAATATCGCCAGCATGCCAGCATTGAAGGCGCGCTGGCGCATGCCTCGGCTTCGCTTGGCATTGATCTGGCGCGTTTTGCCGCCGATGAGGAATTGCCCGATGCCGGGCAAAGCCAGGCCATCCGTTCCAATGTGGAGGCTTTGCGCGCCGCCGCACCGCGCGCCACCAAGCGCGCGCTGATGGACCGCATGGTGCTGGGCAGCCGCCAACCGCCGATTGTTGGTTCTGTTGAAGAAGTAGCCGAGGAACTCATTGCCTGGGTGGATCAGGCGGATGTGGATGGCTTCAACCTCTCGCGCACAATCACCCCGGAATGCCTGGAAGATGTGGTGCGGCTTTTGGTGCCGGCCCTGCAGGAACGCGGGCGGTATAAGCGCGGCTATGCGCCGGGGAGCTACCGGCAAAAACTCTTTGGCGCCGGGCCTTTGCTGGCCGCTCCCCACCCGGCGGCGGGGTGGCGTCGGGCAGGGTGATTTCCCACCGCGCCATTCTGGCCTAGGCTTCCCCCATCATCGCAAAGGACTACCCAAATGGATGGCATGCAATTGTCGGCCCCAGCCGCCCTGACAGCGCGTTACGGCGCCGGCGCCGAACCCAAGCTCGGCCCTTGGAATGAGACGATTTCGCTGCTGCTCTCGCACCGTTCCGTGCGCGGTTATCGCGCGGATGCGCCGCCGGCCGGCACGCTGGAAACCCTGATCGCGGCGGCGCAATCGGCGGCGACATCATCCAATTTGCAAACCTGGTCCGTGGTTTCGGTAAACGATCCGGAAAAGCGCAAGGCGCTGGCGGCGATTGCGGGCGGCCAGAAGCATATCGAACAATGCCCGATCTTCCTGGTGTTCATCGCCGATGTGTCGCGCAATGAACGCCTGGGTGAGCAGGAAGGTGTGGCGCTGGCCGGCATGCCCTTCCTGGAAACCTTCCTGGTGGCGGCGATTGATGCCGGCTTGGCCGCACAAAACGCCGTGGTGGCGGCGGAAAGCCTAGGCCTTGCCACGGTTTATATCGGCGCGCTGCGCAATGATGTGCCGCGCGTGGCCGCCATGCTGGGCCTGCCGCCAGGTGCAGCAGCGGTCTTTGGCCTTTGCGTGGGCTATGCCGCGCCGGGCAAGGAAAGCGCGGTGAAGCCGCGGCTTTCGCAGGAAGCGGTGCTGCATCACGAAACCTATTCCACCGCCAAGGAAAAATCGCTGCGCGCTGCCTATGATGAAAAACTCGCTGATTATTCCAAGCGTTATGAAATGGCCGCGGATAATTGGTCGCAGCGCGTGATTTCACGCATCGGCACCATTGGCGCGCTGCGTGGACGGGATGGGCTGAAGGCCGCGCTGCGCTCCCTTGGTTTCCCGCTGAAATAAGGAAAACACCGATGCGCCTTGGTCAAGCCAGCCCCGCCCGCGCCACCACACGCTTGCGCGCGCTTCTGGGCGAACCCGCGCCGCTGATCCTGCCGGGTTGCTTCAACGCCATGTCGGCCCGCATTCTGGAACATGCGGGTTTTCCCGCACTGTATATGTCGGGCTATGGCACCTCGCTGAACCTGCTCGGCCTGCCTGATGCAGGGCTCATTACGCTGACCGAAATGGCGCTGAATGCGAAGCTGATCGCCTCTGCCGTGCGTGCGCCATTGATTGCCGATGCCGATACCGGCTTTGGCAATGCCATCAATGTGGTCCGCACGGTGGAAGAATATATCCGCGCCGGTGTGGCGGGGATGCATTTGGAAGACCAGGTGGCGCCCAAGCGCTGCGGCCATGTGGCTGGACGAGAAGTGATCGCGCGCGATGAAGCGGTGCTGAAAATCCGCGCCGCCTGCAAAACGCGCGATGCGCTTGACCCGGATTTCGTCATCATCGCGCGTACAGATGCGCGCGGTGCGCATGGCGGTTCCATGGAAGAAGCCATCACCCGCGCCAATGCGTTTTTGGAAGCGGGCGCGGACCTCGCTTTCGTGGAAGGCCCAAAGGACAAGGAAGAAGTGGCGCATATCTGCCAGGCGGTGAAAGGCCCGGTCTTCTACAACATGACCGGCATTTCTCCCCGCTTCACGGCGGAAGAAATGGCGGCGATTGGCATTCGCGCCTGCATCCTGCCGGGTGCGGCGATGCGTGCCACCATCATGGCGATCCATGATTTCGCCACCACGCTGAAGGCCGAAGGCCCCATGGCGGAGGCCGCCTATGATGCGCGCTTCAAGCAGCACCCCATGGGTAATCTGCATGGCTTCGCCGGCTTTGACCGCATCCGCGAAATGGAAGCCGAATTCCTGCCAACGGAAGCGGCCGAGAAATACCAAGGCGGCCTTGGCTATGCGCCGAAGGCGGCGGAATAGGCTGGCTTCTATTGATCATCATTCCGGTTTACACTCATGTAGCCAAATGGGGCGGCGGTAGGTAAAACCAAGCTAACTGGTCATTGTTCGCACATGGAAGAGATCGGGAGGAGACTATTCTTTATTCTGAATGGAAAAATTCTTCGCTTTCTAATCCAACTCTGTGGATATTTTTATTCTTTTTTTGCTCTCTTTGGGGGGTTGGTCCTTCCAGCCCGCCGAAGCTTCGTTATGCGGATCGCCATTCCATCAATTTTCTCGCTTACGATCATATTGCTGACCCCGAGGAGCGTGGCGCTGCGCTCTCAAAAGACTTAATGACGGCGGCAGAAAATACTGACCTAGAAACACTTCTTCGCGTTATTCGAGATTCGGCACGCATAGTCCAAGGCTCCAAAGTTGACTGCAGCCTACGTCCAGACCTGGGTGGCGTGTATTACTGCTCAGTGATGTTCGAAAACTACCAGAATCCTTTTTTCCTAAACATTTGGCATATCATCCTGTCACTTGACGAAGGTGGTCGGGTCCATGAGGTCCGTGCTTGGCTTCGGTTTTGGACTCGCTTCTTGCCCTGAGTGAGTACCCTTGCCACCGCAAAAATTCCTCTTTGATCAGGAAATCAGCCTGAGAATTTTATTGCAGATCGAAGAAACGCTGTCTTGGGTAGACTTGTCTTTTCGTACCAAACATCTGATGCTCTCCCGAAGTTTAAGTGCGACAAGCGAAAGAGAGGTTCGCATGGGTGAGTCGAAGACTGGAGCATCACAAGGCCCTCATCGACCTTTCTATAATGGTAAATTCCGCAAGCAACAAACCAAAGGAGCGAAACGATGGATGGCACCCCTAAACTCGCCTGCCCCTGGGATCGGACCGAGGAATCCCTCGGCAATGTTGTCGAATTGCAGCATGTCAATCTGCAAGTGCCGGATCAGTTGAAGGCAACCGCCTTCTACATCAGTGCGCTTGGCCTGACGCGCGATCCCTATTTGATGACGGGCATTGACAATATGTGGGCCAATGTCGGCATCAGCCAATTCCATTTGCCGGCCGGCCCGGCGCAGGTACTGCGCGGCACGGTGGGGCTGGTGCTGCCGGATCGTGCGCAGCTATTGCATCGGCTGGATCGTGCGCGACGTTGGCTGGAAGGCACGCAATACAGCTTTGCCGAAGCCGCCGATCATGTGGATGTGACTTGCCCTTGGGGCAATCGCATGCGCTGCCACACACCGGATGCCGAAAAGCTCGGCCGCATCACGCTTGGCATGCCCTATGTTGAATTTGATGTCGCACCCGGCACGCTGCCTGGCATGGCGCGGTTTTATGAACAGATCATCGGCACCAGCACGGCAATGCGCGATGGCGCGCTTTATGTGCGCGTGGCGCGGGAGCAATTCCTGATCTTCCGCGAAACCGACAAGCCGCAACCCGCCTTTGATGGCCATCACATTCAATTGGCCTTTGTGGATTTCGGCGGGATCTATAATCGGCTTAATGAACGCGGGTTGATTTCGCGTGAGGACAGCGCGCATCAATATCGCTTCATCAAGGTGGTGGACCCGAATGATGGCCGCGTGCTGTTTGAAGTGGAACATGAAATCCGCAGCATGACGCACCCGCTTTTCATGCGCCCACTGGTCAATCGCAATGCGGCGATCACCAATAATTACTACGCACCGGGGAATGAGGCCGCGGTCTGGGCCATGCCTCCGGCCTAATCTCCGCCAAGCGCCGCCCCCGCCGCTAGGGGCGCGAGCGGTGCTGCAAGCGATACCCCCGCCCCCAGGAGCAGCAGAAAAGGGGTGGCGGAAAGCCCGGCGCTGGCGGCTTCAATCGCCGCCGCGCCGAAAATCACCGCCGGAATCGCGAGCGGCAAAACCAGCAAGGGCAGCAGCACGCCGCCACGCCTGGCGCCAAGTGTCAGCGCTGCCCCCAAAGTACCCAGCAGCGACAAAAGCGCGGTCGCCAAGGCAAGCGCCATCATCGCGACCCCCCAAGCTTCCACCGGCAAATTGAGCATTGCCGCCGCAATGGGCGTTGCGGCAATCAGCGGCACGCCCGTGGTCAGCCAATGGCCGAGCGCCTTGGCCGCCGCCAGCACCCCGCGCGGCAGGCCGGAAAGCAGCAATTGATCGAGCGAGCCATCCTCCGCCTCCGCCCCAAAAAGCCGATCAAGCGGCAAAAGCGCGGCGAGCAATGCGGCGGCGAGCAAGGCGCCCGGGGCAAGGCGGGAAAGCGTCTCCGGCGCCGGGCCGACGCCGAAGGGGAACAGCGCTGCCACCAGTACAAAGAACAAAACAGCCGCCAGCGTATCGGAGGGGTGGCGAAGCGCGAGCTTCCATTCGCGACCCAGCACCGCCAGGAACCCACCAAACACGCCCCCGCTCATAGCTTCAGCTCCCGCGCATCTGGCAGCGGCAAGGGAAGGTGGGTCGCGGCCAGAATGGCGCCGCCGGCAGCACGGTGACGCGCCATCAGCGTGCCCAGCCGCGCGACAGAGGCCGCATCCAACCCAAGGCTAGGTTCATCCAGGAGCCAAAGCCGCGCCGGCGCTAAGGCCAGCCGCGCCAAGGCTAAACGCCGACTTTGCCCAGTGGACAACACCCGCCCGGGCAGCGATGCCAAAGCGCCAAGGCCAAGCGCTTCCAGCGCCCGCGTCACCTCGCCGCCCCAAAGCGCAGCATAAAGGGCCAAATTTTCGGCCACCGTCAGCGCCGGTTTCAGCGCATCCTGGCTGGAGATATAGCGCAGCCTGAGCGCATGGCCCGTAGGGTCTGACCGCGCGGGCGTACCTTCCAGCAGCACCTCACCGCCCGCGGCCGACAGCAGCCCGGCAATAACGCGAAGTAAGCTCGATTTCCCCGCCCCATTGGCCCCGGTCAGCAGCAGCGCGCCGCCCGCCGGCACGGAGAAGCTGAGCCCAGCAAACACCGCCCGATCACCGCGGATGCAGGCAAGGTCCAACACGTCCAAAATGGGTTGCCCCGCCGCCAAAATCCGCCCCCTCGCCAATGGACCGCATCCCGTCCTCATGCTTTAAAGCCGCCATTGGCGCGGTCACGCAAGGCCAGCGCGCTTGAGGAAGGGTAATCAGCCATGCGGATGATCGGGCAAGACAGCCTGAAGACTCGTCGCACGCTCAGTGTTGACGGCAAGACCTATCATTATTTCAGCCTGCCCGAGGCAGCGAAGAGCATCGGCGACATCACCCGCCTGCCCTATAGCCTCAAGGTGCTGCTGGAAAATGTGCTGCGCTTCGAAGATGGCCGTTCCTATACGGTGGATGATGCGAAGAAGATCGCCGAATGGGTGAAGGAAGGCCGTTCCGATAAGGAAGTGCCCTTCCGCCCCGCGCGCATCCTGCTCCAGGATTTCACCGGCGTCCCCGCCGTGGTGGACCTTGCCGCCATGCGCGATGCCCTGCTTGGCCTGGGCGGTGACCCGCGCAAGGTGAACCCGCTGGTGCCTGTGGACCTTGTGATTGACCATTCGGTGATGGTGGATGTCTCCGGCACCGCATCCTCGCTCAAGCAGAATGTGGATATTGAGTTTGAGCGGAATGGGGAGCGTTACGAATTCCTCCGCTGGGGTCAGGAAGCCTTCAATAATTTCCGCGTTGTGCCGCCGGGCACAGGCATTTGCCACCAGGTCAATCTGGAATATCTGGCGCAAGTCGTTTGGACCGCGACGGATACCGGCGATGTCTTCGCCTTCCCCGATTCCTGCTATGGCACGGATAGCCACACCACCATGGTCAATGGCCTTGGCGTGCTGGGCTGGGGTGTCGGCGGCATTGAAGCCGAAGCCGCCATGCTCGGCCAGCCGATTGCCATGCTGATCCCCGATGTCATCGGCTTCAAGCTGACGGGTTCGGTGAAGGAAGGTGTCACCGCCACCGATCTTGTGCTGACGGTCACGCAAATGCTGCGCAAGAAGGGCGTGGTCGGTAAGTTCGTGGAATTCTTTGGTCCGGGTCTGGCACATCTGCCGCTCGCGGATCGTGCCACCATTGGCAATATGGCCCCCGAATATGGCGCGACCTGCGGCTTCTTCCCGGTGGATGACACCACGCTGGAATATTTGCGCCTGTCCGGCCGTGATGAGCATCGCATCAAGCTGACGCGCGACTATTTGAAGGCGCAGGGCATGTTCCGTGAGGAAGGCATGCCCGATCCGGTGTTTACCGATACGCTAGAACTTGATCTCAGCACGGTGGAACCCTCCATGGCAGGGCCGAAGCGGCCGCAGGATCGCGTGGCGCTCAGCAACGCCGCGCCGGCCTTCCTGAAGGATTTGGCTGCGGGAACCATGGGCGTGCCGGGGGATCAGGCGGATCTGCGCGTGCCGGTGGAAGGGGCGAATTATGACCTCGGCCATGGCGATGTCGTGATCGCGGCCATCACTTCCTGCACCAATACATCGAACCCCTATGTGCTGGTGGCAGCCGGGCTGGTGGCGAAGAAGGCGGTGGAAAAGGGCCTGACGGCGAAGCCTTGGGTGAAGACTTCTCTCGCGCCTGGGTCCCAGGTGGTGACGGAATATCTGAACAAGGCGGGGCTGACGCCGCATCTGGACGCGCTTGGCTTCCAGACCGTGGGCTATGGCTGTACCACCTGCATCGGCAATTCCGGCCCGCTGCCGGATGCCATTGTGGATGCGATTGAAAACAACAAGCTCGTTGGCGTTTCGGTGCTGTCGGGCAATCGCAACTTCGAAGGCCGCGTGCATGCCAATGTGCGCGCCAATTACCTCGCCTCGCCGCCGTTGGTGGTGGCCTATGCGCTGGCCGGCACGATCCGCAAGGATTTGACGAAAGAACCGATTGGCACTGGCCGCGATGGCCAGCCGGTTTACCTGAAGGACATCTGGCCGACGCAGAAGGAAGTGAACGACACGGTTCACGCCGCTGTGACGCGTGAGATGTTCCAGGAACGCTATGGCGATGTCTTCAAAGGCCCGACGCAATGGCAGGCCATTCGCGTCGAAGCGGGCAGCGATACCTATCGCTGGAATTCGGGCAGCACCTATGTGCAGAACCCGCCGTATTTTGAAGGCATGACGGCCGATCCGAAGCCGGTGGGCGATGTGAAGGGCGCGCGGATCCTGGCGCAGCTCGCGGACTCGATCACCACCGACCACATTTCGCCTGCGGGGAATATCCGGAAGGCGTCGCCGGCGGGTGAGTATCTGCTGGAACACCAGGTGCGTCAGGCGGATTTCAACAGCTATGGCGCGCGGCGCGGCAACCATCAGGTGATGATGCGCGGCACCTTCGCCAATCCGCGTATCCGCAATGAAATGGTGCCCGGCGTGGAAGGTGGCATTTCCAAGCACTACCCTTCAGGTGATGTGGCGCCGATCTACACCACGGCGATGCGCTACAAGAATGAAGGCGTGCCGCTGGTGGTGATTGGCGGCAAGGAATATGGCACGGGGTCTTCGCGCGATTGGGCGGCGAAGGGCACTTATCTGCTTGGCATCAAGGCCGTGATTGCCGAAAGTTTTGAGCGTATCCATCGTTCAAACCTGGTCGGCATGGGCGTGCTGCCGCTGGTGTTTAAGGAAGGCGAAAGCCGCCAAAGCCTTGGCCTGACGGGCGATGAGATGATTGATATCCTGGGCGTGGAAAAGCTTTCGCCACGCATGATGATGGATGTTGTCATCACCCGCGCTGATGGGTCTCAGGTGAAGACCCAGGTGCTCTGCCGTGTGGATACCACCGATGAGGTGGAATACTACAAGAATGGCGGCATCCTGCATTACGTGTTGCGCGAGATGGCGAAGGCGGCCTGATATCGGCCCCGGTTACAAAAAGGCGCGGCGCCGAAAGGGCCGCGCTTTTTTGTGTTCAGTCGGCCAGCCATTCGGCCATCGCGGCATTCACTGCTTCGGGCACTTCCATGCTAGGCAAGTGTCCTGACCCGGTGAAGCGCACCAGATGCGCGCCGGGAATCGCGGCGGCCATTTCCTCGGCCAGGTAAGGCGGCGTCATCACATCATCCTCGCCTACAGCGACCAGCGTCTTGGCGCGTATCGCGGGCAGATGGGGTCTGGAATCAATGCGCCCGCTAAGCGCGGTTTGCTGGCGGAGGAAAGCGTCACGACCAACCCGTTCCGCCATGGCCATCACCTCAGCCGCCAAGGGGCTTTCCAGGCGGGAAGGATGCACCAGCATGGGCAGCAGGCGTGGCGTCACGCCGCGAAAACGCCCGGTCTGGGCAAGGGTGAGCAATCCGCGCCGGCGTTCTGTTTGTTCTGGCGTATCCGCGCGGGCCGAATTGTCGAATAGCGCTAGGCGCTTGACCTGCCCCGGCGCGCGGCGCACCACCTCCAGCGCTACATGACCCCCCATGGAAAGCCCCGCGACCGCCAATGGTCCATCCAGCCCGGCAAGAGCCGCTTCCGCCATGGCACCGATGCTGTCCTGCCCCGTCAGGCAGGCCACCACCACACGGCGGGAGGCGCTGAAGGCTTCGATCTGGTGGCGCCAAAGCCGGGCATCGCAGAGCATGCCAGGGAGCAATAAAAGGGTTTCGTTCTGAGCCATGGACCGAAACTATCCCCGCAGCGGCGCCACCGTCCAGGTAACCCCGGCCCAAGACAACGGAAATCCTTGATTCTCGCGCCGCTTCGGCGCATAGGGACATCGCTCGCGGATAGGCGGGCCGGATCCGCCGGCCCCGGCATGCGCGCCCCGCCGGGGCTCGGCCTTTCCCGCACCCACCGCCAAGCGCTCGCAGCGCGGGCCTAGAAAGCGATTGAAGTTGAACGAAAATACTGAAGTGACTGCCGCCGAGGCTGTCCAAGCCGACCCGCAAACCCTGCCCGTGCCGCCTGAGACGCCGGAAACCGCGCCAGCCGAGACCGCCCCCGTGGCGGAAGAAACCGCGCCCGAAGCCGCGCCGGCTGCCGAGGAAGACCGCACGACATTCGATTCCATCGGCCTGTCTGAGGAAATCGTGAAGGCGGTGACGGAATCCGGCTATCGCCACCCAACGCCCATTCAGGAACAGGCGATCCCGCAGGTGCTGATGGGCCGCGATGTGCTGGGATGCGCGCAAACCGGCACGGGCAAAACCGCGTCCTTCGTGCTGCCCATGCTGGATATCCTGACCGGATCGCGCGCCAAGGCGCGTATGCCGCGCAGCCTGATCCTGGAACCGACCCGCGAATTGGCGTTGCAGGTCGCGGAAAACTTCGAAAAATACGGCAAATACCTGAAGCTCAACCACGCGCTGCTGATCGGTGGTGAGAGCATGAATGACCAGCGCGATGTGCTGGAAAAGGGCGTGGATGTACTGATCGCGACCCCTGGTCGCCTGCTTGATTTGTTTGATCGTGGCCGCGTCTTGCTCGCCGATTGCAAGGTGCTGGTGATTGATGAAGCGGACCGGATGCTCGATATGGGCTTTATTCCGGATGTGGAGCGTATTGTCTCCATGCTGCCGCCCTTGCGCCAGACTTTGTTCTTCAGCGCCACCATGGCGCCGGAAATCCGCCGCCTAGCTGATGCCTTCCTGTCCAACCCGAAGGAAATCACGGTTACCCGGCCGGCTTCGGTGGCGACCACGATCACAACTGGCCTCGCTTACGTGCAGCCTTCTGATAAGCGCGAGGCGTTGCGTCGGCTGATCCGGCGCGAACAGGTGACGAATGCGCTGATCTTCTGCAATCGCAAGATCGAAGTGGATATCCTGTATAAATCGCTGAAGAAGCACGGCTTCAGCGTGGGCGCCTTGCATGGCGATATGGATCAATCGCAACGCTTCGCGACACTCAATGCCTTCAAGGCGGATGAATTGCAGCTGCTGGTCTGTTCCGATGTCGCCGCACGCGGTCTTGATATCGGCGGCTTGTCGCATGTGTTCAATTTCGATGTGCCCTTCCATTCGGAAGATTACGTGCACCGCATTGGCCGCACCGGCCGCGCCGGGCGTGAAGGCCATGCCTATACGATCGCGACCGCCGATGATGCGAAGAATGTCGCCGCCATCGAAAAACTGACCGGCAAACCCATCCCCCTTCTGGATATTGAAGGGCTGGAGCCGGTGACGGAAGCTGAAATTCAGGAAGCCATGACCTCCACCAAGCGTGGTCGCGGCCGTGGCGGTCCGGCGCGTCGGCCGGATCGGCGTGATGGCGCGCGTGGCCGGCCGGAACGTGGCCGCCGCGATGGTCAGGAACGCGCCCCGCGCCCGGAAGCGCCGGAAGAAATCGCAGCCGACGCCCCCGCGCGGCGGGAGCGCCCGGAACGTCGCCCACGCCCCGATGCGCCAGAGGGGCGTGAGGCTCCGCGCCGGGATCGTGCGCCGCGGCGGGACCGCGACGCGCAGCCGAGTGAATTCGCCCTGCGCGAAGCCGCCATGCGTGACCTGCCGACCCGGGACCGCGAAGCGCCGCGCCAGGATCGGGATTATCGCAACCGCGACCGCCGCGATGATCTTGGCCCGCCCGTGCAGGGGTTCGGTGATTTGGTGCCGGCCTTTATGCTGATCCCGATTCCCCGGCCCCGCCGCGCTGCGGCACCGGCGGTGGTCGAGGCCGCGCCAGAGGTTGACGCCGCCTGACGCGCCCGCAAACTCCATTTTATCGCCCAAGACGAAGCTTGAGTTGAGGATAGCCACATGAATGTCGTGACCCCACCGAAGAAGACCGCCATTGCGCCCTTCACCTGGGAAGACCCGCTGCTGCTTGAAGAAGCGCTGACGGAAGAAGAGCGCATGATTCGCGATAGCGCCCGGCAATTCTGCCAGGAACGCCTGATGCCGCGTGTGCTTGAAGCCAATCGGCATGAGCGCTTCGATCGCGAGATCATGAATGAATTCGGCGAAATGGGTTTCCTGGGGGCCACGTTGGATGGCTATGGCTGCGCCGGCGTTTCCTATGTTGCCTATGGGCTGATGGCGCGCGAAGTGGAGCGCGTTGATTCCGGCTATCGCAGCGCCTTCAGCGTGCAATCATCGCTCGTGATGTTCCCGATCCATGCCTATGGGTCCGAAGAACAGAAGCAGAAGTATCTGCCGAAGCTCCGCACCGGGGAATGGGTGGGCTGCTTTGGCCTGACCGAACCCGATGCCGGGTCTGATCCTTCTTCGATGCGCACGCGCGCGACCAAGGTGGATGGCGGCTGGAAGCTTTCGGGTTCCAAAACCTGGATTTCCAATTCACCCATCGCCGATGTCTGCCTGGTTTGGGCGAAGGATGATGAAGGCATTCTGCGTGGCTTTTTGCTTGATCGCGGCATGAAGGGCCTGACCACGCCGAAAATCGAAGGCAAGTTCAGCCTGCGCGCTTCCGTCACCGGCATGATTATGATGGATGAGGTTTTCGTCCCCGAGGAAAACCGCCTGCCGGGCGTGCGTTCTCTGGCCGGTCCCTTTTCCTGCCTCAATCGCGCGCGCTATGGCATTGCCTGGGGCGCCATGGGGGCGGCGGAATTCTGCTGGCATGCGGCGCGGGATTACACGCTGAACCGCATCATGTTCGGCAAGCCGCTGGCGGCGACTCAGCTTGTGCAAAAGAAGCTCGCTGATATGCAAACCGAAATCACGCTGGGTCTGCATGCGGTGCTGCGCGTGGGGCGGCTGTTTGATGAACACAAGGCCGCGCCCGAGATGATCAGCCTGGTCAAGCGCAATAATTGCGGCAAGGCTTTGGACATTGCCCGCGTTGCGCGTGACATGCATGGCGGCAACGGCATTGTTGATGAGTATCATGTGATCCGTCACGTGATGAACCTTGAGACGGTCAATACTTACGAAGGCACGCATGATGTGCATGCGCTGATCCTGGGCCGGGCGCAGACCGGGTTGAACGCCTTCGGCTGATCAAGCCGAAGCCTCCGCCGTGGAAGTCCTGATTGAGCGTATGGGCGCGGGTGGCGATGGTATCGCCCCCGGCCCGATTTATGTGCCGCAGGGGCTTCCGGGCGAAAGGCTGCATGTCGAAATCAATGGCAAGCGCGGCGATGGTGCGCTGGCCACGATCCATGAAATCCTAAACCCAAGTCTTGATCGCATCGCGCCTGCTTGCGCGCATTTTCTGGAAGGCTGCGGCGGTTGCGCCCTGCAACATTGGGCGCCTACCCCCCAAGCCGCCTGGAAGCGAGAGCGGCTGCGGGTGGCTTTGGCACGTGGCGGTTTTGCCGAAGCCCCGATTGCCGAGACCATCACCACGCCGCCCGGCGCGCGTCGGCGGGCCGATTTCGCCATTAGGCGCGGGACGGATGGGCTCCGGCTTGGCTTTCACGCGGCGGGCAGTGCGGCCATTCTGGATATCGCTGCCTGCCCGGTGCTGCATCCGCGCCTGGTCGCGGTGCTGAAGCCGCTGCGCGATCTGCTGCCACGCCTGCCGGCGCTGAAGCGCGATGGCTCGGCGGTGCTGAACCTGCTGGATACCGGGCCTGACCTGCTGCTCCGCACCGATGGCACTTTGGATGCGGCGGGGCGCGCGCTGCTCGCGGGCTTCGCGGCGGCGCAGGGACTCGCGCGAATCGCCTGGGCGCGCGGCAATGGCCCGCAAGAGGTCGCGGCCCAGCTTGAGCCGGTCGCCATCACGCTGAGTGGTGTGGCGGTGACACCCGCCCCGGGCGCCTTCCTGCAAGCGAGCCCCGAGGGCGAGCAGGCCATCATCGCCGCCATGCTGGCTGGCCTGCCCGCAAAGCTTGCCGGGCGCGGGAGGATTGCTGATCTTCATGCCGGTTATGGCACACTCAGCCTCGCTTTGGCGCGGCGGGGCAGGGTGACGGCCTTCGAATCGGATGGCGCGGCGGTGGCGGCCCTTGCCAATGCTGCCGCCAAGGCGGGGCTGCCCTTGGCCGCGACGCGGCGCGATTTGGCGCGCCAGCCACTGACAGTTGCGGAATTGGCGCCCTTTGCCGCTGTGGTGCTGGACCCGCCCTTTGCCGGGGCCGAGGAACAGGCGGGCTTACTGGCGCGTTCAGCCGTGCCGGCGGTGATTTATGTTTCCTGCAACCCGCAAGCACTGGCGCGGGATTTGCGCTTCTTTGCCGATCAGGGCTGGCGGGTGGATGCCGCCACGCCGATTGATCAGTTCTTGTGGTCCGGCCAGTTAGAAGCGGTCGTCACGCTCAGCCGGCCGGCCAAAGGGAAACGATAGGCTGCCTTACTCGGCCTTGATGCCAAGGCCGCGCACTTCCGGTTCCCAAAAGGCGATTTCCTCCCGCACATAGGCCGCGAATCGCTCTGGCGTGTAGCCGCGCATGGCGGGGGTGCCCATTTCCTCAAAGCGCTGATGGATGGCGGGATCGGCCAGCGCCTGTTCGGTCGCCGCTGCCATGCGGTTCACAATGGCGGCCGGCGTGCCGCGCGGGGCGAAGAAGCCATACCAGGAATGGGATTTATAGCCCGCTATTCCCGCCTCAGCCGCTGTTGGCACATTGGGCAGCAGGGAAGACCGCTGATCGGTCGCCACAAACAGTACCCGCGCCGTGCCGGCATCCTGAAACCCCTTCAGGATGGAGGGGATGTCGCAGCAGAATTGAATTTCTCCGGCGGTCAGCGCGGTAAAGACCTGCCCGCCACCGCGATAGGGCACATGCACGGCCTCTGTCCCCGTCCGCACCAGGAAACTGGCCGAGGCGATATGCCCCGAAGTGCCAATGCCGGAGGAGCCATATTGATAGCGCCCAGGCGCCGCCTTCAGCGTTGCGATGAATTCCGCGGCCGTCGTGGGCGCGAAATTGCGCGTGGTGACAGCAAGCGCGATGGGCACAAAGACGGTTGGTGCTACCGCCACCAGATCGGTCCGCGCATCAAAGGGCACCGGGGCGGGCAGGCCGCGGGCGAGTGCGATGGGGGAGAGGGTGGAAAGCACGAAAACATCGCCATTGGCGGGCTGCTTTGCCACATAATCCGTGCCGACCACACCGCCCGCGCCGGGGCGGTTTTCCAGCACCACGGGCTGGCCCAGGATTTCCGCCAATTTGGGGGCCAAAAGCCGTGTGGTGATATCCGTCCCGCCCCCCGTGCCGAAGGGAATCACAATCCGTACAGGCCGCGTTGGCCAAGGCGCCTGGGCATAGGCAGGCGCAGCGAGCGGGCTCAATGCCAGCGGGGCGGCCAATAGGCTACGGCGGGTAGTGGTGGTCACGGCAATTCTCCTTCAACATGCAAGTCATTGTTTTTGCGTTATTCCGCACAGCATTGCGGCGTCCCTGCGGGGCAATTAAACGCCAAGCGGCCCGCCAGCGAAAGGGGCTTCGCCCTGGGGCGAAACGAGAACAAAATGGCGCTGCCCCAATTGCCCCGGCTTTTGCAAGCCCAGAATCACGCACCGCATCTAGTGGTATCGCGACTGTGGCAAGACTACATCTTGTAGTCAGACTGTAACTTGGGGCATGATCCGGTCTCGGGGGAGTTCTCAGGGGGTTATCCGTGTTCGACGCAGTTCAACTTGAAGGCCATGGCCAAGTACGCATTGATCGCTCACGCGATGCGCTGCTGACCGATTTCGGCAAGGCCACATTAGATGATCGTTATTTGCTGCCAGGCGAATCCTATCAGGATTTGTTTGCCCGTGTTGCCTCCGCTTATGGCGATGATGCGGCGCATGCGCAGCGGATTTATGACTATATTTCGCGGCTCTGGTTCATGCCGGCCACACCCGTGCTGTCCAATGGCGGTACGACTCGCGGCTTGCCGATTTCATGCTTCCTGAACGAAGCCTCTGACAGCCTTGATGGCATTGTCGGGCTTTGGAATGAGAATGTATGGCTCGCCGCCAAGGGCGGTGGCATCGGTTCCTATTGGGGGAATCTGCGCGGCATTGGCGAAAAGGTTGGCCGTAACGGCAAGACCTCGGGCGTTATTCCCTTCATTCGCGTGATGGATAGCCTGACGCTGGCGATTTCCCAGGGGTCACTCCGCCGCGGATCGGCGGCCTGCTATCTGCCGGTGAATCACCCGGAAATCGAAGAGTTTCTGGAAATGCGCCGCCCAACCGGTGGCGATCCGAATCGCAAGGCGCTCAATCTCCATCACGGCGTTCTGATCCCCGATGCCTTCATGCGCGCGGTGGAAGCGGATGAGGAATGGGCGCTGGTCTCGCCCAAGGATGGCGCGCTGATGAAGAAGGTCTCTGCACGGGGCCTTTGGATTCGCATTCTGACCGCGCGCATCGAAACCGGTGAGCCCTACATCATCTATTCCGATCACGTGAATAATGCGCGGCCAGAGCATCAGAAGTTGGCGGGGCTTGAGGTCAAAACCTCAAACCTGTGCTCGGAAATCACGCTGCCGACCGGGATTGATCAGCATGGCGAACAGCGCACGGCGGTGTGCTGCCTGTCGTCGCTCAATCTTGAGACCTGGTTTGAATGGAAGGATGAGGCGCAGTTCATCCCCGATGTGATGCGCTTCCTGGATAATGTGCTGCAATCCTTCATTGATACCGCGCCCGATTCCATGGCGCGGGCGCGCTATAGCGCCATGCGGGAACGCTCGGTCGGGCTTGGGGTGATGGGCTACCATTCCTTCCTGCAAGCGCTGAACGTGCCGTTCGAAAGCGTGGTGGCCAAGGTCTGGAATATGCGGATGTTCAAGCATATCCGCGCCCAGGCTGACACTGCCTCGCGCCTGCTGGCCGAAGAACGCGGCCCCTGCCCCGATGCAGCCGAATACGGCTTCATGGAGCGTTTTTCGAACAAGATCGCGATCGCGCCGACCGCTTCCATCAGCATCATTTGCGGTGGGGCGAGCCCGGGGATCGAACCCATCGCGGCCAATGTCTATAATCACAAGACGCTGTCCGGTTCCTTCATTGTGCGCAACCCGTATCTGAAGAAGGTACTGGCCAAGCATGGCCGTGATGATGATGATACCTGGACCACTATCACGGTGAATAAGGGCAGCGTGCAGCATCTGGATTTCCTGACGGAACAGGAAAAGGCCACCTTCAAGACGGCGTTTGAATTGGATCAGCGCTGGGTGGTGGAACATGCGGCAGATCGCACGCCCTATATCTGCCAATCGCAATCGGTGAATCTGTTCCTGCCGGCCAATGTGCATAAGCGGGATTTGCACCAAATCCACATGACGGCGTGGAAGAAGGGCGTGAAGTCGCTTTATTACTGCCGCAGCCTTTCGATTCAGCGCGCGGATGCCATCAGCGAAAAGGTGGCGCCGCAGGCAGCCCTTGGCGTGGCGGCGCCGGCCAATGACCAGGCGCAATTGCCTCTGGTGGCGGCGGTGCCGGCGACCAACAATAATTACGAAGAATGTTTGGCCTGCCAATAAAGCTGCGTTAGACTACCTTTAATCCGCCCCCAGCCTTGGGGGCGGTAAGCCCGAAATGGGCGCGGGAGGAAGTCTGTTATGTTCAAGCGTCGCAGCCTGCTGGCCGCCGGGATGGCCAGCACCATCATCACCAAAGCCAAGGCACAAGCGAGCACTTGGCCGGATCGTCCGATACGGATGATCATTGGCTATCCTGCCGGTGGCCCCACGGATTTTCCGGGGCGGTTGCTGCAGGAACCGCTGCAACGGCTTTGGGGCCAGCCCATCGTCATTGAAAATCGCCCGGGCGCGAGCCAGGTGATTGCCTCTGAAATGGTCGCGCGCTCAGCGCCCGATGGCTATA
This sequence comes from Roseomonas sp., assembly GCA_020249505.1. Lineage (GTDB taxonomy): Bacteria > Pseudomonadota > Alphaproteobacteria > Acetobacterales > Acetobacteraceae > Neoroseomonas. Next base: position 97,247 of record JADCFN010000016.1, on the reverse strand, counting down.
CAATCTTCCTTGCGGCCAGCACCCATGCCAGCAATGCGGCGGTCTATGCGCGGCTGCCCTATGACACGATTAATGATTTCACGCCGATTGTGAATATCTATGCCTCGCCGACCGTCTTGTTCACCGGCGCGGGGCAGCCCTTCCGCACGGCGCAGGAATTGGTCGCGGCAGCGCGGCGTGATCCCGGTATGGCTTTCGCTTCTTCCGGTAATGGGGCGTCTGGGCATTTCGCGCTTGAGATGTTCCGCAAGAAAATGAACCTTGATCTGACCCATGTTGCCTATCGCGGCGCGGCGCCGGCGTTGCAGGATGTGGTGGCGGGGCGTGTGCCAGGGACTTTCAGCACGCTATCCGGGGCGATTGGCCTTGCGCGTGATGGCAAGCTCCGCCCGCTCGCCATTGGTGGGCCGCAGCGCGTGCCGGTGCTGCCCGATGTGCCGACCTTGGATGAGCTCGGCATGGGCATTCCAGACACCAGCCCCTGGTACGGCTTTATCGCGCCCCGTGGTATTTCGCGCGATATCGTGGATCGCATCGCACGCGATGTGCAGGGCTTACTGCGCGATCCCACGATCCGCCAGCGACTGCTCGATCAGGGTGGCGTGATTCTGGGTGAGGGGCCTGAGGTTTTCGCAGCCCGCATTGCCCGCGAATTGGCGGAAAACATCGTGGTCGCGCGGGAGGCGAATATCCGCGTGGAATAGCCCCACCACAATATCTTGCGTTGAGCGATTGCCCGACCCACCAATTGTGGTAAAAGCATCGCTCCTCTGACAAGATGGGATTCGATACAATGGCCGATGGCATGGTGCGGGATGAATTGCCGGTGAAATTCGATCTTTTGACCTCGAACCCCGTCTACAAACCCTTTCGTTACCCCTGGGCCTATGAAGCCTGGTTGCAGCAGCAGCGCATTCATTGGCTGCCGGAAGAAGTGCCATTGGCCGATGACGTGAAGGATTGGCAGAAGAATCTGACGCCATCGGAGCGCAATCTGCTGACGCAGATTTTCCGCTTCTTCACCCAGGCGGATGTCGAGGTGAATAATTGTTACATGAAGCATTATTCGCAGGTGTTTAAGCCGACGGAAGTGCTGATGATGCTCTCGGCCTTCTCAAATATCGAAACGGTGCATATCGCGGCCTATAGCCATTTGCTCGATACCATCGGCATGCCTGAAATCGAATATACGGCCTTCCTCAAATACAAGGAGATGAAGGACAAATACGATTACATGCATAGCTTCAGCGTTGCGAATAAGACCGAAATCGCGAAGACGCTGGCCGCTTTTGGCGCCTTCACCGAAGGGTTACAACTTTTCGCTTCCTTCGCGATTCTGATGAATTTCCCGCGCTTCAACAAGATGAAGGGCATGGGCCAGATCGTGAGCTGGTCCGTGCGGGATGAGACGCTGCACTGCCTTTCCGTGATTCGGCTGTTCCGCACCTTCGTGCAGGAAAACCCGGAAATCTGGACGGAGGAATTCCGCCGCGATCTTTACTTGGTTTGCGCCACCATCGTTGATCATGAAGACGCCTTCATTGATCTGGCGTTTGAACTGGGTGGTGTGCAGGGCCTGGATGCCTCGCTCACCAAGCAATATATCCGCTTCATCGCGGATCGCCGCTTGCAGCAGCTTGGCCTGGAGCCGCTCTATAAGATTGAGAAGAATCCGCTGCCTTGGCTCGATGAAATGCTGAATGCGGTGGAGCACGCGAATTTCTTCGAAAACCGCGCCACTGAATATTCGAAGGCAAGCACGGCCGGTTCCTGGGAAGAAGCCTTTGCCGATAGCGCGTTTTCTTCGCCCCAGCCGGAAGGTGACATCGAACTCGCGCGGCATTGACGCTCTGTGTTCACGCTTGGTGAATTGGAAGAGGCAGCGCGGCTGGTCCATGCTGCCTTTCCGCCAACGCCGCAATATGCGTGGCCCTTGCTGGCGCAACGTGTGGGGGCCGAGGTTTGGGTCAAGCATGAAAACCACACGCCGACCGGCGCCTTCAAGGTGCGCGGCGGTTTGGTTTTCATGGAAAGGCTGAAGCGCGAAAACCCCGATGTCCCAGGCGTGGTGAGTGCAACGCGCGGCAATCATGGCCAATCGCTCGCCTATGCCGGGGCGCGGCATGGCATACCAGTGACCATTCTGGTGCCGCGCGGCAATAGCACGGAAAAGAACAATGCCATGCGCGCGCAAGGGGCGCGGTTGATTGAGCATGGCGCGGATTTTGACGAGGCGCGGGAAGAAGCCGCGCGGCTCGCCAAGGCGGAAGGCTTGCTGTTTGCGCCATCCTTTGCGCGCGATCTGGTGCTGGGGGTCGCGACCTATGCGCTGGAATTGCTGCGCGCCGCGCCGCCACTTGCCGCACTTTATGTGCCAATCGGGCTTGGGTCAGGCATTTGCGGCTGTATCCTGGCGCGTGACCTTTTGGGCCTTTCCACCGAGATTATTGGTGTGCAAAGCACCGAAGCGCCAACCTATGCGCTTTCCTTCGCCGCGGGCCATGTGGTGACGATACCAACCGCCAATACGCACGCCGATGGCATGGCAACACGCATCCCCGACCCCAATGCGCTTGAGATCATCCGTAAGGGTGCGGCACGCATTGTGACCGTGACGGATGATGAAGTGGCTGCCGCCATGCGTGCCTATTGGCAGGATACGCATAATCTGGCGGAAGGCGCGGGTGCCGCGCCGCTGGCTGCGCTGATGCAGGAAGGCGCTGCCATGCGCGGTAAGCGTGTGGGCGTGGTGCTCTGCGGTGGCAATATTGACCTTGCGCTATTCCGCGATTGGGTGATGGCGGGCGCCTGAAAGGCGCCGTGTATCAAAGCGCGAAAAGCCGCCCCGCGCCCTTGATCATGCTGGGGCTGCGCCCCGCCGCGCGAATGGCGCCCCAAAGCGCTACCGCAATCGAATCCAGAATGGGAATGCCCGTTTCGGCTTCGATCCCGACCGCACCGGGCAGGCCGCGGAAATTGGTGCAATGGATCACAATGGCATCGGGTTTGGCCGCGGCCGCTTCGCGCACCAACGCATCCACCTTGGCGGCGCTGTGTTCGGCAAAGCTGTAATTGCCGGGGTCTTCCAGATGGCGTTCCACAATGGTTTCAATGCCAAGACCGGCGAAGTTCGTGATAATGGCAGTCTGCACCGTGTTCAGATAAGGCGTGACCAAGCCGATGCGCTTGGCGCCGAGCGCGGCCAAAGCATCGAACAGCGCAAGCGTCGCCGTGGTGCAGGGTGTGCCCGTTTCCTTGGTAATGTTGGCACAAAGCGCGCGGTCGCTTCCCAGCCCCAGCCACGCGCCCGAAGTACCGTTCCAGCAGAGCGCGTGCACCTTGGCATCCGCCAGCAGCGCCGCCGCATCGGCCATCGGGCGCGGGTCAAATTGGCTGGTGGCATCGGCGCCCAGATTGATCGCCAATACGCGCAAGCGTTGGAAATGCGCCGTGATCCAGGGGGTTGGCGCCAATAGCGCGGCCGTGACCGGTTCCAGCACCGTGTTGGAGCTTGGCGTCATCATGCCAAGCCGCAGCGGCGCCTCTGCCATAATCTCAGCCCCCAGCAGCCAGGCGCGGGTCCTGCTGGCCGCGTGTCGCCCAACCGGTGGTGCGTTCTTCGATTGTGACCGCCACCCAATACATCGCGACCCCCATGACGCCGGTGATGATCAGGCCGGCAAAGACCAAAGGCACGTCAAAGCGGGAGGACGCCACCAGCATCAAATGCCCGATGCCTTCATTGGCGGCGACGGTTTCGCTGATGATGGAACCCACAAAAGCCACCGTGATCGCCACCTTCAGCGACGCGAAAAAGTAAGGCATGGCGCGCGGCAGACCCACTTTGCGGATGATGTCTGTGGGGCTCGCGCCAAGGGCACGCAGCACATCGCGCAATTCGGGCTCAACCGTTGCGATGCCGGTCGCGACATTCACGACGATGGGGAAGAAGGAAATCAGAAAGGCGGTCAGCACCGCGGGCCAAAAGCCGGCACCGAACCAGATCACCAGAACCGGCACTACGGCAACCTTGGGCACGGAATTGAAGGCGATCAGCAGCGGATAAAGCCCGCGATAGACCAGCACGGAAGACCCGATCACCACACCAAGCAAAAGACCAAAGACCACCGCCATCGCAAAGCCGATCACGGTGGTGAGCAAAGTCGCCCATGAATTACTCAGCAAAGGCTGCCACCATTTCATCATGCTGGCGGCAATGGCCGAAGGGGCGGGCAGGATGAAGGGCTGAATGGCGAAAATGCGCACCGCCGCTTCCCAGATCAGGAACATGCCGGCAATGACCAACCAGGGCAGCCAGGCTTCCAGCCGGCGACGGCGACGCGCGGCAGCCGCCAAGGCTTCCGGGCTGCGGAGCGCTTTACGAGGCATCGGCAATTTCCTCGGCATCGCGGGCATCACTGATGCGATCGCGCAATTCATGCACCAAATCCTGGAATTCGGTGGTGTAGGTGGTCTCCATGGTGCGTTCGCGCGGGAAATCCACGCGCCGTTCCGCAATGATGCGGCCAGGGCGGGAAGACATGACCAGCACGCGATCCGCCAGAAAAGCGGCTTCGCGCAAATCATGCGTCACAAGGATAACCGTAGGGCGGCGCGCCAACCAAAGCTTTTGCATCACCGCCCAAAGATCTTCGCGGGTGAAGATATCCAAGGCCCCGAAGGGCTCATCCAGCATCAGCAAGCGGGGCTGATGGATCAAGGCGCGGCAGAGCGAAGCACGCTGCTGCATGCCCCCCGAAAGCTGCCAGGGGAACTTCGCTTCAAACCCATCCAGCCCGACAAGTGCCAGCAATTCGCGCGCTTGGCGTTCATAATCAGCCCGCTTGGCGCGTAATTGGCCGCGATGCGGTTGCACCACTTCCAGGGGCAACATCACATTATCCAGAATATTACGCCACGGCAGCAAGGTGGGGTTCTGGAAGGCCATGCCGGCGATGGACAGCGGGCCATCCACTTCCTGGCCATCCACGAACACCTGGCCTTCCGTAGGTGGCCAAAGCCCGGTCACCAGGCGCATCAGGGTGGATTTGCCGCAGCCTGATGGCCCGACCACGGCAACGAACTCGCCTTCCGCTACCGCAAGGCTGGTGCCTTTGAGCGCGAGCGTTCCCTCAACGCCGCCATAGCGCATGGCGACATTGGAGATATCCACGAAACCCTGCGCCATGGCGCGGGATCAGACCGCGCGATCGGCAGCGGCGGGCAGGAAATCGGCCGTGTAGATTTGCGCAGCCTGCACGCGGGGCGGCAGGTTGTAGGCTTCTTCCACCGCGCGAATGCCGGTTTGCAGCCGGGCCATATCCACCGAGGAAAGCCCATTGGCGCGCACATTGTCCGACATGATGACGCGCGCGACATTCATTTCATGGCGTTCGCGTTCCAGCGCCACATCGGTCAGTGGTTCCACGCGCTTCAGATTATCCAGCATTTCCTGACCATTGCGCAGCGTATCGCGGAAGCCACGCATCAGCGCTGCCGTCGCACCACGCACCACGGCCGGGTTGCGTTCGATGAAGGCACGCGTGGTCAGGATGGCGCCGCCATAAAGGTTCAGCCCATGGTCATAATACATCATGACCCGCTGCGCCGGATGATCGAGCCCGATGCCCTTCAGCGCGAGTGCGGAGGTGGTGACAAAGCCTGTCACGCCATCAGCTTCGCGGCGCACCAGCATGGGTTCACGCAAAGCGGGAGACACTGACAGAAAAGTCACCTTGCTGGCATCAATGCCGGCGGATTTGGCAAAGGCTGGGAAAAGCTGACGCCCGGCATCGAAATCCGGCGCGGCCAAGCGCTTGCCTTCCAGGTCCTTGGGCGTGCGAATGGGGCCATCGGCGCGCACAATGGCGCAAAGCGGGCTGCGATCATGCAGCACAGCAACCGCGACAATGCCGCGATCCGGATTTTCGGCGACGAATTTGATAGCGGGGTTCAAATCCGCATAGCCCATGTCATAGGACCCGCCGGCGAGTGCCACCGGCACGCCGCCTGAACCCTGGCCACGGTCAATCTGCACATCAATGCCGGCGTCGCGGAAATAACCCTTGTCACGCGCGAGCAGCGCGAAGGCATTGGGCGCCTGGAAGGCCCAATCCAGCGTAAAGCGCAGCCGCGCCGGCTGGGCGCGAGCCACAAGCGGGGCCGCGAGGATTGCCGTGCCGGCAATGAGCGCGCCGCGGCGCGAAATTCCATGAGCCATTGAGGTTCTCCCTTTTTTCCGTGGTCCCTGCGACCTGATGCCAAGTCTCTGCGCCCTTGGGAGCGGCCGGGCAAGGCTTAACCGCTGCGGGGCCGGGCTGCAAAGCCTGAAACTGTTCATTTTGGCGGCAAATGAGGCTTTGGGTGCCGGTTTTTTGCGCGAATCAGCCCTTGCGCCGCCGCCCACCCTTGCCCTTGTTGGGATCATAGCCCCCGCCGCCGGGGCCCATGGGCTTTGGCTTCCAATCCGCCTTGGCCTTGGGCTTGGCTTCCTGGAGCGACCGGCCGGCGAGGTTGGGCGAAAGGCCGAGGTCCAGGCTTTCCAGCCGCTTGATCTCATCACGCAACCTCGCCGCGGTTTCGAATTCAAGATCGGCGGCGGCGGCGCGCATCTTTCGTTCAAGCTCGGCGATGGTGGCGCGCAAATCCTTTCCGACGAATTCGGCGGTTTCCTCACCTTCCAGCGCATCAACCGTCACGTAATCCTGTTCATAGATGGATTGCAGGGCGGAGGAGATATCGCGGCGGATGGTTTGCGGCGTGATGCCGTGTTCCTTGTTCCAGGCTTCCTGCTTTGAGCGGCGGCGTGCGGTTTCTTCCAAGGCGCGGCGCAGGCTATCGGTCATGACATCGGCATAAAGCACCACACGGCCATCCACATTGCGCGCGGCGCGCCCGATGGTCTGGATCAGTGATGTGGTGCTGCGCAGGAACCCTTCCTTGTCAGCATCCAGAATCGCGACCAGCGCGCATTCGGGAATATCCAGACCTTCACGCAGCAGATTGATGCCGATCAGCACATCAAAAACGCCCTTGCGCAAATCACGGATGATTTCGATGCGTTCCAGCGTATCAATATCCGAATGCAAATAGCGCACGCGAATGCCGGCTTCTGTCATGTATTCAGTGAGGTCTTCGGCCATGCGCTTGGTCAGGGTGGTGACCAGTACGCGCCCGCCATGCTTGGCGACTTCGCGGCATTCGGCCAGCAGATCATCCACCTGCTTTTCCACCGGGCGGATTTCCGTGACGGGATCAACCAGGCCGGTCGGGCGGATCACCTGTTCGGCGAAGGCGCCGCCGGTGCGTTCCATCTCCCACGGGCCAGGGGTGGCGCTGACGAAGATGGAGGGCGGGCGGTAGGTATCCCATTCTTCGAATTTCAGCGGGCGGTTATCCGTGCAGCTTGGCAGGCGGAAGCCATATTCGGAAAGCACAGTCTTGCGGTTATAGTCGCCGCGATACATGCCGCCGATTTGCGGCACGGTGACATGGCTTTCATCCACGATGAGCAAGGCATTCTCGGGCAGATATTCGAACAGTGTCGGCGGCGGTTCGCCGGGATTACGGCCCGTGAGGTAACGGCTGTAATTCTCAATCCCTTTGCAGGAACCCGTGGTTTCCATCATTTCGATATCAAAGATGGTGCGCTGTTCCAGCCGCTGCGCTTCCAATAATTTGCCTTCCGCATGCAGCTTCGCGAGGTGTTCCTTCAATTCATCCTTGATGCGCGTAATGGCCTGCGTCAGCGTCGGGCGCGGGGTGACATAGTGGCTATTGGCGTAGATGGAAACGCGTTCCATCTCGGCCGTTATCTCACCCGTCAGGGGATCGAATTCGCGGATTGCTTCGATCTCATCACCGAAAAGCGAAACACGCCAGGCGCGATCTTCCAAATGGCTGGGCCATAAATCCACAGTTTCGCCGCGAATGCGGAAAGTGCCGCGGGCGAAGAAATTATCGTTGCGGCGATATTGCTGCTCCACGAGGCCCTTCACCAGCACATCGCGGTCAATCTGCCCGCCGGCCTCCAACTTCACCACCATGCGCGAATAGGTCTCGACCGAGCCGATACCATAAATGCAGGAGACCGAAGCGACGATCACCACATCATTGCGTTCCAGCAGGGCCTGTGTGGCGGAATGGCGCATGCGGTCTATCTGTTCGTTGATCTGCGCGTCTTTTTCGATGTAGGTGTCTGTGCGCGGCACATAGGCTTCCGGCTGGTAATAATCATAATAGGATACGAAATATTCCACCGCGTTTTCGGGGAAGAAGCTTTTCATCTCACCATAAAGCTGCGCGGCGAGTGTTTTATTCGGCGCCAGGATTAGGGTTGGGCGCTGCACAGCCTCAATCACCTTGGCCATGGTGAAAGTCTTGCCGGAACCGGTCACACCCAACAGTACCTGATCGCGCTCGCCTGCCTGCAAACCGGCCACAAGTTCCCCGATAGCGCGCGGCTGGTCGCCATTGGGTTCAAAGGGCGCGGTGACGGTGAGCCGCCGCGTGGCCGGGGGCGCGGGGCGCTTTTCCGGCATGAACAGCACGGGGCCAGGGACGATCATATTCATGGCCCTAAGATGGCCCCAGCAACGCCGCGGCGCCAGGGTGGGGCTTGTCCAGACAGCCTGAATTGTGAGAGGCAGGGTCATGTCCAATGCCTCCATCCCCCGCCCCGCGCTGCTGCTGGGCGCTGCCGGCCTGCTGCCGAGCCTTGCCATGCCGCCGCTGCTGGCGGCGGGCGGCGGCGCCGCAACTTTCGCGTTGCAGGCTGGCCCGGCATATGGCGCGCTGATCGCGAGTTTTATTGGCGGCGCTTGGTGGGGCCTGGCGGCGAATAAGGCAGAGGGCGCCGCGCTGACACGCTGGCTGGTGGCTTCCGTCCTGCCCATGCTGGTGGCCTGGGTGGCGCTGCTGCTGCCGCCCCAGGCGGGGCTTTTGCTGCTCGCGGTGATTTTCGCGCTATTGCCATTGGCGGATCGCGCAGCGCAGTCGGCCAGCATGGCGCCAGCTTGGTGGTGGCGCCTGCGCTTGCCGCTTTCGTTATTGATGGCCTGCATGCATGGCGTCTCCGCTGGCATGGCGCTGAACTGACGCGGGTTCAGCCTTCCAGCTTCACATTCCCAGCGCGTGCCACTTCGCGCCACTTCGCCACTTCTGCACGGACAAATTGGCCGAATTGATCGGGCGTGAGCGGGTCTGCCACTGCGCCCATATCCTCGATCCTTTTGATGATTGCTGGATCGCGCAGGATGGCCACCACATCGGCATTGATGCGATTGATGATTTCGGGCGGCGTGCCCGTGGGCGCGACCAGGCCAGACCAGCCTGATGCCTCATAGCCAGGCACCAGGCTTTCCGCGATGGTCGGCACATCGGGCAATTGCGGCACGCGCCGCGCGCTGCAGAGCGCAATCGGGCGCACGCGGCCGGATTGGATATGCGGCAGGGCGGAGGCGACGGAATCCGTCATCAGCTTCACATTGCCGGCGATGACATCGGCAATAGCCGGGCCGCTGCCGCGATAATGCACGATATTGAAGCGAATGCCGGCGCGCAGCATCAGCAATTCGGCGGCCATATGCTGGCTGGTGGCGGGCCCGGCAGAGGCCATGTCAATCTGCCCAGGCCGCGCCTTGGCACTGGCGGCCAATTCCTGAATGGTGCGCTCAGAAACAGAAGGATGCGCAATTACCAGCAAGGGAACCATCACCACATTGCTGATGAAGGCGAAATCCTTTTCGACATCATAAGGAAGGCGCGGCAGGACGGAAGGATTGACGCCAAGCGGACCGGATGTGCCAGTCAGCAGCGTATAGCCATCAGCCGGCGCGCGCGCGACGGATTCAACGCCAGGCACAGAGGCACCACCGGCGCGGTTTTCCACCACAACGCGCTGGGGCCAGCGCTTGGAAAGCTCATCGGCCAACAGGCGGGTGAAGATATCCGCGGCTTGGCCCGGCGGGAAGGGCACCACAATGCGCACGGGGCGATTGGGCCAATCCGATTGTGCTTGCGCGGCAAAGGGGGCGAGCGCGGCAGCACCCATCACGGCGCGACGGCTGAACTTCATGGTCATGGCTCTTCTCCCGGTTGGTTGCCCCAAGCATAACCACAGCCGGGATGCGCCCGGCAAGGTTTCTCAATAGGTATCAAGGCCCATGATGCCATCCACCCCGCCGGCATCGGCCAGGATGCGCTTGCCGATCAGATCGCGCAGCGATTCCGAAGACCCGCCCCCAAGCGAACCATAGCGCGCACCGCGATAAAGCCGTGACACCGGGTATTCATCCGTGAAGCCATAGCCGCCATGCACTTGCACCGCCTCACTGGTCACCCGCAGCGACATTTCATTGCAGAACACCTTGGCGGTGGCTGCCATGAAGGGATCCGGGAAGGGATTGGCGGTGAGACAAGCGCGGTAGAGCAAACCGCGCCCGGCTTCGATATCCTTGAACATATCGGCGAATTTCCAGCGAATACCCTGGAAATCGGCGATGGATTTATCAAACAGCTTGCGGTCATTCACGTAGCGCACTGCCTCATCAAAGGCGCCTTCCGCCAGCCCAAGCGAGATACTGGGGTTGAGGCAGCGCTGCGTATTGAAAGCCGTCAGCAATTTCTTGAAGCCATCGGTTTCAATCACCAGGTTTTCCGGCGGCAATTCACAATCATTGAATTGTACTTCGTGTAGATTCTCACCGCCCATAGTGTGATAGGTGCCGGTGACGGAAAGCCCCGGCGTGCCCTTTTCCACCAGCACGCAACCAATCCCTTCGCGCCCCGCCTTGCCATCCACGCGGGTGAAAACCACGAACATGCCGGCTTCCTCGGCGCGGGAAATCAGCGTTTTCGTGCCATTCAGCACCAGATGATTGCCATGGCGCTTGGTATTGGTACGGTAATTGGCGACATCCGTGCCGGCATGCGGTTCCGTCATGCAAATGGCAAGGATGCAATCGCCGGAAATCACGCGCGGCAGGATGCGTTCCTTGATGGCCTTCGGCGCGTAATGGGAAATGACGCGGGTTTGCACGCCTGCCTCGCCGAGCACCGCCATGGCGGTGACATAATCCACCTTGGCGATTTCCTCCAGGATCAGGGCAGAATCAAGAATGGAAAGGCCAAGCCCGCCATATTCTTCCGGCACCGACATGCCCAGCACGCCAAGCCCCGCGAGCTTCTTGATATTTGGCCAGGGAAAGGTGCCATCCATCCATTTCGGCGCATCCTGCTTGAATTCGCTTTGCGCCAATTGCCTGACGGCAGCGATCATTTCCCGCTGTTCAGTGCCGATTTTGAATTCCATGATCGCCTTCCAGGTATCCGTAATGCGTCTTCAGCCTGCTTCGCCCTTCAGCGTATCCAAAGCACCCTGCAGGGCGGATTGGAAGACACTGACATCAGACCCGTAGCAAAGGCAGCGAAACCCCTTGGCGCGCCAGCCGCGCACCATTTCCATCCCCGCGCCCAAGACGCCGGCGGGCTTGCCCGCGGCTTCGCAGGCCTTCAGGAAGCGGGTGAGCGCGGCCTGGAACATCGGATGGTCAAATTGCGCGGTGATGCCGAGTGAATCACTCAAATCATAATGGCCGAACCAGCCGAGATCTACGCCGGGCACGGCCATGATCTCTTCAACATTCTCGATGCCCTTGGCGGTTTCGATGAGCGGGATCACCATGACGCGGTCGTTTTCGGCCTTCATGCCGGCGATTACGTCCTGGCCTTTATAATCATCATGCGCATAGCCAAAGCCAACGCCGCGCCTGCCTTCGGGGCGATAGCGGCACCAGGCGGCCAATTCTTCCGCCTGTTCGCGCGTTTCCACCATGGGTTCCATGATGCCCATGGCGCCCGCATCCAGCACCGGCGCGATCAGATGATAGTGATGGCCAGTCACGCGCACCAAGGGCACCACGCCGGCATGGCGCGCGAAGGCGCATTGCGCCTTGATCGCATCAATGCCCATGCCGCCATGTTCCATATCGAAAATCACGTAATCCGCACCGGCATTGCCGAGGATTTGGCAGAGCCCAGGTGTCAGGAATTCCGTTGCCATGATGCCATGCGCCATGCGGCCTTGGCGGAGTGCGGCGCGGACAGGGTTTTGGCGCATGGTGCGGCCCTCAGCTCAGGATCATGCCGGCATAGCCCTGCGCGGCTACCGCATCACATTTTTCGCGATAGGCAGGCGCGCCGCCCTGATATTGCAGAATGCGCCGCTGGTCACGCCCTTCGACATTGCGGTTGATGCCTGTCGCCCAGGAATCGATCTGCGCATAGAGCATGCCCTCGGCCAGGGTTTCGATATGGTGCGACCATTCGGCTTCCGCGGCCTCCGTCGCTTCAAAGCGGCTGATGCCCTTGTCGCGCACATGGCGCATCAAATCCGTGGCCCATTCCACATTCTGTTCAATGCAGCGCGGGATATTGCAGCGCGTGGAGGCATTATGCGGCCCCACGATCGTCAGCATATTGGGGAAGCCCGCGGATTGCAGACCCAGATAGGTTTTTGGCCCATCCGCCCATTTTTCCTTGAGAAGCTGGCCGCCAATGCCCCTGAACTCAATCCGGTCAAAAGCGCCGGTAATGGCATCGAAGCCCGTGGCGTAGATGATCATATCGAATTCATATTCGGCATCGCTGGTCTTAATGCCCTTTGGCGTGATGCACTCGATCGGGGTTTCGTTGACATCCACCAGCCGCACATTGTCACGATTATAGGCTTCAAAGTAGCGGGTTTCGAGCGGGACGCGGCGCGTACCAAAACCGTGATTCTTCGGGATAAGTTTTTCCGCAACGGCGGGGTCCTTCACGCGCTGGCGGATCTTGCGCGCGATGAAATCGCTGATCAGCGCATTGGCCTTGGGATCGGTCAGGATATCGCGGTAATTTGCCTGCCAAATGCCAAAGCCCGGTTCGGCGTAGCGCTGTTCCCAAAAGGCTTCGCGTTCTTCAGGTGTTACGTCGAACACGCTGCGCGGATCGGCATTGTGGATATAGCAGCCGGGCGTGGTGCGCAGCAGCGCGAAAAGGGCAGGGTAATTGCCCTTGATCTGGCGCTGTTCTTCTTCCGTGATGGGGCGGTTGTGCAGGGGCGCGCACCAATTCGGCGTGCGCTGAAACACGGTCAGCGAACCAACCTCAGACGCGATGGTCTGGATCACCTGCACACCGGTCGCCCCCGTGCCAATCACGGCCACACGCTTACCGGCGAAGCTGACGGGTTCATGCGGCCAGCGATAGGTATGGAAGGATTGGCCAGAAAAGCTTCCAACACCTGGAATGCGCGGCAGTGTATCGGCGGAAAGCGGGCCAAGGGCGGTAATCAGGAAGCGGCAGCTATGCTGCGCGCCGCTATCAAGCGTAATAGTCCAGCGCTGCGACGCCTCATTAAAATGCGCGCTGACGACACGGCTATTGAATTGGATATGGCGGCGCAGATCGAATCTGTCCGCCACATGCTGCAAATAGCGGAGTGTTTCGGGCTGCGGGGCGAAATGCTCGCTCCAGCTCCATTCCTGCAGCAGCTCATCGGAAAAGGAATAGCCGTAAGTATAGCTTTCCGAATCAAACCGCGCGCCGGGGTAGCGGTTCCAATACCAAGTACCGCCCAGATCGCTGCCGGTCTCGAACACCTGGACGCCATAGCCAAGCTCCCGCAGGCGATACAGCTGATAGAGGCCGGAAATGCCGGCGCCGATGATGATGACATCAGGCTCGGTTAGGGCCGGCCCGGTGTTTGCTGGCATGGTCCGCCGCATTTCATTCATCGCATCCACCCTTTCCGGCGCGGCAAGTGCCCGCGCCACCAAACAGAATCTCCATGAACCCAGCCTAGGGCTTGCGCGCTGAACCGGACGGGGGCGAGTATCCTCCCAAAAGAGGAAACCGCCAATGCCAAGCCGTCTTTTTTCGCACTTTACCTTGCGCGGGCTGACGCTGCCCAATCGCATCATCGTCTCCCCAATGGCGCAGTATTCCGGCACCACCGGCAATGAGGCGACGGATTGGCACCTGATGCATTACGGGAATTTCTCGGTCTCTGGCGCTGGCCTCATGTTTTTTGAGGCTACGGCGGTGGAACCGCGCGGGCGGGTTGGGCGGTTTGATCTGGGCCTATGGAATGATGCGCAGCAGGAATCCATCGCGCGGGTGATGGCGTTTTGTCGCCAGCACGGTCAGGCGAAACTCGCGATGCAATTGGCGCATTCGGGGCGCAAGGGCTCCACTGCGCCGCCCTGGATGGGGGGCAAGTATATCGGCCCGGAGGAGGGGGGCTTTCACCCAATCAGCCCCGGCGATATCGCCTTTCCCGGCCGCCCGGCGCCGCGCATGCTGGACCATGCGGGGCTTGCGGAGATCAAGGAGTTCTTTGTGCAAGCAACCAGGCGGGCGGAGGCGCTCGGCATTGACTTGATTGAGCTGCATTCGGCGCATGGCTATTTGCTGCATTCCTTCCTCTCGCCGCTGTCGAACAACCGGAATGACGAATATGGCGGTGACATCGCCGGGCGCATGCGCTTCCCGTTGGAAGTCTTCGCCGCCATGCGCGCGGTTTGGCCTGAGCATAAGCCCCTCGGCGTACGGGTTTCCGCTACCGATTGGATCGAAGGCGGGTGGACACTGCAAGATAGCGTGACCTTCGCGAAGGAATTGAAGAAGCTTGGCTGTGATTTCATCTGCGCATCTTCGGGCGGCAGCAGCCCTGATCAGCAGATTGACCTTGGCCCTGGCTATCAGGTGCCCATGGCGCGGCGCATTCGTGAAGATGCCGGCATTCCGACCATTGCGGTTGGCCTCATCAATGAACCGGCGCAGGCGGATCAGGCTTTGCGTGATGGCGCCGCGGATCTGATCGCGATTGGCCGGGGCATGAGCTATAATCCGCGCTGGGCGTGGCATGCGGCTGAGGCGTTGCGCGAACAGGCGGCCTTCCCGCCACAATATGCCCGCAGCCACCCCAGCATGCGCTTTGGCGATTTCACGAAATTACCCGCCACGCGCTGAAGCCGCCCCTTGACTGAGGGCGCTTCCGGGCGGAGCCTTTGCCCATAAATAACAGCGCGGGCCGTGCAAGCCCGGCGCAACGGTGATGAGGAATGTCATGAAGCTTGGTTTCATCGGCCTTGGGAATATTGGTGGCGTCATGGCGCGGCGCTTGGTGAAGGCCGGCCATGCGCTGATGGTGCATGATCTTGATGCGAAGGCAGTGGCATCTCTCACCGCCATGGGCGCCATGGCCGCGACCAGCGCGCGTGATGTCGCGGATAAATGCGATGCGGTGCTGCTCAGCCTGCCGACACCGGCCGCGGTGGAAGCGGTGGCGCTTGGGGCGGATGGGCTGGTGCAGGGC
The DNA here is from genome assembly GCA_020249505.1 of Roseomonas sp. Taxonomy (GTDB): domain Bacteria; phylum Pseudomonadota; class Alphaproteobacteria; order Acetobacterales; family Acetobacteraceae; genus Neoroseomonas. The sequence continues at coordinate 81,889 of JADCFN010000016.1, read as the reverse complement.
GGCATGGCGAAGATTGTGGTGGATCTTTCCACCACTGGCCCCACAGTTGCGCGGCGCGTGGCGGAAGGCCTCGCAGCCAAGGGCATTCATTTGATTGATGGGCCGGTCAGCGGCGGGGTTTCGGGTGCCGAGGGCGGCACGCTTGCCATCATGACATCTGGCGATGCCGCATCACAAAAAGCCATTGAGCCGGTGCTGAAGCAGATTGGGCAGAATATCTTTTATCTGGGCGCGGAACCTGGCCTTGGGCAGACCATGAAGCTGGTGAATAACGTGATCCTGGCTAGCAATACATTAGCGTGTTTGGAAGGCATGGTGCTGGGCGCCAAAGCGGGTCTTGATACAAAGCTGATGTTTGATGTGCTGAATGCCTCCAGCGGGCGTTCCTTCATGTCTGAAAAGCGCGTGCCGCAGGCCATTACGGAACGCGCGCAGGGCTTCCCGGTGCGTTTCGCCGCGGGGCTGATGCACAAGGATGTGAAGCTATGCCTGGAAGAAGCTGAACGCTTTGGTGTGCCGATGTTCATGGGGCCGGCTGCGCGGCAATATCTTTCCATGGCTCTGGCGATGGGATCGGGGCCGGAGGATTTCGTTTCCACCATCCAGCATATGGAAAAACTGGCAGGGATTGAGGTGCGCGCTACCCCCAAGGAAGCGGGCAAGTAACGCCACCAGAAGCATCGCGGCAGGAGGAAGCAGCAATGGAATTCGGCATTCTGATGACCAGCCACCCCAACCCGGTGGAAGAACCCTATCCGCATCAGGGCGTGACCGCGCGCACGACCGAGGAAATCCTGCGCGCCGAAGCGCTGGGGTATGATACGGCGTGGATCGCCGAGCATCACTTCAGCACGACTTACGGCATCATGCCGGATTGCTTCGTCTATATGTCCTACCTCGCGGCGCGCACGAGCCGCATAAAACTTGCTGCCGGCGTGATTACGCTGCCCTTGTATGACCCGATCCGCGTGGTGGAAAACACTGCTTTCGTGGATGTGCTTTCCAATGGGCGGGTAATGCTAGGCCTGGGCAGCGGTTATCGGCCTTATGAGTTTGAAGGCTTGGGCAAGGATTTTGAAGCGCGGCGCGATATTGTCGAAGAAAGCGTGAAGCTGATTTTTGATGGCTTCCATCGCCGGCGTTGGACGCATGAAGGCAAATTCTTCAAGGGTGAAGTGGAAGGGCAGTATGAAATGCTGCCCGTGCCGGTCCAGCTGCCCCATCCGCCGCTTTACATGGCGGGCGGGACGGATCGATCCATCGCCTATGCTGGCCGTAACGGCTTCGGGCTGATGTTGAGCACACTTCCAGGGATTGAAACTCTTTCCGCGCAAGCGAAGATCTATCGCGAAGCGCTCGCCACCGCGCCATCACCACAGCGCAATAATCCGGCGGCCGGGCATATTGATATCGCGCGCATGGTCTATGTGGCGGAAACCGATGAACAGGCACGTGCCGATACGGAAGAACACATCCTGCACCATATCCGCAATTTCAACAGCGCCGGCACCAGCGGCTATCTCGGCTCGGTTTCCGAGAAAGGGCAGGCGCTGGATTACGGCGTTTTGGCTGAAACCACGCTGTTACATGGTAGCCCAGCGACAGTGATTGCGAAGCTGCGCGCCCTGCAAGCGCGCACGGGCATGACCAGCCTGCTACTGCATTACCCGCCCTATTACGGGCATGAGAAAATCCTGCGCAGCCTGACGCTTTTTGCCCAGCACGTGATCCCGGCCTTCCGTCCACCGGCCAGCCGCATGGCCGCTGAATAGGCATGGATTTTAGCCGGCGCCTGGGGTATGGAGCGCGCGTCTCAGGCTTCGAAAAGCCAACAGGGAGAAGAAGGGAAACACCATGACTATTGAAAGACGTTCAGTCCTGACCGCTGCGGGCGGTGCAGCAGCCCTTGGTGGCCTGCCATGGCGCAGCGCGAAAGCCCAAGCCGCCAATACCATCAAGATCGGTATCCTGACCGATATGTCCGGCACTTTCCGCGACATTAATGGCCCAACCACCGTTGCATGCGCGCGTCTTGCGGTGCAGGAATTTGGCCAGCGCGGTTTCAATGTGGAAACGGTTGTGGCGGATCACCAAAACCGCCCCGATGTTGCGTTGAATATCGCGCGCCAATGGTATGACCGCGACGGCGTGGACATGACGCTGAGCCTGGCTGCTTCTTCCGTGGCGTTGGCGGTTGCGGAACTCACGCGTGAGAAGAACAAGGTCACCATCCCGACCTCCACCGCAACATCGGATATGACTGGCCGTGCTTGCACGCCGAATACGGTGCATTGGGCCTATGACACCTATATGCTTGCTAAATCCACAGGCGGTGCGACAGTACGCGCTGGCGGTGATACTTGGTTCTTTGTTACCGCCGATTACGCCTTTGGTCATTCGCTGGAACGCGACACCTCGGCTTTCGTACAGGCCGCAGGGGGGCGCGTGGTTGGTTCCGTACGCACACCTTTCCCGGGCACGACGGATTTCTCATCCTATCTGCTGCAGGCGCAGGCTTCGCGTGCGAAGGTGATCGGCTTTGCCAATGCCGGGACGGATACCATCAACTGCATCAAGCAGGCGGCGGAATTCGGCATTACGCGGCGCGGCACCAAGCTTGCTTCCATGCTTATGTTCCTGCCGGATGTGCATGCGCTTGGTTTGCAAACTGCCCAAGGGCTTGTTTGCACCGAAACCTTCTATTGGGATTTGAATGACCGCACGCGCGCCTTCTTCCGCCGCGCGCAGGCGGTGGCCGGGCAGGTTGCCGTTGGCATGAGCCATGCCGGCGATTATTCCGGTACGCTACATTATCTGAAGGCGGTGGCCGATCTGGGTGTGCAGGCCGCGAAAGCGAGCGGCGCTGCGACGGTTGCGCGCATGAAGGCCATGCCAACCGATGATGACGCCTTTGGCCGCGGCACCATTCGCGCCGATGGCCGCAAGATGCACCCGGCCTATCTGTTCGAAGTGAAAAAGCCCGAGGAAAGCCGCGGGCCGTTTGATTACTACAAGCTGTTACAGACAACGGCAGCCGATGATGCCTTCCGCCCGATCGCGGAAGGCGGCTGCGCTTTCGTCCGTAGCTGATACAATGCGCGTGGGGCGGCGACGTGCCGCCCCATCGCCTTCCTATGCTTTGGGCAAGGGTGGCAGTGGCGTCGCCTCCGGCGGGATTTGTACTTCCGCGACATTCAGCGTCATGGAAACCGCAACGTAGTATCCACTCACAGCAATCAAATCCACGACACCCTGTTCACCGAATCGCGCGGCAGTAGCGGCGAAAGTTGCGTCTGATACACCGTGGTCGCGGTGCAATTCAGTGCAGAATTCATAGACAATGCGTTGATCTTCCGTCATGCCTTCGGGGCGGCGCCCGGCGGCAAGGTCGGCCGCAATCGCGGGCGGCAAGCCGGCCTTCATCGCCATGGCGTGATGAGCATACCATTCATACTGGCTTGTCCAGACCCGCGCCGTGATCAGGATGGCGAATTCATTCAAATCAGTGGGGATCGAGCTATTGAAGCGCAGATACTCACCGACCTTCTGCATCCTATCCGCAAAAACCGGGCTACGCAGCCAGGCATTGAAGGGGCCACGTAGGCCGCCGCGCGGGCCTTTGATGATGCCCTCAGCCGCGGCGCGTTGCTCCGCGCTCATGCTATCTTGCGTCAATTCGGGGAAGCGCGGTTTCTTGGGCGTGCTCATGCTGGTTTCCTTATCTTCATTGCTGCCGAAAGCGGCGCGCCCCGGCGGATGGGGCAGGCTAGACAGCGCCAGAGGGGTGAGCAAGCCAGCGCCTGCTTGCAGGGGCAGGGGGCTTTGGTTAGCCTAGACACTTAGCAAAGCGTCCCCATGGCATTCCGGGGCCACCACCAAGCCGGATGGAGAAGCACCATGCATGATATCGTGATTCGCGGCGGCACCATTGTGGATGGGCTCGGAACGCCGCGTTACACCGGCGATGTCGCGATTGATGGTGATCGCATCACGCAAGTTGGCGGCAAGGCCGGGCCGGCGCGGCGCGATATCTCAGCGGAAGGCCGGCTGGTCACGCCTGGCTGGGTGGATGTGCATACGCATTATGATGGCCAAGCCACTTGGGACCCGAAGCTCGCACCTTCATCCTGGCATGGCGTGACGACTTTGCTTTTCGGGAATTGCGGCGTTGGCTTCGCGCCGGTGCAGAAAAGCCACCATCAGGCGCTGATTGACCTGATGGAAGGGGTGGAAGACATCCCCGGCATTACGCTGACCGAAGGGTTGAAATGGAATTGGGAAAGCTTCCCTGAATATCTCGACGCTTTGGAAGCCATGCCGCGCACGCTCAATATCGGTGCGCAGCTCGCGCATCATCCCTTGCGCGTTTACGTTATGGGTGAACGCGGCCTGAAGCGCGAAAACGCGACAGGCGATGATATTGAAGCGATGGCGCGCCTCACGCAGGAAGCACTCGAAGCCGGTGCCTTTGGCTTCACGACATCGCGCACTGATCAGCACAAAACGCTCGCCGGTGATCTGGTGCCGGGCCGCTATGCGGAAGAAGAGGAATTGCTCGCCATCGGCCGCGCTATGGGCAAGGCCGGGCGCGGCACTTTCGGCATGTTGAGCGATTTTGAGGATGAGGCGGCCGAATTCCGCTGGCTGCGCGAAGTGGCGAAATCCACCAAGCGCCCGGTTTGGTTCCTGCTGACGGATCGCGCCTATGACCCGCAGCGGTGGAAGCGCCTGATGCAGGGTGTGCATGAGGCGCGCGCCGAGGGGCTCAGCCTTGCCGCGCAAGTGGCGGGCCGCACAGTAGGATTGATTTTAGGGCTGACCACATCGCTCAATCCCTTTGCCTTGCGCGAAAGCTTTGCGGCGCTGGCAGGGCTTCCGCCGGCTGAGCAATTGGCGCGGCTTCGTGATCCGGAAACGCGGCGCAAAATCCTTTCCGAAGAAGCATCGAAGCGGTTGCTCGATGTGCTGCCGCCGCTGTCCCGCCAGATCGCGACGCGTTGGGACAATATGTTCGAATTGGGCGATCCGCCGGATTATGAGCCACCGCGGGAGCGCAGCATTGCGGCGCTCGCTGCCAAGGCCGGGCAGGATCCCGCTTCCTATTGCTATGATTTCCTGGTCGGCGCTGATGGTGGGCGGATGCTCTATTTCCCTGTCACCAATTATGTAACCGGTGATTTGTCCGTGGTGCGTGAAATGAACATGGACAAGGCAACGGTGCTTGGCCTTTCCGATGGCGGCGCGCATTGCGGCGTGATTTGCGATGCCTCCACGCCGAGCTTCATGTTGACCCATTGGGCGCGCGATCGGAAGCGCGGCGATGGACTGCCCTTGGAATTCGTGGTGAAGCGCCAAACAAGTGAGACAGCGGATTTCTTTGGCCTGACGGATCGTGGGCGACTGGCGGCCGGTGCAATGGCTGATGTGAATATCATCAATTTCGACGCGCTGCGTTTGTATCACCCCGAAATGATCTATGACCTGCCCGCGGGTGGGCGGCGTTTGGTGCAGCGCGTTGATGGCTATGACATGACGCTGGTTGCCGGCAAGCCCATTCGCGAAGCGGGCCATGATACGGGCGCGCTGCCGGGCAAGTTGCTGCGCGCGACAAGCTGAAAGGCATTCTGGCGTTACGTCAGCCGATAATGGCTTGGCATTTCATCCTTGAGCGCCACGCCGGTGGCGCCAAGCTTGCGCGCTTCGGCCAATAGCCAAAGCGCCTTGGCGGCGGCGAAGTCCGCGCTGAGCCCGCCTGGGCGGATATTGCTGATGCAGTTGCGCATGGCGTCATTGCTGCCGCGCCGTGCCGCCCAGGTGATATAAAGCCCCATGCTATCGGTCGCTGAAAGCCCGGGTCTTTCGCCGATCAGCACCACCACGGCTGCGGCTTCCATTCCTTCTGAAACATCATCGCCAAGTGCGACGCGCGCCTGTTCGGCAATGATGATCGGGCCTGGCGTGAAGCCCGCCTTGTTGAGTGCCGGCACCAATACGCTTAGCAATGCGGGAGCTTGTTGCTGCACGCCGCTGGCGCAAAGCCCATCCGCAATAACCAGCGCCACGCTGCCTTTGGCCGTTGGCAGAACAGTGCCTTCCGGCAAACGGCGGCCAAGATCAGGGCGCAACAGAAAGCGCCGGCGTTCTTCCGCCTGGCTCGTCACGCGTTGAATGGGCAGACCAAGGGGCGAGAGTTCCGCTTCAAGTTTTGCCGTATCCAAACTGGACCAGACCGCATCGCGCGCTCGTGCATGTGCCTCCTGAAAATCCAGATGCGCGGCAGTGGGCAGCGCATTGCCAACACGCCCCAGTGCCACGCGCGCATCCGTGAAGCGGCGTAGATCACGCCATTTGCTGGGCGTGTTCATTCAAGACCGATCAGCGCGGGTGACAGCCGCGTAGGGATCGCTTCTGTTGTGCTGCCAATGCCCATGCGGTTCAGCCAATCCTCAAATTCCGGGGCAGGGCGTTTGCCAAGTGCGGCGCGCGCATAAAGCCCATCATGGAAAGATGTGGATTGGTAGGCGAGCATGACATCATCCGCCCCCGGTACGCCCATCACGTAAGTGACCCCTGCCGCGGCAAGGCATGTCAGCAACGCATCCATATCATCCTGATCCGCTTCCGCATGGTTGGTATAGCAAACATCAACCCCCATCGGAAGGCCGAGCAGCTTGCCGCAGAAATGATCTTCCAGCCCCGCACGCAGAATTTGCTTGCCATCAAACAAGTATTCCGGACCGATGAAGCCCACCACGGAATTGACCAAAAGTGGCGAAAAGCGCCGCGCCACAGCATAGGCGCGCGCTTCCAGGGTTTGCTGATCCACACCGTGATGCTGATCCGCACTCAGCGCGCTGCCCTGGCCGGTTTCGAAATACATGACATTCTGCCCAAGGCTGCCGCGCTTGAGCGCGAGCGCCTGTTCATGCGCTTCCGTAAGCAGCGCTAGGTCAACGCCGAAGGACCGATTGACGCCCTCAGTCCCGCCAATGGATTGAAACACCAGATCAACCGGCGCACCGAGATCCATGGCGCGCATGGTGGTGGTGACATGCGCTAGTACGCAGCTTTGCGTTGGGATGTCATAGGCGGTGCGCAAGCGGTCCAGCATATCCAGAATCCCCAACACCGCTTCCACATTATCGGTCGCGGGATTGACGCCAATCACCGCATCGCCGGCGCCGAGCAATAGCCCATCAAGCGTGGCGGCAGCGATGCCGCGTGGATCATCGGTTGGGTGATTGGGTTGCAGGCGGATGGAAAGTCGGCCCTTGAGACCGATGGTATTGCGAAAGCGTGTGACATTCTCGCATTTCGCCGCGACCGTGATCAAATCCGCCGCGCGCATGATTTTGGACGTTGCCGCGACCATTTCCGGCATCAGGCCCGGGGCTAGCGCCGCAAGGGTTGCGCTATCGGTGGCATCGGCAAGCAGCCAATCGCGAAAGCCGCCGATCGTCAGGCTGCGGATTGGGGCGAAGGCTGCCTTGCCATGGCTGTCCTGGATCAGCCGCGTGACCTCATCCGCTTCATAAGGAATCACGCTTTCCGAAAGGAAATGCGTGAGCGGCAAATCAGCCAAGGCGCGCTGCGCGGCGATGCGTTCCTCAGCACTTTCCGCGGCAACGCCGGCCAGGGCATCGCCGGACCGAAAGGGCGTGGCGCGCGCCAGCAGTGTCTTCAGATCGGGGAAGACATAGCGCGTTGTGCCGATATGCTGCGCGAAGGCCATGCTCATCCTGGGTCTAGGGGCTGAAGTTTTCGCAATATACCGCGAAGGCGCGCGGGATTCGAGCGGGAAACTGCGCTGCGCACCCGACATGACAGGCGTGGTCCGCAGCGATACACTGACGATGGTTGCAGGAGATTTGACATGCGTATTGCGGTGATGGGGACGGGCGGTGTTGGCGGTGGTTTCGGCGCGGCCTTGGCCAAGGCGGGCGCGGATGTGACCTTTATCGCTCGTGGGGCGCATCTGACTGCGATGCAGCGCGACGGCTTGCGCATTATGGGTGGCCGGGGTGAGACGCATCTTGTGCCTACCAAGGCCACCGATGATCCGGCCAGCATCGGGATAGTGGATCTGGTGATGTTCTGCGTGAAGCTATGGGATGTGGAAAGCGCTGGTGAGGCCATCCGCCCCATGGTCGGTCCGGATACGGCCGTGCTGCCTTTGCAAAACGGCATTGATTCCAGCGAAAGGCTGATCCCCATTCTGGGTGCGAAAGCGGTGATGGGTGGTGTTGCACAAATCAGCGCCACCATTGATGCGCCAGGCGTCATTCGCCAGACCGGCACCTTCATGCGCCTTGCGTTTGGGGAGTTGGATGGCAGCATCTCGCCACGCGGCAAGACATTTCTCGAATGGTGCCAGCGTGCGGGTTTTGACGCGACTCTGAGTGATCGCATCCTGACCGAGCTTTGGCTGAAATTCATTATCCTGGCGACGAATTCCGGTATGACGGCGCTCACGCGCCGCCCGCTTGGTGAATTGCGCGATGACCCCGATATCGCGCCCTATTTCCGCGCAGGGTTTGAGGAAGTGATTTCCCTTGCTCGTGCCAAGGGCGTGTGGTTGCCGGATGATGTGCTGGAACGCAGCATGAAATTCACTGCGGGCGCCCCGGCCGGCATGCGCGCTTCCATGGCGGTGGATTTGATTCGCGGCAATCGCATCGAATTGCCATGGCTGTCTGGCAAGGTGGTGGCGCTGGGCCGCGCGCTTGGCGTGCCGACGCCAACCCACGCCATGATCAATGCCGCGCTGAAGCCCTATGCCATGGGCGCGCCCCAGGATTAGCCTGGGTTTTGCGCGCGCCAATGCTCCGCGATTTGGCCCATGGTGGCGGGCCAGATACCACCGCGTTCCATGATGCCATCCAGCATGGCATTGAAAGCGCGGATGCGATGCGGCACGCCCATCAGCCATGGTGTTGCGGGCACCACCAGAATGCGCCCACTGCCGGTTTCCTGTCCTTCCCGATCCAGTGTTTCATGTGCGGCTAGGATGGAATTTGTGAAATCCTCGGTGGCCAAATGCTGCTGGTGCAGCATGCGTTGATCCGACAAATCCTGCGATAGCGGCATGCAGATCAGGCGCCCGGCATCGGTGGTCATGACATAGGGCATGTCGTCATTCGCCCAGCCGGTGGTGAAGCTGAAGCCGGCTTCCGCGACCAGGCGCAGCGTATGGCTTGATTCGGAATGCGCCGCCGAATGCCAGCCGCGCACCGCCGTGCCGAAGCGTGCGCGCAAGATGCCTGACGCTTCCTGCACCGTGGCGCGTTCTTCATCCAGCAACACGCCGCTATGGTGCAGCCGGCCCATATCCAAGCCAGCACAGGCAACTTCCCATTGCGCCGCGGCCAGATCATCCATCAGCGCCGGGTAGCGACGTGAAAGTATCGCGCTGAGCAACGCCGTGGCAGGTAGGCTACGCGCAGTAAGCGACTTCATCAGCCGATAAACGCCGATTCGATTACCATAATCGCGCAAAGTATAATCCCAATAGGAAGGATAGGGCCGTTCCATGCCACCCGGCGCGATGAAGGGCTTGAGCGGCATATCCATCGGGAAATGGCCCATATGCACGGCGATACACACTGCAACGCGGGCGCCATTCGGCCAAGAAACCGGCTTCGCAGCAGGTAGCGCGCGGAAGGGGTAGATATCATGATCCATCCCGCGCCGGCGGTGCGGATAGTGCAGATAGTCTTCAGGCAAACCCTTCATGGTGTCCCCGCTGCGATCCAGGATTGCGCTTCCGCCAAATGATGTTCTGTGTACCAGGCGGCGATCTCTCGCCCCGTGGCAAGCCAAACCTTGTCATGGCCCACCACATGGCGCAGCACATCATCCAGCGCGTTTATGCGATGCGGCTGGCCGATCAGGAAGGGATGGAGCGGCATGCACATCACGGTACCGCTTTCAGCGCCTTCTTCGTAAAGCTGATCGAATTGCGCCTTGCAGATGGCGGCGAAACGTTCGGGCGGCGTATTGCGCATGGCCAGCAGCGGCACATCGTTGATTTCAAGCGAATAGGGAATGCTGACCAAATGGCCGCTGCGCACCTTGATCGGCGTGGGTTGATCATCATGCAGCATATCCAGCGTGTATTTGATGCCTTCTTCCGCCATCAAATGCTGCGTAGTTTCATCATTCGATATCGCCGGCGTTAACCAGCCATCCAATTCCTGCCCACTCGCGCGCTTGATGGTCTCGCGGTTTTCGCGAATGACGGCGCGCTGCTGATCTTCATTCATGCCGTAAAAGTAGCGGGTGTTGTAGGTGCCGTGACTGAACAATTCCCAATCAAGTTCACAGCAACGTTCGATGATTTCCGGATAATGATCACATACCGCGACATTGAGCGAAACACTGCCGCGCACGCCGTGCCGGGCCATGACATCAGCCATGCGCCAAAAGCCAACGCGATTGCCGTAATCACGCCAGGAATAGCCAAGCACATCGGGCTGCGGCCTGGTCCATGGCATGCGGCGCGCATTGGGCGGCGGATCAAGCTCATAATGCTCAATATTGGGCGCCACCCAAAAAGCGATCCGCGCGCCATTGGGCCAAGTAATCTTGGGGCGCCTGCGCCAGGGCATGTAATCGTAGTGGCCGGGTTCGCTTAGCATAGGGGACGATCCTTCGCACAACAAAACAAATCGAAGATACAAACTTCCAATGGCAAGCATAGCGTTCAAAGTGCGGAAATTTCAATCCGTTCCAATATGGCGCGCCCTTTCAGGCGTGACGCCAGGCCAAATTCGGGAAAGGCGTTCAGGAAGCTGCGCCGTGCTTCAGCATCTTCTGCATGACAAAGCATAAGGTGCGTTACACCGATGCCGACATCTCGGTCATTGGGGCCGAGCGAGGTGCCGGCACCGCCATCAATATCAATACAGAGCTGCCGCGCCTTCACGCGGAATTGGAACCAAGGCGCGAAGCGTTTGCCGCGGCCAATGTCACGTTGGATGGGTCCAAAGATATGCATTCCATCCGCCAAGAAGTTTATCTTGATCGGCGTCGCAAAAGCCGGGCCGCGCAGTCGCAGGCAGCATAGCGCATCCTGGTCCACCAGCTCCTCCGGAAAGGGCAGACATAGCCGCGCGACACCTGGCTTGGTCCAGGAACCCCAATCCTCTGGCCGATGCCAATTCAACCCATCACGCAATCGAGAGCCCATGGCCGCGACAAGGGGCGGTGTATCCTGCGGCGCCTTGCCAAGATGGATCAGCCGCCCAAGGGGCAGGCGCAGGAATTGTGCTTGTCGTGCCGGCGCGCTTGGCTCCGTGGCAAGGATGCATTGCAGGAATTCATGGGCCACACTGCGCCAATCCCTGATCTTGGCCTTGGCGCGCGCTGCATCACGCAGGTTTTGCCGCTTCACCGTATCGAAGATCAGCATTTCAAGCTTGGCATCAAGGTCCTCAGGGTCATTATCCTCGAAATAGATGGCGGCCTCACCGCCGGCTTCTGTCAGTGATGTATTGCGCGCCACCAGGGCAAGTGCGCCGAAGGAAAGGCTTTCAGTGATGGGCAAGCCCCAACCTTCATAAAAGCTGTTGAAGATGGAAAAGAGACATTGCTCATAGAGCGTGGCAAGGGCTCCGTCCGTCACACTGGAAATCAGCAGGATGCGTTCATGAAGCCTTGGGTGGGCGCGGAGGAATTCCGCGGCCTCATCAAACAGCCACCCAGCACGGCCAATGCAAATCAGATAGGGGACCGCTGCCACATCATGGCGTTGCATCAACCTTGCCCAGGCATTGAAGAGCAACAGGTGGTTTTTCCGGCTTTCAAGCGTTCCAACACAAAGAACAAAGGATGCGCTAGCAGGTAGAATATGCTGCAACGCCTGACTGTCTGCGAGGCCACGTGACGCAAGATGGCCGCGCATATTGCCATTCAGGGCAATCGGATGAACGGAAAGCTGTGCATTCGGAAGGGCACTATCCAAAATACGTCGGATATCCGTGGCGGACCAATGTGAATTGGTGATCACGGCATCCGCTTCCAGCATAACGGCCAGGAACCATTGCCGAAAATCTTCAACCAAGGCCGCTGGACAATGCTCAGGCACCATCAGGGGAATGCAGTCATGGATCATCGGAACGTAGCGAAGATCATGCAGCTTGCGCAATTCGCGCACCTTTTGAAAGTAGTTTTCGATCCACCAGGATGAACCCAGATTGGCCAGAAAGAAACGATCCTGTGATGGTTTGACAGCAAGATAGGCCGGCAGCGGCTGGCCTTCCGCGAGGCCCTGCATCAGCGTTTGGAAGGCTTCCTCATCTGTCTCTGCATGGGCTTCGGTTGCTTGATAAAGCGCAAGGAAGACATCCTCCTCAATGAAAATCCAATCATTTTTGTTTTGGTCGAAATAGACGATGATTGGATTGGCCTTGTCCCGAAACTCCGTGACTGCATAATGAATGATGTTGAGTTGTACGCGCTGGATGCCGGTGGGCACGCGACTTTCGCGCAGATAAAGAATAAGGTCCGAGATATCAAAGATAACGCGTTGATGTGCCGCTCGGGTGACTTCAGCCAGTACCGCCATGGGCGCGATATCTGCTGGCTTGTCGGGCTCCATTGGCGCGGGTCCCGCAGCGGATACTGTCTCTGGCACGGCGTGAGGCCTTTTGGTTGGCTTGGCTAAAAGCCGCCGTAGGGGGCGCAGCAAGGCGTCAAAAAAATGTGGCAAGTGCTAGCCACCCGGCAGCGTCACAAAGCGCCCGTAAAGCGCCGCGAGCCGCGCATGATACCGATCAACGGAAAACAGTTCCGCGCGTAAAGGTCCGGCTTCCGCCAATCGTCCGCGCAGCGCTTCATCGGTTGCCAAGGCGCGGATGGCGTCCACCATCGCTTGCGTATCATAAGGATCAATTTGCAGCGCGGCATCCCCGACCAATTCTGGCATCGAGGAGGTGTTGGAGGTCAATACCGGTGTGCCAAGTGTCATGGCTTCAAGCGCAGGCAGACCAAAACCTTCATACAGTGAGGGGAAAAGCACCGCCTTGGCCCCGCGGATCAGGCTGACGAGTGCGGGGAAGGTAAGGTATTCAAGCTGCACAATACGCGAAAGCGGCCCGCCGGAAACATTCTTGTCCAGTAGTGACAGCAGCCTGTCATGCTGCGCCAGGAAGCGCAGGTCCCGCTTGCGCCGCCAGACTTTCTTGCCCACCAGCACCAGCGGTTCAGTAACACCGGAAGCGAGATGCGCTTCGATCATCCGCGTGACATTCTTGCGCGGTTCAAGCGCGCCAAAATAAAGGAAGTAACCCTTGAAGGGGATGCCGAAGTTACCCTCAACCTCGTTCTTCACCTCATGCATTGGCTTATTCTTCAGCGCCGTCGGAATGTCCACGGCCTGATAGGTTACCGTGATGCGATCCTCCGGCACGCCGAAGAAGCTCATGATATCTTTCTTTGAAGATTCGCTGATGGTTACAAGATGATCCGCATGCTTGGTGATGTGATTAAGCAGTCGGAAGTAATTGCGTTTATTGTCAAGCGTGGCGTAAGGCAGACGCAAGGGTACCAGATCATGTAATGTATAGATATTCTTCGCGCCCTTGGCGCGTAGCGCCAAGGGGAAGGTCCAATGCATCAATTCCGGCGGTTCAAGAAAGTGAATCGGAATCCGCCCCGCAGCGATTTTCGTTGCAAGGCGCTGCTTGTCATAAAGGCCTTTGACATTCCAGATGTGATCGAAATGCGGCAGCCGGTTTTGCAAGGGTTCGCGTATGACGCTTCCTGTCACGGGAACACGTGTGGCGATTTCGCCAAAAGGCAGCGAAAGGGTGCGCAGGATATTGCGCGGCATATCCTTCAGGCGGGGGCGGCGTTCCAGTGGTGCATCAAAGAAAGAAACCTCACGCAGCAGGGGGTTTCGGCTTACCGTGCGTGATTGGCCGCCATAAAGTACACCTACTTCCGCCCCAAGTTCGCGCAGGGCAACAGAAAGATTGCGCGCATAGGTCGCCACCCCCGTGCCCTGCTGCAAGGAAAGATTATAGCCATCAATATAGACGCGCGGCTTTTGCAATATGATCCTGCCTGAAACGCCGAAGCTGCTGAGCTTGTTCTGTTACGCCAGATGAAGCGCCAAAGTCCAGAATGGGGCTAGTGGTCCGGTCACTGCTGTCGGTTTACGACAGCAGCGTGAATCTGCACCCCAGACATGCGGCCAGCGGTGCGCAGGGGCATATCGGCGCCTGGCAAGATCAGGGGGAATCGCGCCATTAGGCGCCACCGGCCAGCTTGTCCTGGGTTTTGGTGGCGAAGTCATTCGCGTCATGGCGTTCATGCAATTGTTCGGATGGGTCCCCGGTCACGCGGTTCACCATGCGCCCACGCTTCACGGCGGGGCGGGCGAAGATGGCATCTGCCCAGCGCTGCACATTCTTGTATTCATGCACGCTCAGGAATTCCGCAGCGCCATACAGGAAGCCCTTCACCAGCCCGCCATACCAGGGCCAAACGGCGATATCGGCGATGGTGTAATCCTCTCCGCCCAGATAGGCGCTTTCCGCCAAACGCCGGTCCAACACATCCAATTGCCGCTTGGTTTCCATCGCAAAGCGATCAATCGCATATTCGATCTTCACCGGCGCATAGGCGTAGAAATGTCCAAAGCCACCACCGAGATACGGCGCGCTGCCCATTTGCCAGAACAGCCAGGAAAGGCATTCGGCGCGCGCCGCCGCTTCCTTCGGCAGGAAGGCGTCGAATTTTTCCGCGAGGTGCATCAGGATCGCCGCGCTTTCGAAAACGCGAATGGGCTTAGGCCCGCTGCGGTCCAAAAGTGCTGGGATTTTTGAATTGGGGTTTATATCCACAAAACCGCTGCCGAATTGCTGGCCTTCGCCAATGCGGATCAGCCAGGCGTCATATTCGGCGCCTGTGTGGCCTTGTGCCAAAAGCTCTTCCAGCAGGATGGTCACCTTCTGGCCATTGGGGGTGCCGAGCGAATAGAGCTGCAAGGGGTGGCGGCCCACCGGCAATTCCTTCTCATGCGTCGGGCCGGCGATGGGGCGGTTGATATTGGCAAAGCGCCCGCCATTGGCCTTATTCCAGGTCCAGACCTTGGGGGGCGTGTAATCGCTGGTGCTGTTCATGTCGTGCTGCTCCTGGGTTTTCCGCCACTAAACTGGTCTAATTTCGCCAATCACGCCATGGGCTACCATGGTCGAAGGTCTTCCGGCCCAGCCGAAGCGCGGCCAACCCCTTTTGCCTGATGACCCTGAAGGCGCTTGAGGCCGGAACGGCGTGGCGGTGAAGCTGTTAGGGGCTGGCTTTCGCTGAGGTGGGCTGGATTGCACCGCACCGCGCCTCGCGCAAGAATGAACATTCTTTAGCGCCGCATGATTCAGTCCGCGTGGTTTAACGATCTCTTAATCTTTAAGTTGGCCTTTAGCGCAACTGTCACCAAAAGGACTCTTGGAAATTACCGTGCCCTTCCAGCAGCCTAACTTGCCGACCCGAAGCAGAGACCGTTTTGTGGTCTTTGCCTTTGCGTCTGCTGAGTTATTGGTGGAAACCGATCTGCGCGGCCGGATTTCCTTCGCCGAAGGGGCCTTTCGGGCGCGATTTGGCCGTGTGCCGCAAAGTTTTCTGGGGCAGCCCGTGATTTCCCTGGTTGCTCCGGCAGACCGGCCAGCTTTCGCCACAGCTTTGGGCCTTTTGACGGAACAGGGCCGGCTAAAGCCGGCGGTGATCAAGCTTGCGGATGATGCGACCACCGCCTTTAGCGTGGCGGGGCTAAGACTCAGCGATGGCGACGCCAAGCTGGTGCTTACTTTCGCCCCCTTGCCGCGGGAATTGCCTGGGGGGCCGCTGCCTGGTGGCCCTGGGCTCGCAAGCCTGGCCGAGGAGGCGCTGCGTTCTGGTGGACCAAGTGGGCCGGTTGGCTTTCTGGAATTGAAGGGTCCTGCGGGCCGGTATGTGCCGGGGGGCGAGGTCAATCGGGAAATCCAACAGGAATTGAACCGGCAAGCCGGCGAAGGAGCCGTTGCAACCGAATTGGCCGCTGGGCGCTATAGTGTTTTACCGGGTCAGGCGCCGTTTGATTTGCCGACCCTGACCTCAGCCGTTGCCGAGATCCTGAAGGATCGGGGTGTTGAGGATGTTTCGGTCGGGGCCATGGCAGTGGGGCTTGAGGCCGAAGGGCTAAACCAGGTTCAAGCCACGCGGGCTTTACGCTTCGCACTGGCCGCTTTTGCGCGGGGCGGCAATGATGCGCTTGAAAAGGCGGGCTTTGCCGGGGGCTTGGCTGGTTTCCTGGATAGTGCTTCAGAACGCGCCACCTCCCTCAGGCGCAGTATTGCGGAGCGGCGTTTCCGCATGGCCTTCCAGCCAATCGTGTCGATCGCTGACCGAACCCCGCATCATTATGAAGCCCTGATCCGCCCGCTTCAGGCCGATGATATGGCGCTGTCCCACCCTGGTGAGTTTGTCGCCCTGGCCGAAGCGGTGGGCCTGACCGAGGAACTGGATTGGGCTGTGGTCAGCGCGGTTTGTGAGGCGGCAGGGGCGGCCGGAGGCACCCGCGTTGCCTGCAACCTGTCCGGGCTTTCCCTGCAAAGCCCCAAATTCCGCGAGGATATGAAGACCCTTCTGGAAAACACCCCCGGCATGGCTGAGCGCCTGGTGGTCGAAATCACCGAAACCGCTGAAATCGAACAGGAAGATGAAGCGGTGCGCATGATTGAATTGCTGCGGGAACACAAAATTCCGGTCTGCCTTGATGATTTCGGCGCCGGGGCGGCGGCCTTTCGATATTTGCGCGCCTTTAAGGTGGATTATGTGAAGGTGGATGGCATTTATGTCGCCAATGCCTTGCAGAGCGAACGGGATCGGGGCTTTATCGCTGCCATGGTTGACCTTGCCCGCACGGTTGGCGCCCAGGTGGTGGCTGAACGCATTGAAACGGAAGAAGAAGCGGCGCTGATGCTGGAACTCGGCGTGCGCTATGGCCAGGGCTATCTTTTCGGCAAGCCGAAGATGGAACTGGCCACCCGTAAAGCAGGGCAGGCCTGGCAAGAAGAAAAGTGACCGCCACGGCGCTGCCGCGCCTTTGCGTGGTGATCCCTTGTTACAATGAAGCCGAAAATGTGGCGCCCATGGTAGCACGGCTTGATGCGACGCTGGCCGGCATCGCCTGGGAAGTGATTTTCGTTGATGATGACAGCCCGGATGGCACCAGCGCAGCGGTGCGCGCGATTGCCGCACGGGATGCGCGCATTCGCGGCATCAGGCGCATCGGGCGACGCGGCCTTGCTTCCGCTTGCATCGAAGGCATGCTCGCTACATCCGCGCCCTTTCTTGCAGTGATTGATGGCGATTTGCAGCATGATGAAACCTTGCTGCCGCGCATGCTGCATGCCTTGGAAGCGGGTGAGGCAGATATTGTGATCGGCAGCCGCAATATCGAAGGCGGCGACAAGCAGGGCGGGCTTACCGCTGCGCGGCAAATGATTTCTGATACCGGGGCGGCGCTGGCCAATGCGGCGTTGCCGATGCGCGTGAGCGACCCGATGAGTGGTTTTTTCGCCCTGCCGCGCGAATTGTTTGAGGAAGTGGCGCCGCGCCTGACCGGCACAGGCTTCAAGATTTTGCTGGATATTCTGCTGTCAGCGAAGCGGCCTTTGCGCAGCCTGGAAATCCCCTATTCCTTCCGCGCGCGGGTTGCTGGTGAAAGCAAGCTGGATGCGGCGGTGCTGCTGGAATTCGCGGGCCTGCTTGCGGATAAGGCTTTGGGCGGGGTAGTGCCGCTGCGCTTCCTGTCCTTCGCTGCCGTGGGGGCGATTGGCGTGCTGGTACATTTGGCGGTGCTCGGCCTGCTGCATGGGTTGGGCGAGGTTGGCTTCAGCGCCGCGCAATGGTCAGCGACACTGGTCGCTATGACCGCGAATTTCCTGCTGAACAACCGCATCACCTATCGCGATCGGCGCCTGCGTGGCCCTGCGCTGCTACGTGGATTGGTGCTGTTCTATCTGGTCTGCGGATTGGGCGCGGCAGCCAATATCGGCATTGCCAATCTGCTGCTGCGTGATGGTGTGTTGGCCTGGGGTTTTGCGGGCGCAGCGGGGGCGGCGCTCACGGTGGTATGGAATTACGCGGTTTCCGCCACCCTGGTCTGGCGCGCCAAGTGAATCCTTGGCTGGTTGCGCTGCTGGCGCTGACGGGTTTGCGCCTGGTGCTGGCGGCGATCCTGCCGCTTTCCCCGGATGAGGCGTATTACTGGGTCTGGTCGCGTAACCTTCAGGCGGGATATCTGGACCATCCGCCCATGGTCGCGATCTTCATCTGGCTCGGGACCGCGCTGGTCGGTGATGGCGCGCTTGGCGTGCGGCTTTTGGGGCCGATCACTCTGCTCGTGGGCTCCCTGATGCTGGCGCGCAGCGCTGAGGATCTTTTCCCCGGCCGCGGTGCCGGGCCTTGGGCTGCGGCGCTGATGAATGCGACGCTTTTCGCGGCACTTGGCGCCGTGACCATGACGCCCGACACGCCCTTGCTGTTCTTTTGGGTGGCAACGCTTTGGGCTGTGGCGCGGGCGCAGCGCAGCGGCGATGCGCGCTGGTGGTTGTTGGCGGGCGGTTTTGCAGGCGCTGCGCTTTTGTCCAAATACACCGCCGCCTTGCTCGGCTTCGGCTTGGTACTGTGGTTGGTGCTGCTGCCGGAAGCGCGGCGTTGGCTGCTGCGCTGGCAGCTTTGGGCAGGGGGCGCTTTGGCGGTAGCGCTTTTTGCGCCTGTGATTTTCTGGAATGCCGCGCATGAATGGGCGTCCTTCGCCAAACAGGGTGGACGCACGGCTGCCGGTGGGGCGGGGCAGAGTCTCCGCTGGCTTGGCGAATTGCTGGGCGGGCAGGTGGCTTTGGTGACGCCTTTGGTGTTTTTGCTTTGCGTTGTGGGCACTTTCGTGGCGGCGCGGCAGGTCTGGCGCGAGCGTGACGCCGGCGGTGGACTGTTGCTGGCGTTGATTCTGCCAGGTGCGGCGATTTTCGTCTGGCAGGCTTTGGGCAGCCGAGTTCAGGGGAATTGGCCGGCGATCCTCTACCCCAGTGCCGCCATTGCCGCCGCTGCGCTGCTGCCTGCTTCGTGGCTCCGGCTTCGCATGCCTGCCTTGGCGCTAGGGTTTGCGATGGCAGGGGTGGCCTATCTGCAAGCCACCGCCGCGCCCTTGGCCCTGCCGCGCCGCCAGGACCCGACGCTGGCGCGGCTTGGCGGCTGGGATGGGCTGGCGGCCGATCTGGCGCGGGCCGCTCAGCGCGAAGGCGCAGCCTTCATCGCGGCCGAGGAATATGGCTTGGCTTCTGGCATGGCCTTTCGCATGCCGCCCGAGGTGCCAGTCCTGGCCATGGATCCGCGCTGGCGCTTCTTCACTTTGTCCCCCCCCACCGAAAATGCCCAAGGTTTGCTGATCCGCAGCGAGAGACGCGGCGAGGGCCCACCGCTTTGGCCGGGCGCCACCCCGATTGAAGGCGACGCCGGCCGGCTGGTTCGTGCCCGGCGCGGCCAGGAAGCCGAAGCCTATCGGCTATTTCGCGTCACCACGGCGCCCGGCCAGTCGCCGAGTGCGGTTTTGCCGCAGCCAGGGCGGTAATCTTCTTGACCTTAAAGGGAAGCGGGCCTTTATCGCTTTCAACGAAAGGCGCCCCGCGATGCATATCCTGAAAAGCCGCCCCTGGAATCTGCCCGAAAGCAGCGTCACACCGGAATCGCTGGTGTTTGGTCGCCGCAAGGCGCTGGCGCTTGGCGCTGGGATGCTGGCCGCTGGACCGGCCCTTGCCCAGCAAGCCAGCCTGCCACCCGCCATGCGCAACACGCGTTACGTGCCAGGCCGCGCCATCACCGCCGAGCGTGAGGTCACCACCTACAACAATTTCTATGAATTCGGCAGCCACAAGACCATCAGCGCCGCCGCCCAGCGCATGCCCCAACGCCCCTGGACGGTGAAGGTGGAAGGCATGGTGGAAAGCCCGCGTGAATACAGCATTGAAGACCTGCTCCGCCGCATGCCCCTGGAAGAACGCGTCTATCGCCTGCGTTGCGTGGAAGCCTGGGCCATGGTCGTACCCTGGACCGGTTTTCAATTCTCTGCCCTGATGGCCGAGGTAAAGCCGCTATCTTCTGCGCGCTATGTGGTGTTCCAGACTGCAGTGCTGCCTTCTGTCATGCCTGGCCTGCGGCAAAGCTGGTACCCCTGGCCCTATACGGAAGGCTGCACCATTGCCGAAGCTGCCAATGAGCTTTCCTTCATGGTGGTCGGCGCCTATGGCAAGCTGCTGCCGCCGCAAAATGGCGGGCCGATCCGTTTCCATCAGCCCTGGAAATACGGCTTCAAGGCCGGCAAGAGCATTGTGACAATCCGCCTGACTGATCAGCGCCCGGTTTCCTTCTGGGAGAAGATCCAGTCGCAGGAATATGGCTTCTGGGCCAATGTGAACCCCGCCGTGCCGCATCCACGCTGGAGCCAGGCGCAAGAACGCATGCTGGGCACTGGGGAGACGGTGCCGACGATGCTGTTCAACGGCTATGGCGAATTCGTCGCTGATCTTTACACCAATCTGCAACGCGAAAGGCTTTGGGCGTGACATGCGCCTGATTGGGCTTGCCCTGCTGGCCTTGGCGGTGGGGCTTTTTGCGGTTTTCGGTGGTGATCCGCTGGGGGCGGTGTTGTTTCGCCTGGACCCTGGCTTGCTCAATTTGGTGCAAGCCGTGGTGCAGCGTTATCTTCTGCCGATGATTTGGGACGACCTTTTGCTGCCAGTACTGGAAGCCCCCGCCTGGGTGGTGCCTGCGGTCTTGGGCGCTGCCATGACCTTATTCGGTTGGATGCGCGCGCGTGGCTGATGCGCCGTTGCACCACAGGATTTTGCTGGTGGAGGATTCGCCCTCACTCGCCACCGTCTATCAGGAATATCTGCGCGCGGGGCCTTACGATATTCGTCACGCGCATTGCATCGCGGATGCGCTGAAATTCGCTGATCAGGCCATGCCAGATGGTGTGCTTTTGGATTTGCGCCTGCCCGATGGCGATGGGCTTTCCGTGTTGCGCGAATTGCGCGGGCGCGATCCTGATCTGCCCGTGGTGGTGATGACCGCGCATGGTTCGGTGGCGCTGGCGGTGGAAGCGATGCGGGCCGGCGCTTCGGATTTTCTCGTAAAGCCCTTCGCACCGGAACGCCTGACGGTGACGGTTGCTAATGTCATGGAACGCGCCGCTTTGCGCCGGCAGGTGGCGGTGCTTGCCGCGGGTGCGCCCCGCCAGGGTTTTGCCGGCTTCATCGGCGCCGCGCCCACCATGCAGGCGGTCTATCGCATTCTGGAAAATGCC
The DNA here is from genome assembly GCA_020249505.1 of Roseomonas sp. Taxonomy (GTDB): domain Bacteria; phylum Pseudomonadota; class Alphaproteobacteria; order Acetobacterales; family Acetobacteraceae; genus Neoroseomonas. The sequence continues at coordinate 60,543 of JADCFN010000016.1, read as the reverse complement.
GCCGCGTCTCGTGCGACGGTATTTGTCACAGGCGAAAGCGGCACCGGCAAGGAATTGGCGGCGGAGGCGGTGCACAGCATCTCCCCCCGCAAGGCCGGGCCGTTCATCGCCATCAATTGCGCGGCGATCCCGAAGGATTTGATTGAAAGCGAAGTCTTCGGCCATGTGCGCGGCGCCTTTACCGGCGCGGTGGCGGACCGCATGGGCGCGGCGCGGGCGGCGGATGGCGGCACGCTGTTCCTGGATGAGATTTGCGAAATGGATTTGGCGCTGCAAGGCAAGCTGCTGCGCTTCATCCAGACTGGCACGTTTCAGCCGGTGGGCAGCGGCAAGCTGATGCAAACCGATGTGCGCTTTGTCTGTGCCACCAATCGTGATCCGTTGGAGGAAGTCCGCGCTGGGCGCTTCCGCGAAGATTTATATTACCGCCTGCATGTTATCCCCGTGCCCCTGCCGCCGCTGCGGGATCGGGGCGATGATGTGCTGGCTTTGGCTGAGGCATTTCTGGCGAAAAGCGCCGCCGAGGAAGGCAAGCGCTTTCAGCGCTTTGATGCCGAAGCACGCGCGCTGCTGATGCGCCACACCTGGCCTGGCAATGTGCGCGAATTGGAAAATGCCATTCGCACCGCCGTGGTGCTGCATGATGGCGAAGTGGTGACCGCCAGCATGTTGCCCGCCACGGTCCGTGAAGGCGGTGCCAAGCCTGCCCCTGCGCCCTTGCCGCCGCCGGAACCACCGAAAGTGCAAGAGACCCCGCCCCTCACGCTAACGCCGCGCGCGGTGGAGTCCACCAAACGCATCCGCCCCTTGGCTGACACGGAACGCGAAGCGATTGAGGAAGCTGTGCGGCTTTGCGGCGGAAATATCGCCAAGGCGGCAGCGTATTTGGGCATCAGCCCATCCACGCTTTATCGCAAACAGGAAAGCTGGCGGCGGCGCTGAAGGTTTAGCGTAACCCTAGCGCAATCCGCGCCGCGGCAATCGCCTCATGCGCCGCTTCGGTCAAATCATAGGCGTGCAACTCCTGCGGCAGCGCCCAGGCAACTTCACTGACATCATCGCCAGCGCGGGCTTCGCCTTCCTGCCAATGCGCGGCGAAATCAATGATGGTGTAATGGTAGCGCGCGCGGCCATCATCATCTTGATTGATGGCATCGAAAACATAGGCCAGCGCCATCTGGCCCACTTCAATGCTGGTTTCCTCGCGCAATTCGCGCCGCGCGGCTTCTTCCGCCTTTTCCCCCACATGCTGCGCACCACCGGGCAAAGACCATTGGCCGATGCGGGGTGGCTTGCCGCGGCGGACCAGCAGCACCGCTTCTTCGCGAAACACGATGCAGCCAATGCCGACCCAGGGGCGGTCAGGATATTCGCGCGGCGCGTTGCTCACCGCGGCACGATCGGCGGTTCAGCAGCGGGGGCGGGCGCCTCTTCCTGACGGCGCAAATCCTCTAGCCGGGGGATCATGGCTTTTTCTTTCCATTGCCCGATTTGATAGACCCAGCCGCGCCAGCGCGCATTCAAGCGCGCCGCTTCATCATCGCCCTCAGCAGTCAGCGTTACCCAGATTTCTTCACCCTGCTTGCGCGGGCGGGCGATGATGGCCAGCCGATCGGTCAATTCAAAGCGCGTCTCACCCAAAGCTTCGCCAGGCGCATCGGCTTCGCGCCGTACATCCAGGAAAGTCAGGAATTCGAAGCTGCGCGAAACCTCATCCAGGCTGATATCGTCAGCGGGCGGCGCATCAGCGGGCGTGGTGATGGCAAGCTTGCCATCGGGCTGGCCGGAATGGGTCAGCACCAGTGCGGCTTCACCCGTGCGCGCAATCACCACGCGCTGGACGCGTTCGCGCGGTAGGTTCGCGATGTCTCGGTCAAGCCAAAGCTGCGGGTCGGCATCCACCGGAATGCGCCCTTCCGCGAGCCATGCCTGGTTTTCATTTGGTCGCCGCACATAAGCACTTTCCGGCACATTGCCTTGGGTACGCATGCGCCGCCGGCCAATCACCAATTCCACCAGCGCCGCGCCTTGCGCATCCAGAACGCGCAGCAGGGTGGAAGTGGCGCCCGCGCGCATCGGGTCTTCCAGGCCGAGCCGATCAAACATCTCAGGATTGCCGGTGCGCGGTTCCATCAGGCGGAGTTCGGTGAGCCCTGTCAGCAATTCGCGTAGTTTTTCCTGCCGGATGGGATAATCGCCCTTGGTTGGCAGCACCCAGACATCACCGCGACGGATGATTTCAAGCGCGCCATCATGACGGCGCACCTCAATCCGTGCAGCATTGGGCAGGCGCTGCGCAAGGCCCGGAAAGGCAAGCGCGCCCGTGCCCACTGGTGGGGCTGGCGGCTGCGGTGGCTTGATCAGCAAAGCGCCAGCCATCGCAATGACCGCAGCGCTGCCAAGCAAAATCAGGGAACGTCGTTGCATATTGCCAGCCCCCTTTAATGCCGCGCTGCCGCGCGCCTGCGCGACCGCACTACACCAAGCACCAATGCAAGGATTGTCAGCAGCACCGGCACGGCGGCGATATTGAGGATACGGAGCCGCGTCTCAAGCCCTTCAATATCGCGCCTGAGATCAAGCTGCACCGCGCGCAATTGCTGGCGGGTGCGGAGAATCTCCTCACGCGCCGCATCAATTTCCGCGCGCTGTTCGGCGCTGATCACGGCATTGGTCTGGCCGCGCTCAGCCCCGCCCTGCGGGCCCTGGCGCAATTCGCGCAGGCGTTTTTCGGTGGCTTCCAGGCGCTGCGTGAGTTCCCGTTCCGTCTGGCGGAAACGTGCTTCCGCATCGCGGCGAATATCATCCACCACTTCAAACGGGCGGAGCGATTCACCGCGTGAGCGGAGCGAAATCAGCGCATCACCGCCTGCCATGGTATCCACTAAATTCGCAATCAGCGCGCCATTATCGCTGAACGGTGTCGCCACCTGTTGGCCAAAGAAATCCTGCACGCGCACCCAGAAGCGATCTTCCAGCACATCCGCATCATGGATGACGATGATATTGGCCGCCCCTTCACTCCGCGCGCGATGTGCCGGGAAATCGGCGGGGCGTTCTGCGCCTTGCGGCGGCGGTGGCGGGCCATCGGGGAAGGCTGTGCTGATCTCTCCGCGCAGCCGCGCCGCGAGCACGCGGGTCTGCCCATCAGGGCGGAAATCCGCCAGCACTTGCGTGGGGTTCGGATTGTCGCGGACCTTTGCCGCATCCGCTTCCATGCTGCGCGGGCTTGAGGTGATGAGCGGCGTGAATTCCACCCGTGCGCCATCCTTCCGCCGCAGCAAACCGGCCGAGGCAAAGGTCACCTGATTGAGCTGTGCGGTCGCCACTTCCCCCTGCGCAATCGAATCGCCTTGTGCATTGAACCAGGCGACGTAATCCACCGCCTGCACACGATCCTGCGGATTGGCACGCACGCGCCAGGCGCCGCGCAGATCCAGCACCACTTTGTCTGAAGGCGCTTCAATGCCCCAGGCATTGGTCAGGCGTTCCAGATTGGATGATGTTATGGCGGGCGGGCGACCCCCAGGACCGGGGCGCGATGCCTGACCTTCGGAATGCGGGTCAATCAGCAGGATCAGCTTGCCGCCGCGCAGCACGAATTGATCCACGGCATATTGCGCCACATCCGAAAGCCCTTGCGGATGCGCCAGAATCATCACTTGGATATCGTTTTCAATCACCTGCGCATCCAAGGGCACATCGCGCAAAGTGAAGAATTGCCTGAGGCTATTCATCACCGCGAAAGGCTGGCCCATCGCGGCTTGGCGCATCATCATCGCGCGCGGGTCGCCATTCAAAGGCAAGGGCGACATCACGCCAATCACCGGGCGGCGCGGGTTGGAAAGCTCATAGACCAACCGCGTCAGGTCAAATTCCAAAAAGCGTTCGCGATCCGGCTGAAAGAAGGGGATATTGCGTTCGTCATCCAGCAAATTCGCGCCAACCAGGCCGAAATAAACCTGCTCACCGGATTGATCCACCGGCACGCCTTGCAGCCCGAAAGCGAGTGCCCGGTCTTCGGTTTCGCTGAAAGGCTCCGGGTCCAGCACTTCAAGCCGCAGCTTCCCGCCCGAGACCGCGACATATTCATCCAGCATCGCGCGCACGCGTTCCGCATAGGCGCCAAAGGCCGGGACGGCGGTGCCGAGTTTGCGCGAATAAAACAGCCGCAGCGTTACCGGGTCTTGCAACCCGGACAGCACGCTGCGCGTGCCATCCGACAGCGTGTAAAGTTTCTGCGCCGTGAGATCAAGCCGCGCGCGCGGCGCAAAACGTTCCACCAATAGATTGATACCAATGGCAAGCGCCAGCGCCGCCAAAATCCCAAGTGCGGAGGACCAGACGCGCCGCGTGCCGGGCTTTGCCTTGATTTCATCAGCCATGGTCTAGTCCGCCTTCCGGTGGTCAAGCACCACCGCATTCACGAAAAGCCAGAACCCGATGAAGGAGGCGAAGAACACCGCATCCCTCAGCGCAATCACGCCGCGCGTGAGGCCATTGAAGCGTTCCGTGAGCGATAGCGCGCGCGCGACCTCGGCCAGTACCGGCATGCGTTGGCTCAGAAAATCCGTCACCAGGGCGCTGCCGGCAACCGCAAACAGGAAGCACACGGCGACGGCGAGCACAAAGGCAATCACCTGATTTTTGGTCATGGCCGACATGGCGGAACCAATCGCGAGATAGGCACCCGCCATCAACAAACACGCACCATAGCCTGCCGCGATCACGCCATTATCCGGCCGGCCCAAATAATTCACGGTCAGCACCAGCGGGAAGGTCAACGCCAGCGCAATGGCGCAAAACGCCCAAGCGGCGAGGAATTTGCCAAGCACCGCCTGCCATTGCGCCATGGGCAAGGTCAGAAGCAATTCAATCGTGCCAAGCCGGCGTTCTTCCGCCCAAAGCCGCATCGTCAGCGCGGGCACCAGAAACAGAAACAGCCAGGGGACGAAGCCAAAGAAGGGGCCAAGATCAGCCTGACCGCGATTGAAGAAACCGCCCAGGCTGAAGGTCATGGCGCCCGCCATCATCAGAAAAATCACGATGAAGACGTAAGCAACGGGGGTCGCGAAATAGCCGGCCAATTCCCGGCGAGCGACCAGCAGGGCAGCGCGCATCAGGCGGCCTCCTGCTTCAGGGTCAAATCGCGGAAGACTTGCTCAAGCGTTTTGCCGGGCGCTTCAAGCTGTTTCGGTGTGGCATCCGCCAGTACCTTGCCGCGGGCGATGATGATGGCACGGGTGCAGACCGCATCCACTTCTTCCAGGATATGCGTTGAAATCACGATGGCCTTTTCGGGTGCCATGCGGCGGATCAATTCACGCACCTCATGCTTTTGGTTCGGGTCCAGGCCATCGGTCGGTTCATCCAGCACCAAAACGGGCGGGTCATGCAGCAATGCTTGTGCAAGGCCAACACGGCGCTTGAAACCCTTGGAGAGGGTTTCAATCGGTTGCAGGCGCACACCTTCCAGCTGCGTCATCGCCATCGCGCGGGCCATGCGTTTATTGGCCTCGGCACCGCCAAAACCGCGAATGCGCGCGATGAAATGCAAAAAGCCGGTGACGGTCATTTCCGGATAGGTGGGCGCGCCTTCCGGCAGATAGCCAAGGGTGCGCTTCGCCGCGACGGGCGCTTCAATCACATCCTGGCCGCAAATGCGTGCCGTGCCGGCAGAGGGTGTCACGAAGCCCGCCAGCATTTTCATAGTGGTGGATTTGCCGGCGCCATTGGGGCCAAGGAAGCCCACCACCTCACCACGATCCACCGTGAAGGACACATCATCAACAGCGGTGAAGGCGCCAAAGCGCTTGGTCAGGCGCTCGATTTCGATCAGCGCGGCCAAAGCCTATCTCCCCTTATCCTGCCTCGAACCACTATTTCGTGCATTTGCGCGTCGCGATTTGACCTTTCCCGCGCTGGCTTGCAAGCCCCCGGCGCGGCGCTACCCGGCATCCAGCGGCGCCATGGAAAGATCATGGCCAAAAAGCCTGAGCAAAAGCCGCGCTGCCTGCCCGCGCGGGGAGGCAAGTGCCGCATCGCGCGTCAGCAGCGCTTCCGCATCGCGGTGCGCAATCTGGACATAGTGCGCGAATTGATCCGGGTCTTCCCGCGCATCAAACAGCCGTGCCCCTGGCAGCCCGGCCTGCCGCGCGCCCAAGGCATCGCCGCCACCGCGGGATTTCAAATCCTCCTCGGCGATTACGAATCCGTCTTCCGTGTCGCGCAGCACCAGCAGGCGCCGCCTTTCGCCATCACTCAGGCCCGGGGAGTGCACCAACAGGCAGGAAGACGCCTCCTGCCCCCGCCCGACGCGTCCGCGCAGCTGGTGCAGCGCCGCAAGCCCAAAGCGTTCCGCCTGTTCAATCAGCATAATGGTCGCTTCGGGCACATCCACGCCGACTTCAATCACGGTAGTGGCGACCAGGATATTGGTCCGCCCGGCGGCGAAATCGCCCAAGGCGGCTTCGCGCACCGCAACATCCTGCAAGCCATGGGCAAGGCCGACCCGGCCGGGGAAATGGGCGGAAAGCTCGGCAAAGCGGTCCTCGGCCGCGACGCTGTCATCCTTTTCGCTGCCAGTAATGGCGCGCACCACCCAATAGGCGCGGGCGCCGCGCGCCACCGCCTCATGCAGGCGGGCGACAATCTCCGGCAGGCGTTCCTGGCTCAGGATGCGCGTTGCGATGGGCTGGCGCCCGGCGGGTTTGCCGGCCATGCGGCTGACGGCCATTTCGCCCCATTGGGTGAGCAGCAAAGTGCGTGGAATGGGCGTTGCGGTCATTACCAGCATATCCGCCGCCTGGCCCTTTTCCGCCAGCATCAGGCGCTGCGCCACGCCAAAGCGGTGCTGTTCATCCACCACGGCCAGGCCCAGATCCTTGAAGGCCACCCCTTCCTGAAACAGCGCATGAGTACCGACCACCATGGGCAGTGTCCCATCCGCCAAGCCCTGCAACACGCGGCGCCTTTCCTTGCCCTTCACGCTGCCAGCCAGCAGCGCCACCGGCACCCCGGCGGCACCGCAAAGCCGCTCAAAACTGCGCAAATGCTGGCGCGCGAGCAATTCCGTCGGCGCCATCAGCGCGGCCTGGGCGCCGGCTTCCACCGCGCGCAGCATGGCCATCAGCGCCACCAGCGTCTTGCCCGCGCCCACATCGCCTTGCAGCAGGCGCAGCATCCGCCTTGGTGCCGCCAGATCGGCATCTATGTCGGCAATGGCTTGAAGCTGGGAAGGTGTGGGCGCATGGCCAAAGGCGGCCAGGGCAGGGGCGCGCAGGCTTTCATTGCCCATCAGCGCCCGGCCCGGCCTTTCGCGCGACCGGCGCCGCACCAAACCGAGCGCGATTTGTCCCGCCAGCAATTCATCATAGCCAAGCCGCCGGCGCGGGGCTTCGGCAGCCTGCGCCTGGGGCACATGAAGGGCGCGCAAAGCCTCGGCAAAACCCGGCCAGGCTTCGCGCTTCAGCAGCGGGCCATCCACCCATTCCGGCAGATCAGGCAGGGATTTCAGCGCCCCATCCAGCGCATCGGCCATGTTCCGCCAGGAAAGCCCCGCCGTCAGCGGCCACATGGGCTGCCACAGCGGGATACGGAGCGGCGGTTCCACCAGCGGGTCCGCATCCAAATCCAATTGCCAGGCGCGCTGATAGGCCTTGAGCCGCCCAGCCACGCGCCGCTCGGCGCCTTGCGGGAAGGCGCGGCCCAGCGCCGTGCCCGCCCAAGTGGCGCGAGAGAAGGAAATCAGCGCCACCGGATCAGCCCCACAGATCGCCGGCACCGTCCAGGGTCCGCGCCCGCCCCGCGCCGGGGCGCCGGTGATGCGGAGTTCCAGCGTCACTTCCTGGCCTTCTACTGCCCCGGCCAACCCGCGCAGCACGGGCCGATGCTGCACGCGTTCGGGCAAATGCAGCAGCAGATCAAGCACCCGCGCGCCACCCGCCGCACGCGCCAGCAAGTCTGGCTTGCGGAGCCCCGGCAGGCTTTCAATCGGCGCCAATAACCGCGCGAGGGGGTCCTCGGCGGTCGCGGTCGGTTCGGGGCGGGCTGACAGGATTCCCATCCGCCCCTATATGCCAGCGCCTTGAGACTAGAGCGATATGCCAGACCCAACAGAACTTGACGCCCGGCGCCGCCGGCTTGTTTTTCGCGCCCAGCATCGTGGCACAAAGGAAACCGATATCCTGATCGGCGGCTTTGTCGCGCGCCATATCGCGAGCCTCACCGATGCCGAAGTGACGGCCTTGGAGGAAATCCTGGAACTCTGGGATGTGGATTTGGCCGATTGGCTTTCCGGCCGCCGCCCGATTCCGCCCGAACATGACCACCCGCTACTGCGCCGGATCATGGCCGAGGCCGGTGGCGGGCCATGAAGCCCGTCACCATCCATGGCGCGCCTGAGGGTTTCGATGCCCTGCTGGTGGCGCGCCGGCGGGCAGAGATTGAAGCCCCCATTGCCCATGTCTGCCGCGATGATGCGCGCATGGCACGCATGGCTGAGGCTTTGGGCTTTTTCGCGCCAGAAATCGAAGTGCTGCGTTTTCCCGCCTGGGATTGCCTGCCCTATGATCGCGTCTCCCCCAATCCTGAAATCATCGCCGAACGTGTGGCGACCCTGACGCGCTTGCTGGAACCGCCGAAGCGCCCGCGCGTGCTGCTGACCACCGTGAATGCGCTGGTGCAGAAAGTGGCGCCGCCTGCGGTATTTGAAGGCGCCACACTTTCGCTGGCCAAGACGGGCCGGATACAGCCGGAAAAGCTGACCGAATTTTTGGAAGCCAATGGCTATCACCGCACCGGCACGGTGATGGAACATGGCGAATATGCCGTACGCGGCGGCATTATTGATCTTTTTCCGGCGGGCGAGCCGGAACCCATACGCCTCGATTTCTTTGGTGATGAGATCGAGGATATGCGCCGCTTTGATACGGCCAGCCAACGCAGCGGCAAGGTAGTACCCGCGCTTTCGCTTCGCCCGGTGGGCGAGGTGTTTTTGGATGAGGCATCGCGCACGCGCTTCCGCAGCGGCTACCGCGAATTATTCGGCGCGGCGGCGGCTGACGACCCGCTTTATGGCGCGATCAGCGCCGGGCGACGCTATCCTGGCATGGAACATTGGGCGGGGCTTTTCCATGACAACATGGTGCCCTTGCTGGATTATATGCCGGGAGCCGAAATCAGCTTCGATCACCAGGCAGAGGAAGTGCTGAAGGCGCGGCTTGAGATGATCATGGATCATTACGAAGCCCGCCGCGTGCCCACCCGTATCGGGGAAGGCGACGTACCCTATCGCCCCGCGCCACCTGCCACACTTTATCTGGATGAAGCGGGCTGGGCAGCGATGCTCGCCGATTGCCGCGTGCTGCGTATTTCACCCTTCGCCGTGCCGGATGGCATTGCCGCAGGCGGGCGCCCTGGCCCGCTTTTCGCCGAAGCACGCAGCGCCGGCGAGAACGTTTTCGCAGCCTATGCCGCCATGGTGCAGGGGGAAGCCAAGGCCAAGCGCCGGCCCGTGCTGGCCGCCTGGTCGCGCGGGTCCCGCGAAAGGCTTGGCAATCTGCTGCGCGAAACTGGTGTGCGTGCGGAGGCGGCCGAGGATTGGAAAGCCGCCCGCGCTTTGCCGCCTGATGTTGTCGCGCTGGTGGTGATGGGGATTGAGCGCGGCTTTATCGCGGAAGGCATCGCCGTCACAGCCGAGCAGGATTTGCTGGGTGAACGTATCGCTCGTCCACCGCGCCGTCGCCGTCGCGCTGATCAGTTCATTGCGGACGCCACCGAAATCGCCGAGGGCGATCTGGTTGTGCATCAGGATCACGGCATTGGCCGCTATGAGGGCCTGGTCACCATTGAAGTATCCGGCGCGCCGCATGATTGCCTGAAGCTGATTTATGATGGCGGTGACAGGCTTTTTGTGCCTGTCGAGAATATCGAAATCCTCTCCCGCTTCGGGTCGGAAGGGCTGGGCGTTGCGCTGGATAAGCTCGGTGGGGTTTCCTGGCAGAATCGCAAGGCCAAGGCGAAGTCGCGCATTCGCGATATGGCCGCCGAGCTGATTCGCACCGCGGCCTTGCGACGCATGAAGGATGGCACGCTGGCAACCCCGCCTGAGGGGATGTGGGATGAGTTTTGCGCCCGCTTCCCCTTTGCCGAGACCGAGGATCAATCCCGCGCCATTGCCGATGTGCTGGAAGACCTTTCCGCCGGCCGGCCGATGGATCGGCTGATTTGCGGCGATGTCGGCTTCGGCAAGACAGAAATCGCTTTGCGTGCGGCCTTTGTGGTGGCGATGTCCGGCGCGCAGGTGGCGGTGGTGGTGCCGACAACCCTGTTGGCGCGGCAGCATCATCGCGTGTTCCTGAAGCGCTTTGAAGGCTTCCCGCTGCGCATCGCGCAACTCTCGCGCCTGGTCACCGCCAAGGAAGCGGCGGAAGTGCGGCAAGGCATGAAGCGCGGCGATATCAATATCGTCATCGGCACCCATGCGCTTTTGGCCAAGGGAACCGAATTTGCCGATCTCGGCCTGCTGGTGGTGGATGAGGAACAGCATTTCGGCGTGCGCCACAAGGAAGCGCTGAAGGCGCTGAAATCCGATGTGCATGTGCTGACCCTGACCGCCACACCTATTCCGCGCACACTGCAATTGGCGCTAACAGGCGTGCGCGAAATGAGCGTGATTGCAACGCCGCCAGTGGATCGGCTGGCCGTGCGCACTTTCATCATGCCTTGGGATGCGGTGGTGCTGCGCGAAGCCATTCAGCGCGAACGCTTCCGTGGCGGGCAGATTTTCTGCGTGGTGCCGCGCATTGAAGATATGGCGAAGCTCGCGGAGCGGATGGCCGAGATTGTGCCGGAAGCACGCATGGTGCAGGCGCATGGGCGCATGACGCCGACCGAACTTGAACGCGTCATGACCGAATTCGGCGATGGCAAGCATGATATTTTGCTGTCCACCAATATCGTTGAAAGCGGCTTGGATATGCCGGCGGTGAATACGCTGATCATCCATCGCGCGGATATGTTTGGCCTGGCGCAGCTTTATCAGCTGCGCGGGCGCGTTGGGCGCGGCAAGCTGCGCGGTTATGCTTATCTCACTTGGCCGGAAGCGCATCGGCTTTCCGCGGCGGCAGAAAAGCGGCTGGAAGTGATGCAAACGCTGGATAACCTCGGCGCTGGTTTCACGCTTGCGTCGCATGATCTGGATATTCGCGGCGCGGGTAACCTTTTGGGTGAAGAACAATCCGGCCAAATCCGCGAAGTCGGCATCGAACTTTACCAGCAGATGCTGGAAGAAGCCGTGGCCGATATCAAAGCCGGCGCCGAGGGGCAGGAGAGTGAGCGGGAATGGACGCCGCAAATCAACCTTGGCCTCCCGGTGCTGATCCCGGAGAATTACGTGACCGATCTGCCGGTGCGGCTTGGCCTTTATCGGCGCATCGGGGGCCTCGCCACAGATGGCGAGAATGACGCCATGGCGGCGGAATTGGCCGATCGCTTCGGCCCCTTGCCGGCGGAGGTTGAAAACCTCCTGCAAGTGGTCGCGATCAAACGGCTCTGTCGGGATTCGGGGGTGGAAAAGCTGGATGCCGGGCCGAAGGGAATGGTGTTGAGCTTCCGGGGGCAGAATTTTGCCAATCCAGGCGGCTTGATCACCTGGATCCAGGGGCAGAAGGGGGCGGTGAAGCTCCGCCCCGATGCTAAGCTGGCGTTGATCCGCGATATGGACCTGGCCGAGCGCGTGAAGCGCGCGCGGGATTTGCTCCGCGTGCTGGCGCGGCTGGCGGGGGAAGCCAAACGGGTTTGATTTCCGGGCGGTCTGGGCGCTATCAGGGAATTGGTGGGCCTGTAGCTCAATGGTCAGAGCGGACCGCTCATAACGGTTTGGTTGCAGGTTCGAGTCCTGCCGGGCCCATTTTTCGCCCGTAAACGGGCGAAAAATCCCCCGGAGGGCGGCAAAGTTGGTTTGAGCGGCTGATTCACTGCTCCGGCGTGCCGCCTCCGCAGATCAGACGCTGGGCTGCCAAGACAGACCCTCGCGCGGCACTGCCGCGCGAGTTCAGGGATTTTGGGAGCCCTTCGACAATCCACCTAAACAGCGTCGGGCGAAAAATCCCCCGATTTCACCCGCCCGCAATCTGCTCTATTACCCCCCGAGAAACCCCCTAACCGCATCAGGTCCCCCGCCCCATGGCCGCCTATCAATACGTCTATGTCATGAAGAACCTCACCAAGTCCTATCCGGGCGGGCGAGAGGTCTTCAAGGGCATCACACTGTCCTTCCTGCCGACCGCCAAGATTGGCGTGCTGGGGCCAAATGGCGCGGGTAAATCCACGCTCATGCGCATCATGGCCGGGCAGGATAAGGATTTCGGCGGTGAGGCATGGTCGGCGGAAGGGGCCAAGGTGGGCTATCTGCCGCAGGAACCGCAACTCGACCCCAATCTGACGGTGGGGGAGAATGTGCGCGCGGCCTTTGCAGAGCTTTCCGCGAACCTCGCCCGCTTCAATGAAATCTCCGAAAAATTCGCCGAAGAAATGAGCGAGGAGGAGATGAACAACCTGTTGGCCGAACAGGCGGAATTGCAGGAAAAGATTGATGCGGTGAATGGCTGGGAAATTGACCGGCAGGTGGATATTGCGCTTGATGCGCTGCGCTGCCCGCCGGCTGACAGCGCGGTGACGCATCTCTCAGGTGGTGAACGCCGCCGGGTCGCGCTGTGCCGCCTGCTGCTCGAAAAGCCTGATCTGCTGCTGCTGGACGAACCGACCAACCATTTGGATGCGGAAAGTGTCGCCTGGCTGGAAAAGACTCTGCGCGAATATCAAGGCGCGGTGCTGATCGTGACGCATGACCGCTACTTCCTGGACAATGTCACGGGCTGGATTTTGGAAGTGGATCGTGGCCGCGGCATTCCATATGAAGGGAATTACTCCGCCTATCTCGAAGCCAAGCGCAAGCGCCTGTCGCAGGAAGAACGCGAAGAAACCGCGCGGCAGCGCCAATTGGCCGAAGAACAGGAATGGATCGGGCGTTCGCCCGCGGCACGGCAGGCGAAATCCAAGGCGCGTATTGCGGCCTATGAGGATTTGCTCCGTCGCAGCCAGGAAAAGGCCCCAGACCCGACCGAAATCACCATCCCGCCCGCACCAAGGCTCGGCAATACCGTTATTGTGGCCGAGAATCTGTCGAAGGGTTTTGGTGATCGGCTGTTGATTGACAATCTTTCCTTCAAGCTGCCGCCGGGCGGCATTGTCGGCGTGATCGGCCCCAATGGTGCAGGTAAATCCACGCTGTTCAAGATGATCACCGGTGGTGAAAAACCCGATGCTGGTAGCCTTGTGATCGGAGATAGTGTTCAGCTTGGCTATGTGGATCAAAGCCGCGATAGCCTGAATGACACGCGCAGCGTCTGGGAAGAAATCTCGGACGGGTTGGATATGATCACGATTGGCAAGCGCAGCATCCCCTCACGCGCCTATGTGGCGGCCTTCAACTTCAAGGGTGGCGATCAGCAAAAGCGCGTTGGTGTACTTTCGGGCGGTGAGCGCAATCGCGTGCATCTGGCAAAGATGCTGAAGCGGGAACATAACGTCATTCTGCTTGACGAACCGACCAATGATTTGGATGTGGATACGCTGCGCTCCCTCGAAGAAGCGCTGATGGATTTCGCCGGTTGCGCGGTGATCATCAGCCACGACCGCTTTTTTCTGGATCGTCTGGCGACGCATATCCTTGCCTTCGAAGGCGATAGCCATGTGGAATGGTTCGAGGGCAATTTCCAAGCCTATGAGGAAGACAAGCGCCGGCGCCTCGGCGCGGATGCGACAGAACCGCACCGCATCAAATACCGGCCCTTGCAGCGGTGAGCCAGCCGCTTGGCGCCTTGCATACGCCGCGCGGCATCAATACCGCACGGCTTTCCCTGCTGCCGCCGGCGCCGGAGCAATTGCCCGACCTTATTCGCCTGAAGGCGGATGAACGCGTCTTTGGTTTCATGCTGCATGGCACGCGCAGCGCCGAACGCACGCGGGAAGAATTGGAAGATGATATCGATTTCTGGGCGGTGCGCGGCTACGGTACCTGGTCCGTTTTTGTGCGCGGCAGTGGTGAATTTCTGGGTATTTGCGGGCTGATGGAAAGGCCGGATGGGCGGGGTGTGGCGCTCCGTTATGCGCTGTGGCCGGAATGTCGCGGCAAGGGCTATGCGCGGGAAGCAGCCCGCGCCGCGCTGGATTTCGGCCATGCCGCAGGTTTGCCGCGCATTATTGCCGTGGCGCGTGAAACCAATGAGGCGTCACGCCAGGTGATGGAAGATATCGGCATGCGCCCTGCCGGCGGCTTTACCCATAAGGGGCATGCCATGGTGGTTTATGAAAGCGTGAAGCCCGGCTGATCTGCCGCCCTTACGCGCGGTCAAGCGCCCGTATGGCTTGGCGCGGCGTTTCTTCTACCGGAACTGGGGGTTGCGGATCTGCCAGGGAACATAAGCTGATCCCGATTCCATAACCCCCCATGGCAAGAAGCGCGATCTGACCTTTCCATCCGATCGAACACTGCCCCAAGCGGTCGGATGCCGCTCATTCATCCAGGCAACCGCTCATTCAATCGCCCGATACGGCATTTCAGCGCTCCCCTATACCCGCAGGTGTTGGTTCGCGTCTCCCCAGGCGGCGCGGCTCGGCGCATCCGAACACATCCTGTCATGGAGCCTTGTTTATGAATTTTCGTCGTTTTCTTGGCCTGGCTGTCGTGCTGGCCAGCCTTGTCGGCCTAGCCGGACCTTCTCGGGCGCAGACCGAACCGCGGGGCGTCTATGCCACGGTCTATGGCCAGGCGAGCTGGCTTGGATCCACCTCCTTCAACGAGGTCGGCAATGCCGGCTTTGGCTCCGGTCTGGAGGCCAGCTTCAATACCGGCTTCGGCTTGGGCGCCAATATCGGCTTCCAGTTCGGCAATGGCTGGGCCACGGAACTTGAGTGGAATTACCGCAGCCACCCGCTCGATTCGCTGACCAAGGGCGGCGCAACGCTGGCGACGGATGGCGATTTCGCCTCAAACATCCTTTTCATCAATGGCTTGCGCCGCTTTGTGGGTCTGACCAGGGGATGGACGCCCTATCTCGGCCTTGGGGTCGGCTGGGTGCAGGAAATAGACCTCGACCTGAACACAAGTTCCAACCAACGCGCCTGGTCAGAGCAAGGCAAGTTTGGTGTGCAATTCATCGCGGGTGGGGAAATCCCGCTCGGCAATGCCTGGCGGCTGGTGACGGATGTCCGTTTCCTGGCCTTGGGCGGCATTGAGATGCCGGCAGAATCGGGTGTTACCGGGCGGCTTTCCAAGCCGGACTATAATCCAGTGTCGCTCCAAGTCGGGCTTAAGCGCTTGTTCTGAACTAAGCCCGTCGAAGTCGGCGGTGGTGCGGGGGGCATTTCATACCGCGCACCATCGCCGAAGCGCGCCAGGACCTCGGCCTTCCGGCGCCGGCTGACCGGCACCTGGCGACCATCGCTCATGTCACAAATGGCCGCGTCACCGCTTCGGCGAATGCTGCGCACATGCCGCGCGCTGACCCACCATGACCGATGAACGCGCATGCCACCCGCCCCTTCGCCATCCTCAACATCCTGCAAGGACCCAAGCACCAGCGCATTGCCGCGCGTGGTCCAAACGCGCAGGTATTGCAGCTCGGAAGAAACGGCGATCAGATCCCCGCCTAATTCGCGGGGCAAGGCGGCGCGCCATGCGGGCGGTTCCGGGCTGGCGCTCTCGGTTGGGCTTGGCAAGGGCAGGGGCGCCGGCATTGGCGCCGCGGCTTGCGGCACCGCGACCAGGGGTGAGGTTGAGGTCTGGCCATAAAGCTGCGGCCAGGAAATCAGCAGCCAGGCGGCGGTTACCGGGCCCACAATATCACTGAATTCCTGCAGCATGGCCGCCAGACCGAAGCCAAGTGGCGCCACCAAATCATCATCATCATCAGTCGTGGCGGGGAAACCGAGCGCCTGCTGCATCAGGGTCTCACCGATCAGCCAGTAAACGGGCGCGAGCAGGAAGGAGCCGACCGCACCGCTGACCGCAACAAGCAGCCATGCAGGCCATCTGGCGAGTTTCGGAAGGCGCCGCATCAGTTGCAGCACCCCGTGCAGCACGGCGATGCCAATGCCGATCTGGAGCGCCCAGAACATCGCCAGCCAGGGTCCATCCGCGGCGAATCCGGGGTCTGGCCGCAACACCATGATAAGAGCCCAGAGCGCAAACCCGGTACCGCAGAAATAAAGCGCCATGGATCGGGGGGAAGCTAGCCCAGCGGGAAGCAGCGCGGCGGTCATAGGATTGTCGCGGCGGGGGCAGGGCGGGGGTGAATTGCGCAGCAGCCCTGAGGGGCCCGCCGATGGCAGGCGGGCCGCTGATCCGATCCCCTCAGAAAGATTGCTTCAAAATCCGTATTCACTGCCGCCGATTATCCGTGGATGACCTCGCGCATCACAAACGCCCTTATCCGGATATGAGGACGGGTTGGCGCTTTTGGAAGGGTTTCGTCCTTGAACATAAGCCATACCCACATAGCCTGACATAAGCCTTGAAAGGGTTGGACCCTGGCCCGGCAGCCATGATGGGGAAAGGGGCAGCTCAGCCGCCCTCACGCGCCGCCAATTGCGAAATCTGCCCGCGCATCGCGTCCAGCAGCGCCGCCACGCGCCCGCCATTGCGCTGAATAACGGCGGAATATTCGCTCCGCGTGGTCAGCCGCAGGGATGTGCCTTCCGCAATCACATCCACCACCCGGGGTTGGCCATTGATCTCCGCCACCCGCCAATCAAGCGTAAAGGGCGGTGTATTAGGGCGCTCGACCTGGGTGCTGACGAGGGCATCTTCTTCCGTGCGCTGTTGCGAACGGCCGAGCGAGAATTTCACACCGCGATATTCACCAAAGCGCGCGGAGAGATTGCGGATAATGATCTCATCAAACAGCTTGAGGTAATCCTGCAATTCGGCGGGCGATGCCTGGCGCACATAGCGGCCCAGGATGAAGCGGCCGGTGCCTTCAATATCTATTGCCGTGCGCAGAATGCTGGCTACGCGGTCACGCCGTTGCGTCAGGGTAAGGCGCGGGTCATTGATGGCATTCACCAGATCCTGCCCAGCCTTATCAACGAAGGTGGTGGCACGGGTGATATCCATCTGTTGCGCAAGCGCCGGGGTGGCACCAAGCCCGGCAATCCCGGCAAGCAGAAGGCGGCGATGCAAAAGCCCTTGCATTATTGACGCTCCAAAACGCCCTGACCGAAGCCCACACCACCCGCCGGGGCCACCGGGCCGCCAGGGCCATCCTTGTTCAGGATTTCAAAATTGCGCCGCTGCCGATAGGCAGAACGCAGGGTTGAATAAGGATCAAGTGAGGTCTTGCGGACTATATCAAAGGGTTCGAGCAAGGCTTCCCGCGTATCAATCACGGTCATGCCGATCCGGGTGTAATTCCACACATCCAGAATTTGCCCTTGGCCGATCATGGATTGTGGGTTGGTGTAGATATCGGTCGCGAAGCCCACCAAATCGCGCGCTGTTGTCGGGCCAAGCAGGGGCACAAACATGTAAAAGCCTTCGCCTACGCCCCATACCGCGAAGGTTTGGCCCATATCCTCAGAATGACCGTGCACATCATACCGGCGGCCAACATCCACTATGCCGCCTATGCCAATGGTGGAATTCACGATGAAGCGGCCAAGCGTTTCGCGCGCGCGCGTCAGATTACCCTGCAGCAGGTCGCCGGTCAGAATGGTCGGCGTGCGGAGATTGCCAAGCACATTGCGGATGCCCGAACGCACGGGCTTCGGCAGTACATCCCGGTAGGCTTCCGCGATTGGCTGCAATACGGCTTTGTCGATTGCCTCATTCACCTCAAACATAACGCGGTTGGTCGGTTCAAAGGGGTCGTTATTGTCCTTGAATTCCTGAAGCGCCTCCGGGTCATCGGCGGGCGGGCGCGTGGCGCAGCCTACCAGCATCAATAGGGCAAGCGCGGCAGCGCCGAGGAGGCGGGGGGAGGGAAAGGTCATTCGGGGTTTCTTAGCGCGAAAAGCCACAAGAAAGGAACCGCTTAACGTAAGTAATGCGCCCTTGCCAAGATGGCCGCGATGGGCAAAGGGGGAGGCGTTGCGGAAGGCCCAAGACCTCTCCATTTCGGGATATGTCATGAACAACCTCACCCCTGGCCCCTTGGCCCGTTGGCTGACCGGCCCACGTTTCAACGCCCTTCCGGCCCCGGCCGCCATGCCGTCGCCGCGGCTTTCCTTTGAATTCTTCCCGCCCAAGACGGATAAGCTGGAAGAACAACTTTGGGCTTGCATTCGGCGGTTGGAGCCGCTTGGCCCGCGCTTTGTCTCGGTGACCTATGGGGCGGGCGGCAGCACGCAGGAACGCACCCATGCGACCGTAGCGCGCCTGGTGGCTGAAACCAGCCTGACACCGGCCGCGCATCTGACCTGTGTTGGTGCAACGCGGGACGAAGTGGATGAGGTCGCGCGGCGCTATTGGGCCGCCGGCATCCGCCACATTGTGGCCTTGCGGGGCGATCCGCCGGCCGGGGCTTCGGAATACGTGCCCCATCCGGGTGGTTATGCGCAGGCCGAGGATCTGGTGCGGGGCCTCAAGCGCATTGGCGATTTTGAGATCAGCGTGGGCGCCTATCCTGAGACCCATCCGGCGGCGCTTTCAGCCGATGCGGATTTGGACTTTCTGAAGCGCAAGATTGATGCGGGCGCGACGCGCGCCATTACGCAATATTTCTTCGAATCGGAGACTTTCCTGCGTTTCATTGATCGCTGCCATGCCAAGGGCATCAATGTGCCGATCGTGCCGGGTATTTTGCCGGTCTCCAATTTCCAGCAGGTGGTGAAGTTCTCGGCCATGTGTGGTGCGAGTGTGCCCGCCTGGATGGGCCAGTTGTTTGAGGGGCTGGAGGAAGATGTGGAGACGCGACGCATGGTCGCTGCCGTGGTGGCGGCGGAACAGGTGCGTCTATTGCAGGCCAATGGCGTGGATGAGTTCCATTTTTATACGCTGAACCGCCCTGATCTGACTTACGCCATCGCCCATATCCTCGGCGCCCGCCCTCTCAAGGTTTGATGACGCGTCGGCGGGGTCTCAGGGGCAGCGCCTGCGGTTCTGCCATTGCCTCATGTTGTGGGTTATAGAGGTTGCATGCAGACCCTTTTCACCCCCGCCCAATTGGCCGACCCGGATATTGCCGAAAGCAACCGCATCCTGCGGAGTTGCGTCCATTGCGGCATGTGTACCGCGACCTGCCCCACGTTTTTGTTGCAGGGCGATGAATTGGATTCGCCGCGGGGTCGGATCTATCTGATCAAGGACATGTTGGAGTCTGGCCGCCCGGCGAGTGAGTTGGAGGTGAGGCATGTGGATCGTTGCCTGTCTTGCCTGTCCTGCATGACGACCTGTCCTTCGGGGGTGCATTACATGCATCTGGTGGATCACGCGCGGGCCTATATCGAAAAGACCTATCAGCGCCCGGCGGCCGAGCGTTTTTTGCGGCGTCTACTCTCCTTCGTGTTGCCTTACCCGTTCCGCTTTAGGGTGGCCTTGGTGGGGGCCAGTTTGGCGCGGCCCTTTGCGCGCCTGGTGCCGGGCAAATCCCCCATGGCGGAAAGGCTGCGGGCGATGATGCGGCTTGCGCCCGCGCATGTGCCATCCCCTTCCGCGACTGAGCGTCGCGGGGTTTTCCCGGCGCAGGGCGAAAGGCGCGGGCGCGTTGGCTTGCTGACCGGCTGCGCGCAGCAGGTGCTGGCCCCTTCGATCAATGAGGCGACGATCAGGTTGTTGACGCGCATGGGCATTGAGGTGGTGGTGACCAAGGGTCAGGGCTGCTGCGGCGCGCTTGATCATCACATGGGCCATCACGATCCGGCGATGCGTCTGGCACGGGCGAATATCGCGGCCTGGAGCGCTGAGATTGAAGGTGAAGGGCTGGATGCGATTGTGGTGAATGCGTCCGGCTGCGGCACCACGCTCAAGGATTACGGCTTCATGTTCCGAGAGGAAGCGGCACCCTGGCGGGCGCGGGCTGAAAAGGTGGCGGGCTTGGCTGCGGATATCTCGGAAGTGCTGACGCGCTTTGGCTATGTGCCAAGCCGGCAGGCGCCAGGGCTGACAGTCGCCTATCATGCCGCCTGTTCATTGCAGCATGGCCAGAAGATCACGGCGGAGCCCAAGGCGCTGTTGGCGAAGGCAGGCTTTACGGTGAAGGAACCGGCAGAAGGGCATATCTGCTGTGGATCGGCGGGCACCTATAATCTCATGCAGCCGGAAATTGCCGGGCAGTTGAAGGAACGCAAGCTCGGCAATCTGGAACGCACCGGGGCCGCGGTGATTGCGGCGGGGAATATTGGCTGCCTCACGCAATTGAGTGATGGCGCGATGCCCGCCATTCACACGGTGGAATTGCTGGATTGGATGGCGGGCGGGCCGGAGCCGGAGGGCATCGCCAAGGCACGCGAGCTGGCATGATGACGCGCCGCGCCGCCCTGCTGCTGGGCATGGCGCTGCCAGGATTGGCACTGGCGCAGGGCACACCGCGCGCGGCAGAGCTTGATCAGCTTTTTGCTGTGCTGCGCGACAGCCAGGATGCAGCGCAGCTTGCCTTGGCGGAAGCGCGCATCAGGCAGTTATGGCTGGAAGCGGCCTCCCCTGCCGCACGGCTATTGATGCAGCGCGGCACGCGCAACCTGAATGCGCGGCTGCCGGAAGAGGCGATTGAGGATTTTGATGCCGCGCTGACGCTGGCCCCAAATGCGGCGAGTGCCTGGCATTTGCGTGCGGAAGCCTTGGCTGCACTTGGTCAGCTACGCGAAGCCGCGCGTGATTTGGCTGAGGCACTCAGGTTGGAACCCCGCCATTTCATCGCCTTGCAAAGCCTGTCACGTTTGCAAACGGAAGCAGGCGATGCGCCGGGCGCCTTGCGCAGCATGGAAGCCGCCTTGGCGCTCTACCCCGCGCTGCCAGGCGGGGCCGCGGCGCTCAGGCGCCTGAAGGCGGCGGCCGAGGGTGAGGCGCTCTGAGATCAAGGTTGTCCTACCTTGGTCGCTTTTGGTGCTGCCGGCGCGTGCCGAAGCATGGCCTGCTGCTTCCGGTTACATGCGGCGAGGCGAATACAGCCGGTGCGATCCGGATCATAAAAAAATCAAGCCGTCATACCCAATATCAAGTTTCTGATTTCACGTTGTTTTGGCCAGGGTCAGGCAAAGATAGCATTCGATTCGGTGCGGGCTTTGCAAGACCACAGGCCAACGCAAAACTTGGCGCCAGCTTCAAAGCATATTATAGAGACATTCAAAGAGAGGTTGAGTATGTGGCGTGCGCCAAAAACTTGACGCTCGTCATGTTTGGTTCAGCGGTTGGTTCACTTTACTGGCAATCTTGCCCGGGTGGATCAGACGCCAAGGCCAATCTTTCAGGACCTAAGCGCGCTCATGTCTGCAAGTTTTGCGTCGAACAGCGATGGTAAGCCCGGCCCGCAGGTTCCGGAGGACCAAGCGACGTTCCGTGACCGTGGGTTTTTGGTGGCCTTCACCACGCCGCAACTATTGGGTGCCCGGCTTCGGCAAGCGGAAAAGGGTACCACGCCTAACCTTGTTCTGATCGGCGCTTCTGGCAAATTGGGCCGCACCATCCTGGCGGGCAAGGATGTGCCATCAATTCCCGGCATCACTGGCCATGATCTTTTCCTGTGGCGCCGATTACGCGAATTGCCAAATATTTCACCGGAACCGATTCGTGTTGCGGCCCTGGACACCGCCCTTGAAGGTTGGCGCGGCAGGGCCGCCATGGCCTGGGCGGAAGAGCAGAAAGCGGCTGATGCCACGGCGCTACGGCGCATGTTTTTCTTGCTTCTGACGGATTTGATACGCCGCACAGAAATGCCGGCCGAAGCCAAGGTGCCGCCAGAACAGGAAACCCTGATCTATCTGCGCCCCAGGATCGGCAAGGCCGTGGAGCGGATCGCGCGCCGATTGGACACGACAACCGAAATCATCGAAGCGGCGGTCGAAGCGCTGGCCAGTGTTTTCATGCCACTTGGCAAGGCGGATGATGCTGTCATCGGTCACACACGCCGCGCCTATGCTGAATTGCACGCCTTCACGCAGGAGCTTGACAGGTGGCTGGTCGCACCGCGCGACAATACCCGCGGATTGAATGCAGAATTCGTATTGCGGCGCGCAAAGCTCGTTCTTGGCTGCGCCAAGGCCGCCATCAGTGAATTGGATCGCGTGCTGGATGATACCACCATATTATTGCGCGCCTGGCAGCGGGACCCGCAATCGGTCACGCGCCGCGCGTTGCGGCCCGAATGGATTCTAAATGGCTGGGACATCATCATCGCCCTCTGGCATCAAGCTGAGCCCTCGGACCGCGCAGCCGTCATCTGGGAAATGAGCCACCTTTTGCCAGATTTGCCAAAAGAGGTTGAAGGCTGGAGCGGCTTCCCCGAGGGCGCCGGCAAGCTGCGCCTTGAGACACCTACCCAGATGCAGGGCTTGGATTGGCGATGCAGCCGGCCCTTGACCTTCACGTCCCGGAATGAATCGCTGCTTGCCGGGCCGCATTTCAATTCTCTGGCGTCTGAAGCCAAGAAACTCAGGGACGCCCATCTGGTTCAATCCACCCGTTCCCTTGCTCAGGATTCGGATGAATCCTCGAAGGGGGAAGACGCGCTTTCACGCATCTCCAAACGCACCTCCAAGGCTTCGGATACGGTATTGCAGCAGGTGGTGGCGGTCCTTGAAGCCGTTCCATCGCGTGCAGTGCTTGACCCCATTATTGAAGCGGCGCGCCCAAGGCTAAGGCTGCTGCGTCCGCCGCGTCCCATTACCTTCGCGCGTATCCTATTCCTGCCTTTTGATGGTGCGGTGGTCCCGCTGAAGGAATGGAGTCCAGGCAGCGCAAGGCTGCCGCGGCCCGCGCTTTTGCCGATTTCTGAGGCCTTGCGGGCCGCGATGGGACCGGCGGCTGAAAAAATCTCGGCCAATCTTGGCGGGCGCAATTTCTTTGATGTGATGCAAGTTGATACAGAAGGCCGCGCCCTATGGGCCGAGGCCGCGCGCCTTGCCCCAACCCTTTCCTTCCCGCAGGGGCTACCCGCCGCTGACCTTAATGAGGCGCAGAGCGCGGAATTGCTGCAACTCGCGGCCAGCATCTGGCGGCATGCGGACCGCATTTGGGAGGCGAAGCTTGCCTCCTTCTCAGGCCCATCGCCGGAACTGGTCATTGCCGCGCTTAGGGGGCCAGCGCAGGAGGGGCAAAATGTCTTCAGCCTTGCCTTGTCGAGCCTACTTGACCGCGCCCAGAGCCCAGGGTCGGTGCTTGCCACCGCATCACGGCTTTCGCCCATTGCTGGCAGCATTGCCGATGAAAAGCTGATGGAATTGCAGCGCGAGCCCGTGGAGGCGCTACCCAAGGAAGATCCTCCACGCGCGGCCCATATCGCGGAAGAATATGTCGCGCTGCTGAAGGAGCTTGAGAGCGCCCCGCCAGGTCGGGTCAAGGATCGGCGCGCAGTGATCATGCCGCTGCTGCAGCAGATCGGCGTCGCGGCCGAGGAAGCCGCGCAATATATCGTCGTGCGTCAATTGCTGCCCGCCCTCCATGAACCAAATGCCAAACGCCGCGCGGCTGTAGTGCTGAACATGGAAATATTGGCGCGCGCCCTGCGGCGACTGGAAATGGCCGGGCGTCGCGCCGGTCGTTTTGAAGCCTTTGACAAACTCCATGCCAACTACGCCGTGAAACTCAAGGCCGTGGTGAATGCGCTTGATGGCGGTGGGCTGCAACGCCATGACATCATTCGCATTGCGGAAATCCTGCTGGGTACGGAAAAGGCCATGGCCATGGCAGGACCGGAGCCCAAACCCGCCAGCCGCAAATAGGAGCGTTGCCTTCTGGTGGCGCGATTGATGCTCAGCTTTCCCGAGCCAAAACTACCCCCGCGCACCACTAGCCCTATATCTGGCGGACCGTATCACGCTGCTGTCGGGAACCCGCGGGAGCGACCGAACCAAGAGCGTTACAAAAGGGGTTCCCTGAGGGCAGCTCCTAAGCCATGATCCGTGGGTGTGGACACTCTTCGGTAGGATAAATCCATGGCTCTCCGCTGCGATCTGATCATCCGCGATGCGACCATCATTGATGGCACCGGCGCTGCAAGCCGACGTGGGGATATTGGTGTCTCGGGCGACCGCATTGTGGCGGTGGGTGATCTGGGCGGCGCCAGTGCGGACCGAGAAGTAATCGCAGGCGGCAAGGCCGTGGCGCCTGGCTTCATTGACAGCCACACGCATGATGACCGCGCCGTGCTCTGTGGCCCCGCTTGCATGACCTGCAAGATCAGCCAGGGTGTGACCACCGTTGTGGTGGGCAATTGCGGTGTCAGCCTTTCGCCGGCGCGCTTCACCAAGCGCCCACCGCCGCCGCTGGATCTGATTGGCGAAGATGGCTGGTGGCGCTTCGATAGTTTCGGCGATTACGCGCATGAGCTGAAAAAGCAGGGCTCGGAGGTGAATACCTATGCGCTGGTCGGCCATCAGACCATGCGGGTTGAGGCGATGGATGGCGATGTGATGCGCGTTGCCAATGATGCCGAGATTGAACGTATGCGGCTACGCGTAAAGCAATCCCTTGCCGAAGGTGCATCGGGCTTTTCGACCGGGCTTTACTATCCGCTGAATATGCACGCCACCACAGAAGAAGTGATCGCGGTGGCCGAGCCGCTGCGCGCCTATGGCGGCATTTACGTGACGCATATGCGTGATGAGGCAGATCGCGTTTGCGCTTCCATCGAAGAAACGCTGAAGATCGGTGATCGCGTCGGCTGCCCGGTTTGGATCAGCCATCACAAATGCTCGATGCCGGAAAATTACGGACGTTCCAATCAGACACTCGCGCTGATTGATGCCTATGCGCAAAGCCAGGAAGTCTGCTTTGATGTCTATCCCTACCCGGCGGGATCCACCGTGCTGATGCCTGATCGGCTGCGCGATGATGTGAAGGTGATGATCACCTGGTCCATCCCGCATCCTGAAATGGCCGGCAAATATTTGTCTGACATCGCGCGCGGCTGGAATACGGATATCCGCATGGCGGCTGAACGCCTGCTGCCCGCGGGCCAGATCACCTTCCAGATGGATGAAGCGGATGTGCGCCGCATCATGGCGCATCCCATGTCGGTGATTGGTTCCGATGGCATTCCGCATGATGCGCATCCGCATCCGCGGCTTTGGGGCACTTTCCCGCGCGTGCTTGGCCTTTACGCGCGCGAATTGCGCCTGTTCAGCCTTGAGACCGCCGTGCATAAAATGACCGGTCGCCCGGCGGCCGTCTTTGGCATGGTGGATCGCGGCGTGATCCGCGAAGGCGCCTATGCCGATCTGGTACTGTTTGATCCCGATACGGTGATTGACCGCGCGACTTTCGAAAACCCGAAGCAGGAAAGCGCGGGGATCGAGGAAGTCTGGGCCAATGGCGTTTCCACCTTTGTCGCCGGCAAGGGCGCCACGGGGGAAAAGCCCGGCCGGCTGGTCACGCGCGGACGGGCCTGATCAATTCCAGCGCCAGCGCCAATCCGCCCAGGCCACTATCAGACCTGCAAGTGACAGCAAAAGCCCCGCCGCAAATACCGCGGCGTGGCTTTCATCCGTCACGCGAAACAGCGCCGCCAGCGCGAAGCCTGCCAGGGCCTGCGCCACGGCAAAGCCCGCCGTAACCCTCACCCAGATCACGCCGGCCAAAGCCCCTGCCCTCTCCCGCGCTGCGGCCAGCGCCACGGTGGTGATACCAAGCGCGGCAAAGCCGGAAACCAAGCCAAGCGGCACCAGCACCCAAAGCGCCTGAGGCAATGCCAAAGACAGCGCAATGCTCTGGATCACCATCCAAAGCAGAATGGCGCGCCGCCCGCCCCATAAATCCACCGCACGCCCGCCAACCAGGGCACCGGCGATGCAACCAAGGCCAAACAGCACCCACATGCCGGCGCCAAGTTCCACCCCCAAGCCCCTGCCCCGCGCTGCAAGGTCCGACAAATAAAGCATCGGCGGCACCAGCCCCGCACCCGAAAGCGCATAGGCGATAATGATACCAAGCGCCGGCGGGGCGCTGCCTTCCGGCGCAGTCTCCGCCGCTGGTGGGCGCGGCCAATGGGGGCGCATCACAAGCCACAAGACCAGCGCAACGCCAGCAAGCCCAAGCCAGGCTGCGGCGACGCCGCCTTGCAGCAAAAGCGGCACCAGCAAGGCGCCGAGTATGATGCCTCCGCCCACGCCAAACAGGACCAGGCCCCCTGCGCGCCCGCGCCGTTCCGGTGGTGTCACCGCCTGCACGGAAGGCCCCGCGAGGCCCATCAACATGCCGCCCGAAATCCCTGCCAGGAAGCGCCAAAACCCGAGCCAGGCCAGCCCGCCATGCCAGGCGCAGGCTGCGAAGGCGAGCACCGCGAAAGCCATGCCCATATCCAGTGCGCGGGGGACGGAAACGCGCCGCGCCAGCGCGCGCACGCCGCCGACACCAATCAGATACCCCGTGAGGTTCAGCGCCCCGAGCAAGCCGGCTTCGGCACCATCCACCCACCCAGCCGCCACCATCGCCGGAAATAGCGGCACATAGGCAAACCGCGCGAGACCAATGCCGGTGCAGGTTGCCGCCGTGCCGGAAAGGGCAGTGCGGGTTTCGCCCTTCATGCCCGGCTCTGACGCAGTTGGCTTTTCACCTTCTGTCACTAGTGCGGCTGAAGGCTTGCAACAGAAGCATGCGTTGCCTCCTGATCGGGATCATCGTAACCATGATGCTCAGTGAAAGCGAAAGTAATCTTCGGATGGATCGGGCCCAACTAGATCATAAGTGTAAGATATGCGGCAATAGGGCGAATTTTTTGGGGCGAGTGGATTTCAACAAGCACTGCGACGAAGGCCGCAGTAGCAAGCTACCAATTTCTGGCGTTCGCGTAACCTATTTGCGCTGCGTTGCCTGCGAGTTTCTGTTTACAAGTGACTTTGACACTTGGTCGCAAGCCGATTTCGCGGAAAAAATCTACAATGCGGATTACGCGCGGGTGGATCCTGATTTCGCTGAAAGCCGCCCCGCCGGCAATGCTTCCTTCATCATGCAGCGCTTCGGGGATTATCGCGACCAAATAAGCCTTTTGGATTATGGTGGCGGTGAAGGCAGAATGATGGAGATGCTGCGCGCGAATGGCTTTCGTACCGTCAACACCTACGATCCCTTCAGCAGCAAGCATCATGTGAGTGATAATCAAAAATATGATCTGATCACGGCCTTTGAGGTGTTTGAGCATGTTCCTGACCCTGCCGCGACGATGCACGATATTGTCAATCGGATGAAGCCGGAGTCACTGCTACTTTTCTCGACGCTTCTGCAACCCGCCAACTTCGGCACATTTGGTCTTTCCTGGTGGTATGTCGGACCACGGAATGGTCATATTTCAATACATTCTAAGAAATCTCTCGCGTTATTGCTGAAGCAATTCGGACTGAACATGGCTTCAGATAATCAGGGGCTACACATTGGCTTCCGCGAATTACCGTATTTCGCTGAGGGCGTGTTGAAATAGTCCATCTAAAACATGCCAGCTTTGTGTCCTTTCTGAAAACATGCTTGATGCGATGGTTTGGGTATATCTCTTGGGGGTCTGACTGCTTCCAGTTGGCACGACGGCTTTTCAGAAAGCGGCGCGCCCGATTGGGCCGTTCTGCTTCGGCTAAAATAGCTGGTGTGTTTAACATAACAGATTCTTAGCCCGTAGCGCTACGTCAGCCTCTATTCCCCCCGCTGTGCTTCCTTCAGCGCCCGGCGCAGCTTGGCGATACCCCCGCGGGTCTGGCCTTCGGCGCAAAGCCTTTGGCCCTCATCGGCCAAGGCGCGCAGATGGCTCGGGGCTTCCGCGCCAATGGCTGCAAAGCGGCCCGCCAGTTCGGCGCAATATTCGGGTGAATCGGAAATGAGACGCGGCGTCGCCTGCTGCGCCCCGGCGGCAGAGGATATCAGCAGCAATAGGGCGCATACCCATGGCATGGCGGTCTCATAATCTGCGTTGCCCTGCCGGGTGATGTCAGGCGCATGAAGCCCGCGTCATGCGCGCGAGCTGAGGACAAGCTTCGCCTCCAGCCCCGATTTTTCAGCCCCCGCCTTGGCATCCCCCAGGCGCAATTCCCCGCCATGCAGGGCAGCCACAGCCTTGACCAGGGAAAGCCCAAGCCCGGAGCCGGGCAGCGCGCGGGATGGATCGGCGCGGAAGAAACGCTCACCCGCCCGGGCGCGATCCTCAGCCGCCAGGCCTGGCCCCTCATCGCGCACGCTGATTTCGCGCTTGCCGCGTGCCGGGGCGCTGGCACTCAAGCGGATCGTACCGCCTTCGGGGGTGAATTTCACGGCATTATCCAAAAGATTGGCGATGGCCTGCAGCACCATGTCGCGGTCGCCCACCATGTGAAGCTTCTCCGGCCAGTTTGTTTCCAAATGCTGACCGCGTTCTTCGGCAAGCGCGCCATAGACTTCCGCCGCATCGGTCAGCACTGTCGCCAGATCAAAGGGCGCAAAGGCAGCGCGGCGTGCCCCGGCCTCAGCCTCCGCAATGCGGAGCAGGGCCTGAAAGACCCGGCTGATGCCATCAAGGTCGGACACAGTGGTTTCCATCGCGGCGCGCAAGCTTTCCTCATCCGGCGCACTCAGCAGCGCGTTTTCAAGCCGCATGCGCGCGCGCGCAATGGGGGTGCGCAAATCATGCGCGATGGAATCGGAAACGCCCTTGATGCCCGCCATCAACTGATCAATCCGATCCAGCATGGCATTCATGCTTTCGCCCAACTGGTCGAATTCATCGCGCTGAGTTGAAAGCGGCACGCGGCGGGAAAGATCCCCTGCGGCAATCGCGCCCGCAGTCAGTGAAGCGGCGCGTAGCCTATCGGCCAGCGCGCGGCGCAGCGCCGCGGCACCCGCAAGCGCAAAAGCAACGGCGACAGCAAAGGACCATAACAGCGCCTCGGACAGCAGGGCACGGAGCTTTTCGCGATCTGTCGCATCGCGCCCCACCAGTAACCTATGGCCCTGATTGAGCGGCACGTGATGCAAGCGCGCCGGTATTACCACCCCATCCCGACGGACCTTATCGGCAGACCATGACCCTGGCGCATCCGCCGCGCCCGGCCAGCGATCCAGATTGCCGCTAAGCCTTTGCCCCGTGTTATCCACCAGCAGATAAATGGCGTGGTCATCGATATCCACGGCCAATCTTTCGCCAATCGCTTCTTTCACGGCGGAAGCACCGCCGCCGCGCCAGGCTTCCTGCAGGCCAATCGCATCGGCACGGATCGAATCATCAATTTGGCGCGAAAGCGTGCCCGCCGTCCCCCACCAGAGCATCAGCGCGAAGCCAAGAATCGCCGCAAGAAAAAGCACGGCAAAAAGCAAGGCAAAACGAAAGCCGGCACTTTTCAGATAGGCGCCAATATCGCGCCAGCCGCCCATTTCCTCAGCCGGTGCGGCCATGCAAACTCAGGCGTCGGCGCGGATCATATAGCCCGCATTGCGCACAGTATGGATCAGGGGCACATCAAAACCGCGATCCACTTTCTGCCTAAGGCGGGAGACATGGACATCGATCACATTGGTCTGCGGATCGAAATGATAATCCCAGACTTTTTCAAGCAGCATGGTGCGCGTGACGACTTGGCCCGCATGGCGCATCAGATGTTCAAGCAGGCGGAATTCGCGCGGCTGCACTTCAATACGCTTGCCGCCCCGCGTAACAGTTCGAGAGAGCAGATCAATTTCAAGATCAGCCACAGTCAATTTGGTCGCTGGCACTTCCATGGCGGGCCGGCGCGCCAGCGCTTCAATGCGGGCCAGCAATTCGGCGAAGGCAAAGGGTTTCACCAAATAATCATCGCCACCGGCCTTGAGGCCCTTCACGCGTTCATCAACCGCGCCCAGCGCGGTCAGGAACAGCACGGGTGTCTTATTGCCTTGGCTGCGCAGCGTTTCGACAATGCGCAGGCCATCCACACCGCCGGGCAGCATGCGGTCCAGGATCAGCAGGTCAAAAGGTTCTGACGCGGCCATGAAAAGCCCATCGCGCCCATTGGCGACATGCTCGACAATATGCCCAGCCTCTTGCAGGCCCTTTTTCACAAAGCGGGCGACTTCAGCATCATCCTCAACAAGCAGGATTTGCATGGCGGGAAAACTCCAGAATCAGAAAGCGCCCTCAGGCGGCTAACACGCTACGCCGGTTCCCAGGATTCTTCAAAATCGGCTGATCAGCCGGGGCCTGGCCGGCGCCCGACCTGGACGGTAATTTCCATGACGCGCCCTTCCCGCAGCAGGGAAAGCTTCACATTCTGCCCGGGCGGGATGGCGGAAATGCCGCGCACCAGATCGCGATTATTGCCGATGCGCGCCCCATCCACCGATGTGATGACATCGCCCTGGCGCAGCCCCGATCGCGCGGCGGGGCTGCCGCGTTCCACCCCCAACACCTGCGCACCACCGCGTGGCGGGCGACCAGGTGCCGCTTCTACATCGCCAACTGAAACGCCAAGCCAGCCGCGTTCAACTCGCCCGCCGCGCAGCAATTGTTCAATCACCGGGCGCGCCAGATCGGATGGCACGGCAAAGCCGATCCCGGCCGAGGCGCCGCTGGGGGAGAAGATCAGCGTCGTGATGCCAATTACCTCCCCGGCCATATTGAACAGCGGCCCGCCAGAATTGCCGGGATTGATCGGCGCATCGGTCTGGATGAAATCATCAAACGGCCCAAGCCGAATATCGCGCCCAATGGCCGAGATGATGCCGGAAGTGACGGACCCGCCAAGCCCGAAGGGATTGCCCGCCGCCAAAACCCATTGCCCCACGCGCATCTGGCGCGAATGACCAAGGGAGACCGCCGATAAGGGCCTCTGCGGTTCGATCTTGAGCAACGCGATATCGGTCAATTCATCAATGCCGATGATGGTCGCCGGGTATTCCGACCCATCATGCAACCCCACCAGCACATTCGCGGCTTCGCCAAGCACATGAGCATTGGTGACGATAATGCCCGAAGGTTCGATGATGAAGCCGGACCCGGCGCCCTGGATAATCGGCCCCCTGCGGCGGGAAGGGTCGCGTTGGTTACGCTCCCGCGGCTGGTTGCGCCATTCGGGCGGCACGCCATCGCGCGTCGTCACCTGAATGCTCACCACCGCCGGGATCACGCTTTGCGCGAGATCGGCAAAATCCGGCAGGCCGCGCTGCGCAATGGCGGGACCGCAAGCGCCAAGGGCGGCAGGCAGGCAAAGCGCGGCGCGGCGCGTGAGTTCGGGCGGAAGAGCTTCCATGATCGCTTATAAATGCGCCGCTTCGGCGCGCGCTTCAACCTTGCGGTGAAGCAGGGTTCTCCGGCCAGGCGTGTTTCGGGTAGCGCCCGCGCATTTCCTTGCGCACTTCCGCCCAGCTTCCCGCCCAAAACGCCGCCAGATCGCCGGTGATGGCAATGGGCCGCCCCGCAGGCGAAAGCAGCGCCACCTGCAAAGCCACGCGCCCGCCCGCGAGCAGGGGCAGGCCAGGCAGGCCAAACAAATGCTGGGCGCGGGCTTCGAGCGTTGGCACATCGCGCGCGTAATCAATCGCGGCACTCCGCCCGGCGGGCAGCGCCAGCCGTGCGGGCAGGGCCTGGTCCAGTGCCCGGCGCGTTTCCCAGGGCAAAAGGCCAAGCAGGATCTGGGCAAGATCAAGCCCCGCCAATTCCTGCAAGCGCGTGAGGCCCGAGAGATGCTGCGCCAACCAATCAGGCGCTGAGGCAACCAGCTTTTCGTCAGACAAATCAGGCCAGGCATCGCCTTCCACCTGCCGCATCCAGCCAATTCGCGCGCGTGTTTGCCGCGCCGCTTCTGTCCAGGGCAGATCGCGGAGGCCGCGCTGAGCCACGGCTTCAGCGAGTGCCGCCGCCATCGCCGTCGGGTCCGCTTGCGGCAGCGGCGCTTCTTCCAAAACCAGCGGACCGAAGCGCAGCCGCCGCCGCGCCAGCACCGCGCCGGTCCGCGCATCAAACGCTGCGCCTTCCTCTCGGTGCAGCCTTTCGGGAAAGCGGGCTTCCAAGACGGCGCGTTCGATGGGCGCCGCCATACGGATGCGCGCCTCGGTCCCCGCGATTTCCAGGTCAGCCACGGCCAGCAAAGGCACCTTGGCCAAGGGATCAACGCCGGTGATGCGCGCGCCTTGACCTGAGGCTAAGCGAAAGGCGCCATCCATGGAGCCACGCTTTGCGGCGATGCGGTCCGGAAAACCCGCCGCCAGCAAAGCACCAGCATCGCCTTCGGCGGTGACACCATTGCCAATGCCAAGCCGGCGCCGATGCAGGCTTGCAGCGCGGCGAATGCGCTGCACCGCGCCACGATCCGCCGCCGCGTGATCACCGCCCGCCAGCAGATCAAGCCGAAGCCCGATATCCGCCGGCGCTTCCCGCCCGCGCAGGGGATCGCGTTCTTCGAGCAATGCCGCGAGTTCGGCGGCGAGTGCCTTCTCAGCACTGCCTTCCGCCGCGAGCATCATGCGCGCAAGCCTTGGGTGCGTGCCCATCCGCGCCATGCGCCGTCCTGTTTCCGTAATGCGGCCTTTGTCGTCGAGCGCATCCAGATCGCGCAGTAGCCCGCGCGCGGCGGCCATTGTCCCGGCCGGCGGTGCATCCAGAAAGGCGAGCGCGCCGGGTTCAGAACCCCAAGCGGCGCAATCAAGCGCGAGGCCGGAGAGTTCCGCTTCCAGGATCTCGGGCCGATCCGCCTGCGGCAGGCCGCGATGCAAAGCTTCGGTCCAGAGCCGGATTGCCACCCCCGGCGCGGTGCGCCCGGCGCGGCCCGCGCGCTGTTCGGCTGCGGCCTTGCCAATCCGCAAAGTGACCAGCCGCGAAAGCCCGCTTGCGGCATCAAGTCGCGGCGCGCGGCGATAGCCGCCATCCACCACAATACGCACACCAGGCACCGTCAGCGATGTCTCGGCGATGGAGGTCGCCAGCACCACCTTGCGTTGGCCATCTGGCGCAGGGTTCAGCGCCAAATCCTGTTCAGCCGGCGGCAATTCGCCATGCAAGGGCAGCACCAGCGCATCGAGCCCGGCAAGCCTTTCGGCGGTGCGGCGAATTTCGCCCCAGCCCGGCAGGAAGGCCAGCACATCGCCGGGGTGGGAGGCCAGCGCCTCACGGATCGCGCTTGCCATCGCTTCAGGCAAATCGCGCGGGTCGCGCAAATCCCGCGCGCGGTGGCGGATTTCCACTGGAAAGGCGCGGCCCAGGCTTTCAATCACTGGCGCGGGTGTGCCGCCTTCCGCCATCAGCCCGGCGAAGCTCGCGCCATCCAGGGTCGCGGACATGGCAAGCAGGCGCAGTTCAGGGCGGAGTGCGCGTTGCAGATCGAGCGCCAAGGCCAGTGCCAAGTCGGTATCCAGATTGCGTTCATGCGCTTCGTCGAAAAGAATTGCGGAGACACCATCAAGCCCGGGATCGCTTTGCAGGCGGCGCACCAACAGGCCTTCGGTCACTACCTCAACCCGCGTGCGGTCGGAAAATTGCCGATCGAGCCGCGTGGCAAGGCCGATGGTGCCGCCGGGTTGGTCTTCCCCAAGCAGGGAAGCCATGCGGCGCGCGGCGGCACGGGCGGCCACACGGCGCGGTTCAAGCACTAGGATGCGCCCTTCAGCCGCCCAGGCTTCTTCCATCAGCGCAAGCGGGACAATCGTGGTCTTGCCTGCGCCAGGGGGAGCGATCAGCACGGCGTTGGAGGCAGCACTCAGCGCGGCGCGCAGCGCCGGCAGCGCTTCAGAGACAGGCAATTCAGGGAGCATGATTGGGGCAATGCGACAAGGGTCGCCCCTCATGTGACGCGCGCGCTTCGCGCAATCAAGCGGTGCTTATGTCAGCGTGGCCCTGGGCCTGGGCGGGGCGGCATCGGGCCGGGGTTATTCGGGAAATTCGGTGGGTTCACCCAAACCCCGCCAATCGGCGGTGCATAGCCCGGCTGCTGCACAATATTCGGATCGGGCGGGCAATTCGGGCGATTAATGCCGCAATCCCAGGCGAAGCGATCCGGCCGCCCCGTCATGCTGCCACCGGGGATGAAGCGGCAGGCGCACTGCTTGCCCGCCATGCAGGCCAATTGCCCTTCGCGCGCTTCGGTGCATTGCGGCGGTTCCTGCGCCGCGAGGGGCCAGGAGAGCAACAAAAAGGCGGCGAGAAAAAATTTGCGCATGGTGCAGCCTTACCGGTAAAGATTAACGATTTACTAACGGGCCGAGCCTATTCTTGTTTTCGGGCTTGCACCAAGCCCCTTTCGCGCCCCTTTATGGGCCATGCGCTTCATCGCTGCCCTTATCGCGCTTCTGATCCTACCCTGGCTGTCGGCGCGGGCGCTGGAAACTGCCGCGCAGGAATCGCCACGCGCGCGCGTGACCTTGGTTGCGGATTATATGGCCATTGCGCCGGGGCAGGCGTTTCAACTGGGGCTGCGGCTTCGGCTCGCGCCGCGCTGGCATAGCTATTGGCGCCATGCCGGGGATGCCGGCGCGCCCACGGAAATCGCGCTGACCCTGCCAGAGGGCAGCACCGCCGGCCCCATCGCCTGGCCAACGCCACAAGCGATCCCCTTCGGCCCGCTGATGAGCTTCGGCTATTACGGCGAAGTCGTGCTGCCCATGCGGATCACCCCGCCCGCCAGCCTGCGTGCTGGTGAGGTTTTCAGCATCTCGGCCGAGGCGACCTGGCTTGTTTGCGATGATGTCTGCATTCCGGAGGAAGGCAGTTTTCGGTTGGACCTGCCGGTGGCGGCTGAGGCGCAGGCGAATGCCGATCTGGCGCCGCTTTTCGCCGCCGCTGCTGCGGCCCTGCCGCGGCCTTCCCCCTGGCAGGCCAGCGCGACCGTCCAGGGCGATGCGTTGCGCCTGCGCCTGACCGGCCCGGGGCTTGGGCGGGAAAGCCTGAAGGAGGCGCTGTTTATCCCGGCAACCGCCGGGCTTTTGGATCACCCGGCGCCGCAAAAGCTGACCCAAGGGCCGGATTGGCTGGAATTGACGCTGAAACGCGCCGAACGCCCGGAGAACCACGCGCAACTTGAAGGCGTGCTGCTGGTGACCGATCAGCGCGGGCGGCGGCTGGGTTATGAGATCGCAACACCCCTGCTGCCAGGCGCTGCCTTCCTGCCGCTATGGCAGGCGCTGATTTTTGCGCTGCTTGGCGGGGTTATCCTGAACCTGATGCCCTGCGTCTTTCCCGTGCTCGCCATGAAGGCCATGGCCTTGGCGCGGTTGGGCGGCGCGGCGCGTGGCGCGGTGCGCCTTGAAGCCGCTGCCTATACCGCCGGCGCGGTGGTGAGCTTCACCGCACTTGCCGGGCTGCTGCTGGTGCTGCGCGGTGCGGGCATGGCGCTGGGCTGGGGTTTTCAATTCACCTCGCCGGTTTTTGTGCTGGCGATTGCCTGGCTGATGCTGGCTGTCGGGCTGAACCTATCCGGCATTTTCGCGCTGGGCGGGCCGATTGGTGCGGGCGGGCATATCGCGGCGCGCGGCGGATTCTTGGGCAGTTTCGCGACCGGCGCTTTGGCTGTGCTGGTGGCCAGCCCCTGCACGGCACCCTTCATGGCAGCGGCGATTGGTGCGGCTTTGGTGATGCCGGCGCCGGCAACCCTTGCGGTCTTTGCCGCCCTTGGTCTTGGGCTTGCGGCACCCACGCTGATCCTGGCGCTGGCGCCGGGCCTTGCGCGGAAGCTGCCACGGCCAGGCCCCTGGATGGAAAGGCTCAAGCACATCATGGCCTGGCCCATGTATGGCGCGGCGCTTTGGCTGGTTTCAGTGCTTTGGGCGCAAAGCGGCTGGCCCGGTGTGGCGCTGGCGCTGGCGGGCGGGCTTGGCCTCGGCCTCGTCGCCTGGTTCCTGGGCCGGGCGCAGCGCGATGGCCGACGCGGCGCTCAGCTTGGCGCGGTGCTTGGCGCGCTTGCTTTGGTTTTGGCGCTTCCCTTTGGCCTGACTGCCGCGCCGCCGCCCCCCGCCGCTGCCGAAACCACCGAAAGCTGGACCCCCGCGCGGGTTGAGGCGCTGCGCGCCGAGGGCAAGGGCGTGTTCCTGAATGTCACCGCCGCCTGGTGCATCACCTGCCAAGTGAATGAACGAATCGCGCTTCGCCGGGATGCCGTGCAGGCGGCCATGGCAGCGCGCGGTATTGTCTATTTGAAAGCGGATTGGACGCGGGGTGATCCCGCCATCACGGCCCTGCTCCGCGCCCATGGCCGGGAAGGCGTGCCGCTTTATCTGTTTTGGCCGCCGGGCGGGGGCGAGGCGGTGATCCTGCCCGAAGTGCTGACCGAGGCCATGGTGCTGCGCCAAATCGGCGCGCCTTAGGCATAACGCTTGCGCCCCCCTGGGGCTCCGGGTTATCATAAATCTCTCGGCACAAAGACCGAATGCGGCGCGCGTGCGCTGGTGCAAATTGAGGCTGGTTTGGCTTTTTTAACGCGTTTCCGCGTGCAGCCAGCGTTCAGGCTTTGCGCGCTGAGGGTCTTGCCATGCCGCTTGCCGCAACCGCTGCCGATCCCAAGGCAATGCCGGATTTCCTTCGGCTGGTCGGCGCTGATCTTTGGGCAACGCGGCTCGCGGATTTGGGGCGTCGTGCGCAGGCCAGCGCTTTTCAGGGCCGCGCCACGCAGCATCGCCACGCCTTGGAATTCGCCCTGGCGCGTGCTGCGCGCGGCACGGCGCAGGGCAGTGCGGAACGCCGCGCGCTTGGCTTCGCGGCGGAAGCGGTGCGCCTGGCCAATGGGCTGCCGCAAACACGGCGCGACAAGCTGCGCGCGGCCATCACGCAAGGGCTGTCCGGTGAGGCAACGCTGGTCCCGTTGTTCCATTTGCTGCGCAGCGCCGCGCTTTATCGCGCGCAGGGTTTTGAGGTGCGCTTCTCTGGCCTTGCGGAAGACAGCGCGCATGATCTGACCATCAGCCGGGGCGGTGCGGTCGCGGAAGTGGTGTGTGAGACACTCTCCGCCGAGGAAGGCCGGCCCGTGCAGCGCGGGCATTGGTATGCGCTGATGGATAGCGTCAATCCCGAATTGCAAACTTGGCTCGCCGCGCATCCCGGCCGCTATGTGCTGCGCATGACGCTGCCGGATGGGCTTTCCGGCCCTGACAAGGCTGTGGAATTGCAAAGGCGCATCATGGCGATGCTGGCGGCTGAGAAGCGCCAGGATAGCAGCGCTGATGCGGTGCTAAAGCTGGACCCGCTGGTGCTGGCCGGCGCGCAGGCTGATCCTCTTCCTGGGCGGCTGCGTCAGCAATTCGGGCCAGAGGCGCATTTGGCCGTGACCGGCGATCCGGCCGGCGGATCGGTCTTTGTCTTGGCTGCGCGCGCTGGTCAGGAAAACAGTATTTCGGACGCGGTCGCCACGCGCATGGCAAGTGCCGCAGGCGCGCGGCTATCGGGCGCCAAGCCGGGTATTCTTTCGATCTTCATTGAGGATATGGACCGCGCGGAATGGCGCGGCTTGCGCGATGAATTGGCGCTGGAAGGCGCAGTGCGGCGCTTTTTGGCGGGCCATGCCGCGCGGCGTGTGGTGGCGGCTGCCTGTTCCTCGCGCGCTGAGCTTTTTGGGCTGGCGCCACCTGATGCAGTAACGGGTGGGGAGCTGCGTTTCCGCAACCCATCCCACCCGGCGGCTAAATCCGCGGCATTGGCGCCCGCCATTCTTTCGACGAGCGCCTGAGCAAGAGTGGCGTCAATTCGCCAAGACCATGGCGAAATAGCCAAACACCGTCAGCAAGACGCCAGAGACCGCATAAGCCACCGGGAAGCCAATCCAGGGCACATTGGACCCGATCTCCACCGCGGCTTCTCGGCAGGGGCCGGAATGGCTGCGTGCACCGGCAACACCACCCATCAGCACCGCCGGGTTGAACTTGAAGACGTAAAGCCCAAGCACCCAGACCAGAATGGGCGGCAGGCTGCAGGCGATGAAGCCCAGCACGAAAATCTTGAGCGCCAGCATCCCCGTAAGCTGCGCCAGCAGCGAATTGCCGGCATTGATGCCGACAATCGCGACAAACACGACAAGGCCCAGGTCTTCCAGGATATTGCGCGCCGCCGCCGGCGTATTGCCAAAGAAACGCAACCGCGAGGTGAGCGAGGAAACAAGCACCCCAGACACCAGCAGCCCGCCCGCATTGCCAAGCCCGATATTCGAACCAAAGGCCGGAAACTCAATCGCGCCAATCAGGAAGCCAAGGATCATGCCAAGAGAGAGTGTGAGAAGATCCGTCCCAGTCGAGGGGCGAATGACGCGGCCAAACGCCTCCCCGATTTTCTCGACCGCGCTTTTGAGGCCAACAATGGTGACAACATCCAGGCGTTGCAGCGTGGTGTTCTTGCCAATGGGAATGGGCACGCCGGAACGTTCAATTGCCAGCACCTGCACTTCATTGGCCCCTGGCAGGGCGCGCCATTCCTCGCGCGTTTTCTTTAAGGTATCACGATTGGTCACCAGGATTTCGGCACGATCAAGCGGCAGATCAAGCGCGGTGCGATCCGCAACTTCCGGCCCGATCAGCCCCATCTTGTCGGTAAGGCCCGTCAGCGTGCCGCCAAGTGCAATGACATCACCAAGCGCCAATGGCAAATCTTCCCGCGCGCCAAGGGCCGTGCCATCGCGCACGATATTGACGAAGCGATATTCAGGATTTTCGCGCAACATATCGGCCATGGTGCGGCCAACCCAGCCGGGATTTTCCAGCCGATAGGCGCGCAGGCTGCCCATGGTCCAGCCGGAAAGCGCCGGGGCGTCGCCACTCGCGACGCCATGTTCCTTTTCATAGGCACGCGCCGCGGCACGCGCATCAATGCCCCACCAGGTCGGCAGATATTTCGTGATCAGGATGATGCCGACCGTGCCCCAAAGATAGGTGATGCCATAGGAAAGCGCGATCATGGCGCTGACATCGCCCGCGCTGGTGCCTGCCGGCAGGGTGATGGCACCAGAGGTCACGGCCTGTTCAGCGGAACCAATGGCCGCCGACATGGTCTGCGACCCGGCCAGGATGCCGCCCGCCGTGCCGGGCGGCAATTCCAGAAATTGCACACCGAGCACGACAATGGTCAGGCCACAAAGGCAGGACACAATCGCAAGCCCGGTGAATTTGATGCCATCGCCACCAAGGCTATTCACGAAGGAAGGCCCAACGCGCAGCCCAACCCCATACATGAACAGGTAATAGAACAGGCTTTTGGTGAAGTTATCGAGTGCGAGCTTTTCGCCATAAACTGAAGCCCAGACCGAAAGCCCGCTACCCACAATGATGGCGGAAGCCACCATGCCAAGCCCATAGCCCGCAATGCTCTGCCGGCCGAGCCAAACAGCGAGCCCAACCGTGAGGAACAGCAGGATAAAGGGGTTGGTCGCCAGAAAATGGAAGAATTCCTGTAACATCTGGCTCTCTCCTCAGCGCCGCTTGGCTGCGCCAACGGCATCGGCGCGCAAAAGCTTCAGCCCGCGTTCGCGTTCATAGCCGTGGATTTCCTTGACATCGAGCTTGCGCATGAAATCGATGGTCTCCTGCGTCAGCACCTGGCCCGGCACCATGATCGGGAAACCAGGCGGATAGGGAATGACGAAACTGGCCGAAATCATCTCAGGCCCTTCCTTCAGGCGCTTGTCGCATTCCGCACCAAACAGGGGGACATATTCGCATTGTTCGGCGTGATAGGCGCCGAAGAAGGCGCTGCGCATATCGCCTTCTGGCGTTGTCTCACCGGCATCGGCGCGGAAGGCCGCATGAAAGTGGCTGAAATTCGGCAAATCCGGCACATCGGTCATCAGCGACTTCACGCGCGCATCAAAGGCAGCGCGCGCCTCAGGCCCGCCAACGGAAAGGCGTTTTTCAATTTCCTGACTGATTTCCACCAGCACGCGGATCAGATGCGCTGCGTCGCTCCGCGTATTGTTGATATTGGTTTGCAGCAGCACCGAATTGCGTGAGGTCTTGTTGAGTTGGATATTGTACTTGTCAGCCAATAGCCCCTTGAACTGCGTGCCATCATAGCCAGCCGTGCCACAAACAAGCGTCATGCGGGTCGGGTCCAGATAGAATTCATCTTCCATCATGGCGTGGACGATATTCGCCCAGGTAATGCCGGGTTTGAGGTAATCCACAAAGCCCGATTGGCGATAAGCTGCCGGGATCATCTCATCCGCGCCAAGGATGCGGAAGTATTTGGAGATCAGCGGATGGCGATTGACCATGCCACGGATCTTGAGCGCGATTTCAATCGCATTCATGACCAGCCCATAGCCTTCAAGTTCCATCTGCCGGCGCGCGACATCAAGGCTTGCGATCAGCTGCTGATTGGGGCTGGTGGAGGCATGGGTGAAGACCGCTTCGTGGAATTGCGCTTCAACCGTGTGGAAATCCACATCCTTCACCAGCAGCATGGAGCCCTGGCGGATGGATGACATGGATTTATGCGTGGAATTCGTCTGATAAACGCGCAGCCTGATCTGGCGCGGATCGGGGATCAGGCGTGTGGCCAGCAGGGTTTCATCGGATGGCGCATCACCAAGCGCGGCCCTTTGCTGTTCATAGGCCGCAAGCGATGCGGGGTCATGCATCCAGGCTTCGATTTCCGCCGCCGCGCCCATGGCGGTTCTGGGGCGCAGCAGGGGCGAAAACCGCGCAAAGCCGGACCAGGCTTCATCCCAGAGGAAAATCAGGTCGGGCTTGATGGCCAGGCATTCTTCCATCACGCGGCGCACATTATACATATGGCCATCAAAGGTGCAGTTCGTCAGATCGAGCAGTTTCAGCCGATGCAGCCGCCCTTCCGCCTTCAACGCCAGCATGGCGCGCTTGATGGTGGAAAGCGGCACCGCGCCATACATGGAATATTGCGTAAGCGGATAGGCTTCCACATAAAAGGGCTGAGCGCCGGTCAGCACCATGCCGTAATGGTGTGATTTATGGCAGTTGCGATCAACAATGATCACATCGCCCGGTGCGGTCAGCGCCTGCACCGCCATTTTGTTGGAGGTGGAGGTGCCATTGGTCACGAAGAACACATGATCCGCACCAAAGGCGCGCGCGGCCATTTCCTGCGCGCGTTTGATATTGCCGGTTGGCTCCAGCAGGCTATCAAGCCCGCCCGTTGTGGCGCTGCTTTCCGCCAGGAACAAATTGATGCCGTAGAATTCGCCCATATCGCGAATCCAATCGGACCTGAACACGGATTTCCCGCGCGCAATCGGCAACGCATGAAAGGTGCCGATCGGGCGCATGGCGTATTTTTTCAGATTGTCGAAGAAGGGCGTTTCATAGCGTTCCTGCACGCCTTCCAGAATGGCCAGATGCTGTTCCAGCAATTCCTCAACACCATAGAAGATGCGCCGAATGCTGCCCGTGGCCGGATCGCCGGCCAGGACTTCCACATCCTGATCGGACATCAGATAGATATCCAATTCGGGCCTGAGCCGCTTCAAGCCCGCAGCCAGCTTCAATGCCGATTCCTCTGGTGAGGTCGGCTCCGGCAGCGATGCGGTTAGGGAGCGCAGCACCGAAGCATCATGGCGTGACCGGTAAGGGAAGCCTTCCACCAGCACCACGGCGGCGAGGGCCGGGTTGGCAGCAGCGGCACAAAAGGCATCTTCGAAGGAACCGACAAAGACCGCTTCATAGACAAAGCGATCTTCCTTGCGGCGGAACTTGCGCAATTCATCCGCCAAGGCGGGCCAACGCGCCGCTGGCTGGTTGGACACCACCAGCACCTCAAAATACGGGCGATGATGGCCGTGATCGGCCATGGTGGGCGGCAGGATATCCGCAACCGTATCGGCCGGCGCTTCATCATGGATATCCCATTCGCCGGGGTGTTCACGATAGGCGCGCGTGAGCAGGGCGCCGGAAATACGCCGCAGCAGGGCGACCGCACCGGCGCCATCATCGCGCGCCACGCGCTCCCGCAGGCCCGAAAGCAGGCTATGACTTGGAAATGCAAAGAATTCCTCGGTAGGGAGCAGCCGGGCAAGCTTTTCCTCAACCGTGCTGCGCTCGGTCTTGCCATTGGCCCAAGCTTCCGCGCTATGGGTCAGATCGCGCCAGGCGTCATTCCGGCCGGCATGGATCATGATGAAACGGTCAATATGGACGGGTTCGGTTGTCATGGCGTTTTCCTCCGCACTTTCTTTGGATGTTCGGTGCAGTCAGGGTAAAGATTTATTGATTTGGAGCAAATCTGCGAATTTCTTGGTAATGGATACAAAGAAGATTGCACGGCCTTCCCGGCGGGCGGCATGCCCTATGCGCCCTGGCATAGACCTCACGCCGCTTGATAGGGTTCAGATTTCGGTATGCGAAGGGGCTTCACAGCACCCTGTCGCGTGACCCGCTGCAACGGATCACGCGAAAGCCGATCAATCCAGCCTGATATTCGCCCCGCGCCCTAACGCTGCCTTGAGTTGAGCCGCGCATTGAGCGCTTTTGCAGGGTGTGCCTTGATTACCGCCCGGTGAATTGCGGCGCGCGCTTGTTCAGGAAGGCGCTGACCCCTTCCTGGAAATCGGCGCTGGTGAAGCACATGGTCACCAGATCATCGCCCTCAACCTCGCTGGTGGCCATACGCAGCCTGCGGATCGCTTCCTTGGTGGCGCGTAGCGTCAGCGGTGCCAAGCCGGAAATGGTGGTGGCCAATTCCATCGCGCGATTGGCGACATCATCCGGCGCCTCAAGCATTTCGGAAATCAGGCCGATATGCTTCGCCTCATCAGCGGAAAAGAGGCGCGCGGTCATGATCATTTCAGTGACGGCAGCAGGGCCGACCAGCGCATAGAAGCGCGCGAAGTTGTGCATATTCAAGATATTGCCGAGTGTCTTCGCAATCGGCAGGCCAAAGCGGGCACCCTTATCGGCAATGCGGATATCGCAGCAGCCGGCAATGCCAAGCCCGCCGCCGGTGCAGGCCCCGGTGATGGCCGCGATCACGGGCTTGGTGCAGCGTTCGAGCGCGCCCAGCACCTTATCAATGCGCGCTTCGTAATTCAGCGCATCCTCGGCGGTACGGAATTCGCGGAATTGGGAGATATCGGTGCCGGACGCAAACGCCTTGCCGCCTGCGCCCATAATCACCCATACGCGGATAGCGGGATCGGCGCTGATCTCATCGGCCAATTCGGCCAGGCGCGCATACATGGCGAAGGTCATGGCATTGCGCGCTTGGGGGCGGTTGAAGGTGGTCCAGGCAATGCCGCCTTCGCGGGTTTCGTGCAGCAGATCTTCGCTCATGGTCAGGTTCCTCGGCTTTGGGATGCACATGGGTAGCGCGCGGCGCTGGCGCGTCAACCCGCTCCCTTGCCGAGGGCCAGACAGAATGCCAACAAGGCGCCGAATTCCGATGGAGACACCGCCATGATGCCGCTTTCCCGCTTCACCGTGCTTGACCTGACGCGCGTCCGTTCCGGCCCCACCTGCGTGCGCCAGCTCGCGGATTGGGGGGCGAATGTCATCAAGGTGGAAGCCACCGATGAGGTGGATACGGGCAAGGGCCTGGGCGGGGAGCGTCATGGGCCGGATTTCCAGAACACGCACCGCAACAAGCGCGGCATGACGCTGAATTTGAAGGCGCCCGAGGGACTGGCCGCCTTCCGCCGCCTGGTCGCCAAGGCCGATGTTGTCGTGGAGAATTACCGCCCGGATGTGAAGGAACGGCTCGGCATTGATTTCGCGGCGCTATCGGCGGTGAACCCGCGCATTGTGCTGGGCTCGATTTCCGGCTTTGGTCAGGATGGTCCCTATGCCAAGCGCCCGGGCTTTGACCAGATTGCGCAAGGCATGGGTGGGATCATGAGCGTGACCGGCCTACCCGGCCAAGGCCCGGTGCGCGCCGGCATCCCCGTCGCGGACCTGACGGCGGGGCTTTACACCGCGATCGGCATTCTGGTGGCGCTGCTGGAGCGCGA
Source organism: Roseomonas sp. (assembly GCA_020249505.1). Classification (GTDB taxonomy): domain Bacteria; phylum Pseudomonadota; class Alphaproteobacteria; order Acetobacterales; family Acetobacteraceae; genus Neoroseomonas. The sequence goes on along the minus strand of JADCFN010000016.1, from coordinate 16,524 downwards.
GGCAACCGGCAAGGGCCGCTGGGTGCATACCAGCCTGCTGGAAGCCATGATCGCCATGATGGATTTCCAGGCGACCCGCTGGACCATGAAGGGCGATATCCCTGGCCAGGCCGGCAATGACCACCCGACCACGACGCCGACCGGCCTGTTCCGCACCAAGGATGGGCTGATGAACCTGGCCGGCGGCGGGCAGCAAATGTGGGATCGGATTGTGGCCACACTTGGCATTACCGAAGAAGCCAAGGACCCAGCCTTCGCCACCGACAAGACGCGCCACGCCAATCGCGAAAAGACCAATGCGCTGCTGCAATCGCGCCTGATTGAAAAAACCACCGCCGAATGGGTGGAAGGGCTGAACAAGGCCGGCGTGCCGAGCGGGCCGGTTTATACCATGGATCAGGTTTTCGCCGATACGCAGGTGGAGCATCTGGGCATGGCGATGCCGGTGGCCCACCCCGCGCTTGGCGAAATCGCCCTGGTGCGCGCCCCGATGCAGATTGCCGGTGTGACTTGCGCGCGCAACCCAACCCCGGAACGCGGTGAGCATACTGATCAGATTCTGGGTGAATTTGGCTTTTCGGTTGAAGAAATCGCTGCCTTGCGCGCGGCAAAGGCGATTTGAAGCATTTTCAAGCCAAGTGGTATCACTTGGCGGCTCGGAAAATGCGGTTTGCTGGGGCTTCGGTGCGTGCCCAGGCAATGATTGTCAAATGGAAGTGCTTCAAAGGGGGTGATGATTGGCCTTTTGGGTACCACTCGCGCCCTGGCCGACGCTTCTAAAGCGGCAGGTGCCCAATGGCATGGGGAAACGCGTGACGCCAAGACGCATCATGCTTTCAACACCAAGGCCCTTCTGATATCCTGCCGCCATGCTTATGAAGAGGTCAAGTCTGAACTTTTGCTGGGGTGTGGCCTCGGGGCTGGCGACCCTTTGTAAACGGCCCTCTTCCTCGTGGGGGCCTGTGATGGGCTGGCCTCGGTGGTTCCCGCCAGGCCATGCAGCGACGGGCGGGGTGGCCATTGTCTGAGGGTACCGGCATGGAGCAAACCGCTGCACCGCGCGGCGATATTGCATCCTACGCTTTGATTGGCGCGGGCGTGCCTTTCACCAGCCCGCGCTTGCTTGGCGCGCGCATTCGCCATTCGCCTGACCAACGTGGCTTTGAACTCGTGTTGCTTAATCCGGCCCAGGCAAAGGGAAGCTATATTCTATCCTGGCGAGACTTGCCGGAAATCGGCGCGCCCACGCTATATGATCTGCGACTTTGGGAAATGCTCTCCAAGGCACCGGAAATTCACCCCACGGCAATTCGACGCGAAGCGATGCAAGTGGCTGTGGAAGGCTTGGCCGGCCGACTGGTTGCGAAGGCAGTGCAGGAGGCTTTGAAGGAAGAAACCGCGAATGAGGCGAAGCTATTGGCCGAATTCCTTGTCCAATGTTCCCAGGGACCAGCAGCCAACTTCGCCCGTGCGGCAACGCACAAGCTTACGCCGCCTGATCTGGCGCGGATTGAAGAAGGGCTTGCCAGGCTTGATCCGACATTTGCGCAATCCCTGCGCGCCCTTGCAGCGACGCTTGCCTTCATGGGGCCTGATAGCGCTACCGCGCCGTCGCGACGCCTGATGGATGAAATAGCCTTCATGGCGCAGGAATACCGCGCGTTGATGGATGAGGGGGTTGGCGATGGCGATGGCGAACACAATGCCATCGATTTTCTGATCGAGGCTGCTGGGACAAGCCTGCATTATGCCGAGCTCGCCCTCGCAGAGGTGCAAACACGACTGGGCGATATTGTTGATCTACTGATGCGCCCGCGGATCAATGCTGCCAAGGTTCTGGAGCGGGCGCGGCGGCTTGAATGGTTGTTGGACGGCTGGGGGGTCCTGGTGGCCTTGTGGCGCAGAACAGATAGTCAGATGCGCCGCAGCATCGCCTGGGATTTGGCCGCGCTGGTACCTGCTTTGCCGCGGGAAGTGCATGATTGGTTCGCGCCAGATCAGGCCCGCGAAGCGCCATCGCGGCTTTCGCGCATGGTCTCGCAAGGCGCTGATTGGCGGAGTGGACAAAGCCTTGGTATCACCGAACGAAATGAAGGTCTCATCAGCTTCAGCCTGAATTTCGAAAACCGGATGACCCCGAGTGGTGCAGGCGTGCGGGGTGGCTCTGGCCGTGATCACGTGGCGCGCTTCCGAGGTCGGGTCAGCGATAGATCCCGCATGGCCACGCCTGTTGATGCGGAGGCTCCCCCCGCGGCGAAGCCAGCCGATACCCTGGCCGAGAGCCTGAGCACGGCCAGTGATGAGAATCTTTTGCGTATTGTTGCCATGATTGACCGGCTGCCTGACCGGTCCAAGCTTGATGGTCTGATTGCAGAAATACGTCCACGCCTTTCGATACTTCGGCCGCCGCGCCCCATAACGCTCACCAGGTTGCTTTTTTTGCCGCTATCGGGGGCGCTGGTTGATCCAGTTGCGTGGCGGCGCGACCCAGGGACGATTCCCCGTTCGGCCCTTCATGTGATTTCCTCCTTGGTCGGAGATCAGCTTGATCAGGAAGTGCGGAATATGACCGCAGGCCTGCGTAATTCTGTTTTTTCCGATGTGGCGATGGTGGAAAAATTCGGCCAGCCCCTGTGGGAGGGCGCCGCCAGGGCTGCAGAACGCATCACACCGGGAACGCGGTGGACCGAGGCAGGATTCGCGCCAGAGGATTTCCGCCCGATGATTCGATTGGCTGCGGGCGTATGGACCCATGCGCATGCGCTTTGGAGAATCCTGCGCATGGGTGATGCCGAAATAGCCACGGGAACGCTCAAGGAAGCCTTACAGGGCCCCGCAAGCGAAGGTCCCGAAGTTTTTGCCGCCAGTTTTCGGACCTTGTTGCGCCATATCCGCAACCCCTCCGCTCTTGCGGGTCTTGCCGCTGGGGGCATGCTGCCGGGTACGCTGGAGATTATCATTGAAAGCCTGGAAAATTGGATTGATGCCGCCCTGCCCAAGCTTGTCGATTACGAATCCTATGAAGCGGCTGAACGGGCGGAAGAAATCGGTAAGACAATGGAAGCGCTGGCGCTTACGCCGTTCTTTCAAATTCCGCGCCGCCGCCGACAACTCTCGGCCTTATTCTGGCGACTTGAGGAATATTGCCGCGTGATGATGCTGGAAATCATGGATGAGCAGATTTTGCCGTCACTTGCGCCATCGGCTGAGCCTTTTTCTGATGCGGCCTTTGCCCAGTTGGAACGCGATGCACGCGCTGCCCGGCGCCTGGAAATTCTTGGCCGGCACTTTGGCAATAACCCGAGCTATGATGAAATTCAGCAACGCCTGATCAGGGCATTCACCGCGGCGCGCAAGGACCTGACAGGTGTTTCCTTGACGCAAATGGATCTCTTGCGATTGGCTGAAATACTTCTGGGGCGCGAAAAGGCGCTGACATTGCTTTCGCCCGAGCGGTGATCTGCAAAGGCAACAAAGGCCGGTGCTGGGGCCAGCGCCGATCAGCTTCCATAGAGCAGTTCACGTTCAGATGGAATCATCTGAACGTGTGAAGATGCTCAAAAAACAAAGGTGTAGAGCGGGCTGCGTGAACCCAACACGCTCTAAGGGGCAACGCTTTAATCCGCCAGCAACCACATCAACCAAAGCGTGAGGCTGGGGAAAATCACCACCAGTGCCAGGCGAAGCACATCCGCCACCACGAAGGGGGCCACCGCCCGATAGGTGGCGAACATCGGCACATCCCGGGCAATGGCATTCACCACAAAAACATTGAGCCCAATGGGCGGCGCCGTCAGGCCAATGCCGCAGACAATCAGCACCAGAATGCCGAACCATACTGCCACATCATCTGGCGCCATGCCGAAATCAAGCGCCGTTATGATGGGAAAAAACACTGGCAGCGTCAGTAGGATCATCGCCAATTCATCCATCACCGCGCCAAGCAGGATATAGAAGGCGAGCAGCATGACCAGCACCGCATGCGGTGGCAGACCAAGCCCCGCAATGGCTTGTGCGGCTTCCATTGGCAGTTGCGAAAAGGCAAGGAAGGCGTTGAATACTTCTGCCCCCAGCAGGATCACGAAAATCATCGCCGTGGTTTCCGCCGTGCGGATCAACGCCGTGCCGAATTCCCTGAAGCCGATGCTGCGCCGCGCCAGCCCAACCAGCAGCATGGCAGTGGCACCGGCGGCGGCGCCTTCGGTTGGTGTGAAAATACCGCCGTAAATGCCACCCAGCATGACAATGGTGACAAGCGCCGCCGGCCATGCCCCCGCCAGCGCGCGCCAGCGTTCGGCCATGGGAAGCTTTTCACTCGGCGGTGCCAGGCTGGGGTTACGCCGCACCATGTAAGCGATAACGCAAAGATAAAAGGCGGTTGCCAGCAAGCCCGGAATCAGCGCGGCCTGAAACAGCTTGACGATATTTTGTTCGGTAGAGATAGCGTAAACCACAAGGATCACCGAAGGCGGTATCAGAATGCCAAGCGTGCCGCCCACTGCAATCGTGCCGGTGGCAAAGCCAAGATCATAGCCATAGCGGCGGAATTCCGGCAGCGCCGTGCGCCCAAAAGTGGCTGTTGTTGCAACGGAAGAACCACAAATGGCGCCAAAGGCTGTGCAGGCGCCGATGGTGCTGGAAGCAAGCCCGCCGCGGCGATGCCCGATCCAGGCGCGCGCAGCACGAAATAAATCAGTGGAAAGCCCCGAAACCTCGGCCAGCGCCCCCATCAGGATGAAAAGCGGAATGACCGAAAGCGTGTAATTGGCGAAGTTATGATAGGGCGTGGTTTTGATGTAGGACAGAAAAGCCTGCAAGCTGGTCAGGTGGATATAGCCGAGCGCGCCCACGACCAACATCGCAAGCCCGACCGGCATGCGAAGCGCGACCAACGCCAGCATGGCAAGGAAGCCAAAAATGGCGATTTCCAAGCCGCTCATGCACTACCCCTCAGGCGTATGAAGGCCATCGCAAGTGCGACCACGGCAGTAAAGCCGGCAAGCCCCGCGCATGCGGCGATGGCGGGAGCGATGGGCAGCAGCAAGACCATGGTCGTGGTGCTGCTGCGTGCGGCTTCCATGGCACCCGCGCCAAGCCGCCAGGCAATCAGCGCCATCATGGCAGCAAAGACAACTTCCCAGAGCGCATCAAGCGCAGCCTGAAAGCGTGGCGCCAGCCTGGTGGTGAAGCTATCCACCATCACATTACCGCGCCGCGCTTGGCTCCAGGGCATGAAGGCAAAGACAATCAGCGCGACCCCCATTTGCACGAATTCGAAATCTCCGCGCACGCCACCAAGCCCAAAGGCCCGCAAGGTAATGGAGGTACTGACCAGCAGCGCAAGGCAAACCGCCAAGGCGCCGCCCAGCATCGCGAGCAGGCGCGCTAGGCGATCAAGCAGACGCAACCCGGTTTCAGAAGTTGTCTGATCCAGGGTGCCGCCGGAGGTTTCGCTCACGCGTATTTCTGTAGTGCTGCGCGCGCATCAGCAAGCAAGCGTTCCGCCGGCAGGCCGCGTTCCGTTGCCTGCCTCAGCCAAGTATCCATCACTGGTTGGGTCGCGGTGCGGAAGCGCGCGACCTCCTCCTCCGGCAGGGTCGTGATGGTATTGCCTTGGCGGGCGCGCACGATGGTAAGCGTGGCTTCCGCAGCGGCATCCCACGCCTCACCGGCCATGCTGGCGGCGACCATGCCGGAATTGGCATCCAGGATCTGACGAAGATCGGCGGGAAGGCCATCATAGCGCGCCCTGTTCATCGCCAGCACGAAGGTTGCCGTGTACAGCGTGGGCGAGCCCGGTATTTCGGTATGATAGCGCACCAATTCATGCACGCGGATCGCGGGGACCACTTCCCAGGGTACCACCGTGCCATCCAACACGCGCTGCGCGAGGGATTCGGGCACTTGCGGAATGGGCATGCCAATGGCCTGTGCTCCCAAGGCACGCAATGCTTCACCACAAAGGCGGGTCGGGAAACGCAACCGCAAGCCGGACATATCCTCAAGCCGCGCGACACGCTTATTGGCATGGATCACGCCATGATCATGTGCCCACCAGCAAAGCGGCTTCACTTCGCGGAATTCTTCGCCCAGATGCTGTTCGCCATATTCCTGCAGCGCGCGGGAATTGGTGATGGCGCGGCGAGAGGCGAAGAAGGGCAGTTCAAAGGCTTCAATGCGCGGAAAACGACCGGGCGTATTGCCGGGCAGCGTCCAGATAATATCCGCGACACCATCGCGCGCCTGATCGAAAAGCTGCGGCGGCGTGCCACCAAGCTGCATGGCCGGGAAAATCTGAATGCGCAGCCGCCCGCCAGAGGCTTGTTCAATGCGCTGCGCCCAGGGCGCCAGGAAGCGCTGCTGCCCATTGGATGCGGGCGGAAGGAAGTGATGCAGACGCAGCGTGATTTGCGCCTGCGCCTTCAGATCACGAACAACCAGCGGGCTGGCAAGGGCGCCGATGCCAAGGGCAAGGCTTGCGCGGCGGGACGGGTTCATGGACGTTCCTTTATCTTTGCCGGATCATGCTGGGTCCGGGCCGAGGCGGCAGTTTTTTCTGCTCCTTGGCTAGCATTACCCTCAGGTGCCAGCAAGCAAAAAGCAGTTTTGGGCCCCTCTGGTCAGGCCAGGCCTTCAAAACCCAAGACCGACATAGTTTTCGGCTAGCGCAGCCTGCGCCGCTTCTGATTGCATCAGATAGGCAAGCTCTGCCCCGCGCAGCCGCTCATCAAAGGCGCTTTCGGCGCCATCAAAGCGGTGCAACAGGCTGGTGAACCACCAGCTGAAACGCTCGGCCTTCCAAATGCGCGCGAGCGCGCGGGGGGAGTAATGCGCCAGCGCAGCATCCTGGCCGGTGCGGAAAAACCCTTCCAGCGCTTCAACCAGATAATGCACATCTGATGCCGCCAGATTGAGCCCCTTGGCGCCGGTGGGCGGCACGATATGCGCGGCATCCCCGGCCAGGAAAAGCCTACCGAAGCGGAGCGGCTCGGCAACGAAACTACGTAATGGTGCAATGCTTTTTTCAAGCGATGGCCCGGTGGTGAGCGCCGCTGCCGCCGCCGGGTCAAGCCGCGGACGCAGCTCTTCCCAGAAGGCGTCATCGGACCAATTGGCCACGCTGTCATTCAAATCGCATTGCAAATAGTACCGGCTGCGGGTTTTGCTCCGCATGCTGCAAAGGGCGAAACCGCGCGCGTGGCGGACATAGATCAATTCATCATCCACTGGGGGCACATCCGCCAAAAGCCCAAGCCAGCCAAAGGGATAGACTTTTTCATAGAGCGTGATGGCGGCTTGCGGCACACTCGCGCGGCAAATGCCATGGAAGCCATCGCAACCGGCGATGATATCGCAGGCCATTTCATGCAGGGCGCCATTGGCTTCAAAGCGGACCTTGGGCTGCGCCGTATCGAAATCCAGAGGGGTTACGTTTTCTGCCTCGTAAATCGTGATGAGCCCAGCGGCTTTCCTGGCCTGCATCAAGTCACGGGTGATTTCCGTCTGGCCATAGACGGTGACGGTCTTGCCAACCGTATGGCGGCTGAGATCAATCCGTTGCCGCACACCATCCACACAAAGCGAAAAACCATGATGCACAAGGCCTTCCGCCTGCATGCGCGCGCCAACCCCGGCGCGTTCCAAAAGCTGCGCGGTGGTTTGTTCAATCACGCCAGCGCGAATGCGCCCCAGCACATAATCCGCGCTGCGCTGTTCCAGAATGACCGCATCAATACCGGCCTGATGTAGCAATTGGCCAAGCAGCAGCCCCGCCGGACCCGCGCCGATAATCACAACCTGGGTACGCGTTGGAAGACGCATGACCTTATTCCCCTGCAGCCGGCGCCGGCCCTGTGGTGAATTTGCTTGACGAGGCTTGCGGCTGGTCCTCTCATAATCTGACAGGCGCAAGGAAGCCATAGCAGGCCAGCGCCGGACAGGAAACTTCCAGGGAAGAGATCGCCCATGCCGTGCTGTGACCGTGGCGCCCTTGCTGCAATGCCCGCCTCAATGAAAAAGGGGAGGGGCAACTGATGGCTCAGGAGGATTTCATTCAGCGTGATCTGGCGGCGCATCCGCTGCCGATATCGCCGATCTACAAGACCAGCATGTTCCGCGGCCCGACGCGCCCGCCCCTTTCCTTGAAGACCGGCATGGCCGATCTGACAGGTCCAGTTTTCGGGCCGGAGGAGCTTGGCCCGCGCGACAATGATCTGATCCTGAATTACGCCAAGGCAGGATTTCCGGTTGGCGAGCGCATCATCATCCAAGGCCGTGTGCTGGATGGCAATGCGCGGCCCTTGCGCGGCGCCTTGGTGGAGCTTTGGCAGGCCAATGCATCGGGGAAATATCGTCATCGTAATGATAATTATGTCGGCTCTATTGATCCGAATTTTGGTGGCTGTGGGCGCTGCCTGACGGATGGTGATGGACGCTATATTTTTCGCACCATCAAGCCCGGCCCCTATCCCTTCCGCAACAAGATCAATGATTGGCGCCCAGCGCATGTGCATTTTTCAGTCTTTGGCACGGGCTTCGCGCAACGGCTGATAACGCAGATGTATTTTGAGGGCGATCCACTGATCCGCCATGACAGTATCCTGAATACCATTCCCGATGCCGCAGCGCGGGATCGCCTTGTGGCGCGGCTTGATCTTGCCGCTTCGGTGCCGCTCGATACGCTGGCCTATCGCTGGGATATCGTGCTGCGCGGCACACGCGCCACGGTGTTTGAAAACAAGCTGCAAGGGAATTGAACCGCCATGATCACGCCCGATGCGCTTGGCCATTTGCCTGAAACGCCTTCTCAAACCGCGGGACCCTTTGTGCATATTGGCCTGATCCCGCGCCAGGCCGGTTTCGATATCTTCGAAAACAATTTGGGTTCCATCACGCTTGGCTCTGAAGTCCAAGGTCAGCGCATTCGTATCGAAGGACGGATTTTCGATGGCACCGGCGCGGTGATTCGCGATGCCTTGGTCGAAATCTGGCAGGCGGATTCCTTTGGCCGTTTCAACCATCCGGCGGATCAGGGGCCGGGGCCGCGCGATGCGGCTTTTCGCGGTTGGGGGCGCACGGGGACGGATTTTGAAACGGGCACATGGTCTTTCAACAGCATCAAGCCGGGGCGCGTGCCGCGTCGGCATGGGGAGGGCAGACTTGCGCCCCATATCCTGGTTTGGATCGTGGCACGCGGCATCAATCTTGGGCTGCTTACACGGCTATACTTTGAAGATGAGGCAGCGGCAAATGCGGAAGACCCGGTGCTACGCCTGATCGAACAGCCAGGAAGGCGCAAGACGCTGATCGCGCAGCGGGTGAATGGCGCTGATAATACCTATGTCTTCGATATCCATTTGCAGGGCTCGGCGGAGACGGTTTTCTTCGACGTGTGATAATAAAAGAGGGGAGGGAACATCATGATCAATCGTCGGAGCCTGATGACAGGCATGGCGGCTACGCCGCTGATGATGCGCGGTGCCGCTGCGCAAGGCGCGGAATGGGTGCCAAGCCGGCCTATTCGGCTTGTGGTGGGCTTCGCCGCTGGCGGGTCCACGGATACCACTGGCCGGCTGATGGCGCAGGCACTATCGGCGGCGCTGCCTCAGCCTGCCGTAGTGGAAAACCGCGTGGGTGCGGCGGGAAATATCGCGACCGAGCATGTGGCGCGCAGCGCGCCGGATGGGCATACGCTGGTGGTCGCCTCCATGGGGTCGCAGGCAGTGAATGCGGCGCTTTATCGCAACCTGCCCTTCGATCCGGTGAAGGATTTCACGGCGGTGTCGCTGTTTGTGAAAAGTTCGAACATGCTGGTGGCGCATCCGGGTTTTCGGGCACGCAGCCTTGCTGATTTGGTGGCCTTTGCGCGCGCCAATCCGGGGCGGGTCAATGTCGGTACGGCCGGGGCAGGGTCTTCGCAGCATTTCGCCGCTGCCCTGTTTGAGCATCTGGCGCAGGTACAATTCACGCACATCAATTATCGCGGTGGGGCGCCAGCCATGACGGATCTGGTGGCCGGGCGCGTGGACATCGTGTTTTCACCCATTGTGGAAACCGTACAGCAAATCCGTGCCGATCAGGTGCGGGCATTGGCGATTACGCGGTCGCAGCGCTCGCCGGAATTTCCGGATGTGCCGGCGGTGGCGGAGGTGGTGCCGAGCTATGAGTTTTCATCCTGGCTTGGTGCCTTTGCCCCCGCGGGCACGCCGCCTGCCGCGGTGCAGCGCATGTCGCAAGCCTTGGCGGCAGGGTTGAAGGACCCGCAGATACGCGAACGCGTGCTATCCCTCGGCTACGAACCGGTCGGCAGCACGCCCGAGGAATTCGCGGCTTTCTTCGCTGCCGAGATGCCGCGCGTGGCGGAACTGGTCCGCATTTCCGGCGCCAAGGTTGATTGATCCGCGCCGGAGTAGAATCATGCCGAAGCCCAAACCGCCCATGACTGCGCCAGCGTATATGTCCGGCTTCGGCAATTCCTTTGAGACGGAAGCGCTGCCCGATGCGCTGCCGATCGGGCGCAATTCGCCGCAGAAGTGCAACTATGGGCTTTACGCGGAACAGCTTTCCGGTTCGGCTTTCACCGCGCCGCATGGCAAGAATGAACGGTCCTGGCTTTATCGCATTCGCCCAAGTGTAAAACATTCCGGCTTCTATCGCGCGATTGATCCGGGCCTGATTCGTACCGCCCCCAATGTCGCCGAACGCCAGCCCATGCTGGGGCAAATGCGCTGGGATCCTTCGCCCATGCCGCGCAAGCGCGTCAGTTTTGTCGAAGGCCTCACCACCATCACGACAGCGGGTGATTCGGACACCCAAATCGGCATGGCCGCGCATATTGCTTGCATCACCCGGTCCATGCAGCGCGAGTATTTCTGCAACGCCGATGGCGAATTGCTGATTGTAGCGCAACAGGGACGGCTCCGTTTCTGTACGGAATTCGGCGTGATTGAGATTGAACCGGGTGAGATTTGCGTCATCCCGCGCGGCATCATTTTTCGCTGCGAAATCCCGGATGGGCCAGCACGTGCCTATGTCTGCGAAAATTATGGTGGGGCCTTCACTCTGCCCAATCGCGGCCCGATTGGCGCGAATTGCCTTGCCAATCCGCGCGACTTCCTGACCCCCGTCGCCGCTTATGAGGATGACGACGCGCCATCAAAGCTTTTCGTAAAATGGGGTGGCGATATCTTTTTGACCGAGATTGGCCAGTCGCCTCTGGATGTTGTTGCCTGGCATGGGAATTACTACCCCTATAAATATGATCTCAGGCGTTATGCGGCGGTTGGTTCGATTTCCTTTGACCATCCCGACCCTTCGATTTTTACCGTACTGACATCGCCCTCTGGGGAGGAAGGCACGGCCAATATTGACTTCCTCATTTTTCCGGAACGCTGGATGGTGGCGGAAAATACCTTCCGCCCGCCCTGGTATCATCGCAATGTCATGAGTGAATTCATGGGCCTGATCTATGGCGTTTACGATGCGAAGCCCGAAGGCTTCGTACCGGGTGGGTTTTCGCTGCATAATCAAATGCTGCCCCATGGGCCTGATGCGGCGGTGTTTGAACATGCGTTGAACGCGGAACTGAAGCCGGTGAAGTTGACCGGCACCATGGCCTTCATGTTTGAAACGCGCTTCCCGCAGCGCGTGACGGCCCATGCGGCGAAGCTGCCCAGCTTGCAAAGGAATTACATCCGCTGTTGGGATGATTTGCCAAAGCGCTTTAACCCCAAAAAGAAACAGGCCTGGTGAGATGAATGTGATGCCGCCCAATCAGGATCGGCTGGTGCTGCTGGGCACCAAGGGTGGTCCTGCCATTCGCAAGGGCGGGCCTTCGCCTACCGCGCATTTATTGGTGATTGGTGGCCATCCTTATGTGATTGATTGCGGACTGGGTGTGACGCGCGGCTTGGTGGAAGTGGGAATGCCCTTGCCCGAATTGCGCAACATCATCATCACCCATTTGCATTCCGATCATGTGTTGGAAATGGGGCCACTAATCCATACCGCCTGGACGGCTGGCTTGAAGGAAAAGGTGGTGGTGCATGGGCCGGTGGGCACGCGCGCTGTCTGGCAGGGCTTCCTTGCCTCGCTTTCCTATGACATCGCGATCCGCATTGAAGATGAAGGCCGGCCTGATCTCGCCCGCTTGGTGGAAGTGCTGGAATTTACCGATGGTGAGGTCTTCTCTGATGCGGGTGTCAAAGTTTCGGCCTTGCGCGTCAAGCATCCGCCCGTCACGGATTGCTTCGCGCTGCGGTTTGACCATGGCGGTGGTAGCGTCGTTTTTTCAGCCGATACCACCTATTTCCCGCCACTCGCTGCTTTTGCACGTGGCGCGGATATTCTGGTGCATGAAGCGATTTATGAGCCAGGCGTTGATCGGCTCGTGGCGCGCGTTGGCAATGGGACGCGGTTGAAGCAGCATTTACTGGATAGCCATACACTCGCGGAAGATGTTGGGCGGATTGCGGCGGAGGCGGGTATCGGGCTGCTCGCGCTCAATCACCTGGTGCCCGCCGATGATCCTTTGGTCACTGAACAGCATTGGATTGAAGCGGTGCGCGCGCATTATGCCGGGCCTTTGGTGGTGGGGCGCGATGGCATGGTGCTGCCTTTATCAAGCGCCACAGTATGAAGACAGCCGAACCCTTCGCGCGTTTCGCCTATCACCGCCATGCGGATCAGGCGCGGGCCACACCCGCATCCTATCCGGTCGTGATCATTGGCGCGGGGCCGGTTGGGCTGACGCTTGCCATCGATCTCAAGCTGCGCGGGATTGAGTGCGTGCTGCTGGATGATCAGGACCGGATCGGTGAGGGCTCACGCGCCATTTGCTTTGCCAAGCGTACGCTTGAAATCTGGGATCGGCTTGGCTGTGCCGCGCCCATGCTGGAAAAGGGCGTGCGCTGGAATATCGGCAAGGTATTTCAGGGTGAAGACCAGCTCTATCAGTTCGATCTGCTGCCGGAAGCCGGCCATAAAATGCCCGCCTTCATCAATTTGCAGCAATATTATGCGGAAAAATTCCTGGTGGATCGCGCACAGGCCTTGGGTATTGATCTGCGCTGGCTCAATCGCGTCAGCGGCATCCGGCACCACCAGGATGGCGCAGAGCTTACCATTGAAACACCTGACGGGCCTTACCGTCTTGATGCGCGTTTTGTCATTGCCTGTGATGGAGTGCGTTCGCCGATGCGCGCCATGCTAGGCCTTGAATTCATCGGTGAGGAGTTTGAGGATCAATTCCTGATTGCCGATGTGCGCATGACCGCGCCTTTTCCGGTAGAACGCTGGTTCTGGTTTGATCCACCCTTTCATGGAGGCCAATCCTGCCTTTTGCATAAGCAGCCCGATGATATCTGGCGGATTGACCTGCAACTTTCGCCGGAGGCAGATACGGAACATGAAAGGCAGCCCGGAGTGGTGCGCCCGCGCATTGAACGCATGTTGGGGCATGCTGATTTCGAACTTGAATGGATCTCCATCTATCGTTTTCAATGTCGGCGGCTTGAACGCTTTGTGCATGACGCGCTGATTTTTGCGGGCGATGCGGCGCATCAAGTCTCCCCCTTTGGGGCACGCGGCGCCAATTCCGGCGTGCAGGATGCGGATAATCTCGGCTGGAAGCTCGCTGCTACGTTGCGGGGCAGGGCAGGGCTGATCGCGAGCTATGATCAAGAACGTTCCGAAGCAGCTGATGAAAATATCCTGAATTCTACGCGTGCCACCGATTTTATCGCGCCCCGCCACAGGACGGAGGCCCGCTTTCGCAATGCGGCGCTAGCGTTGGCGCGGCTGACAGAATTCGGTAGGCGATTTGTCAATTCCGGCCGGCTTTCCTTGCCCACCGTCTATCAGGATAGTCCCTTGTCCACGCCTGATGAGCAGCCTTGGGCTGCTGGCCCTTCACCCGGCACGCCCATTCCGGATGCGCCTTTGGGCGATGGCTATCTCAGTGAGGGGTTACGGCATGATTTTGCGCTGCTCTGGCGCCGTAATGTTAGCGACACTGATGGGATTGATGGGCTGCCCGTGATTGACGTTCATGAAAAAGATAGGATTTTGATTGAGCGGTTCGCGTTGACCCCCGGCGCAGCCTATCTTATCCGGCCGGATCGCCACGTGGCGGCGCGGTTTCATCAGGTAACGCAAGATGTTGTGGCAGCTGCGCTTGCCAAGGCAGGTGCCGCATGACTGCGCTTGATACGAGCGCGCGATTCGTCGACCCCGATGCCGCTTATCGCGCCATTATCGAAGCGCAACGCGGCCTGACGGAGAGCCAAGGTGCTGATTTGAATGCAGCGTTAGTGTTGATTCTCGCCAACCAGCTTGGAGATATTGCTTTGCTGCGCGAAGCCTTGGCGCTTGCGCGCGCTACGTTGGAGCGGGCGAAGTGACAAATTAAATTGGCGCGCTTAACCGCGAGGCAAACTCACTTACCTTTCAATAGTCTCCGGTTCAATCGCCGACGTGCGAGCCACCGCCGAAAACCGCCGCCCCCCAGCAATAGTTTTGTGCATGTGGTGCGTATCTCCCAAGGTTTTTTGAGGATTTGATCATAATGTGACTCAAGGGAGCGCTGCGCTTTATGAAAGCTGAGATCCACACTGCCCGCGCTTAAATGACGCAAATGAAAATCAATTACCCAGGCGGTTCGGCCAGCGCAACGCGCCTGTAGGCACATGTCAGTCCCATAAAGGTGAAAGCCGCTGAGTCCAGAAGAAAGGCTTGGCATTCCATCGCGCCGAATAACGATGAAATTCTCATCTAGGCTTACAACTTGCGCTGGGAAATTACCGCATCGCTGATCGTCGCCATGCGGGTCTGAGATACGCGTTACCAGGAAACCATCCTGCATCGCTCCCGCATTACCTGCCAAAGCCCAATTAGGGTCGCTTGCGTCAAGCGCCATCAATCGTTTTTCTAGGATTTCCCGGTCATCAGAAAGCAGGCGAATATCCTGGTGGCAAACAATTATATAGGTTCCACGGGCCATGAGTAGAAAACGCTTGATGCCTTGAAATGCGTCCCAATCATTCTTGATCGTATTGTCAAGGTAGAGAAACTCTGTGGTTTCAGTAGTAAAGCCACGGGATACAAAGCTTTGGACCATCGCGGTATACTCCGCATGGTTGGTCACAAGCGTACAGATGCTAAAAAGGGGGCCGGCCAAGGGTTGTCCGGCATCCACGGGCTGCTTCGGAAAATTCATGTGGCGAGAATCACAGGCGCCATAAAAAAAAGCAAGCTCATCACGCGTGGGAGGGCAAAAGAGCCTCCCGCCCTTTGCTTTGCTGTGCGATAGGCTTGTGTTTCCTTCGGGCCGACCTGCTGAGGCGATCGTGGTGATTTAGCTGAAGCGTGCCGACGTGACCGCACCGCCGCATGGAGTAGCGATGGATAGTGAGGTGTTTCCGATGGTTTGGCGGTCGGCTTAGGGCGGGCAGCAGGTCCTTGCCTGCCGTGCCTATGTGCGCGTCAAACTGGCCGGTACCGCACAGGGTCTTGTGATGCATGCCAACCAGCAGGCGCTACAGAAATCCCTTGAGCTAGCCCGCTAATATGAGGCCATTCACAACCTGCTCGGCGCGCTGGCGCTTACGGTAGGTATGACGATGCGCTAACGAATTGTTCGGTCCTCTCGGCGGGACCAGTCAGCCAAAGGGAGGCGTTCATATGAATGAGAAAACTTTCAAGGCGGATATCTCCTTTGAAGCCGGTGTCTACATTGAGTGTGATGCCATTGATCAGCAAACAGGCGCTCTCGACCTGCGTAAAATCTATCTGCACGCAACGCCTAGGAGCCTGTCTGTTAATGGCCGTCGGCCTTTTTTTCACGTTGACCCCAGCAAGGTTTCTGCTGCGTGTCCCCCTTTGTTTATCCTGTTGCTTTGTAGAGCTTGAGGATGTTGTGGGCGGTGCAGATCATGGCCCATTCGCCTCTGACCTGGTTGAGCCCTCGGAGGAGGAATTGTCGGAAGCCTCTGGGCTGCTTGATCTGACCGAATACCGGTTCGGCGGTGTGTTTTCGCAGCCGATATCGGCTACGTCGCCCAGCACGTCTAATCTTGTCAGCCATTGCCTGCATCAGGGCTTTCGTTTGAGCACACGCCCGGCTGTGGGATCGGTCTCGCCGTGCCTGATGCGGCCGGGCGTGAGATAGGCCCTGATGCCGCGATCTGCCATGGCGGCCAAATTGGCTTCGGTAGCAAAGCGGCCCTATCCGTAATTTTGTGCGCGGGGTCATATGGATGGAATGAAAGGACCCATTGATATGGCAATCGACAAAGCGTTACTGGATTAGCTTCTGGCTGGACGAGAGCCGCAGGACTTATTCGCCAAGGGCGGGCTGATTGATGATTTAAAGAAGGCGCTTTCGGAGAGAGGTGGCTCGGTTTGTTTGAACAGTTCCTGGGCGTCTCCTAAGTGTATTCCTACCTTGGTTAGGCCGCCATCGGAATTGATGGCAGCGCGGTAAAATAGGCCTCGTCCGGTGTCTGCCCGTCAAGGCTCGAATGGGGC